>CASFPN010000001.1 GCA_949296425.1 uncultured bacterium
AAACAAACTTTCTGAACCGGCAGGGGCTAAATAATGTTTATTCTTCTTAATATCTGATGATACGTGAATTACAAAAACATCGCGCCCGAATTGATTCGGTCCATTATTAAAATTGTTTACATCCACAACTATCCATGGCCCATTCCATAGGGTTCCCAAGTATACGCTGGCTCCATCTGCCAATAAAAGCGCAATACGGGAAAAATTGTAATGGTTAACTCCCTTATTTGATGATGAAGATTCGCCAAGGGCTTTGTAACCCGTTTCAACTGCAGAACCGTTAATACCTGACCATCTGAATATTCCATATTTTTTCCACCAATCACCATTTTGAAAGTTTGTATAATCACATATTTTTTCACGAGGAAAAACAGACGCAGATCCGCAATAATCGACAACTCTTAATTTTTTCTGTATTGCGTCTACAAATTCATCTGTATACCCCTGTCCATTACAATGGCCGTATTGAGTATGATTACATATTGTTACTCCGTCAGCGACTACTTCATTAAACGCGTTGCTTATGACAGAGTATTCCTTTTTCCATTTGGCAATATTTTGCTTATCCTGTATCTTTGATATTACAGTAGATAATGTCATAGCCGCAACAACACCTATAATACCGACGGTGATGAGAACCTCTGCCAATGTAAACGCGCATTTGCGCTGCTTGTTCGGTAGGGCTGCGTGCGCAGCACCTTTTACAAGGGTAAATAGTATTTGCGTTGACTGACCGACAGATCTACGTGCGTAGCACCCCTCTCCCGGGAGAGGAAAAATTGTTACGATACTTCTTAGTGCCTTAGTGACATAGTATCTTACGAGATTTAAATAGCTTGACTTCTTGACATCTGATCCTTGGCCTAGCTCAGGAGTGCCCCCCCCCCGAAGCTCCACAGTATTTCTTTAAAACTTCTCATTCTGAACTCCTTATTTTTGTATATAACAATATTTATTTTAACATATTTTATATACTTACGCAACTTTTTGGTTTACACTTGCCCGGCTTAACGATACATGATATAATTTTTATATGAAAAACACACAGGTGAGCTTAACAACACAAAATCGTTTAATTATTTCGGGTTTAATTCTAAGTACTGTTTTAATTGTTGCAATAGCAGTGTTTGCAATCTTTAATATTCAAAAAAAGCTTAACGCAGGATATCAAAATTTCGGACAAATAGTTTCAAAAGTTCTGGCCATTGAAAGCAGCGAACTGGCAACAGACTTAGATGAAAACCAACTATATAAAACATTAAAATCCCATGCCGATACAATGGTAGAAACTCACAGTGATATTGTATTTATAGAATTTCGTAATGCTGCTGGAAAACTTATATATAAAACCGATAACAAAGATAACAACATAAAAAAAATTCCGAGCATAATTGTCAGCTCCCCTATGACATCAAAAGATGATACAAATACAGGCTCGGTAACAGTAGGACTTTCAGGGGATATAATAAATCAAATATCATCTACAACAAGAGCTTCATTATTGTTTGTATTTACAGTAGCCTGGGTTGTTTTTGCATTCGTAATTCTTATAAATACATATCTAATCACAAGAGAATTGCGAATACTTCAAAAAGGCGTTCAGAAAATTTCCGGCGGGGAATTCGGCTATAAAATCAGAGAACAGGATGTAAGTTCAGAGGTGAAAGAACTTTTTAACGCTTTTAATAACATGTCTAACAGACTTCATTTGTATGAAGAACAAAATATTGAACAGCTTACTTTAGAAAAAAACAAGCTTGAAGCAATATTAATGAGTATTGCAAACGGAGTTGTCGTATGCGATAACAATGATAATGTCGTTCTTGTTAATAATCATGCTCAAAAACTTCTTGAACTTGAAGAAAATCAGATGTTGAATAACAAAATTCAACAATATATAGATTCAGAAGGTCATTATTGCTTTAAGGATAAAATTGAAGAATTTAAAGACACACCGATAGAAGAAATGGAAAATAAGCCACTTGAATTTAATATTCAGGTTGACAAAAGAGTTATCAAATCCGTAATTTCTCCAATGTTCACGAGAAACAAAGATTATGTAGGTTATATAATAGTACTTATTGATATGACAAAAGAAGCAGAAATGGATGCTATGAGATCGACATTCATATCTAATGTTTCGCATGAATTAAGGACACCCGTCACTGTTTTAAGAAGTTACATTGATACGCTTTATAACTACGGAAACGAATTTGATTATGAAACACAAAAAGAGTTTATCGGTACTATTAATCAGGAAATAATAAGGCTCAACAGAATGGTCAATGACATACTTGACTTTTCAAGAATGGAAGCAAATGCACAGATGCAAAAATCTCTGAATAATATATCAGAAGTTGTCGATAGCTGTATAAATCAAGTGCAGCCTCTTACCAAAGAGCATAATTTAAGAATTACCATAGACAAGCAGGAAGGAATACCGGAATTTTTCTTCAATTTTGACGGAATAGAAAGAGCTTTAACAAATCTGTTATCAAATGCAATAAAATATTCTCCGGACAACGGAGAAATACATGTCACACTGAAAGCATCAGAGGAAGAAGCTGAAATAACAGTTTCTGACCAAGGATGCGGAATAGCCCCTGAACATCAGAAAAAAATATTTGACCGTTTTTACAGGGTTGAAAATAATATACATACAATAAAAGGGACAGGCCTGGGGCTTCATCTTGTAAAACAAACAATTGAAAAATACCACAACGGCAAAGTATTTGTACATTCACAACCGGGCAAAGGGTCAACTTTCGGCTTTATACTTCCGGTGAAAGTGACTGATGAAGCAGCTCTTGTTTAAAAATTCATTATTTTAATTCTACATCTTTTATGTAACGCGGTCTTGCTTTTACTTCCCTGAATACCTGTCCGACATATTCGCCTATAACACCAAGGCAAAACAATTGTATTCCGCCGAATACACATGACAAAATTATTGCGGTAGCCCAGCCGTTAGGAGAGTTATTCCAAAATATTTTTTCAATTACAGTTTCAATTCCGACAAGAAAGCCAAATAAAGCTATAAAAAATCCCAGAACTGCAACAAATCTCAAAGGAACAACACTGTAAGAAGTTATGCCGTTTAAAGCAAGCGTCATAAGAGAGAAGAAATTAAACTTTGATTGGCCTGCCTGACGCGGTTTTACATCAAAATCTACATAAGCTGTTTTTAAACCGAGTTCATTAAAAAATCCACGCAAAAAAAGATATTTTTCGTGATAAAGTTCCATAATTTTTAAAGCTTTTGAACTTACAAGCCTGAAATCAGAATGATTAGGCGGAATCTTGGCTCCCAAAATATTCATTGTTTTGTAAAACATAACAGCAGTCAGCTTTTTAAAAAAGGGATCCGTTTTCCTGTCGCGTCTTATACCTGAAACAATATCAGCACCGTCCATATATTTATCAATAAATTTTTCAATAGCGTTTTCATCCTGCTGCAAATCTGCATCAATTGAAACAGCACAGTCACATCCTATCTCTCGGACACTTTCAAGCCCTGCAATCAGTGCCTTTTGATTTCCAAAATTGCGAATAAATTTTGTTCCTTTTACTCTTTTATCAGCATTATGCATTTCTTCAATAATCTTCCAGGTGGAATCTCCAGAACCATCATCTATAAGATATAAATAGCTGTCTGATTTAATTTTATTTTTAGATATCAAAACATCCAGGACTTCTAAAATGCGTGTTACAGTCTTTTTAAGACATAATTCTTCGTTATAACAGGGAATAATAACAGCTAACGTAGGTTTATCCATAAGTCCTCTCTCAAATTTGCCAAAACAAGTATATTTATATTATAATATTTGTAATATTAAATCAAGGATTTATTGAGAATGGCAAACAAAAAATTTATTATTAACGCTGATGATTTCGGGATGTCAAAAGCCTTTAACCGTGCAGTTCTTGACGGATATCACAACGGTTTTTTAACAAGCGCCAGCCTGTGTGCGAACGGGAAAGCATTCAATGCCGCAGTAAACGAAATTATACCCGAATGTCCCAATCTCGGAACAGGCGTTCACCTCAATATTATGGAAGGACGTTCGCTTACCAAAGCACCGCTTCTTACCAATAAACGCGGGAAATTTAATAACAGCTACCTCAAACTTATTTTAAAATCCGGCGATGCTAAATTTCTGCAACAAATTGAATACGAATTCAGAACTCAAATTGAAACCGTTATGAACTATACTAAAGTTGATCATATAGATTCACATGTACATACACATGCAATACCGAATATTTTCAGAATAACGGCAAAGCTGGCTAAAGAATACAATATTCCTTTTATACGCACTCAGTATGAAGAATTATATTTTGTACCCTCTCTCAGAAAGCATCTTAATTTTAAATACCCTCCCAATATACTTAAAATAATATTATTAAACACTTTCACAAAAATTAACAAGCAAACCGTAAAAGAATACGGACTCCGAACAAATGATTACTTAATAGGAGTCGGCTATACCGGTTTGATGGATAGTATGACCATAGAATACGGTTTGCAGGCTGTTGATGAATGCGGGCTTACAGAGGTTCTCATCCACCCTTGTAATTACGCTGTATCACACAAAAATCAGCACTATAAAGAATTTTTAATTACTCAGGATAAAACTCTTAAGGATAAAATCAACAGACTCGGATTTGACTTAACTAATTATAAACAAGAATATGCTATACAATAGGCTGATATCTATTTTAATAATTTTAACTCTCTTATCCTGTTTTTTAGGATTTGAATTTTACAGAAAATCAGATAAATACGTTCTTGATATTATTCGACCTGATGTTATTAAAGTAGATTTAAACGGAAATAAGGTTTTTGACGCAGGCGAAACAATATGTATACCTGAAATCAATACTTTTAGTGCTAATTTATCCGAAAACCAGCCGGAACTCTCAAAAATTTTGAACCTTACAGATTCAGACGCAATTAAGCTCGGATATATTACAGACAATTTTGCGGAAAATATACTTGCAAATAAACGAGTAAAACTTAAATACTCTGGAGAGAAAAATCAAAATTGCATATTCGCGGATATTACTATTAATAATCAATCATACAGAAATAAGCTGCTTGATTCTGGTTTAGGATTTTACAAAGGCAAACCTGCAAAAAAATCTGAGTTTGAAAAACAACTTGCAAAAGCAAAAAAATTGAATCTTGTAATACTTAACCACAGAAGTTCTAAATATCATAAACTCAATTGTAAATACGGACTTGTGGCCAGAGATTCCGTAATAATTCCTGCCGCTCAGCTTCCGCAAGATGTAAAACCGTGTAAATTCTGCCACCTAAACAATAATAAAAAAATTATAAAGAAAAATCTTCCAGAAAAATATTCACTTATTGCTTACCCTCTTGCAATATCAAACGGAAGCATAAAAATGTATCTGACCGATTTAACGACTAAACTCAAACCTGACGGTAAATGTTCCTCTCTTGCCTGCAAAGAAATTCTTAACGGGATAAACAATACGCAAGAAACATTAGATATAGCTCTATACGGCTGGGATAAGGTGGAAGAAATTCAAAATGCCATAATAAATGCAAAATCCAGAGGGGTTAAAATCAGAATTGTTTACGATACAAGCAAAAATAACTATTACCCTGAAACAAAAGAACTTATAAAACTGGCAGATGAATCTGCAACTGAAACAAATCAAATATTGATGCACAACAAATTTATGATTTTTGATAATCAAAAACTTGTTACCGGCTCAATGAATTTTTCCGACACTGATTTCTCAGGTTTTAATTCAAATTGTTTATTTTTTATAAATTCTAGTGAAATAGCACAAATTTATCTGGAAGAATTCAATCAGATGCTCTCGGGCAGGTTTCACAACGATAAAAAACCGGTGAAACATAAAACGGTACTTCTGGGGAACACTAAAGTAACACCGTATTTTTCACCAACAGATAAAATTATTACCAAAAACGTCATCCCTCTTGTAAACAGTGCAAAGAAATATATCTATATGCCTGCATTTATACTGACACATGATGAATTAGCAACAGCACTGATACAGGCAAAAAAGCGCGGAGTTGATGTCAAAATTATAATAGATGCAACGAACACTTTCGCATCGAGAAGTAAGGTAAAAATACTTAGAAACGCTACAGTACCGGTAAAAGTTGAAAATTACGCAGGCAAAGTTCACTCAAAAACCATAATAATTGATGATAAATATATTATTGCAGGTTCAATGAATTTCACAAAAAGCGGCGAAAGCAAAAATGACGAAAATGCTTTAATAATAGAAGATGTCAGGCTTGCAAGGTATTACAGGGGATTTTTTGAATATTTATGGAAGAAAATCCCTGATAAATATTTGAAACAGGGCGTAAGAGCCGAGGGCAAATATTCAATAGGATCTTGCTCAGATAGTGTAGACAACAACTTTGACGGCAAAATTGATATGGAAGATGCAGGATGCAAGAATTAAACAAAGTTTTTATGCTTATCCCAACAATTCTTCTAAAATATGTAAAACATCCGGTTCAATAAATTCAGCGTGCCTTGCATCTAATGACTTTATTTCTTTTAAGTTTTTAGAACTAGGATTTGACAAATATTTGTTTATAGCAGCGTCTGCCTTTCTCAGAAATGGGCTATCAACTAAAGTATCAAAATTAATATATAGCAACGCCTCACTTTGTGATTCATTTAACATTTTATGACAATTTAATGCATTGTCATCTACCATAGAAAAAATATTCATTTCTGATTTCAAGAGATCTGCAGCTTCTTTGGGGCTGGCAGATTTCTGAATAATCCGGCTAAGTTTGTTTATGTCAAAATCCAGAGGATAGTTATATGTTTTTGCATATTCATTAATATATTTTAGGGCATCCAACATACCTTTTCTAGTATCAAAAATAACTTCTCCATCTTTTACAAACTGCCATCCCCTATTAAGTTGAGCTTTCAAATGAAGATTTGACAAAAGCTGGTCTATTCTACCATTTGGCGTATACGTGTGAAGCATTGGTTTCATACCGTTTTTTGTGAGAAATCTATTGAATGTTCTTATATACGTTAATATAGACTTGTCAACATCATTGCCAAACTTAAATGGGTTATCTACATTACGTAAATTATAACCAAGCTTTTTCACAACAGAATCAACAGATTCTTTCATATTCGGATTAGATGTTTCAATTACTTTTACCCCATGCAACTGTTTAAATTCATCAATTTTTGATGCATCTGATATTCTAAACTTTCCTGGTTGAATAGTATCCGTTCTTTTTACAATAATTGAGCCTTCCGGAATTTTCACTCTGCCATGGGAAAAGAAATCAGATACAATACCACCAACAAACTTATTCCTGCTTTCAGCTCTTGCAGCACGCATAGGTATTAAAATAGCATATTTCTTATTTGACCAATCACCGCCCAAATGAGAGCTTACTCCATGATTTACCGCAAAATGAACACTGTCACGTGACGCCCCTATAGCAGTTCTTGCAGTATCTATATATCCATCCCTCGGCAAAAAATCTGTTATATGAGTCAAAATCATACCGTCTTCACTAAGTTCAACACCCGAATTTTTTAAATTATGCCTTTGTGCAAAAGAAAATAAACTTTTACTATCTGAACAGACAGTTCTAGTTCTGAAACATTGCGCAACAGCACGCCCTGCTCTTTGTATAGCACTTATTTTGCACATAATATTCTCCTTTTCTTAATTCCCTATATATATAAAAACATTTACTGTTAAAAAATTGCTTATGGATTTTCAATAATTTTAGCTTCTACTTTTTTTATGCTGTTAACGCTGCTATTCAAACTTTTAACAAGTTCTGCCGCCGTTTTTGCATTATAAAATTTTCCGCTTGTAACAAGTGATGTGCATTCAAGTTGATCAAGATCATCCTCATCATTAACATTAAATGCAATTACATCAATTGTTATGTCTTTTCGCATTTTTATTAATTCAAGCACATAAGTGCACGGGCTTTCATCACAGTTTTCACCGCCGTCAGTCAGTAAAATTATATGTTTTTTACCTGAAAAGCCTAAAAAATCTTTATTTACAGCCTGCTTAAGAGAATATGTAATGGGAGTCATCCCGCGCGGCTCAATATCAAGCAGAGAATTTCTTATATTTATCCCGTTTGCAATTGAAACCGGATTAACCAGAGTTGATGCGCGACATGCCTCAAACGGAGTAAATCCCATTCTGTGTCCGTAAACACGCAAGCCTACAGACATATCACGCGGTAAATTTGGCAGAATAGATTTCATCGTATCTATCATCAAATCCACTTTTTTACGACCTTCAAGATACTCAGACATACTGTTTGAAAAATCAAGAATAAATAAAAGCCTTTCATCCTCCTCAATTTTGGGTAAATCATCCGGTCTGCTGACGTCATATCCGCCTGCAAAAACATATAACTGCATAATAATAAAACAAAATAAAAATAATAAAATTTTCATATAAATATTATTACACCGCTTCACTTTTCACACTTCACCCTTTACTTTATGCATTTGACGATTATTTTTTCTTGCAATATTATAAAAGTAATCAGAATTTGGCGGAGAAATTATGAATAGCAAAGAATTAATAAAACAGGCAGAAAAAAGCCTTCAACAAGAATTTGAAATAATAGATGAAATAAGAGATTTTAATCAGGAAAAAGTATTAAACGCATTTATTGAAAACAGAGTTGCACCAGAACATTTTTATACTGTTTCGGGCTACGGGCATGACGATATAGGCAGAGAAGTCTTAGATAGAGTATTTGCAGATGTTTTTAAAGCTGAAAAAGCAATTGCACGAATACATTTTGCATCAGGTACACATACACTTGCCTGCTGCCTGTTCGGGAATTTAAGACCGGGAAACAAATTAATTTCAGTTGCGGGAGCACCTTATGACACAATGCAGGAAGTCATAGGAACCGCCGGAGACAATGAGACAAAAGAAGATTCTTTGATTGCGCACGGGGTTGTATATGACGAAATCCCGTTAAAAAATGATGAAATTGACTTTGAAGAACTGGAAAAGTCAATTGATGAATCTGTCACAATGGTTTTAATCCAGCGTTCTAAAGGTTATTCAACAAGAAAATCCCTAACAATAGATACAATAGAAAAGATTTGTAAAATTGTAAAATCAAAAAATCCAAATTGTATCTGCTTTGTGGACAACTGCTACGGGGAATTTGTAGAATCACGGGAACCTTTAGAAGCCGGAGCAGACTTAATCGCAGGCTCTTTAATCAAAAATCCCGGAGGCGGAATTGTAGAAGCCGGAGGTTATATTGCCGGGAAATCAAGATACGTAGATAAATCCGCCAACAGATTAACAGCTCCCGGCATAGGATGTGAGGGCGGTGCAATGTTTAACCAGCACAGACTAATTTTTCAAGGTTTATTTATGGCACCGTCAGTTGTGGCAGATGCCGTCAAAGGTGCTGTTCTTGCATCTAAAATATTTGAAAATCTCGGATTTAATACAGCTCCGAAATATAATGAAAAACGTACTGATATTATTCAAAACATAATATTTAATAATCCGGAACACTTAGAAGAATTTTGCAGAACTATTCAATCATTTTCTCCTGTAAACGGTTATGTAACACCAATTCCTGAATACATCCCTGGCTATGAGGACAAAGTCATTATGGCAGGCGGAACATTTATTGAAGGTTCAACAATTGAGCTTTCAGCAGATGGGCCTATGCGACCGCCTTATGTTGCTTATATGCAGGGCGGCTTGAATTACTCACATATAAAAATAGCTTTAAAAAAATTTCTGGATAAAATATCATAAATTACGAGTTTATGTAAACTTTTTTAAAGTCCTGAATAACCTTATATGACTAATTCTTAAGGATTAGACTATAAAGATTTTATAATATTAATTGACTATTCAATTTTTGTGGTATGCTGTTGTAGTACCCCAAAAATACGGGACAGATAGTTTACATAGTATAAGAAGAGGAAGGTTAATATGTCATTACCAAATGTAGCATACTTCTCAATGGAAATCGCACTGGATCAGTCCTTAAAAACTTACTCAGGCGGTTTGGGATTTTTGGCAGGCTCACACATGTTGTCTGCCGGTTATTTGCAGATGCCTATGGTCGGTGTAACAATGTTATGGTCATACGGTTATTATGATCAGCGTATTGCTCAGGACGGACAGGTTGAAGTTGCTTATATCAGAAAATATTACGAATTTTTAAAAGACATCAATGTTTCAACTGAAGTAGATATTTTCGGAGAAAAAGTTAAAGTTAAAGCATACCTTGTTGAACCGGAATTATTTGGTGCTTGTCCTGTATATCTCTTAACTACGGATATCGAAGGCAACAGCGACTGGGCAAAAAGCATTTCACATAAACTTTATGACGGAAATGAAAAAATAAGAATTGCTCAAGAAACAGTTTTAGGTATTGCCGGTATAAGAATTTTACAACAAATCGGCTACAATTTTGATGTTGTACACATGAATGAAGGTCACGCTCTGCCTGCAGCATTCGAGTTATTAAGACAATACAACGGCAACCTTGAAGAAGTCAAAAAGAAAACAGTATTCACAACTCACACTCCTGTTGCCGCAGGAAATGAAGTTCACTGGGTTGATACGCTTCTTGAAGGCGGCTTCTTTGCCGGATGTTCAAGAGAAACTGCAGTTAAACTGGGCGGAGAAAACTTCTCGCTAACTGTTGCTGCCTTGAGAATGTCAAGAATTGCAAATGCAGTATCACAACTTCACGGTCTTGTTGCAAATAAAATGTGGGAATGGGTTGAAGGAAGATGCCCTATTCGTGCAATTACAAACGCTGTTAACCTTCATTACTGGCAGGATGACAGAGTTAAAGAAGCTGCAAATAACCCTGAAAAATTGCTGGCCGTTAAACGTGAAATGAAGGCTGAATTGTTTGAATACGTTGCAAACGTAGCTGGTAAAAGATTTGACCCTGATGTTTTAACAATTACCTGGGCTAGAAGGTTTGCTGACTACAAACGAGCATGGTTAATCCTTATGGATAAAGACAGAATTACAAAATTACTTGATGCTAACAAAATTCAAATTATATTTGCCGGTAAATTCCATCCGGATGATGTAATGGGCAAAGAAATGTTTAACAAACTTCTTAACCGTTCACACAGTATGAAAAATGTTGTCGTATTACCGGGATATGAACTTGAATTGTCCGGCAAATTAAAACGCGGTTCAGATATCTGGTTAAATACTCCTTTGAGACCGTTTGAAGCATCTGGAACATCAGGAATGTCAGCTAATGCTAACGGAACGGTTCACCTTTCTATTTACGACGGCTGGACTGTTGAAGGTACATTTAACGGCATCAACGGTTACACTGTTGAATATCCGGGGCTTGATGATGAAATGCCTTGGGAAGAACGCCACTGGAAAGATCATGAATGCATTATGAATACGATTGAAAACGAAATTATTCCGACTTACTATGAAAATAAACAGGAATGGGCTCGTTTGATGAGACAGGCTATCAGAACATCAGAAGCTTATTTCAATTCTGATCGTATGGTAATTGAATACTACAACAGATTGTATAAACCAATTGCTCATAATGATTCAACCTCAGGCGAAAAGAAAAAAGAAATGAATATATCAGAAACTCCTACATTTGATGCTTGGACATTTGCCAACATCAAATAGTGAAAATGCAACAACTGACAGGGCTTCCAGTATATTGGCAGCCCTGTCTTTTTTTATGAATGTTACAATTTCTTAACAAAATAAAATAAAAAATTAAAGTTTTTTATCATAGTTGCCGACATGCATGTCAAGGAAAGCAAAACACCAAGAAAGGAAGATCGACAGCAATGGGAATGGCAGCGTCACAAGCAAGATTTTTAGGTCTGACAGCCAGAAAAAACAATGTTGAATACGAAGGTCAACAGATCAACCAACAGCGTACAACATTGTCAAACCAGTCAGCAAATTACTATAACGATTTGCTCGGTATGTCAGTACCGGTACCGCCGTCGGTCGACGATTACACAAAGACAGTGTAT
>CASFPN010000002.1 GCA_949296425.1 uncultured bacterium
TACTATAATTATAATAAGAAAGGCGCAAAGTATGAATATATTAAGAAATAATAAGAATTTCTGGGTGGGTGCACTCCTGAGCTACGCAGAAGTCAAGATGTCAAGAAGTCAAGCTATTTAAATCTCGTAAGATACTATGTCACTAAGGCACTAAGAAGTATCGTAAAAATTTTTCCTCTCCCGGGAGAGGGGTGCTACGCACGTAGCTTTGCCGAACTGTCAATGTAAATACGGGTTCACCCTTGCGGAAGTCTTAATCACCCTTGGCATCATAGGTGTTGTTGCGGCTATGACTATGCCTGTATTGATAAATAATGCACAAAACAGGGAATTACAAGCAGCATTGAAAAAAGGTTATTCACAGCTTGCGCAGGCTCTGGAATTTATGAAGTCTGATTTAGGCGAGGACATATTGCCTCAAAATTATCCGGCAATGACATTTGCACCTGTGTACCGTAAGTATTTTAAATCTCTCAAAACAGCAAACGGAAATCCTATTTTGAGTGGTAAACCTGATGAAGAAACCGTCAGTAATGCAGTGATATATGAAAATTATAAAACTTATAATCTTTCCCAAACAGTTAAAACTGAGTATTTTGATGATGGTCAATTTATTCTTTCTGACGGAACCCTGATTATGATAGAAAATCCTGGCGGTATGGCAGCTCGTCAAATTTATATAACAATAGATGTTAACGGGATGAATAAAAAGCCGAATGTCTATGGCAGGGACTTATTTACATTTCAAATAACAAATGAAGGAAAATTTTTGCCGATGGGTGCTTCCGGTACCGGATTTACCGATGAGAATTTGTATTGTTCAAAAGATTCAAATAATAGGTTAAACGGTATAGGTTGTGCTGCAAAAGCTTTAAGCGATCCGGATTATTTTAAAAAATATTAAGTTATTCATATCTCAAGGCATCAATCGGATTTAGAAGAGAGGCTTTGTAGGCAGGATAATATCCAAATAACACTCCTATTGCGCCTGAAAATCCGAGTGAAAGCAGAATTGAAAACAGCGAAATTGAAACGTTCATGATTCCGGAGACCTGTACTATTTGTGCGCCGATTATTCCGACAGCAACTCCGATAAGTCCGCCGATTACCGATAATAAAAATGATTCTATCAGAAATTGAACCCTGATATCGGATGGTTTGGCGCCTATTGCCATTCTTATTCCGATTTCTTTTGTTCGTTCGGTTACGGATACAAGCATAATATTCATAATTCCGATACCACCGACAAGAAGTGATACTGATGCGATTGACGCAAGAAGGATTGCAAATGTTTGAACGGTTGATTTCATTTTTTCTTGAAATTCTGCAGAATTTCTTATTTCAAAATCGTTTTCCTGATTTTTGCCTATTCTGTGTCTTGCAACGAGAAGTTCTTCGATATCCTTTTCAGCAAGCGAAACATCGTCTGGATCAGTGCCTTTGACAACAATCATTGATACAGTTCCCGGGAATGCTGTTCCGAAAACTTTTTTTTGCGCCGTTGTAATTGGGATAAATATTAAATCGTCCTGATCCATAGGTCCCATACTTCCTTTTGATTTTAAAGTCCCGACAACTTTAAAAGGAATTCCGCCAACTCTCATAATTCTGCCTATCGGGTCTAAATCTCCAAAAAGTTCTGAGGCAACAGTTGATCCGATAACAGTTACTTTGGCGGAATTTTTTATGTCTTCCGGTATAAAGCCTCTACCCATATCGACTTCATAATTTTTTATGTAAAAATATTCAGGATCTGTCCCGTAAACCGTACTTGCCCAGTTTTGGTTTCCGTATGTGAGCTGTTTTGATTCTGAACTTACTGAAGATACAGCTGCAACTCCACGGGCATTTTTTTTGATAGCTTCAGCATCTTTAATTGTTAAAGTCGGACGGGTGCCCAATCCCATTCTGACCCCTCCTGTTCTGGCAGAAGCCGAGCGGATTGTAAGCAGGTTGCTTCCCATTGATTCCATATCCTGTTTTACTTTCTCGCTCGCGCCTGTTCCAACGGCAAGCATTATGATTACTGCGCTGACACCTATGATTATACCGAGGCTTGTAAGCATTGAGCGCATTTTATTTATTTTTAGCGATACTATTGCCATTTTTACTAAAGATTTGAAATCTATCATTAAGACCCTCTCCTGCCCTTTGGGCACCCTCTCCGATGAGAGGAAAGTTTTAATTTTTAGTATGGAATTGTGGTGTGTGTATTTATTTCGTCGGAAATAATATTTCCGTCTTTGAACCTTACCACACGTTTGCAATACTGTGCAATATCAGGTTCGTGGGTTACAAGAACAATTGTTTTACCCATTTCTTTGTTGAGGTTTACGAAGAATTCCATAACCTCAATACTTGTTTTTGTGTCTAAATTCCCTGTAGGTTCGTCAGCCAGAATAAGCGGAGGATCGTTAACTATTGCGCGTGCAATTGCAACTCTTTGCTGTTGACCGCCTGACATCTGGTTTGGCATGTGATCTTCCCGTTTTTCAAGACCTACAATTTCCAGAGCTTTTTTTGCTCTTACTATTCTTTCTTCTTCCGGAATTCCCTTATAAATCATCGGAAGTTCAACATTTTCAAGTGCTGTGGTCCTTGATATAAGATTAAATCCCTGAAAAACAAATCCCATTTTTTCATTTCTTACCATTGCAAGATTGTCAATATCTAATGATAGCATATCTATACCGTCAAGATGGTAACTTCCCGAATTCGGTTTATCAAGTGTGCCAAGCATATTCATAAAAGTGGATTTGCCTGAGCCTGATGCGCCCATAATTGCAACGAATTCACCTTTTTCAACCGTCAGAGAAACACAGTTCAGCGCATTAAAACTGTCTTCTCCAGTCTGATAAGTTTTTATTGCATCTTTAACTTCTATCAAACTCATTTGTTACAACCTCGGAACACGCATTCTGCCAGTATTATTTGATTTAGAATTTTTACTTCTTATACCGACAATAACCCTTGTACCTTCTTGAATTTTGTCTGAGATAATTTCCGTATTGGAATCATTATTTGCTCCTGTTTCAATTTCTATACGTTTCGGTTTGTTTTTGTCCAAAATCCAGATTCCTTGATTTTTATATTTAGGGCCGTTTATATCGGGAGTGAATTTCAATGCCATATTCGGAACACATTTTACGTTTTCGCTTTTGTCGGTAATTATTGAAACGTTTGCGGTCATTCCCGGTTTAAGTTTCAAATCTTCATTATTAACATCGACAATTACCGTATAGGTGACAACATTTGATTCTGTTGTCGGAGAAAGTCTTACCTGTGTTACTTTCCCTGTAAAAGTACTGTCAGGATAGCCGTCAAGGGTGTAAGTTACATCCTGTCCTTCTTCTACTTTGCCGATATCGGCTTCTGAAACACTTACTTCAATTTGCATTTTTGTTAAATCCTGAGCAATTGTGAACAATTCAGGAGCCTGAAAACTTGCGGCAACAGGAGAACCAAGGTCAATTTCACGGGAAATTACCGTCCCGTTTACGGGCGCAATAATTTTTGTGTAGCCTAAATTTGTCTGAGCAGTTCTTAAAGATGCCTGATACTGATTGATTTGTGCCTTTGCGGCATTGATTTGCGCTAGATCTGATTTATAAGTGCTGTATTTTTCATCTAATTCGCTTTTTGCAACAAAGTTCTTTTCATAAAGATTTTTGTATCTTATATACTGTTGTCTGTCAAAGTCCGCTATTGCCTGTAATCTTGCGACATTTGCCTGAGCATTGTTTATTTGTGCCTGATTTTGCTGAACTGTTGCTTCAAAGTTTGCAGGGTCAATTTGGGCTAAGATTTGACCTTTTTTCACTACATCGTTATAGTCAACATATATTTCTTTAATAAGTCCTGATACTGTGGAACCAACACTTACCGTATTTACAGGATTAATTGTCCCCGAAGCCTCAACTACCTGTGTTATTGTACATAGTTTGACATCTCTTGTTTTGTATTTAACCCTGTTGCCTGTAACAAAACTTACGGATCCTATTATTATTGCGGCAATAATGCCTGATACAAGTGCTATATGGCGTTTTTTGATTTGTAATTGCTTAAATTTCTCAAAACTAATCATTTGTCATCCTCTATAGTTGTAGTTACGCTTTGCGGCAGTGCAATTGCTTTTTCAAGATTTGCTCTTGCAACATTGTAGTTATAAACAGTTTGTACGTAGGATACTTGTGCGTTATTATAATTTACTTTTGCATCTTGCAGCTGGATGTAATCGCCTAAACCTACTGCATAACGTCCGTCTGCAAGTTCAAAGTTTTCAAGGGTCTGCTTTACTTTTACAGCCAGCAACGGAATTTGTTTTTCTAATTGTATCATACTTATGTAAAGATTTTGAACTTCAAAATAAATGTCCTGTTTTGCCTGATCTATTTCAGTTTCAGCAAGCTCAACCTGTAATTTAGCATTATCAATTCTGTGCTTTTGACCTTTTATATTAACTGAGCTGCTAAGATTAATTCCGACATTAAATGAATTTGTATTGTACTGATCTCGGTAGCCGTAGCCGGCTGTTGCGGAAATTTCCGGCAAATATTCCCTTTTTGTGTATTTTAAAGCTTCTTTCATTGCGTTTAGGCTGGCATCGTAAACTTTTAAGTCAGGACGATTTTTGTATGCAAGATTAACTGATTCTTCAAATGTATAAGGAAATGGTTCAAACTTATAGTTATCAAGAATATTTATCTTTTCAACCTGAGAGGTAAGAAAGGCATCACTGACATTTTTAGGCGGTTTGCTCAAATCCTTTTTTTCGTCAATTTTTTCTAAGTTAACAGGGGCATAGTTATTCTGGAAATTAAAAGTTTCGGTATTTTCAATTTCGTACTCCGGTGCAAAAGCTATATACATGGAATTATTGAGTTTTACTAACGCATTTTTATAATTTTTTTCGGATTCGACAAGTGTAACTTTGGAGTCGCTCAGGTTAACCTCGGCATTTACAAGGTCGATTTTGGAACGTATGCCTTCATCAAAGTATGCTTTAGTTCTTTGGTAGTTTCGTTCATTAATCTGTACGTTTGCTCTGTTAACATCAAGTGTTGCTTTTGCAGCCAGCACTCCGTAATAGTTTGTTTTTACTCCAAAAATAGTTTCAAGTACAGTATCTTCAAACTCATAAAGGGCTGCAATTCGGTCAAAATTGTACATTCTGATATTTGCATTGGTTTTTCCAAAGTTCCAGATAAGCTGGCTTATGCTAGCTTCTGCAGAATAAATGTTTGAGCTTGTATTTCTCCTGTTGTTACGATTGTCTGTAAGGTTGTATCCTGTACCTATACCTAAAGTTGGAAAATAATCTGATTTTGCAACCCCTAAATTGCCTTTTGCTATGCCGTAATTGTAACGGGCTTTTTTGATTAACGGACTGTTGTTCAACGCAATTTCAATGCAGTCTTTTATATTTAAAACAGCATTTTTTTCTACGCTCATTTGCTCCACGGCAAATGAGGAAGTTATTGATAAACATACTGCTATTAACGCTGCTTTTATATGAAATTTCAAGTTTAAACCTCGTTACAATATAGTAACGATTAAATCACATATTTTGTTCATTTTAATCATTTATGGGGTTGAGATTTTAATTATCCTTCAACGACCAGAAGTCTTTTTGAAGCATAACAAGAAACGGTATCAATTCCAAACGTCCGACCAGCATATTAAATATCATTATTGCTTTTGTTGAAAAATGTACTCCGTCAAAGCTGCCCATAGGACCTGTTGCTTTTGCAAATCCCGGACCAATGTTGCCCAGTGATGTTATACTACTGCTTAAACCTATTGTTGTATTTTGTTCAATTACAGAGATAATGATTGATGTTACGCCGAAAATTAAAAAGTAATAAAATGCGAAAACAACAATCTGTCTTGCAACATCAGCCGGAACAGTTTTGTTGTCCACTTTTATGTTAATAATTGCGTTAGGGTGCAGAATTTTTAAAAGTTCACTTTTCATTGCTTTATAAATAATCATCCATCTGACCATTTTCAAGCCGCCGCCTGCTGAACTCGCACATGAACCCATAAACATTACCATAAATAGCAGCAATCTTGATGTGTAATCCCAGTTTATAAAGTCAACACTGGCGCTTCCTGTTGACGTTGTTATACTTATAACCTGATATAAAGCATCCGTAAATCCCTGAAAGACTGTTGAATGACAATTTATGACAAGTGAGATTGTAATTAGTATTGCCATAACTAAAATCATTCCGGCGTATACTCTGAATTCTTCATTTTTGAACAATATAGAAGGCTTTTTCTGTACCAGTGCCTGATACTGTATATTAAAACTTGCTCCTGCAAGAAACATAAAAATTAAAGTAATCCAGGTAATATAATTGGAATGGTATCCCATTATGCTTTCAGGATTAGGAGAAAAACCGCCGGCAGCGAGTGTTGCAAAAGAGTTACAAACAGCGTCAAATCCGTTCATCCCGAATGCCATTAATAAAATTATCTGCAAGACTGTTAACCCTGCATAAATTTTCCATAATGCCGAGGCTGTATTTCTTATTCTGGGAGTAAATTTATCTTCAGTGGGTCCCGGAGCTTCCGCAAAAAACATCTGACGTCCTGCAACTGCAAATTGGGGAAGTATTGCGATAAATAATACTATAATTCCCAAACCGCCTAGCCAGTGTGTCAGCGAACGCCAGAAAAAGAATGCCTGCGGATAGTCATAGTTTGTTAAAATAGTTGCACCTGTAGTTGTAATTCCCGAAACTGATTCAAACAGAGCATTAATAGGTGTTATGCCGTAAAACAGATAAGGAATGGCTGAAATTATCCCGAAAATTATCCACGAAACTGCAACAATAAATAAAGCCTCCGCTTTTTTTATATCGTTAAGATTTTCAAGAGTTGTAGAATTAGGCACAGCCTGTCTGAAAATAAATCCAAAGCCTGCCGATATAATTCCTGCGGTTAAAAACGGTAAAATTGATGAAAAATCATGATAATAAAGCGCTACAGCAATGGGCGAGAGTATCACCAGACCTATATACATCATTGTTAACCCGATTGCGTTTGCCAGATAATTTAACCGCATTTTACTTTACCTTAAAAAATTCTTTAATAATCGCTGCATTTTCAGCTTTTGTAAATATTATCAAAACGTCATCCGTTTTAATTTCTGTTTCGCCGTAAGGGATTATTATGTTGTTCCGTCTTTGGACAACCCCTATAACTGCACGCTCGGGAAACTTTAATTCCATAATTTTTTTGTTATTGAATTCCGGCAGTACGTTAATTTCCAGAACTTCTCCCTGTCCCTGCTCAACTGTAGCAAGAATGTCTACATCATTTTCAAGCAGATCGTTTCTTACTTCGTTGATAGCTGAATTTTTAGGAGAAATTGCAATATCAATCCCTACTTTTTCAAAAAGAGGAATATTCAGCACTTTTGAAACTCTTGCAATAACTCTTTTTATGCCAAGTTGTTTTACAAGAAGCGAGCAAAGAAGGTTTCTTTCATCATTATTTGTAACGCTAATTGCAACATCGGCAGACCCTATTTCTTCTTCATCAAGAAGTTTTAAATCAGTTCCGTCACCGTTTATAACAAGAGTGGTAGAAAGTTCTTCCGCCAGAAGCTGACAGCGTTCGTAATCTTTTTCAATAATTTTAGTTTTAATTTTCAATTTTTCAAGAGTTTTTGCAAGCATCATGCCTACGTTTCCGCCGCCTATAATTGCAACGGATTTAACAATTTCTTTTTTATGGAAGAAAGTACCTGCCAGAATATCCAGAGAGTGTGAAGTCCCCATAAATATGAGTTTATCCCCTTCCATAATTTCTGTATCCCCGTTGGGGATAAACAACTGTGAATCTCTTGTCAAACCTACCATTAACGTATCTTTTGTAAATCCGCAGTCTTTTACTTTTTTACCGATAATATCAAGGTAAGGCTGAACTTTGTATTCAAGAAGCCTTGCTCTGCCGTCTGCAAAGTTTTCAACATCAAGTGCATGAGCAACGGTTACTATTCTGAAAATTTCCTGTGTCAAAAGTTCTTCCGGCCAGATAATATAGTCGATAAAAAAATCACAGAAATTTTCGCTGTTTTTTTCAAAGTTAAGAGTTTTCTTGTATTCCTGACGGCTGACAAAGCAGATGGTTCTCACTCCGCCGTATTTTTTAGCGGAAAGGCAGGCAACAATATTTGCTTCATCTATTGCGGTACAGGCAATAAATATATCCGTATTTTTAATATCGGCACTTTTTAAAACATCTATATTTGAAGCATTACCCTGAATAAAACTAATATCAAGTTTATTGAACTCATCTGTTCTTGTTTCGTCTTTATCTATTATTGTTATGTCATGGTCTTCAAAAAATTCTGTTGCCAGCAGGCAGCCGATTTCCGTTGCACCGTATATTACAATTTTCATAATGTGAATTATATATTAACCCGTATTTTTTTACAAGTTTATTTCAGTAAAAATAAAACATAGATTATTAAGTAATTCAAAATCTGCAAAGCAATTACGGCTATAATCGGAGAAAAATCCAGTCCTGCGAACGGAGGAACGATTTTTCTGAAAAGATCCAAATATAAATCAGTTACATCTTTTAAACCGGTAAAAGGCTGTTTATACCAGTCAATACTTGGCACAAAGCTTAACAAACATCTTACAAGTATCAGCCAGAAATAAATTTGGAAAAAACTGTTTACTACAAAAATCAAATTGTCAATCATATTTCACCTACAATTGTGAATTCTTTTTTGTATTTGCACATGTACAATTTTGTCTTTGTGCGGGAATATTTTCTATCATTTTGAATAAAAGATTTTTAAGATTTGCCACGTTTGAATTGAATACTTCAATGACTTCATGATGTGATACCGGCGGAACATCTCCTACTAACCCTGCATCATAATCGGTTATCAAAGAAATATTCAACGGACACATGTCCATTTCTTTTACTAAATATGCCTCAGGAAAAGCTGTCATATTAATAACTTCCCATCCTTGATTTGTAAAAAATTTGGATTCTGCTTTTGTGGAAAATCTAGGGCCGTTTATTACAACAACGGTTCCCTGTTCATGGATTGTGATTCCTAAATCTTTACCTGTTTTGATTGCGAGCTGCCGTAATTCAGGACAATAAGTTTCTGCAGCTGAAGGATGGGTAACAACAGGCCCTTCAAAGAAAGTAGATTTCCTTCCGTCAGTCCAGTCAACAAATTGGTCGCAAATTACAAAGTCTCCGGGTTTAACGTGTTTTTGTAAACTTCCGGCAGCGCAAGGCGAAATTACTCTTTCGCATCCCGCATATTTCATTGCCCAAACATTTGCCCTGTAATTAATTAAATGAGGCAATATGGTATGACTTCTTCCGTGTCTTGGCATAAAAGCAACTTTGTGCTGTCCTATTGTTCCTATAAATAAGTTGTCACTCGGCATTCCGTAAGGAGTTTCAACCTTTACTTCTTCAATATTGTCAAGGAATTTATAGAATCCCGAGCCTCCAAATACGCCGATTGTTGCCAATTGTTTATTTTCCATGTATACCTCATTTCTTTTCTATATAATAAACAAATTCTATCATAAAAATAATAATTTAAACAAGTTAATTGATAAAAATCTGTTTGCTTTACAATTGTTATAATTACACTTAAAATGCCGCTGTGACTGCTGTTTGGGAAGCTGCAATCCCGCTGATTTTTTCCTTAGGGTTGAAATTTTATTTTTTTGAGATATAGTATAGGTATACTTCATTCTTAAAAGTTTTTGACTTGTTGTAGAAACGAGTTGTTAGGGAATTTTTAAGGATTTCAATTTACAACACAGAGGATTACATTTTGAGAAAATTATTACTGTTAACTTTTACACTAATGTGTATGATGTTTTCCCATGCACAGTGTCAGGCAGCTGACGTAAATTCTGTAAAAGCGACAATAGTAAAACATGCTATTGAAATGGGAGTGGATCCTGCTATAGCGCTAAGTATTGCGCGTACTGAATCAGGATTCAGACATGAAGCAAGAAGTGCTCACGGTGCTGTAGGCGTATTTCAGCTTATGCCGTCAACTGCAAGAAGAATGGGTTATAACCCATATCTTCTGAACGAAAATATAAAAGCCGGAATTACATATTACAAAAAAATGTATAATATGTTCGGCTCAGTTGAACTGGCATTGGCTGCATATAATGCCGGTCCGGGAAATGTAAAAAAATACAATGCTATTCCGCCTTATGGCGAAACAAGACGCTTTGTTAACAAAATTATGATGGATGTCAAAAGGCAAAAAACAAATCCTGACCCTGCTGTCGTAAATGCAAGAAAAGGTATTTATACAGCCCAGACACCAAAAGCAGTCGTTGCAAAACCTGCAGTTAAGAACTCGGTTTCAAAACCGCAGAATGTTCAGGATTTTCAGGTTGAAGTGCTGGAGGAAAAGCCGATACAGCTTAAACTTGAAACTTTGAACGTCACTATTTAAGATCTATTGTAATTCATAAAAAGCCGGCTTAAATGCCGGCTTTTTTGTTCAATCAAGAGTGTGTTTTAAATATTACGAATTGTAAAAATAAGTTTAAAATCTCTGAAACCCTTGATATAATCCTCATAGGATAGGATAGGATAGGATTTTTTGTGCGTTGGTGCCTAAAGAGATGAATAAATAATTCCGTAAAATATGTAGTATTGTATACAAAAAAAGGAATCATTCATGGGCATGTCCGCCGCACAGGCACGATTATTAAGTATTACAGCACGAATAACAGATAATGAATTGCGCTCGCAGATGTTGACTAATTCAAA
>CASFPN010000003.1 GCA_949296425.1 uncultured bacterium
AGAGAGGACTCTTTGGTGTTTTGGGGACAAATGAATGCGTTTCATTAAAATATCAATGCAGTCCTGAAACAAGTTAACCAGGACAAAATGTAAAGCCGCATCACCTTCAAAATTCCTGGCCTCTTGACTTATCTCCAGCTCGGGAGTGCCCCCCCCCCGAAAGGCTCAAAACCCGCGTGTTTACATAATCTTCTACCCATAAATCCTCCAAATAATTTTATATTATGTATTTATATTTTAGCATAAATTCTTTAAATTATCAATATTATTGCTTGAAAATGGTTAATAAAGGGAATAATACAATTAAGGATATTTATATGAAAAAGAAAATAATTAATCCCCCGAATAAATCTTTAAAATGCAAAGATTTAGAAGTTCCCCTCACAAGAAGAGAATTAAAAAATCTGCTTAATTACCGTATTCCTTGCCTTTGCTGCGGAAAAGAAATGATGCATCCGGATATTTACATGCATTTGACCGAAAGAAAGGAACTTGGAGAGAAAGCCTCCGATGCCGTAAAAATTCTGGAACCATTTGAAGATATTATGCACCCGGTTGAAAGACAGGTGTTTAATATGTTTAAAAGCATGTCTTTAAAATATCCCGATCAAAACTTTAAAGAACTCTTAAATCTAAAAAAAGATGTACACGAATTAGCACTGGTAAAAATACAGAGTTCAATATTTAACAAGGTTAGTTTTTACAGACGTATTTTGCCGAAAAAAATGGCAAGACAGCTTCGTAAACTCATGATTAAAACAAATGACATAATTTTTGATCCCGAGCCGCACAAACCGTTTTCCAGAAGAATATTTATACATAAATTAAAAAATATTATAAAAAATCTAGAAAACAAAAAACTAAAAGACGAGATAATTGATATTGCAAGAAGGCTTCCACGCTCAAGTGATGAGGTATGTGCATTCGTTGTAAAAAACGCGAGAAAAAGACCGGAAATTATTGCACTTAACTTGATACATTCATCTGTTGGGACATTTGAACATTTAACACCAAAATGTATGCACGGCCTTAATAATTCCCTTAATTTTGCATTAGAATGTTCATACTGTAACAATTCACGGCACCACTACCCAATATCAATTCAAATAGAAGAAAACCCGTATATGCCGCAGAATGCACAAATACAGGCTGATAAATTAATATCGTTATGTAAAAAGGGGTTATGTAAAAAAGAATATATACAGAATTTGAGAGAAGTTCTCTACTGGCTCTCTGACAGAACTATTGAACTTGATATAACAAAACTGTATGTTTAATAATCAATAATTAAGTTTAAATTTTATTTACAAAATAGCAAAAAATTTAATTCACCGATATTCTTATTATGTGAAAATTTTACCTGTGTTTAATAATTTTATAAGGCAAAAAGTAAGTATTCAGAATAATCAGTATGATTATTCTGAACAAAGATTATCCTTGTTCAAAAATCCAATTTCTGATACTTTTGAAAAAAATATATCATTTAACGGCTCTCCGGAGTCTGTTAATCCGTCACGCGCACCGCTTGAAAAACTTTATAAACACAATTTAACATGTTTATGCTGCGGCAGAGTAATGATTGAACCTAAAAAAATTGCCGAGCTTGAAAAAAGCGGAGTTTTAAAACTTAATTCGGCAGAAGCTGTTAAATACTTAGAAAAATACAGAAATAATATGCACTCGGTTGAACAGCAAGTTTTTGATATATTGAAAGAACAATCTAAATTATATCCTTATTTAAATTTTCAGCAAATATTAAATATTATCAAACCTGAATATGAAAAGCCCCTTATAAAAACTCAATTCGGAATTTTCAAAATGATTGAAAAAGCTTGTGATAACATTGACCCCAAGTTGAAACAAAATGTTGCTAATTTAATCCAGGAAGAAAAATCATTAATTCTTTCGGGAAATAATCACTTCCGCAGAAAACGTTTTGTAAGGAAATTTGAACAAATTTTTGAAGGGACATCAAATACTGCTCTCAAAGAACATTTGATAAGACTGGCAAATAAACTGCCCACATCTTATGAAGATAAAAACGCTTTTGTTGTAAAGTACAGTTCATATCCATCAGAAGCTATAGGTATAAGACTATTAAGCTATTCAATATGCACGATAGAACATGTACTGCCAAAAAATCGCGACGGGGAAAATCATATATTTAACTATATTCCTGAATGTATGAGATGTAACAGTTTCAGACAGGACAGAAAAATGACCCAGCAGCTTGAAGAACATCCCGAAATGTTTGCTAATGCCCAGATTCTTATGGACAGACTTATTGATTTTGCAAACAAGGGCAAACTCAGCAAATTATACATAGTTCGTATTAAACAAAGAATAGAAGAAGAATCCGAAGGACTGCTTGATCTTGATATATCAAAACTTGATATACCAGAAAAAGCAAAGAACAAAATACCCGGATTAAATACCGATACAGACAACAGTAATTCTCGAAAAACAAAGTCAAAAGAAGACGGATCTGCAGACAAAAAGACAAAGAAACAGCTAAAACGCGAACGGCTTAAAGAACGTCATAAAAGAAAATATTTTGCTCAAAAAGAGAATAAAAAAATACGATAATTATTAACAATTGTAAAAATAACTAACAAATCATTAAATTTTTGTGCTTAATCTGCCGATTAACTAATAGTAATTAATAAGGATATAAAAATATGGCAGATACAGGAGCATCATTTAACAGACCATACAAACCATTCGGAATGAACGTAAAAGTTCCGGAAATAGGGGAAAGAACTCTAAAACAAGCCGGAGATACTTTAAGCAGCATTGTAAAAAGTCCGGCAGAACCGTTATTTAAATTTTTGGAGGATAATGAAGAAGTCTTTACCGGAGATATTAACTATAAAATTAACAAATTATTTGCAGAGAACTTTACAATAGGTTCTGCAATGAGATTGGAAGACGAAAAAGTTAACGGAATGCCGCCGTCATTTGACATGCATTTCTAACCCTCCTTACAAAAGCACTAACATAGTACAAAAATAACAATTACTTATTTTTCTTTGTCTATATATAACGATAGAAAAGCCCCTAAAGGGCTTTTTTTCATCATTTACAAATTATAAACACAAGGCAGACTTGAAAATATCTCAAAATATGTTTATAATAATAAATAAGATGAAGAAAGCATTTTTATATTATGAAAAAAAGAATAGAGCTTGGAATTGCCCCCCCCCCGGAAGCGTAACTTCTATCCGTCTATCTGAAGAACATAAGATAGAAAGGTATGAGGGCAGCCTATTTACTCATTCACCTAATAAACAAAAATGCGCCTTTACCTTAGCTGAAGTTCTAATCACCCTCGGTATCATAGGTGTGATTGCAGCGATAACAATCCCTACTCTTATAAACAATTATAAGAAAACTCAAATAGTGACAAAACTAAAAAAAGTTTATACTGTTATGAATCAAGCAGTCAATTTGTCAAAGGCAAACGATACATGGACGGAGTATCCAGCTGCTATAACAAATAACAATGCTGCAGCACATCCTGATATGATAAAATATTTACAAACAGCACTTATCCCATATTTAAACGGCGCAACTTTTCCGGCTGATGTAAGTTACCCCAATGCCGCTTTAAACCAATTGACCAAACTGGTACTAAATGACGGTACGTTATGCTTTATCAGGACTCATCAACAAATTCATGTATATTGTGATATTAACGGGCTAAAAGGACCGAACAAAAACGGAAATGATATTTTCTACTTCTTTTTAGATTACGAACTTTCAAATACTTCCAAAAGGACGTCAGGTATGGGAAATTTTTATCCGGCAGGGTATTTTCAAAATTTGAATACCGAAAATAATACTATCTCTGAAGGATACGCATACAAAAACAGAACTAAAATGCTGAATTATTGTAAACCTACGGAACCAGACAGCAGTGTAAACAAGTACAGTACTTGTGCGTTGCTTATAATGTATGACGGATGGCAAATTAAAAATGACTATCCTGCATTAAAATAAGCTTAATTGCTCTTGCTTTGCAAAATGTTTTTGAAGATATGACGGTCTGTGATACTTACACAAACCATACTTATCAATTAATGCCATGTGCTCTTTTGTCAAATATCCTGCATTTTCTCTCCAATTATACTGAGGAAACTCCTCATCTAGTCGTAACATATACCTGTCACGGCTTACTTTAGCAAGAATACTTGCTGCTGCGATAGAAGCAGAACGGCTATCACCCTTTACAACATATCTCTGTGCGTAATCTAAATCCCAAATACGTTTGTTACCGTCAATCAGTATCATAATTTCACTTCTGCTCAGCATATTACGCGCAATCATTTTTTCATTATTGTCAGATATCGGGTAAAGCTGCTTTATTACATCTTCTAAGGCAAGGCGCATAGCTTTTAACGAAGCGTTTAAGATATTTATACGCTCTATTTCTTCGACTTCTATACAAACAGTTGAATTTATTGAATTTTCTTTAATAATATCGTACAAAAATTCACGCTTTTTAGACGAAAGTTTTTTACTGTCATTTAAATCCTCAAGTTTTTCAATAAGTGCTTTCGAACGTTCATTAAAACAGACAGCACTTGCAAAAACTCCGCCGGCCCCGCAGCCGCGGCCTGCTTCATCAGTCCCGATAACAAATCTCCGTTTCTGGTTTAGATCAAAAGTAAAAAGCTGCACCACTCTTGAATCAACAGTTAAAGTAGTTTTTAAACGTTTTTTTGTTTTTTTGTTATTTTTTTCGATTTCGTTTTCATCTTCAGACGAATCATGACCAAATCTGTTATATGTATCCATTATATTTCATCCAAAATAAATTTACCTATTTTTCCTTCTCTAAAATCTCTTAAAACAAAAACCGCAGTTCTTTCAATATCGGGATTTCCGCCGGATGTTATCCAATTACGGGCTTTTGCGATATCTTCAAGAGAAAGAATTTCAGTGTTGTAAAAATTCTTTGTTTGCAAACTATATTTTTGTTCTAAGAGCATAAGAAGCTCCTTTGCTGCGATTTCATTAGAATAAGCATTCTCCGAAACAGCATTAACAAAAGCCAGTTTTTTGGCTCTGTGCTGATCTTCCAGTTTCATCGGAATAATCCCAGGAGTATCAAGCAAATCAAGCTGCGGATTAATTCTAACCCACTGCTGCTGTCTTGTAACTCCTGCTTTTGCACCTGTTTTTGTCTTTGATGATTTTGTTAGTTTGTTTATTATACTTGATTTGCCTACATTAGGCATACCGACTACCATAACTCTTGCCGGCCGCTTGAGCAAACCTTTAGCCATAATAGCTTGAATACGCGGCTGCGCAAGCTCAATAATTTTTTTTACAACAATATTTAAATCTTTATTGTTTTTAGCATCTGATTTTAAAACAGGGAATCCGTTTTTTTCTTCCAAAAATTTAATAAATTTATTCAACTCAATTGAATCAGTCAAATCTGCTTTATTAAGCAATATTAAACGGGGCTTGTCACCTAAAAGCCCCGTAATATTATCATAACAACTTGATAAAGGCAGTCTGGCATCAACAACTTCTATAACTGCATCCACTAAAGAAAGCTGTGATTTTAACTGTTTTTCAGCTTTCGCGATATGACCTGGATACCAGTGTATATGAAGCTTATCTTTTTTCAATTTTTTCCTTGATGCGGGTTGCTTTACCTGAACGTTCTCTGAGGTAGTAAAGTTTAGAACGTCTTACATCACCTTTTCTGAGAACATTTATTTTTTCAATTCTCGGCGAGTTAAGCAAGAAAACACGTTCAACACCAACACCCTGGAAAACTTTTCTTACTGTAATAGTTTTGTTAATACCTGAACCGTGTTTTTTAATAACAGTTCCTTCAAAAGCCTGAATTCTTTCTTTGTTGCCTTCAACAATTCTTACAAAAACTTTCACAGTATCACCGGGATTTGTATCCGGCAGATTTTCTCTTAAATATGGTTTTTCTAATTCATCAATAATAGGGTTCATTTCACAATTCCTTTATATCTTTATATTTCGTACTTTTAAAAATTCCTTAAATCGGTGTTCCACAAATACACCGACGCACGTAAAAGTATGGTATACCAAATACATAAAAATTTCAAGCAATTTTTAAAATTTTGTAATATAATGAAGTTATGTCAGGTGATTACAAAAAATTATTAAACAAAAACAAAAAGAAAAAGTTTGCCAATCCTGAAACTATGGGCTTAAACATAGATAAAAACGAGTATTATGAAATAATCTTATCAAATTCCGCACATCCTGAGAAAATAGAAAAACAATCTTGACTTTCACATTTTTTCAGGCTAATGTAGATTTACACGTTCAAAGTTTAATGTACGTTTGACAAATGAATATGGGCATGTGGTACTCTGCCGAACGAGAGGTGACTAAATGTCACGTCGAGTGAGAGGGGTAGACACGCTTCAGTCCAATGGACTGATTGACAAATGAATATGGGCATGTGGTGGAATGGTAGACACGCTAGTCTTAGGAACTAGTGCTTACGCGTGGGAGTTCGAGTCTCTTCATGCCCAATTTTTTTTGATAACTGAATAATCACGATGGGAAAATTCCTTCCTAATCAAAATTTTTACTAAAAACCTTATTATATATCAGTAAATAAGGTTTTTATTTTTCACAGACAAACAGAGGCGGATATGTTAATAACCCCGATTTCAAATATAAATCTCAATCATTATAATCAATACCAGACTAATAATAATTATATATGCAAAAATCAAATTAATCCGACGTTTAAAGGATTTGGCGATAATCTTGAAAAAATATCGCCGCTGAATTATTATATGCGCAAACTCTTTAGTAAATTTACGCGTATTTCAAAAATCCGAAAATTCGGTATTGACTCTGAACTGAAAAAGAATTTAAAAATAGTTGAACTTAAAACAGGAAAAAATACCTCAGTCGCTTGGGACATTAATCCTGATAATTCAGAAAAATATATTATATTTTATCATGGTCTCGGGCAAAATATTACTGCAAATCAGGAATTTTATAAAACCATGATAAAAAAAGGATATGGTGTTTTTGCACCTGAATACGGAGGTTTTGGCGACAGCACCGGCGCTGTTACCGCAAAATCAATTAAACAAAACACAGAAAGTGCCATAAATTATCTCAAAAGTAAAGGAATTAAACCTGATAACATAGGTGTGGTTGGTTTTAGCCTAGGCAGTTTCCCTGCTATAACCATGGCTGATAAAAATGATAAACTTAGATTTCTAGTGCTTATTTCACCTTTTAATTCCATTAAAAATGAAACTGAAATGTTACTGAACGGTCAGACTCTTAAACTTCCAAAAATTGTTAAATATATGCTTTCGAAATGCCCGTTTCTTGTAAATCTGATAGATGCAACTTTTCAGACTCTTAGAAAACTAAAAAACCTCAAATTACCTATTTATTTTATTCATTCAAAAAATGATAATATAATTCCTACCAAATCAACAAAAGAGATGGCAGAACATTCAAAAAATCTGAAAGAATTTATTTTGCTTGAAACCGGAGGCCACTCAATCGGTCCTGGAAAAATTAACGCTTTTAATAATTTATCGGGCATTTAACATTAAAAAGTTTTCCAATGCAATAATATTCAAATCCGCGTTGAATCAGGCGTTCTCCGTCATACTGATTTCGTCCGTCAAAAATCACAGGTGTTTTCATTAGTTCTTTTATCCTGTCAAAATCAGGGCGCCTGAATTCATTCCACTCTGTTAATAAAAGCAGACAATCAACTTCCCTAAGAGCATCATAAGAACTTTTTGCATAAACAATTTGGTCTTGCCAAATGCACTTTGCCTGCTCAAATCCTTTGGGGTCATAAGCCTGTACTCTTGCTCCAAGTTCCAAAAGTGCATTAACAATCGTAATAGCCGGCGACATTCTCATATCATTAGTTTTAGGTTTAAATGTAAGTCCCCACACTGCAAATGTTTTTCCGGAAAGATCCGCCCCGAATCTTCTCAAAATCTTATTTATAAAACGTACACGCTGTTCTTTATTAACTTCATCGGCAGCTTCAATTAAACGATGTTCACAATTATTATCACATGCGATTTTTAATAAAGCTTTAATATCTTTCGGGAAACAGCTTCCTCCATACCCCAAACCAGGGAACAAAAATTGCGCTCCGATACGTTTATCCGAACACATCCCTATACGAACCATTTCTGCATCAGCACCTACTGCCTCACAAATATTTGCAATTTCATTTGCATAAGAAATTTTCAAAGCAAGAAATGAATTTGCAGCATATTTAGTCATTTCGGCAGATTTAACATCCATAATAACAAAACGGCTGGCCGTTCTAAAAAACGGGGCGTAAACTTCTTGCATGATAGTAGTAGCTTTAGGTGAGTTTGACCCTATTACAACCCTGTCAGGCTTCAAAAAATCATCAACTGCAGCACCCTGCTTTAAAAATTCAGGATTTGAAACTACATCAAATTCTCCGCTGTAATATTTTTTTATAATACCGGTTACACGCTCTGCAGTTCCAACAGGTACCGTTGATTTATCGACAATAACTTTATATCCGTTAATTGCTTTGCCTATACTTTCGGCAACCTGTTCAACATAATGTAAATCAGCTGAACCGTCTTCGCTTTGCGGAGTGCCGACTGCTATAAAACACACTAAAGACTTTTGTACAGCGCCGGTAAGATCATCCGAAAAACTGAGCCGTCCTTCCATAACATTTGCCTTAATCAATTCTTCAAGCCCCGGCTCATAAATCGGAACAATACCGTTTTTTAATTTATCGAGTTTATCAGAATCATTATCCACGCATATAACATCATTTCCCATATCTGCAAGACATGTTCCGGCTACTAATCCGACATAACCTGTTCCTATCACACAAATATCCATCTCTACTCCTTACTTTATAACTTTTGTTTAATAACAGGATAACACAAAAAATTTTTTCATGAGATAATGTATATTATAAAAAATTATAAAGAGAGGGATTTTCATGGACTACAAACTGCAAAATACAGTATCCAAAGATGCATTCAAATACGGTTATTTATTGAACAAAATTTATCCGTATATAAAACCTGTACTCGGCAGAGCCGTCTTAAACCTTATAATTGCAATACCATTAGGTCTTTTAGACGGTGTTGTGGCTTTATCATTAAAGCCTTATCTAGATTATGTTATTAACGGAGATCCTCAGCATACATGGACATTTTTAGGAATTACCGTGCATTCACAAGCGTGGCTTGCGGCAATAATTCCTTTCGGTATAGTTGCTTTTGCGCTGTTTCAGGGGTTACTCAAATATCTAAGCAACTATCTTACCGACTGGACAGGGCTTAAAATATCAAATGCATTGAAAATTGATTTATTTAAAAAACTAACCACGATGGATCCGCAGTTTTTTGATGTAAATTCCTCCGGCCTTGTTTTAACTAGATTTTTATCCGACCCCGAAACTGCATCTAAAAATATTATTGAAATGTTAAAGTCTTTTATTGCAACATTTTTCGGACTTGTGGGGCTCGTAGCTGTTTTGCTTTACAATTCCTGGAAACTTGCCTTAATCGGTGTAACCGTTATGGCTATTGCGATAACACCTGTTACATTTATTCGTAAACGTATTAAAAAAGTTTCCAATGCATCAATGGTTGTCGGCGGGAATATGACAACAAACTTTAATGAAACATTTGCCGGCAATAAAATTATTACCGCATATAATCTTCAGGAAGACCAAAATAAGAAATTTGAAAGTCAGATTCATGAACAATTTCATCTCGCTATGTCTTTAACAAAACGTGTAGGCTGGATGTCACCTATTATGTACTTTGTTTGCTCAATAGGAATTGCACTTGTTATGGCATACGGAAACCACCTGATTCTGAGCGGTCAAATGACAGCCGGAAGCTTTGCGTCTTTTGTAACTTCGCTTTTACTGCTATATAAACCGACCAAAACTTTAGGGAATACACTGACTAACCTGCAGACAGTATTTGTTGCAATGGGACGTGTATTCGAATTGTTTGATATCCGCCCGCAAATCAATTCTCCTGAAAATGCCATTAAATTGACAGGCTTAGATAATTCTATTGAATTCAAAAATGTATATTTTGAATATGAACCAAATGCCCCGGTCTTAAAGAATTTTTCTATGAAGATCCAAAAAAATGAAACCATAGCACTTGTCGGCAATTCCGGCGGCGGCAAAAGTACGGTTGTAAGTTTATTGCCGCGATTTTATGATGTTACATCTGGCTCTGTTGAATTTGACGGAGTTGATATAAGAAAATTTGAACTTTCTTCGCTTAGAAATCAAATTTCATTTGTATTTCAGGATAATTTTCTTTTCTCTGGCACAATTAAAGACAATATATTAATGGGAAATGAAAATGCAACAGAGGCTGATATAGAAAAAGTTATAAAAATGGCTCATCTTGATGAATTTACACACACACTAGAAAAAGGACTGGACACATACGTCGGAGAACGCGGAACGACACTGTCAGGCGGGCAAAGACAACGAGTTGCAATTGCAAGGGCTATGCTTAAAGATGCGCCGATTGTAATTCTGGATGAAGCGACATCCGCGCTTGATAACAAGTCAGAAGCTATTGTTCAAAAAGCTCTTGATAACTTAATACAAAACAAAACAGTTTTTGTAATTGCCCACAGACTTTCTACAATTAAAAATGCTGACAGAATAGCTGTTATTAATGAAGGTGAACTTGTTGAACTCGGAACCCATGAACAACTGATGCAAATAGAAAACGGAAAATACAAAGCCCTTTATGAAATGCAGTTTAAAAATCAGGCGGTAGAAGTTTAATATGAACAAAATTATAAAAAAATGGATAGAACCTTACGTTTTGCTTGAAACCTTAAAAAAAGACTGCGAACTTCTTAAAGACTTCACTTTCGACGGTTTTTCAAAAAACGATATAAAAAAAGAATTTCTTAAACAGTTGAAAAAAGAAAACAGATTCGGGCTTTATATGAAAAACGTAAACAAATTTTATTTGTTCAGCGGAAATATTGATATTGATAAAATCTTTTCACTTACTTCATCTGATTACGAGATTACTGATAATATTGAAATACCTTTTGAAATGGTCGATATGGGCAAAGCTGAGGCCGGTATTATAAAAACTTAACAATTAGTTACAATAGGCAATTTTCCCTAAAAAAAATACTTTATATTTATAGAGGAAAAATTTAAGGGGATTGTTTTGAGTTTAATCAATATAAATTTAATTGAAAAAACATCATCACTAAATAGCGAATGGAAACAAAAATGGAACACCGTGACGTTTAGCGATTTTGCAATACCGAACTTTTTTAGTTACGGCTTTAATTCTTTCTATAATACTCAAAACTTATATCAGTTTAATCCTTCTTGTTTTGGGAATTTTTCTAACTTAATGCCATTTTATAATACAACCTCAACCTGCAATAATATATTTGCGGATGTATACAAACAACTTAAATTAATACGTTCTTCATCTCACCGCCACAGCCAAAACTACAGGAGGCATCCATCTTACTCCGTATCAACAACTCTTTCCGAGGCAGGTTACAATGAAGATAAAGGAACAAAACTCGCTCGTACAGTAAGAAAAAATGTAATAGGCTTTAACGGAGATTGTGCAAGATACGTAAGAATTGCACTGGAAGAAAGCGGTCTGGGTACAGGTGAACGCGGAGACGGTCATGATTATGCAAATATTTTAAGTCATAATAAAAATTTTAAAGAAATATCAACAAAAGGGGTTGATTTGTCAACTCTTCCACCGGGATGCATTCTTGTCTATGACCGTGGTGTAGCCGGTTATGATAAAGAATTTGGCCATGTTGAAATTACTTTAGGTAACGGACAGGCTGCAAGCGACGGAATTACAAACAACATTAGAGCCGGAGCCAGAGTGTTTGTGCCTGTCTAAAGATTATTTAAAATTGCATCCACGGATTTTTCCAACTGCGGAATTGAACCGTTGTTGTAAAGAACATAATCAGACAGATTAACTTTATCCTCCTGAGGCATCTGCGAATCTATTCTTGTTTTGGCATATTCCTGTGAATAACCGTTACGTTTTATCAATCTTTCAAACCTTACAGTATCATCAGCATGTACAAATATAATTTTATCAAATAAATCCTGCATCTTTGCCTCGAATAACAACGGAATTGCGACAAAAATCAAGGCTTCTGAATCATTCTTTTCAAAAAAGTTTTGGATTTCCCGTCTTATCTGCGGATGCAGTATTGACTCAAGTTTATTTTTCAAAGAATTATCATAAAATATTAATTTACCAATTTTTTCTCTTGAAAATTCTCCATTTTCAAATACATCATAATCTTTAAAACCATCATAAAGAGATTTATTTTTAATTGTCAAAAGATTATGAGCGACTTCATCAGTATCAAGTACTTTAAAACCTCTGTTTTCAATCATCTTTTCAACAGTAGACTTACCTGATGCAATGTTGCCGCAAACTGCTATTTTTTTCATAAATTTGAAATCCTGTTTAAAAAGTTTTTTAACTCTCTTATTTGCAGTGGTTTTATAGGTTTAAATTCACCACGTTTTAATCCGTCAAGGCTAATTGTCGCATGCTGTATTCTTTTTAATGTCTTGACTTCATAACCGAAATGTTTAAACATTTTTCTGATCTGCCTGTTCATCCCCTGATAAAGAGTTATCTGCATTTCCGTCCCGTTGTTGTCCATCTTCAAAACCTGAATATCTGCATACGCAATTTTGTCTGGTTCAATCTCAATTCCGTTAGCCATCTGCTCAAGTTCATCTCTGCTGATTTTTGAATCAATAGTTACAAAATAAACCTTTGGAACTTTTATGGAAGGATGCGTAAGCTCATTAATCAAATCCCCGTCATTTGTCAGAATCAAAAGACCTGTTGAATCTTTATCCAAACGTCCTACTGGCTTCAGTGCAAACATTGTTTCCGGAAGCAAATCATAAATAGTTTTCCGTCCTCTATCATCTTCACGTGTTGTAATATATCCGGCCGGCTTATAAAATCTGTAATACTCGTGTTTTGCAGGTCTTATCAGTTTTTGGTTTACAAATACTTTGTCTTTAGCCTGCACAAGATATCCGAGTTCTTTAACGATTTTACCGTTAACATTAACACACCCATCTTCAATTAATTCATCTGCCTTCCTTCTTGAACACAGTCCGGATGAAGCTATATATTTATTTAAACGGATACCGGACATTTTTCCGCATCCCTTTCAAAAGCTTTGGCTACAACCTCAGGTAATCTTCTGTATAATTTTCCGTCATTATTAACAGAAACAACATCAAACAAAGCTTCAATAAAAACTTTATCTGTTTCTTTTGATTTAATAACCTGTTTAAAGGTAATCGAAAGGCTATTGTATTTTTCAATCCATGTTTCAATAATAACATTATCATTTAGTCTTGCAGAGGCTTTATATCTGACATTCATATTTGTAACAGGCATCAAAATATCCGAATTTTTCAATGTTACAAGATCCAAGCCCATTGATTCGCAAAGATCTACACGGCCTTTTTCCATCCATCTTAAATATGCACCATGCCAGACAACTCCGTAAGCATCAGTATCAGAATAATAAACTTTAGTTTCAAAAATATTTTTCATAACACAATTATTATATCACAAGGAGGAAAATAAATGAAATACAAATGTAACGTATGCGGCTACATCTATGATGAAGAAACAGAAGGCACACAATTTGAAACACTTCCTGAAGATTGGACTTGCCCTGTCTGCGGAGTTGGTAAAGATATGTTTAGCAAAGAAGAATAAATTAGCAATTTTTTATAATTTCTTGTTTTAATAAATTTGTGAACGGTTTAAGTAGTGTAAATCCAAATTTTGGAAATTATAACGGCTATTACGGAAATTATCCCAACAGCCGACAATATTATATGCCGCAGCAAGAAGAAGTACAAGAACCAAATCCAGGTAAAACTCTTGTAACAGCAGGCTTGCTTCAGGCATTTGCAATGTTTCTGCAAAAGGCATCGCAATGGTGCGGGAATAAACTTATGCAGGGAGAAGAATTTACATCTGCTGAAAATGTACAAAAAGTCGCCCAAAATATGGTAAAAGAAAATAAACTTAACGTGACCGTTGACTTTATTGATAATAAAAATATAAATAACTATGGTTCAAATCTCAGAGAAGCTTTAAAACCGGTTGCAAGAGGCGAAAATGCATTCTATACGGATGAATTAAAATTAGCAGTTGCCCCCAAAAGCAAACCGTCATTAATTTTACATGAATTAGGACATGCTATAAACGCTCATAAGGGAAAATTTTTAAGATTTCTCCAAAAATCCCGCGGCTATGTTTCTGCTGTGCCGACAGCACTCTTGTTGTTAAACAGCGCAATACCTAAAAGAAAAGATAATAAAAAGAACTTTGTAGAAAATAATGCGGGCTTAATAGGCTTTGCATCATTCCTTCCGACTATTATAGAAGAAGGCATTGCATCAATCAGAGGCATAAAAGCCGCTAAAAACACTTTGGGAAAAGCCGTTAATCTAGCACCTCTAAAGAGAAATTACTTCTTTGCATGGTTAACTTACGTAATAGCAGGTATAGGTTTAGGCGTCGCCGCAAAACAGAGTCTGCTGAGCAACAAAGAATAGAAAATATAAAACTTATAGCAAAATTTTTTATGCCATGATTTTAAATATATTAAAAAGAAAGGAAATATAATTGCTAGAAATATCAAAAATTAAATTTAACGGAATTAATATAACCAATTCCCCCAATAAGGGACTTTCTACTTTCAAGGGAAATGTAATCTACAGTGATAAACCTGAAGAATTTATAAAACAGGATAAAAAGAAAAAGCTTTCTACAGGACAAAAAATTGGTATAGGAGCTGGTGTTTTAGCATTTTGCGGAATTGTTGCATCAGCGATTTTAACTAAAGGCAAAACTTTACAACCCGCAAATTTTAAAGAGTATATTGAGTTTACAAAAGCAAATACAATGGAAGAAGCCATTGAATTTGCAAAGAAAAATTTCGGGATAAGAACATTTGATTTCGGAGATGATCTTGAATTTGCAAACTGGGTGAATGAAGGTCTGGTAAATATTAACAACCGGTTTAAAGGGAAAGCTAACATTGTTAAAAATTTAAGATTTGCAACCCCTGAAGAAATAGCAAAGCAGCCTAAAGCTTATGCTCTTTGCAATAGTTTAAGTTATCACAGCGATGATGCCAGTATACTATTTAATAAAAATTTGATAGATAAGGCTAAGGATAAGTTTCAAAGTAGTTTACACAATATAATTCATCTCGAAAAATTAGAAAACAATGAAATAACATACAACTATTTCCTTGGAGGAGATAAACAATTATTTGATAAAATATTAAAATTGGGCCGCAAAATGTTAGAGCAGCCTGAAGAATTCAGCAGATTTGATGCTTTAAACGGTATTACGCTGTTTCAGGATTATATGCATTCATATGTAACTTTTTCCAAGAATAAACTTTCTATATTAAAAAATAAAATATTTACTAATAAAGACTCAGTTACCATTCTGAAAAACAATGATATATCCGTAAATATTGATGATTATTCAAGACTTGACGAAAAAGAATTAACCCAAAAAACTAAAGAAATTTTAAATATTCTGGATGAATCAAATATAAATCTTGATTTTGGAACTGCACCTCACAGAATAGCTGATAACAAGTTTGAAATTATTTACCACGAAATGGGTCATCACCTGCATGGAATGAATACATCAATGTTTGATACTTCTTTCTGGGGAAGATTATCGAAAAAGGCTAAAAAACTCTTTATGAATGATTCTGGGAAACAAAAAATTGCATTGACTGTTTCTCATTACGCTGCAACCAATCCGCGGGAATTTGTTGCCGAATGTTTCTGTGCACTTTGCTGCGGACGAAAACTGCCGGAAGATGTAATGAAAATGTATGAATACTATAAAGGTCCTATTATTCCTAATATGTAGTATTTGCTTGTTGATTGAAAGCTTACTGCTCTAAAGTCGAAAATCAGTCGCAAAATAGAATTTAAACATAAAATAAAGGCTTTAGAAAATCTCTAAAGCCTTTATCTATAAATGGTCGGGATGACACGATTTGAACGTGCGACCCCCTCGTCCCAAGCGAGGTGCGCTACCAAGCTGCGCCACATCCCGATTATATATTTAATTTTCAAATGTTTCACATTACCTCTTGTGAAACTCTACACCTGATTGTTTCACTCCGCAGAGTGTCACATCCAGACATCGCATTATCAACCTTATATAAAAAACATCTGAAAGTCAATAGAATTTTATAATTGTCAAAAGTTGACTATCACTTTCTTTTATAATAAAATTTTAAAGAGAGATTTTACACTATTAAATGAGGATTAGGGAAATTGGATTTTACAACTTTAACTATTGAAGCATTAAAAGCATTGGCTTCTCTTGTAGGTAATTACGGGATTGCAATTATATTATTAACTGTTGTTATAAGGCTTGCAATGTGGCCGTTGAATGTGTCACAACAGCGGTCTATGAAAATGATGCAGACTCTGCAGCCCAAAATTAAAGCAATTCAGGACAGATATAAAAACGACCCGCAAAAAATGCAGCAAAAACTTATGGAATTTTATAAGGAACATAAATTTAACCCCATGGGCGGATGTTTGCCTTTGTTAATCCAGTTACCGATTTTTATTCTTTTATATTCAGCCTTGATGAGTCCGCAATTTATTCAAATAGCAGGAGATGCCTCTTTCGGATTTTTAGGCAGGCTTGATGCAACTTTAAGAGCAACTGCCGGACGTTCTTATGACGGAACTTTCGGTGTTTCACAGGGCGATACATTTACACTGGGAAAAACTGCAACAGTATATCTTCCTAACGAAACACTGGAAAATGTAAAAGTTAAAGATCCCAACAAAGCAATTGAAATTCAGGGTGAATTTAAACCGGGCGAAAATGTTGATTTTAAAATAGACTTAGATCATCTTAACTTAAAGTTTGCACAGCTTGACAGTATAGAAAAAGCTGAAATTGCAGTTACTGACATGACAAATAAAGAAATTGAAAATATTACATTTAAAAAAGAAGGCAGTGTTCTGGCCGCCTCTGTTCCGACAACCATTGCAGAAAGGACTTTCCACTGGGATGTATTTATTTTGATTGCGCTATTTGCGCTTACAATGTTTGCTTCACAAAAAGTTATGATGGCTACCAACAGCCCCAAAGACGGTGCGCTTGATCCTACTCAGGAAGCCATTCAAAAATCAATGGGAACATTTATGCCGATTATGATTATCGGGACTTTTGTAATAATTCCTATTCCTGCAGGTGTTCTGCTTTATCTTGTTACCAGCAATGTTATTCAAATTATACAAACAGTGCTTGTTAACAAACAAATTGATATGGAACATGAACGCACAAAAAATATTGCAACGGATTCTGATATTGCCGGTGCAAAAAAAATTGAACCGAAAGAGTAATTTCTGAAACTTCGTGTTAAAGGACTCAAAACAAGTTCGGGATGCAAAAAACTAACTGTCATGCTGAATCTGTTTCAGCTTCTCAAAAATAAGAGATATTAAAATGTTACTTTCAGACTATGATTACAGCTTACCTGAAAAATTAATCGCACAAATGCCTGCGGATAAAAGAGAAAATTCAAAAATGATGGTTCTAAACCGTAAAGACAGAACCATTTCTCATAAACATTTTTATGATATTGTTGATTTTCTTGATGATAACACGCTCCTTGTAATGAATAATACAAAAGTTCTGCCTGCACGCCTGATCGGTCACAAAGATACGGGCGCTAAAATTGAAGTATTTTTGCTGAAACAACATAGCCACTCTCCCGAATTGCTAAATTCACAATGTTCATTAAACAATTCCTCCCTCTCCCCAAATGGGCGAGGGAAACAACAAGAAAACTGGGAAGTATTGATTAAGCCGTCCAAAAGAGTTAAGCCGGATACAATTATAAAAATAAGTGATGAATTATCGGTTCGGGCAATTAAACGATTGGAAGAAAACGGGGAATGGCTTGTAGAATTAATTTTTGAAGGGTGTAATGTTCTTGACGTATTGCACAAAAATGGACAGATTCCGCTTCCCCCGTATATTGAAAGAAAAATTCCAAATGAAGACTTAAGGAAACTGGATTTTGAGAGGTACCAAACAGTTTACGCAAAAGATGAAGGTTCTGTTGCTGCACCTACAGCTGGATTGCACTTTACAAAAGAAATATTAGAAAAGCTCGAAAATAAAGGTGTAGAACTTTGTTATATCACTTTAAATGTCGGATTAGGAACATTCAGACCTGTTCAGTGCGAAAATGTTGAAAATCATAAAATGCATTCTGAAACCTTTGAAATTTGTGAAAAAGCAGCAGAACAAATTAACAGAGCAAAAGCAACCGGAAAAAAAATAGTTGCAGTCGGAACAACAACAGTAAGAACTTTAGAAACAGCTTATCAAAAATATAACTGCATAAAAGCTTGTCAAGATCATTCGGAATTATTTATTTACCCTCCGTATGAATTTAAGGTAATAGACAATCTTATCACAAATTTTCACCTTCCGAAATCCACACTACTGATGCTTGTGAGTGCACTTGCAGGCAAAGATTTTATATTTAAAGCTTACAAAGAAGCAATAGAAAACAAATACCGCTTTTTCTCATACGGCGACTGCATGTACATAACATGATATGTTATCGGCAACGAAACAATCTGCTAAAAAACCTTGTTGGAGTTCGCTTATCTGTCACCCTGAACTTGTTTCAGGGTCTAATTAACTTTACGCTCATACAATAGCCGGTTTTGTTGTTGTTTCGCAAACATTGATTGTTCACTCCCTTCATAGCCGGACTTTTGTTTTATTGCGATAATAACGGAACGAGTAATAATTGCAGGCGAAGAAAATGTCAAAGGCGTGTATTGTTTGAGCGATAAAGGTGATTCCGAAACAAGTTCGGAATAACAGAGAATATAGCGAGTTTACACGCCTGTATGCTGGGCTTTTACAAATTATTAGCGAACGTGTGTCGCCGGTTTACGTCGCTTTTACGTAAAGACGACCGCCACGCGCCCAGCACCAGCCGGAGGCAAAGAAAGTACGATTAGTTTGTTTTTAGTTGCCGATAACATGCCTTATGTAAATTTGACAAACATCTAAAAATCATTAATTCAAATAGAGGATACGGAAAAATCCGATTGGATATAAAATATAATCGGAGGAAGGTTTTAACTAAAAGGTATGTTCTCACAATTTATTCAAGGTTTATTAAATACAGGTGGTCAGACGCAGGCTATGCAGCGTTATGCGCAAATTGCCAACAAAGTTAACAATTTAACAGCTTCAAATGAACCTCAAAATCCGCTTGACGCACTTTACCACAACACTCAAGTTAATAACAACAATCCTTCTTTTGAAAAAGTTTTACAGTCTGCGACAAAATCCAATTTCGGCACTCTGCTGCTTGATCCGCGATTAAAAAATGTTGATGCGCAAATCATCAAGCAATCTCCTCAAATAAGCCTGACAAATGCCCTGAACGAAGCGGAAGCAATTCAGGCTAATACACAACCAACAAGTAAGTCCCAAATACTTAACGTGGTATCACAAATTTCAAAAAAACACGGAGTAGATGAAAAACTTGTGCAAGCCCTGATTAAGCAAGAATCCGGATTTAATCCGAATGCGAAATCAAAAGCAGGCGCAATGGGTTTAATGCAGTTAATGCCTTCTACAGCGAAAAGTCTAGGCGTAAATAATCCTTATAATATTGTTCAAAATGTAGAAGGCGGGGTAAAATATTTAAAATCCATGCTTGACAAATATAACGGCAATATGATTTTAGCCCTTGCCGCATACAACGCAGGTCCCGGTGCGGTTGACAAATATGACGGAGTGCCTCCTTACAAGGAAACTCAAAATTACGTAAAAAATATTCTTGCAAATTATTTATAAATGCAGATTCAGAATCTTAAAAAAAAAATTAGGAATTGATCTTCGAGAGAATATAACAATTTTACAATTTTGCACAAATTTGTTGTTTTTGCTACAATAATTTTAAACTAGGAAAGGCAGCAAATGAAATTTTCATCATCTTTTAAAGTAGGCTTGTTAACATTACTTGCAATAGTTTTATTGATAGGTGTTGTATTTAAAGTTAAAGGGCGAACTTTTTCATCCGCAGACAGAGTTGAAGTTCAATTTAAAGATGTAAATGGCATGCGCCCCGGAGCCGGTGTTCAAATGATGGGTTTGCGCGTTGGACAGGTTGAAGAAATTACGCCTGTTATTGATGGCGAAAACAGCTATGTTAAAGTTAAATTTGTTATAACAGAACCTAATGTTGATATACCTAAAGCCTCCATGCTCTCAATTCAACAATCAGGACTTATCGGCGAATTATTTCTGGAAATTACACCGCCTAAAACAAGAACAGTTTATGTTCCGATGCTTACAAAAGATATTCTATATAAAGATGACAATGTACAAATGAAACTTGATAAAAAATACTTTGATGTCGGTAAAATTACCAATATTGAAGTAGTGTCAAAAGATGTACTGCCTTACGCAATAAAAGATACCATAAAAACCAACTTTGCATACAAGGTGGATTACGTAATAAATTTGCCTGGGCTTATCTTACCTGAATTTTTAAAAGGTAAAGTCGTAAAAGAAAAAGGCACTAATGTTTTAAGAATATCTACCCTTGACGATGTAACACTTCCATATCCGATGCAAACATCACCTTACACAATTATTGAACCGATGAGAATTGCAGACTTTATGGACTGGCAATACCGTGCAGCAGAATCATTGACGGAAACAAATAAAAAAATTAACGACCTGCTTTCAGATCAAGTTATTGCTGAATTAAAAATGTCCGTATCGCATATAAATGCACTTACCGGACAGACAAGCGAAACAATGGCAAAACTCAATGATCTTATAGATACATCAAAAGGAGATTTAAATCAGTTGATGATTATGATGGACAAGGCTACGACTGATTTTAATATGCTTTCTTATAATATTAACAATATAATAGGCGATCCGCAGTTTAAAACAACTATGATGTCTACAGCAAATTCTCTGGATAAATTGTCTCAAAATTTAAATAAAATTATCGGAGACGAAGATGAAGCCGAACAAATGGCCGAAGATATCAGAGCCATTACGCATAACGTAAATGAAATCAGCACTTACGTAAACTCTCTCACCAAAGATGATCAGCTTAAAAATGATATAAACAGAGCCGTTGCCAATATTAACAATGCAATGGTTGAAATCTCAAAAGCACTTGATGCTGTAAACAAAGTCACACCGGAAAATAAAACAGAACTTGAATCAATTGTTGAAAACACAAGAGCAACAACATGTAACCTGAGAAAATTCTCAGAAAAATTGAATAAAAGGTTTTTACTCTGGAGATTGATGTTCTAAAAAGTATTCTCGATTCTTCAGCCCTCGCGGGAGAAGGGGTATGAAAGGCAGATGAGGAATAATTTTGAATATAAAAACAGAAATTACAAAAATTCATTATAATAAAAACGCAAAAGGTGTTCTTGTACAATTACTTGATTTAGCGTCAATTTTTTACGGAATAGGAAGCAGGCTTAAAAATCAGCTTTATGACAAAAATATTTTAAAACCGAAAAAAGTTAATGCATTTGTTATCTCTGTCGGGAATTTAACAACCGGCGGGGTTGGCAAAACTCCGGTTGTATCAGAGATAGCCAAATATTATATCTCAAAAAACGAAAGGACGGCAATAATTTCCCGCGGCTATGGAGGAAAACTTTCAAACAAAAACATAAACGTAATTTCTGACGGGCAAAAAATTTATTACAACGCCAAACTGTCGGGAGATGAACCATTCTGGCTTGCGCAAAATACAAAGGGTGCAATAGTTATAACCTCTAAAAACAGATACAACGCCGCAAAATATGCAATAGAAAAATTCGGGGTTACCAAAATAGTTCTTGACGACGGATTTCAACACAGAAAACTTTATAGGGATGTGGATTTAGTTTTAATGGATAGTGAAAAAGGATTCGGCAATGAAAAACTTCTTCCCGCAGGTCCCTTAAGAGAAGGAACAGAAAGTTTCAAAAGGATTGACAGACTTGTTATAGTGAGCAAAAATACAGATCACACTAAAGCTGAAAAACTGTCAAGAATAATGTCAAAAAAAATGCACCTTCAAACACAGGTTTGCTATACGGAACCTGCTTGTATTTACAATATAAAAACAGGAGAACATCTGCCATTAGGTGCAGAAATTACCGCAATATGCGCAATCGGACAGCCGGAACAGTTTTTTAAATTTCTAAAAGATTATAAAATAAAAAAAACAATAACTTTTGATGACCATCATTTGTATAAAGAAGAAGAACTTCCACAAGGCATAATAATCACAACAGAAAAAGATGCGGTAAAAATGAAAGATTTCAACCGCTCCGATATTTATGCATTAAAACTTAAAACAACTCTTGACATTCAAGATATTATAAATAATTTCTTACCAAAAGATACCTAAATCATCAGGATTTTTATCAAGATTTCTCAAAATTGTTCTAGGTAACCGTCCTCCTTTTTCTACTATCGAACAGTATTCATCAGTAAGATAAATTTTTTGCTCGACAGAACCGTTACGATCTCGTTTGGATAAAGTCATAAAAAATACATCATAACCCCATTTATTAGGCCCTTTTAAACCGTTTACATCAAAAATTATAACCGGATACAGATGATAATCTTTTCTTAAGGCCAAGCGAACAATTGCTCCATCATTTGTCATATATGTATAAATTATATGATTTTGCCCACAAAAATCATTAATAGTGCATGCAGCATTCACTGTTCTGCCGCCATTTGCAAGTACATCTTCCTTCCTTGTGTAATTATATGAACTATAGTCAAGGTTTACAGGAGTCAATTTAATCAAAGAAACCAACGATTCACGAAGAGAATCACAATCCTGGTTTTTTGCATGGTAAGCTGTTGTACCTTCAGGATAGTAAATATAACATTCTGAAATTCCGTTTTCTAAAACAGTGTAGTTTATTGCATTTTGAAATACTGAATACTGTTTTTTAAAAGCTGTCTCAAAAACCTTCATCTGATATTTATTTAGAAGAGTTGGAATTGTCATTGCTGCA
>CASFPN010000004.1 GCA_949296425.1 uncultured bacterium
GAATCGTTTCCTCCGTTGATACCGTCATAGCCCATATCGCCGCCTTGTGAGCTGCCACCGTAGTAATAATTACGTTCTTCTTCGTTGCGACCGATTGCTGTTACATCGTCCGGACGAACGGCTTTCGTGCGTATGGAGATTGTACCACCATCCTCAGTTGTAATTTCATTTGTACGATTATCTTTTGTTACGGTTGACGGATTAAATTTATGTCCTGTAGAATTTGCAGGATTTTCATTCGGAACTTCGCCTCTGTTGTTACCCATATTAAAATAATAGCCGCCGGCATAAGCATTATCAGCAACAAGAGTCAAATCCTGTTCATGAGAAGGTCTACCCTCACCTAAACCGTTAATTGTACCATTTTTAACAATAATGGTTGAATCAGCACGGTTATTCCAATCCGTCCCTAAATCAAGAGAGGTAATTGTCGCTTTATTTGGATGAATATTTCCGTTTGGTCCAAAATAATCACGGGAATAAGTCGGAACTTCACCCAAGTATTCGACATACATATTTTTACCGCGGGTTGTAAGGTTAATATTGTCAGCTGCTGTTGTTTCTCTTATATAAGTATCTCCTGAAAATTCGGCATTTATTGAACCTTCTCTGGAAATTAAACCGCAAATATTTGTATCAAGCTTTTTACCGTCTTCAGAATCGAGGCCTTTTATGTTGATATCGTTGATTGCAAGCATGTCAACGCCGTATTTTGCATTTGATGAATAATTCAAGTTTGAGTCAATATTGCCAAATTCACCCTGAGTCTGTCTGAAGGTTAACGCATTACCCGGTTTTCCGATATCACCGCTTGCGATAATTGAAATACCTGCACCTTCAACATTAGGTTTTGTTATATCCGATGAAGCATTTACTATATCAAAGGCCTTTGAACCTTTAACAGAACTGTCTGCAAGTAAAATTACTCTGCCGTCAGCCTTGATACTGTCAACATTCATATTTTTATCTATACTTGCAAGATTAACCAGCGAAGCATTTGACCCTTGTGTACTCGAAGCGTTAACTACACCGTCAACCGCGATATTAACTGATTTTGTCAAATCTCTTGCATCTGTACCGATACCGGAGCAAACACCACCGTCACAAGGTCCTACTTCTTTTCCTATTGAGCCGTTTTGAACATCAACTGTTAAATTTCCGCCTGCTTTTACCAGATTTGCAGTTGTACCGTAATTTAACAAATTACCGTTAATTATACCAATATTTATTTCGTCAACAGAATTTAAATAATCTTTTCCTGTATTATAACCTATTACAACGTTTGAATTTTCATTTTCAATATTTATATTTTTACCGCTGACTACTCCTCTGACATTAATACCGGCAGCACCATTGTTATAAAGATTATTATCCCAATCGGTTGAAATTCGTCCGTTATTTTCGACTGTAATACCATCAGAGCCAGTATTATGGATATTTATATAAGATTTATTACCTTTTACCAAACCTGTTACATTAACACCACCGTTTGAATTTATAATATTTATAGAAGGACTATATTCTCCATCTGCTAGTCGATTTGTATTTTGGACTACACCATCAATAAGAATTCCGCCATTTCCTGAATTTTTTATATTCAACTGGTCGCTTGTATCAATATTTCCGGTATTAGTTATTTTTATACCTGAATTTTTATTATTGTTGACTATATTAGTCTGCTGCATCAAATCCTTAGCATGATTTGATACTGTACCGGACACAAGAATTCCGCCATCTCCGGTATTAGTGATATTTAACTTTCCGTTTCCCTGATGATCTGTATTTGTTAAATTACCAGAAATTACAATTCTGCCGGCACTGTTTGAAACAGTTGCGTTACCCTGATTGTTTACATTACCGGCAATTAAAATTCCATCATTACCTGTATTTGAAATTAACAATGTATTGTTATTATCAATAATACCTGTAGTATCAATATTTATCCCGGTTCCGTTATTCTCAATAAATAATCCTTCCAATTCATCATTGCCACGGTTTTTAACAGTGCCGGAAATATTTACTCCACCATTTGTATTTTTTATAATTGTACTTCCGCCCCAATTTACAGTAGAACCTGTTATATTTACACCTTTAGCACCGGAATTGCTAATTTCAATATTACCCTGTTTTCCGATATTTTTTACAAGACCTGCAATATTTGTGCCGCCATCTTTTCCATATGATGTAATAATTATATTTCCGCTGTCATTCGCAAGCGAACTTCCTGAGGTAACATTATTATTAACAAGTTTATTAAAAAGATTCTGAGCCTGAGCATAAGAAAGAAGCTTTGTAGAATCATTTACGCCGGCAACAATATTGGCATTCTGAGTAACATTTACATCAGCTGCATTTATATTAACAAAATCACGTGCAAGAACTTGTCCGTCTATTTTAACTGCACCCGTTCCCGGAGCACTCAATATTTCATTATAATTTTCCGCGATAGAAGGAACATTAACACTGCCCTTAAATCTATCATAAACATTTTGATCCGGTGTTAATACCGATAAGGAGCCAACATTCAAAACTCCTGAAGAACCGACAACCATGCCGTTTGGTGAAACAAAAACAACATGCCCGTCATTAAAGGCTCCATTTTTATTAACAGAGTTTACTATACCGTTAATATTAATTGTATTGTCAACCATATTAACAAATGTTGACAAATCTTTTCCCTGAAGATGAAATATAAGATTTGCGATATCGCCCTCACTCAGGTTAAAATCCTTATATTTTCTAAATCCAACATCACCGTTCATTGCGGTAGGATCAATGTTATAAACCCCGTTATTGCCAACTGCCCCGGTTATCTGAGTAGCTGCGACCTGTAAACAAAATGATTGCTGCAAAAAGAAACAAAACGTCAATGCGGATGCGACAGCTTTTCTTTTAGCGGTTTTAACCTGAATCATATTTTATATTCCTTTCGAGTTTTTCCCTAATTTAAAGTCAATTTTAACTTCCGGCTAAAATATTGTAACAAGACCATAATTCTTTTTCTATTTTTTGTTACATATACTTTACAAATTTACACACCGAAATCTATAAATAAAAACGTCAAACAAAATTTTTCTTGCTAAATTATAAAGAAATGTAAATTTTATTTCTGATTTACTGATTTTTTTGACAAAAGCCAAAAACTACCGTAAAAGACTCCTGCCAATAAAAGCATTTCTGATAATGCAGTAAAATGAATCAAGTTATTAAATATATATAGCAAAATTACAAAAGGAAAGGCCGAAACAAGCATTCTGCTTAGTATTGAGGACGGACAGATCAATTTCAATCCCGGCAATACAATTATTATACTTAAGAGAAAATACAAAAAATTTGCGCCTAAAGTTGCAATTCCGACTCCTACAAGGCCATATTGCGGGATTAGCCAGATATTTAATACAACACCGGCAATTCCTGATGTCAGCTTGATTATAAAATCAATGTAAGTTTTATTTGCAAGATGATATTGCAAAGTTGTATAATCAGTAATTGCCATAAAAAATGTTCCGAAAGCAAAATACGGAATTAATTTAAAAGCATCTAAAAATTTGTCGTTAGATGATAACATGCTTACGTAATCCTGAGCATATAAAGAAATTACTGTTATCACTGGCAGTGCAATAAGAATATAGTAGCCGGTAAATCTTGATATAATAGGCCTCACATCAATTTTTTCTTCATACATGTTTATAATACGCGGTATTGCCGCAACTGTAATAATTGAAAAAATAGTCATTAACAAAGGTAAAGTCAAACCGTATGCAACACCAACTATTCCGACCTGAGAAAATCCATGGATACTGTTCATAATAAATTTGTTACTCTGGTTTATAATCCATGCACTCAATGAAGTTGCAGCTATAGGAATTCCATATTTATAAATCGGCAACACAGAATTCCATTCAATTCTTTGAATCTTAAACCATGACAATATATTACTCTGATAAATTAAAAGCAAATCTATAAGAGAAATTGACACTCCCATACCCAAAAGCAGCGCAATAGCTCCCAAATGAAAGAATTTTACAAAAAATATCGAAAGCAAAATTGTTAAAAACTGATTTACAATAGTTGAAAGTGTAAACGACATTGATTTTAGCTGGGCTCTTAAAAGTTGGAATAACAAAGCCCTTATTGCTACAGGAATTATTAAAAGCAGAATAGCAAGAAAATAATTCACGGGAATATGGAAAAAGTCATAAAAATTCTGCCTGAATGTTAAAGCAAGAACAAACATTAAAAATATGTTTGACACCAGCATTGTAACCAGAGTTGTCAAATACTTAGGCATGTCCTGAAGCATTTGGTGGTGTTTAAAAAATCTTAAGCCTGAAAGTCCTACCCAGTCTGAAAATATAATACACAAAAAAGATAACATTGCGATTGAAATAGAATACAAGCCGTATTGCTCGGGAGATAAAAGACTTGTATAAACCGGTACAATAATTGCATTACCTAGCATGCCTATAATTTTAGAGGGCGAATACTTAAGCATATCTCTAAATATTGCTTTAAGTTGTTCTTTTTCTACTTCTTTATTCTCAACAAATTCCATTTTATTCATTAATCCCGTAACTATTATATCACAATCATACTATAGTTCCAAACAAATCGTACTCATCCGAACGTTCGATTAATACATTTTCGATATCACCGGGGACTACGGGATTTTCAGATGAAGCATAAACCATTCCATCAATTTCCGGAGCGTCATGCTGAGAGCGTAAAAGAACAACACCGTCATCAGTGTAACCTTCAACAATACAAGGAAGAGTTTTTCCGACATACGATTTATTTATTTCTCTTGAAATTTTTTGCTGCAATGACATTAATTTTTTATGACGCTGCTTTTTTATTTTTGCCGGAACCTGTTCAGACATCGCATAAGAAACTGTATTTTTTTCTCTTGAATATTCAAAAACACCCATTTTTTCAAATCTTACACGTTTTACAAATTCATATAATTCATTAAATTGTGCATCAGTTTCCCCGGGATAACCGACAATAAAAGCAGTCCTGATTGCAACATCTGGAATTTTATCTCTTATTTTCCTGATTAAAGCTTCATAATCCATAACGGGCCGACGCATAGCCCTTAAAATTTCCGCGTTACAATGCTGGAGTGGCAGATCAATATATTTAACAACCTTGTCAAAATTGGCTATTGCGTCAATCAACTCATCAGTAATCTGTGAAGGGTATGCATACATAATTCGTATCCACCCCAAACCCTCAATCTTGTTTAATTCTTCAAGAAGTTTGGGCAGTTCCTGCTTCCCGTACAAATCTATACCGTAGCTTGTTGTATCCTGGGCAATTAAAACTATTTCTGTTACTCCTTTTTCAACAAGTTCCTTTGCCTCTTCAACAATATTTTCAATTGTTCGGGAATGATATTCACCCCTGAGTTGCGGAATTATACAGTAGCCGCAATGGTAATTACAGCCGTCAGCAATTTTTATATAAGAACTTGCTCCGACCGTAATCTGCTGGCGCTCTATGTTTTCAGGATAAATATATTCAGGCTTTTCCGAGACCTTTGAAACATATTTTTTATTATCTGCCACACAGTCAACAACTTCAACAATTTCTTTTATATCTGAAGTACCTACCATTCCCGCTATTTCCGGAATTGCTTTTTTCAGCTCGCCTTTATATTTTTGAGGAAGACAACCTGTTACAATAACTTTTTTACCCTCTTGAACCATCTGCAAAATAGCCTGTACCGACTCTTTTTCAGCATCATGAATAAATGAACATGTATTTATTACAATAATATCAGCATCATTTTCATCCAGAGAAACCTCATATCCTTTCTGCGCCAAAAGCCCAAGCATCAGTTCACTGTCTACAAGATTTTTTGCACATCCATGGTTTAACAAAGCTATTTTCATAATCTACCTCATATTTTTTGGAATTTTACCATAAATAACAGGCTTTTTCAAGTAATCACGAGTATAGTAAAAATATCCAAATTATTCATTATATACTGAAATTTATCATTATATATTGAATGATTTAAAAATCTATGCTATAATAAATATATGGAAAACGAAATTAAACTGGATACAAAAAATTTATCAAAACAGTTAAAATTCCTTGCAAATCTTGAAGGGCTTAATATGACTCTTTTAAAATATGCCGTAAACGAACTGTTTAATAAAAAAGACAGTGTAAGAAATCTTTACAATAAGCTTAAGCACAACAGGTTAAGAGTATGTGAACTTGCCGAAATTGCGGAAGTTCTTAATTATGAAATTATTTTAAGGAAGAAACCTTAGCTTTTATGCCGTATCTTATAATACTGTTGAGCCAATCCTGAGGGAGTTTTGAAACTAGCTTGGCGACAAATGCATCTTTACCGACAGTATAAGAAGATTTCGGGTTATCCATACTGTCAATTCGTACAATTAAATCTGTTACTTTGCGGACATTCAAACCGTTTGTTTCATTTTTTTTTGCATTAGCAATCATATATTGCATTTCTTTTTCATACTCTTTACATTTGTCAATAGATTTTTTGTTCAATTCTATAGATTTACCCCAAAGAGGAGTTGCGATAACACCAGGTTTGACAGATACAACTTTAACATTAGATTCAACGGAAAGAGAGTTGAAAAGAATATCTAAAGCACGCTTTGAAGCACAATACGGGGCAACAAAAGGAAATATACCAAAACTGGCCATAGAACTTATGTTTATAATTTTACCGCCTTTTAAAAGAGGTAAAAGTCTTTGGGTCAAATCCAAATGGGAAAAAGTATTTACTTCGAACTGTTTTCTGATATCATCAATATCAATTCTTGCAGTCAAACCTGCTATTACACACCCGGCAACATTAATCAGCGTATCAATTTTATCAGTTTCTGACTTTATAAACGCTGCAGCTTGGGCAACGGAATCTTTCCGTTCCATATCTATATAAAAAGGAATTACATTTGATGAAATCGACTTCAAATCATCAATATACTTTTCATTCCTATATCCGGCAAATACAATATTGTTTTTAGCAAAAGCTTTTAATAAAGTTTTTCCTATACCTGAAGTTGTACCTGTAATAACATAAGTCTTTTTCATAAATTTCCTTTTTGATTAATCTGTCATATAAGAATTGAACAACGGCAGATACAAAGCTAGAGCAAGTGTTAATACAATACCCCCGATTACAATAAGCATTATCGGCTCAATCATTTTAGTCATTGTATCAATAATACCGTCAAGCATTTTATCAATATATGATGTTGCCTGCAGCAACATGTCACCCAAACTACCGGATTGCTCACCAGTTGCAATCATAAACAGAATCATTTTCGGCATAACTTTTGTAGATCGCAAAGCTATAGACAAATGCTGTCCCTGTTGAACCTTTAAAGTTGCCGTTTCAATTTTTGTTTTTAAAGTATGATTGGTAAGTGTCATATTAGCAAGATACAAACATTCAATAATAGGAACACCCGCATCATACGCAACCTGCATAACCGCTATAAAGTTTGCAAAGTTTGAGTATTCAATCAAAGCTGAAAGAATGGGGATCTTCAAAACATATTCATCAACTTTCCTCTTTGAAGGCTGCCAGCGCATAATAAATGTAGCGGTACCTACAATTGAAACAACAATAATCGGTGCAAAAAACCAGTAAGTTTTTAAAAATACACCGGCACTCATCAATGTTGCAGTAATCCAGGGCAGTTCCTTTCCCATACCGTCAAACATTTCTTTAAAAACGGGAAATACAAACATCAACATAACAAGTACAATAATGATTGCCAAAAGAATTACAAACATAGGATACATCAGTGTGCCGATAACTTTTCCGCGGATATTCGCTTCTTTTGTCTGTAATTCCAACAAACGCTGTAATGTTTTTTCCAATTCACCGGAATCTTCACCGGCTTTTACAAGACCAATATAAACCTGCCCGAACTGCTCCGGATATTTCGCCACGGTATCGGCAAAAGTAGCACCGGCCATAATTTGCCGCCTTAATTCTTTGGCTACCTCACGAACCTTTAACTTTGCCGCATCGTTTTCAATAAACATTAATGATTCAATAATTGGGATACCAGCTTGTGCAAGAATTTGAAGTGTTGACGTAAAATCAATACGATCCTGCAGCCCAAGTTTATGAACTTTACCGCCTTTACCTGCGTTTTTCAAAGCTTTTTCTTCTTCTTTGGATTTTTCTTCATAAACCTTGGTAGGAATAAAACCGAGTTTACGAATGGCTTCACGAGCCTCCCGCAAATCCTGTGCATCAACCTTTCCTTTAACAATATCTTTACTGTTTTTCAGCGCTATATAATTATATATTGTCATATTTTCTCCTATTCATTAACCACACCCAATACTCTGACAAATTCATTTATTGTTGTTTCGCCGTTAAGTATATGGTTTATACATGACTGATGAAGTGTTTTCATACCGTTTTTCACAGCAGCTTCTTCAATTTCAAGATCATGTGCACCCCGTGCAATTAATTTTTTAATTTCTTTATTTATTGACATAATTTCATACACACCAAGTCGGCCCTTATAACCGGTGAAATCACATTTATTACAACCTTTTGCACGGTATATAGGTTTTTTAATAAAATCCTGAATATCATCTTCATTAGCAATAATTTGTCTGGCTTCATCATGGGTCGGGAAATACTGTTCTTTACAATCATCACAAAGTTTTCTTACAAGACGCTGAGCAATAACTCCTGACAGAGTTGAAGAAACAAGGTAGTCCTTTGCACCCATTTCAATAAGACGGGTAACTGTTGCTGCTGCGGAATTTGTGTGAACCGTACTTAATACAAGGTGACCTGTCAGAGCGGCGGAAATTGCAATTTCGAGGGTTTCATAGTCACGAATTTCACCAACAAGGATAATATCAGGGTCTTGCCTTAATATCGCACGCATACAAGAAGCGAATGTAATACCGGCTTTAGGATTAATCTGAGATTGGTTAATCCCTTCAAGCTTAATTTCTATCGGGTCTTCGATTGTTGTAATATTTACATCTTCGTCATTCAAACTTTTTAAAACAGAATAAAGTGTTGTTGTTTTACCAGAACCGGTAGGCCCTGATGTCAGGATAATACCGTTTGGACAGCTGACCATATTTTTTATTTTTGCAATATCTTCATCAGTACCGCCGATAAGTTTAATATTTTTATCAGCAGCGTTCAAGCTGACAGCAGGAGCCAGAATACGAATACAAACCTTTTCCTTGCCGGAAACCGGAAGGGTATTAATACGAAAGTCATAAGAACCGTTTTTATATTTTATTGAAAATGTACCGTCCTGAGGTCTTCTGTGTTCAGCGATATTCATTCTGGACAAAACCTTAAAACGCGCAATAACTGAAGTTTCAACCTTGGGCGGAATATCAAGAACTTTTTGCAGCATGCCGTCTTTTCTGTAACGTACAATATAACCGGAAAGTCTTGGTTCTATGTGAATATCTGATACTTTGTTATCAATTGCGTTTGTTATAATCTGGTTAACAAATTTGGCAACAGAACCGGTTGAGTCTTTCAACTGCTTGTCAACCATATCAGCTAAAGATTCTTCAACCTCAAATTCTTCCGCTTCGCTTTCAATCTGCTTGATAACCCTTTCAGTTTCTTTCTTTTGTTCACTGAAGAAGGTATTCAATGAGTTCTCAAACTCATAATGGGTCATCAAAAGCTGTTTGGGGTTCTGACCTGTTAAGTAGATAATTTCTTTTAAAACATCCGGTTTTACAGGTGTTACAACCCCTAAAATCAAAGTCTTGCCGTCAGAAGATATCGGAATAATTTTATTCGTTTTGATAAAATCTTCCGGTAATATTTTTATAAATTTTTCCTGAGAGGCAAGCTGTTCAGGAGTAACAAGATCATACCCGGTTTGAAGGTGTAAAATTTCCTTCAGTTGATCAAGTGTAATAAACCCGAGTTTGAATAATGTTGAACCGATAGGTATTTTCTGACGTTTGCTTTCTGCCAATGCCTGAAGCAGCTGAACATCATTAATATACCCCTTTTGTACAAGAAGTTCTCCCAAACGAACCTGTTTTGATGTACCGTCGTCAGCCCCACCTTTGTCAAATTCCTCTTTCAGGCTCTGAATTAAATCCGACAAGTCCTGATCAGGGACCTGAATAAATTTAACCTGCTGAGGGTAAAACTCTTTCAATTTAAGGTTTATAACTTCTTTATCGGAAGTTGAATTGATTGCTACAAACAGGAAATTGTCTTTAACACTAATTGGAACAAATTTATATTGTTCCAATAGCGCTCCGTTTACTTTATGCAGTATTTGTGGATTAATACTGTTTTTTAACCTGCTTAGTAGTTCATTCATTTTATATCAATATTATATTTTACAATGTATCGGTATTACCAACAGCATCCTCCGTATCAGTAACTATTTTTGGAGTAATCATAATTATCATCTCGTTTTTATTCTTTTTATTGGTTGTAGATCTGAATAGCATGCCAATCACAGGAATATCTCCTAAAACAGGGACTTTACCGACATTTTTCTGTTCCTGCTCCTGAATTAAACCGCCGATTACAAGAGTTTCACCGTCTTTAATTCTTACATTTTTCAAATCAAGATTTCTTCTTGATAACAGAGTAGCAGCAATATATTGACCATTTTCATCTTCCGCATCAACCTGATCCGCAATAGTAGAATATTCCGGTTTAATATTCATGGTCACATACCCGTCAGGACTTATAAACGGTGTAATACCGACTTTTATACCTGCATCTTCACCGATATTGTATGTCCTTGTTGCTACAACACCACCTGTATATGCACTTTGTTCTGTTTCTGTTGTTTCAATATAATCCTGTGTAATATCAATCATGGCTTCTTCACCGTTTGTAATTAATATTTTAGGATTTGCAACTATACGTCCCTTACGGTTGCTTATCAAATAATTAATTGCATAAGAAATATTTACAGGGCCTTTATACTTTGTAAGAGTATTTGCAACCGTAGGCGGAGTAGCAGTGGTATCATATACGTCATAGCTGTCACCTTTTATAAATATCGGGTGCATAGGATGGGTCTGGGTTGTATCACCGCTAAATGTAGCAGAAAAAGTACTACTCAAGAAAGTCCAGCTGTTTTGCAGGTTTTTACTTCCTTCTTCATTAAGCTCAATAATTGAAACTTCTAGATAAGCCTGCGGTTGTTTTTTATCAGTCAGTGCAATAAAATCTTTTATCATCTCAATTTGCTGTTCTGAACCGCCAATAATATTTATTGTTCCGAGTTGAGAATAATAGGCTATTGAGAGGTTTTGCAAACCTAACGCAGATACTGCGCCTGAAGCTTTACCGTCTACGGTACAGGCAACAGTTCCTTCATTTAATGCAATAGAACCGGCACCTCCGCCGCCTTCTCCTCCGGATCCGCCATCACCTGCAGCTGCTCCGGTCATTATACCAGCTGCTCCACCTGTTGCCGCTCCTGCAGCCGGTGTCGCAGTAGCTCCCGTACCTCCGCCTGCAGCACCGCCTCCGCTGCTAACTGCACCTGAAGCAGGCATCAGCATATTACAAATCATATTTGCCATCTCTGCAGGGGTTGTATGATTTACCTTAAATACCATTGTCTGAGGTTTTTTATCAAATTGATCGACAATTTTCTTTGCGATAGCTACATCATTTTTACCGCCAAATACAATCAATTCGTTTGTTGCAGGGTTTGTTGTAACAATTTGCGAATTTGAAAGGCCGGCTTTATTCATTGAATATATATTTTGATTTAAAAAATCAGCCAGGGCAGAAGCACTTACATATTTAACAGGGATTAAAGTCATATCCTGCTTAGCAATATTGAAACCGCTTGTTCCGGTTTTAGCTACAATTATTGTTTTGTCCTGAACAACATAATTCAGGTCATTTATTTCCATAACCATGTCGAAAGCATCATTCAAAGGAACGTCAACAAGATCAAGAGTAACCGAGCCCGAAACAGAACTGTGGAAAACAATGTTCATTCCGGCCTTATCGGCAAACATCCTCAACACTTGCCTTACATCAGAATCCCTTAGACTTATACTTATCGGAATATTCTTTTCGGAAAAACTTACATCCCCTTTCAAACGCAAAGAATTGAAAGAGTTATCTTCATTTCTTAATACAGGCTTAACTACATCTTGGACAGCCTCAGCGGCATCTTCCATTGCCACAGATGTCAACATTCCGTTAGTAAATACAAAGGATGTTAACATTAAGCCTGCAATAAATTTTTTTAAAATACTATTTTTCATATCTGCTCCTGCTTGTTATTTTACAATTATTTTTTATTAACGGAGTTTTTAACTCCGCCAAATTTACTTTCCAGGTTAGAAACTGTATTAAAATTAATTCCGTCCCCTGTAAATAATTCTCCTACACCTGCTTTGTAAACATTGCTGCCAAACTGAACTGTAACGGTATCGCGTCCGATAGACAACACTTTATAACCGTTTATTATGTCACCGGATCTTACAAGATAATCTGCGCCGCTTATATTTAAAATAGCGGAAGGATTGTTACGGTCATACATAATACCTGAGACTTTTGTAGCCATGACATCGGTAGCTGTTGTATCAACCACTATTGACTCAGGCGGAGGCAATAAATCAGAAGTCTTTGGCTTAGGTTTTATTACTACTTTTTCAAATTCCGGAAGAAAAGGGTCTGACCTACCGGTATCTTCAACTGACATAGAAACCATTGAACTGTCTGCCTTTGCTTTGTCCATCTCGGCAACAATATCTATTTCATTATCAGGTGCTATTGCCGCGTTCACACCATCATTACCAGTTTTAACTTTTTCTTGGGGAAGTTCTTCCGGTTTGGGAATTGCCGTAATGTCGTCAGTATTACTCTGTGTACATCCGGTTGTATTTAGCATAATTGCAAGCAAAAAGGCAAAAACAAACATAATGCGGATTTTTTTATTCAAATCACACAATTTGTTTTTTACTGCTTTCTCATTAAACCTCTCTATAAATATCTTACTCACTTGCCACCTATTTCTTATTTTATACGGTTTTATTATAATGAAATATATACACAACCGTATCAATTATTTGGTGTATTTAATTCAAAATTAATACACAATAATAACTAATTTTTAGTTTAACATATTTTTTCAATAAGGGCAAAAAAGTCAAAAATATTAAGAAAACTTATTGAAAATTATTTGTAACCGCATAAATATATTCTAAAATTTGATCCAGATAATGTAAATTGGAATTGCCATCTAGTACAAAATCGGCGTAAGCTCTGCATGGTTTAACATATTTTTCCCCTGCATGAAGCAGGTATTCCCAATGTTTTACGGCATTTTGTTCATCCTGATTACGCTCAGCAATTGCTCTTTTAATAATTCGCTCACGTCTGATACTGCTTTCTGTTTCTATATAAATCTTAACATCAAAAACATCTTTAACACCATCATACATTGTTGCAATACCTTCAACAACAATAATTTTATCGGAGCGAACTTCCAAAGAACGAGGGATAGAAACCCCTGTACCATTTGGAACATAACGGGGAGCTTTAATATCGTAACCTTCAGACAAAGCTTCCAAATCTTTTTTTAGCAGTTCTAGCTGAAAACTTTCAGGAGAATCAATATCATAACCATTATCCCTCAAATTATCGAAACTGCCATATTGCTTAATCAATGAGGAAATATCGTTAAAATAATTATCTGTACTCAAAACAGAAACAGGCATAGAAAGCTGCTCTATCGTATTTTTAATTTCTCTACAAATAGTGGATTTCCCTGATGCTGATTCCCCGGAAATACCTATCAAAAGACGTTTAGCCGGATTATTAATAAGTCTTTTAGTAAACCTTGTAATAAAAGTAGGATTAACTTCTTTAAAAACAGGAGAATCGCAACGTTTGTCATAGGCCAGTATTTGTTTAAATTTAGTTTGCAGGTAAAACGCAAGAAATTCCCTTCCTGTTTTAGATTTAAAATCTGGCTTCAAAATCTTGTCATCGGAATTTAATTCTTTTTCAATTAACAGTTGCATTATATCGTCCATAAAAGTTATGCACTATATAATACATGAGAAAAAATTTTTTTGCTAGTTTAATATAAATAAATTTTACATAAGGCATGTTATCGGCAACTAAAAACAAACTAATCGTACTTTCTTTGCCTCCGGCGGGTCTTCCCAGACAGGGGGCACTTTTGGCGGCAAAAGTGCCTCAAAACCGGCGACACACATTCACTCACTAATAATTTGCAAGGCTCAGCATACAGGCGTGTAAACTCGCTATATTCTCAGTGATTCCGAACTTGTTTTGGAATCTCATTTATCGCTCAAACAATACACGCCTTTGACATTTGCTTCGCCTGCAATTATTGCTCGTTCCGTTATCGTCGCAATAAAACAAAAGTCCGGCTATCAGTGTAGTGAACAATCAATGTTTGCGAAACAAGAACAAAACCGGCTATTGTCTGAGCGTAAAGTTAATTAGACCCTGAAACAAGTTCAGGGTGACAGATAAGCGAATTCCAACAAGGTTTTTTAGCAGATTGTTTAGTTGCCGATAACATGCCTTATGTAAATAATAAAATATTATTATTTGTTATTTTTTTTTCTTGTATTATAATAAATTTATTATTATCAAAGGAGAGGGAAAATGGATACATTAACTAAAAATGAAGGATTGATAACTAAAATTATCGGACCTGTTATTGACGTTGAATTTCAGCAAGGCGAGCTCCCTGAAATTTATACGGCACTGCACATCAATAAAGACGACGGCTCTTATGTCGTTGCCGAAGTACAACAAATGCTAGGTTCAAACAAAGTAAGAACCGTTGCAATGTCATCAACTGATGGTCTTAAAAGAGGCATGAAAGTTATCAATACTAACGAACCTATTAAAATTCCTGTCGGCAAGCCGATTCTTGGAAGAATATTAAATGTTACCGGTGATCCGGTTGATAAAATGGGACCGATTGAAACAGATACTTATCTGCCCATTCACAGAGAATCACCTAAACTGATTGACCAGAATACAAATATTGAAATTCTTGAAACCGGTATTAAAGCCATTGACCTTTTACAACCTTACCAAAAAGGCGGTAAAATCGGCCTGTTCGGAGGTGCGGGAGTTGGAAAAACTGTTCTTATTATGGAACTTATCCATAACATCGCAATGGAGCACTCCGGTGTATCTGTTTTTGGCGGTGTAGGCGAAAGAACTCGTGAAGGTAATGACCTTTGGAATGAGATGAAAGAATCAGGCGTTATTGACAAAGTTGCTCTTATATACGGTCAGATGAATGAACCGCCGGGAGCAAGAATGAGAGTTGGTCTTTCAGCTTTGACTGCTGCTGAATATTTCAGAGATTTTTCAAAACAGGATGTGCTTTTATTTGTAGATAACATATTCAGATTTACTCAGGCAGGTTCGGAAGTTTCGGCACTTCTCGGTCGTATGCCGTCTGCTGTAGGATATCAGCCGACACTTGCAAACGAAATGGGTGAATTGCAGGAAAGAATTACATCAACTAAAGACGGATCAATTACATCTGTTCAAGCAATTTATGTACCCGCAGACGACCTGACAGACCCAGCTCCGGCTACAACATTCTCACATCTTGACGCATCAACAGTATTGTCAAGACAAATTGCTTCTTTAGGAATTTATCCGGCAGTTGACCCGCTTGAATCAACTTCAAGAGTTCTTGATCCGAATATTATCGGAGAAGAACATTACAATACAACAAGAAAAGTTCTTGAAATTCTTCAAAAATACAAGGAATTACAGGATATTATTGCAATCCTTGGTATGGACGAATTATCTGAAGAAGATAAAGAAACAGTTAACAGAGCAAGAAAAATTCAAAGATTCTTGTCACAACCGTTCTTTGTTGCAGAACAATTCTCCGGAATACCGGGTAAATACGTAAAACTCGAAGACACAATCAAAGGCTTCAAAGAAATTATTGAAGGCAAACATGACGACCTGCCTGAACAAGCTTTCTATATGGTAGGTACAATTGAAGAAGCTATTGAAAAAGCAAAAACATTAAAATAGAAGGCTAGAAAGCAGAAAGACAATATATATTGTCCTCCTGACATTCTGCCCTCCGAAAGGGTATTTATGCATTTAAAAATAATTACACATGAAAGAGTTGTATTTGATGAAGATGTAGATGAGGTCTATACAAAAACAACAGACGGCGAAATAGGTATATTGAAAAACCACGTTCCGGTTATGGCTGCTCTGGATATCGGTGTTACTAAAGCCGTAAAAAATAATGACGCAAAGTATTTCACAACTATGGGCGGAGTATTTCAATTTAAGAATGATGAAGCCTTAATTTTAACAACAACAGCGGAAAACGGAGATGAAATCGATATCACACGTGCAAAAGAAGCACTAAAACGGGCAAAAGAACGTTTAGCAAACAAAGATGCGGAAATTGATGCAAAACGAGCAGAAGCTGCACTTGCCAGAGCTATGGCAAGGTTAAAAGCTACCCTGAATTCATAAATAGTATGGAAAAAACATTATATCAAATATTCAAAACTTTTTTCAAAGTTGGAACATTGCTTTTAGGCGGAGGATATGTAATCCTCCCGCTTTTGCAATGTGAACTTGTTGAGAAGAAAAACTGGATTGATGAAAACGAATTATGCGAATATTACGCCTTGGGACAGAGTGTTCCGGGAATTATTGCTGCCAATACCGCAATTTTTGTGGGATATAAACTAAAAAAAACATCAGGAGCAGTTGCAGCTACATTAGGAATAACCCTGCCAGCCTTCATTGCAATAATTATTATTGCGAAATTAATTGAGGAAATCATCGGCTTAAAATTTATGCAAAGCATATTCTGGGGAGTAGGAATAGGAGTTGTGCTCCTTATATTTCTTGCAGTAAAAGAAATGTGGAAAAAAAGTATTGTTGATAAATTCACCTGCGGAGTTTTCTTTACAATTTTTATTTTATCTGCATGCTTTAAAGCTCCGCCAGCAGCGCTTATAATCCTTTCTATATTTATAGGGCTATGGATTGAATATCAGAAAAAACTTGAGCATGGAGAAAATAAAGAATGATATATTTAAAGTTGTTTCTTGAATTTTTCCATATCGGCTTGTTTTCATTCGGCGGCGGCTATGCAACACTGCCATTTCTTTACCACATAGCTGATGTACAAAAATGGTATACTACCAAAGAACTTACGGATATGATAGCAATATCCTCTATAACCCCCGGACCTATAGGAGTAAACGTTGCAACATTTGCAGGATTTAAAACCGCAGGAATTTTAGGGGCGCTTCTGGCAACAACATCAGTTATTCTTCCTTCATTTATTATTGTTGTAATTATATCAAAGATTTTGGAGCAGTTTAAACATAACAAGTATGTGCGCTCGGTAATTTATACACTTAAGCCGGCAGGTTGCGGGCTTTTGGCTGCTGTAGCCGTTGATATGTTTGTAAGCAGCATAAATCTTCCAGGAATGATATTGCTTGCGGCTTTGTTTGTTGCAAGCTTAACAGAAAAAAGAGATCCTCTGTTTTATCTTGGAGTATCTGCAATTGTCGGATTGATTGCCGGATTTTTTAATTTAACCGGTTAGCCTTGACAACACGGGAAAAATCGGAAATAATAAAAATGTTGTAAGAATTAAGAGGAGTTTTATTATGAAAAAGATTAAGAAGCTGAGAATTGCCCCCCCCCCGAAAGCCTGATTAGTAAACGGGTTTCAGAAGATAAGTTTTCTCATCTCCTCGCTTTCTTGGAGAGGAAAGAATTTCAATATGATTTAAAGACCAAGAAGGCAGGTTTTCTCCTCCTCAAATTGTTTCAGGAGGAGACTAATATTTCAACGAAACGGACTTATCGTCCTAACGTCTTAACGTCCTATCATCTAAAGAAATGTGCATTTTCTTTGATCAAACGTACTGCACATGCAGCCCTACCGAACAAGCAGCGCAAATGCGCGTTTACTTTAGCTGAAATTTTAATTACCCTCGGCATCATAGGTGTTGTGGCAGCTATGACGTTATCGACAGTAATATCTTAAATACAGGATAAGCAAAATATTGCCAAATGGAAAAAGGAATACTCTGTAATAAGCAACGCGTTTAATGAAGTCGTGGCTGACGGAGTGCAGATATGCGAAGCATATCGCACTGATGGCAAATGCATTAGTGTAGATAGTAAGTTTATCGGCACACCGACAGAAGAATATTACAGTGCTATGATGTCAAAGTTAAAAGTAATAGACTATTGCGGAACAAATGTTTCGGATAGTAATAAACGTTGTGATTATGCAAAATACAAATGGTCCGGAGTTGCAAA
>CASFPN010000005.1 GCA_949296425.1 uncultured bacterium
AGAGAGGACTCTTTGGTGTTTTGGGGACAAATGAATGCGTTTCATTAAAATATCAATGCAGTCCTGAAACAAGTTAACCAGGACAAAATGTAAAGCCGCATCACCTTCAAAATTCCTGGCCTCTTGACTTATCTCCAGCTCAGGAGTGCCCCCCCCCCGAAGCTCTGTAAAAATTCTCTTTTACTTTTCATTATTAGGCTCTCTTTCTTTTATTTTTATCATTACAATATTAACATACATTATCATAAATATCAATATTTTTTTGTTAATTATATAATAAATGCATGATAAACATTGACAAAATTGTTGAAAAACTTATTGAAGCCAAACAACCGCGGCGTGAATTTGTTCAGCTTATGGAAGAATTTAAAGATCCTTATCTGGTATTGATTGCCTGCATTTTGAGTCTGCGAACAAATGATCTGACAACTTATCCGGCAACGTTAAGGATGCTTGAAATCGGCAGAGAACCAAAAGATTTTGCTTATTGCGATGTTGAAAAACTTGAAAAGGCAATTTACCCTGTTGGATTTTACAAAAATAAAGCAAAACAAATTATTGAATTATCAAAAATTATTGTAGAAAAACTCGATAATAAAGTGCCAGATACAATAGAAGAACTTATAAAATTTAACGGAGTCGGCAGAAAAACTGCTAATCTTGTTCTCGCAAAAGGCTTTAATATCCCTGCAATTTGTGTTGATGTACATGTCCACCGCATTTGCAACCGCTTGGGATACGTTAAAACAAAAAATCCTGAAGAAACAGAATTTGCACTTAGAGAAAAACTTCCTAAAAAATATTGGCTTGATATAAACACACTACTTGTAACCCACGGACAAAACGTATGTAAACCAATAAACCCTAAATGTAATGAATGTCCGGTAAAGGATTTTTGTAATAAACTTATATAAATTTTCTTAATAAATCTTTATAAAACGGCAAAAAAATTTTTTAGGCTACTTATAAAAATAGATTAAAGGAGAACACTTATGCAGATAAAACCTATTATAACACGTATATCAGAAAATATCCAAGCTTATCGCTCTAACCGTTTAACAAAACTTGCCAAACAACATATTCAAATTCATGATACAAACGCGATAAAAAATGATACATTGAATAAGCTTTATGAAGCCCAAACAACTTTAGGGAATTACGCACGCAACGAAAATGTAAAAATTGATATATATAGCGGCGACTATATATTAGATGAATTAACGTCAGCTAACACTGAAAAAGCAGTTGTGAATAAACTTGCCGTCAGCATAACTGATTTGAGTGATAAAAATAAAACTACAACAGTTAGTTACATAAAATTAGTTCCTGATGATACCTCTGCTACATATTTATATGAAAAACAAGGCTACAGGGTTTCATCAACAAGTGATGAACCACAAACTGCCAACAGCTATATAGCAGAATCACATGAAGATTCATTTTTGCGCAACCTTTACAGAACAGTCAGCAAAATGGTAAATAACTTAAAGGTTTATAATAAGAAATAACTTGATTTCAAAGAACTTTTATGTGAAAATACTGGTAAGATTGTACTTTATTTACCTTTTCTATATATAATACAATCGGGGTTAAACAATACAGACAATACATAGGAGTTCGAGATGAGTGTACAGAATCCTCATAAAATCGATACATCCAAGTTAGACGAAATTATTGCAACATACAATAACGACAAGTCTAATTTGATAGCGATTTTACAAAAAGTTCAGGAAACATACCGATATCTTCCTGAAGAAGCAATGATTTATATCGGGACTAAAATGGAGGGATTATCCCCAGCAACTGTTTTTGGAGTTGCTACATTTTACGCGCAATTTTCCCTTGAACCTAAAGGGAAATATGAGATAAAAGTGTGCGACGGCACTGCATGTCACGTAAGAGGCTCAATGCCGGTATTAAACGCAATTAGAGCAAAACTTAACATTCCGGCAGGACAGTTGACAAGCGAAAACGGATTATTTTCACTTGAAACAGTAAGCTGTCTCGGTGCTTGCGGTCTTGCTCCCGTTGTTGTTATTAATGACAAAGTTTATCCTCAAATGACTTCAGATGCTATTACAATAGTCCTGGACACACTTATGAAGGAGGAAAACTAATGGAAAAAACAGCATTGAAAATAAGTATTACAGAGGAACAGAAAAAAGCTCAAGAGCTTGTAAAATCACAAGGTTTACGAGTTCTTGTTTGTGCTGGAACAGGCTGTGTTGCAAATGGCGCCCTCAAAGTTATTGATAAATTCAGACAGCTTGGAGCTGATGTTTCTGTATTAACTGATTATGATAAAATGACAATCGTACCCACAGGATGCCACGGTTTTTGCGAACAAGGGGTGCTTGTTTCAATTCCGGATAAACATGTTACTTATGTAAAAGTCAAAGAAAAAGATGTTGAAGAAATATATGAAAGCCACATCAAAAATAACAAACCCGTGGAAAGACTTCTTTATGTTGACCCGAAGACACATGAGCATGTAAAAGATGACGAACACATAAATTTTTATGCAAAACAAACACGTACAGCCCTTGCTAACTGCGGAAATATCAATGCTGAATGCATTGATGAAGCAATAGCTGTAAGAGGTTATGAAGCATTAGCTAAAGTTATAGAAGAAAATAATCCTGATGCTGTTATTGACACAATCGAAAAATCAGGATTGCGGGGCAGAGGCGGCGGTGGTTTCCCGACAGGCCGCAAATGGAGATTCACAGCAGCAAACAAGGGAGGTAAATCTTACGTTGTTTGCAACGGTGATGAAGGTGATCCCGGTGCTTTTATGGACAGATCCGTTATGGAAGGCGATCCGCACAAACTTCTCGAAGGAATGGCTATTGCTGCCTTTGCAATAGGAGCAGATGAAGGCTATATTTATGTAAGAGCTGAATATCCGCTTGCAATTAAACGTTTGAGAAAAGCAATTAAAGATGCCGAAGAAAGAAATTACCTCGGCAAAAATATCATGGGAAGCGATTTTTCCTTTGAAATTCATATTAAAGAAGGTGCAGGAGCATTTGTCTGCGGAGAAGAAACAGCCCTTATTGCATCAATAGAAGGTGAACGCGGGATGCCCAGACCTAAACCACCGTTCCCTGCAAATAAAGGATTGTTTGGCAGACCTACACTTATCAATAACGTCGAAACTCTTGCCAACGTCCCTTTAATTATACTAAAAGGCGCTGACTGGTTTGCCTCTATGGGAACAGAAACTTCTAAAGGGACAAAAACATTTGCCCTTACAGGCGAAGTAAATAACACAGGACTTATCGAAGTACCCATGGGTACAACTTTAAGAGAAATCGTGTTCGACATAGGCGGCGGTATGAGAGACGGTAAAAAATTCAAAGCCGTTCAAATCGGAGGTCCCTCAGGCGGATGTTTAACAGAAGAACATCTTGATATTCCTATGGACTATGACAACCTCATAAAAGCCGGTGCTATGGTCGGTTCAGGCGGCCTTGTAGTTATGAGTGAAAAAACTTGTATTGTTGAAGTCGCAAGATTCTTTATGAACTTTACACAGCATGAAAGCTGCGGTAAATGTGTTCCCTGCCGTGAAGGCACAAAAAATATGCTGAAAATTTTAGAAAAAATTGTTGCAGGTAAAGGTGAAATGAGCGATTTAGATACTCTGGAAGAACTTGCGCATGCAGTTAAAGACGGATCCTTATGCGGGCTGGGCAAAACCGCACCTAATCCTGTACTTTCAACTTTAAAATACTTCAGAGATGAATATATTGCCCACATCAGGGATAAAAAATGTCCTGCCGGAGTTTGTGCGGCTATGAAAAAGATTGTGATTAACGAATCTTTATGCAAGGGCTGTACAAAATGTGCAAGACTTTGCCCTGTAGGAGCTATTGAAGGAACAGTTAAAAATCCGCATCACATTGACCAATCTAAATGTATTAAATGTGAAGCATGTTTAACTAACTGCCCGTTCAAAGCAATAGTATTAGAATAGAAGATCAGGAGTCAGGAAGGCAAGCCATTTACTAATAATAGCCTGACCTCTTGACATCTGAACTTCCAGACTTTCAATATAAGGAATAACAAAATGACAGATAAAAAAACACTATTTATAGACGGAAAAGAAGTAGAATTTACAGATGAGCCTAATCTGCTTGAAGTTATAAGAAAAGCGGGAATGAATGTACCTACATTTTGCTACCGGCCTGATTTAACATCATTCGGAGCATGCAGAATGTGCGTTGTTGAAGTTGAGGGCAGAGGAATCCAATCATCCTGTACTATGCCGCCTGAAGCAGGCTTGAAAATTCATCTCAATACAGACAGAACAAGAAGAATAAGAAAAACTGTACTTGAACTTCTCCTTGCAAACCATGACAGAAGCTGTCTTACCTGCGAAAAATCAGGGAACTGCGAATTACAGCAATATGCAGAAGAATACGGTATAAGAAAAATTCGCTATCCTGATAAAGAACTTGATGAATATCTTCCGATAGATGATTCCAGTCCTTCAATAGTAAGAGATCCTAATAAATGCATACTTTGCGGAGCATGTGTCAGAGCCTGCAGTGAATTCCAAGGCCATGCTGTTTTAGGTTTTGCAAACAGAGGCTCAAAAACCGTTGTTCAGCCTATGAACGGCAGACCACTCGGACAGGTTGACTGTGTAAATTGCGGGCAATGCGCTGCAGTATGCCCGACAGGCGCTCTTACCATAAAATCTGATATTGAACAAGTTTGGAATGAAATTACAAACCCAGAAAAAACAGTTGTTGTTCAAATGGCTCCTGCAACACGTGTTGCTATAGGCGAAATGTTCGGACTTGAACCAGGTGTTAATTCAATCGGGAAAATGAATGCCGCATTAAGAAAAATCGGATTCAACCTGATATTCGATACAAACTTTTCGGCAGATTTAACTATTATGGAAGAAGCAACAGAATTTCTGGACAGATTAAAATCAGGTGAAAATCTTCCGCTATTCACATCTTGCTGTCCCGCTTGGGTAAAATATCTGGAAGATCAGCATCCGGAAATGCTGAAACATCTTTCAAGCTGCAAATCTCCTATGTCAATGTTATCGCCTGTTCTTACAGAACTTGTTCCGAAGCACTTTAATGTTGACCGTGAAAATCTTGTAGTAGTGGCAGTTATGCCTTGTACTGCAAAAAAATATGAATGTAAGCGTTCAGAACTATCCCACAACGGACGTCCTGATACTGATTATGTATTAACTACGCAGGAACTGGGCAGAATGATTAAAGAAGCGGGCATTGACTTTGACAGATTGGAGTCAGAAGAACATGACTCCCCGTTTGGAGAATACACAGGTGCAGGTACAATTTTCGGTGCGTCCGGCGGGGTTGCTGAAGCTGCTGTAAGAACCGCTTATGAGTTTGCAACGGGCGAAGTTCTCAAAGATGTTGATATAAAACAAATGAGAGGTACTTCAAACAGATGCAAAGATATTGAGCTTGATATTAAAGGAACAAAACTTGTCGTAAGAGTTGTATCAACTCTTAAAGAAGCCGAACAATCTTTACGTGAAATTAAAGAAGGAAAAGCACAATTTCAAATGCTTGAAGTTATGGCCTGCCCGGGTGGCTGTATTAACGGCGGCGGACAGCCAAGAAGTTGTGATGACAGTAGAATAAAAGAAGAACGTGCAGAAGGGCTTTATAAAGAGGATTCGCAGCTCCCTTTAAGAAAATCTCATATGAATCCTTCAATTCAAAAGCTTTATCAGGAATATCTGGAACATCCGAATTCTCATAAAGCCCATGAATTACTGCATACCGTTTATACAAACAGATTTGCAGGTTCATACAAAGATGTGTAAAAAACAGAAGTTGCTCTATTAAAAAAAAACAGCAATCGCTTTTTACGATTGCTGTTTTTTTAGTTATAAGTGAGCTATTTCCCCCATGTTTTTATTGGATAATCCTTATCAGTAAAACCGTTTTCAATCAATAATGCAAGACAGGTTGCCCTTGCAGTGGAATAAAAAGGATTAATTGCTGAAGCCTTAACGCAGTTCTTTATTTTTTCCTCTTTATCTAAACCAATTCCAACAGCGTTAAGACCAATCGGCTGTTTTTCATCACTGTAGAAAAAATCACCTGTTATAAGTGACATTACATATATATCAACACCTGTCATATTAGGCTCTTTTTCACCGTTTACGTCAAAAACAATAAAGGTTGCATATGGTTTACCAGAATATAGGTAAAAGCCGAGAGCTGCACCATTTGCAAGCAGATAGACCTGTGAATAAACACCCCAGTAACAGTTATAACGCTATCTGGAGAATAAGAACACATATGAGTTAACTCTTTTGGACAATTTTTTGTTTCACTCCCATGTGTATTAGAAACTTTAGTTATAAATTTCATTTGGGGTTCAATATATTCAATAAAAAATTTTTCATCTCTTACAAGGTAATCCGGCCAAGTTTAGATAGGACCTGCATTGCTCTCAGCGCCGCGAACAATCCTTGTAACAATTGAATACATTTCCTGCGCCTGTCTTATATAACTTCCGCCTAAATAATTGATTAGAACAGGCATAACAACTGCGGCAACAACACCGATAATTGCAATCGTAATTAGCATTTCAGCTAAGGTAAAACCAAAAATTTACATGAAGGTGTATATTTGGGAAAGCTTAAAAATGCCCCCCCCCCGAAATTACAGTATTTTTAAATCTTTCCATATTCTCTCCTTATATATCTATCATTCCATTTTAACAAAATTTGAATAATTTGCAATATATAGCAAAAAACTCCCGATTAATAATATCGGGAGTTTTATACTTAAAAAACTATTTAACAGCTTTTTTAATTGAATCAGTTATATCAGTTCCGCCATAAAGAACAACACCTTTAGCAAGAACTATATCATACCCGCCTGCTTTTGCCTGTTCCGTAATTTTTGCGGAAATTGTATTGTCAATAGCAGACAATTTTGAAGCGTAGTTTTTATCCATAGCTGCTTTTTTATTATTTAACTCTTTGTTATATTTTTCTTCAAGAGCCTGCTTTTTCTTTACATCTTTTGTTGCTGCAACTTCTTTTCTTGCTTTTTCAACGAAAGCAACAAGATCTTTTGCTTTAGCTTCCTGCTCTTTTTTCAATGCTTTCACCTGAGAAGATGCTGCCACAACCTGAGATACATCAACTACAGCAATCTTTGATGTAACATCAGACATTGCCAGATTGTTAACAGATATTCCGATTACAAATGCGCTTACTGCCACTGCCAAAAATTTAATTTTGTTGTTCATATTTTCTCCCTCGTACACTACCTATACTATTTTTGTAAACATTGGTACATATAAAGATTGATATTTGTGTTTATACCTTTACAAGCACCTCACTATTATATATAATAATAACAGGTTAAAATATATTTTGTAAAAAGATTAATTTTTGTTAACATACTGTAATAAAAATTAAGAAATTGAGAATTATTTCGGCTTACAACGCAAAAAATTTTTTGACCGGATTTAAATATATATATTTAAAAATTTAAAGGTGAGTGAATGAAAAAGATTAGTTCCAGAAAAAATATTCTAAGCGCAGTTATGTGTATTGCTTTTGCGTTTCCTGCATTTAATACCCCTGTAAAAGCCGTTGATATGCCGTCAATGCCGCAGATTATACAGGAAGCAGGCATGCAGGGCGGCATGAACCAAATGCATGATACAAACTATCTCAAAGAAAGATATCAAGAAAATTATAGAAACGAAGATTATCAATATTACCAAAGGAAAAAACAGTTAGAACAAAATCCTTCAAGTAAAGAAAATCAGGTTATTCAAAACTACAACGGCGGTTCAATGCAGCAAGCAACAGTTGAAGAATTGAACACAAAAGGTGTATTCGTTAATTCTGTTGAAGTTGCGCCATCAGAAATTTTAACAAAAGAAGAAATAAATAAACTTGTGCAACCGATTGTTGGCAGAAACGTATTTATTGAAGATATTCAAAAGGTAATTGATAGCATCAATAACCTTTATGCGGAAAAAGGTTTTGTAACTGCAAGAGCTTTTTTGCCGGAACAAACAGTTGAAAACGGGAACATTTATATTGCTTTGACAGAAAGCCGTATCGGAAGCATTACCGTACAGGAAAACAGATGGACAAAAGACAAGTATATTACAGACAGATTGCCGCAAAAAGAAGGTGATTTGTTTGATATTGTAGAACTTGAAAAAGATATACTCGACTTTAACAGATATAATGACGGGATTAAATTAAGTGCAAACTTAAAAGCCGGTCAAAAACCGGGTACAACAGACGTTGAAGTAGTTGCTGATGAAACATTTCCGTTCCACGTAATGGGTATTTTTGATAACGCCGGCCGTTATAATACAGGAAGCCTTAGAGGCGGTGCAATGATTTATGCCGACAGCTTATTCGGCAGACGCGACAGGGTATCTTTAGGGTCTTACTTTTCAAAAGGCGCACAGAGCCCGTTCTTTGACTATAATATTCCGGTAAATAAACATGACGGACGTATTGGTTTCATGTTCTCGTCCACATTTGCCGATATTAAATACGGTTCTTTAGTTCCTTTGAAAATAGGCAGTAATGCTTATCAATACTCACTTTACTATTCACAGCCAATCGTAAGAAAACCTGGTTTTGAATTAAAGGCGTACGGAGGTTTGAACTATAAAAGAGCCAGAACATTCAGTGATATCGGAATTTTAGATGACTGGATAGGGAGTACCGATAACATAACATCTGCAGAAGTTGCTTTGATGTTAAGAAAAGATACTAAATACGGTATTTGGTATTTAAATCAAAATGCGTACTATTCATTCCCGATATTCAACAGCGACCGCGACAATAACTATTTTAAATACAGCGGCAGCGTCGTAAGATTACATGATTTTTCACATGGCATTATCGGTCAGTTGAGAGGTAACTATCAGATTGTACCGGGAGACAAACAAATACCGTATCTTGATCAAATGCAAACCGGTGGTTTGGCAACAGTCAGAGGTTATTCGGAAGGTTTGATGATCGGGAAAAACGGTTATTTCATAAGCGGAGAATTAATGTTCCCGATTATGCCGAGAGAAATCACAAGCCCGAGAACAGGTGAAAAAATACCATTCTTAGGCAAATATGTTAAAGGTGCAGTATTTGCAGATACTGCCGGGATTTTCCCTGCCGCATCTGAAGATTACATGCAAGGCAGCTACTTTGCAGCATCACTCGGTATGGGCTTAAGAGTTCAATTACCTGCAGATTTAAGCGCAAGATTATACTGGGGCTTCCCGTTAATCCGTAACTATAATGAACCCTACAGCAAAATGGGACGTTTCCACTTTGAATTAACATTGTCACCGAATATAGACGCATTATTAGCTTCAAGAAGTACTGCAGCCGTACCGAAAACTCAGTTCCAGAAAAATGTTGAAGCTGAATATATCAACAACTATGACGATATAAGACACTACGATTACTTCTATGACGGCGGCGGCGGTTCGCTATAATTTTTTCGATATATTGCCATTTTGTCATACTGAATTTAGTTCAGTATTTTACACAGTTCCTGAAACAAGTTCAGGATGACTGTGAACGAGACAAAATGGCAATATAATAGGAGATAAAACTTGACAAAAGGGATATTTATAACAGCAACAGGCACAGATGTAGGAAAAACTTACATTTCCGCTCTGATTGTAAAAAAATTAAGAGAGATTGGACTTAACTGCGGATATTACAAACCTGCTTTAAGCGGAGCCGAAATTTTTAACGGAGAAATTATTCCCGGGGATTGTGACTATGTTTTTAAACAGGCAAGAATCAGCTTAAATCCTTCAGATTATGTTTCATACATTTATAAAGAACCAGTTTCGCCACACCTCGCAGCAGAACTTGAAAATAAACCGATAAAATTAGAAAAAATAAAAAAAAATTTTGAACATATAAAACAGAAATTTGACTATATTGTTGTTGAAGGTGCCGGAGGAATAGCCTGCCCTTTTAACCTCGGGCAGGAAAAGCTTATGCTTACGGATGTTATTAAAGCGCTCGGGCTTGATATTATTATAGTTTCTTGTGCGACTCTTGGAACAATCAATTCAACTCTGCTTACGGTTGAATACGCCAAACAGCATGGCATTACGGTAAAAGGTATAATCTTAAATAGCTATGATAAAAATGATTTTATGCATATAGACAATAAAAAACAGATAGAAGCCTTAACTGGGATTAAAGTTGTATCAACTGTTACCCATAACAGCAAAACAGTTGAGGATTTATCGGAATTTTTTAAAGAGGTATAAAAATGGATAACTGGGCTGAAAAAGATTTAAAATACATATGGCATCCATGTTCACAGATGAAGGATTATGAAACGCTTGCCCCGATAGTAATTGAGAGAGGAGAAGGGATATACCTTTACGATACAGAAGGTAAAAAATATTATGATGTAATAAGTTCATGGTGGTGTAATCTTCTCGGTCATTGTAATCCTCATATAAGCAGCGCATTAAAAGAACAGGCAGGGAAACTTGAACATGTAATATTTGCAAACTTTACCCACAAACAGGCTATAAAACTTTGTGAAAGACTAACCGCAATTCTGCCGGAAGGACTTTGCAAATTCAATTTTACCGACAACGGATCATCTGCCATAGAAGCTGCTATGAAAGTCAGTTTTCAATACCACCAACAGACAGGAAACCCGCAAAAAACGAAATTTATGGCTCTTACGGAAGCTTACCATGGAGAAACAATTGCAGCTTTATCAGCAGGGGACTGTGATTTATACACAAAATTGTATAAACCGATTTTGCTTGATGTTGTAAGAATAAAAGGACCGGACTGCTTTAGATGCCCGTATGGCAAAACACGTGATAATTGCAATTGCGAGTGCTTTGAAAATGCTGAAAAAACTTTTGCGGCTCACGGAGAAGAATCTGCTGCAATGCTTGTAGAACCGCTTTTACAAGGTTCTGCAGGAATGAAAATTTATCCGCCTTTATACCTGAAAAAACTTCGTGCACTATGCGACAAATATAACGTGCACCTTATTGCCGATGAAATTGCAACAGGGTTTGGCAGGACCGGCAAAATGTTCGCCTTTAACCATGCAGAAGTTTCTCCTGACATAATGTGTCTTTCAAAAGGATTGACTGGAGGCTACATGCCCATGGCAATTTTTGTAACAACGCAAAAAATATATGATGCATTTTATGATGATTACAACAGCAAAAAAGCTTTTATGCATAGTCACACATACAGCGGCAACCCTCTTGCCTGTTCTTGTGCGAATGCGGTACTTGATCTGCTTGAAGACGGTAGTATATTAAAACAGGCTCAGGAAAACGCAATATATTTCAATAACATAATTAAAGAAAAATTTCTTTCACACCCGAATGTAGGAGAAATACGAAATATAGGCTTAATTAATGCAATAGAACTTGTTGAAAACAAACAAAGTAAAAAGCCTTTTGACAGCAGCCTGAGAACTGGCTACCAAATTTACAAAAAGGCTTTGATGGAGGGAATTATTTTAAGACCTCTGGGTGACGTTATGTATTTTAATCCGCCACTTATTATTGGGAAATCTGACTTGGACTATGTTACCGATATTGCCCGTAAATGCCTGAACGAAATTTTGCCCGCAAAAATCCATTGCGTTAAATAAATAACGTATAAACTACACTTTTTAAATCCGACACCTACACCTTTGGCAAAATCTTTGACGAAAAAAGGAACTCTCTATCAAATACTTCGTCTTAATTTTTAAAAGGATTTACCCTTCTGTTGTTAATTCTTCCCAGATACTTGGTACTACGATTAGCGCAGTATAAACAATAAATCCGAATAGAATTAAGTTAATAGCTTCCATGATACAACTCCTATCTGTTAGCTTTAGCGAACCGAAACGACATATATAATTCGCTACACTTATATTATTCCCATGCTCATTAGGAAATTAACATTTTTATTATAATATAAAAGAGGAATTTATGAAAAAGAAAATAGAAAAATTATTTAATAATCTTTGTTGTTCTCAATGCAAAAACAATTTTGATGAAAATTCAATCGTTATCAAACGTGAGGAAGAAGGATTAATGGTTGTAAATCTTCAATGCAGTCACTGCGGCAAGAACTTCGGTATAGCTTTTGTAGGCTTTACTGATATTGATGTAAAAGACTATGAAGCGCTTGAAGTTCAAGATGGCCCGGAACCTATCAATTATGATGATGTAATAGATGCACACAGATTTATACAAAGTCTTGAGGCTGACTGGCAGAAACATTTGCCGAAATAAACCTACCATTTATATTCATCAGTAATTTCCCAGCCGTCAAGCATTATTATTGCTGCGCAAAATACACCGTCCTGATTACATGCTCTATATTCCATGTCCAGTAAATATGTTTTGGTAGGCTCATAATCTGCAGGCATACCAGCTACTTCGCCAAGTCCGTAAGGAACAATACCTTTTTCTTTGTCAGTGTTGAAAAGAAATATATCCCTGCCCCATACATTTGGACCTTTAAAACCGTTTATATCGACAATAACCGTTTTAGAATTTTCTATAGATGCTAAAATTAATAATACACCATTTTCAATAACAAACTTCTTAGTAGATGACTTTGTAACTCCTGCGTAATTATCGCATATAGCCTTATCATCCTTACAATAAGCATGATAGTCTGACGGGACAGAAGATAAATCAAATTCTTTTATAACTTTTAAATAAGGTTTTAAATAAGTATTATAAAAACTTTCATTATTGAGGGTAAAATTCCAACTTCCTATTTCGCCATAATCAATTTCAGCCATTTTAACAGCTTGCTGTAATAAAGAATAAGTTGATTTGAGCCTCACTACAGTTTGTTTTTTTTGATAATTTGCGATCAAAACAGGTAAAGTCATCGCCGCAACAACACCTATAATACCGAGGGTAATGAGAACCTCTGCCAATGTAAACGCGCATTTGCGCTGCTTGTTCGATAGGGCTGCGTGCGCAGCACCCTTTACAAGGGTAAAGACGGATTTGCGTTGGCTGATCGGCGGATCTACGTGCGTAGCACCTTTTGCAAGAGTAAAGAGTATTTGCGTTGACTGAGCAACAGATCTACGTGCGTAGCACCCCTCTCCCGGGAGAGGAAAAATTTTTACGATACTTCTTAGTGCCTTAGTGACATAGTATCTTA
>CASFPN010000006.1 GCA_949296425.1 uncultured bacterium
AAAGTATGCATCTGAACCGTTTGTTGACCACTGCCAAGGGGAAGATTGATCTAATTTATTGCGTGTTGTCATTACCGGTGCCATTGCTGCCATAATAATACTCAAAATCAGCATGACTACCATCATTTCCGCTAGGGTAAATGCAGGCTGAAAATTTTCTGACTTGTTTAATATATTTTTTTTGCTGTTCTGCTCTGTATTAAAGCGTGAAAAAACACATATAGTACGTAAAAATGCAATAGCTGCCGCACTTTTCATCTTATTACCTCTTTAAATTTGCTCTATCAATCCTTGTTTTTAATTATAAACTATATTCAGGTAATTTTCAACAATTTAACTAAATTTCATTATAGGTCTTAAAATGTGTTTTACAAACTTCTTTTAACCTGTCTTTTCCGTATTTATCTATAAATTCTGACGCAACATCTTTTACAAGTGCAGAACAGCCTTTTTGAAACTTTATCCCGTAAGCATTTTCCATTGACTGAAGTTTTTGAACAAATGCAGCGCGGGCAAGAACGGAAGCTGCAGCAACAGCAATATCGCTTTCTGCTTTGCACATTTGTACAAGTTTTATATTCCTGCCGTTTTTCATCAACGCAGATTTAATCAAACTCTCGTCACCAAATTTGTCAGAAAGGGCGTATTCACATGTACTACTGTTTAAAATATTTTCTATAGCACGCGCATGCCCCCAGGCTAGCAGTTTATTCAGGTTTTTAATATTCGCATAAAGTTCATTATATTTTGTATTAGAAATCATTATAACCGAATGCGGAGCAAGCTTCTTTATTTCAACGGAAAGAGTAAGCATTTTTTTATCAGTAAGTTTTTTACTGTCTTTTATACCTAAATTTTTAAATAATTCAGCGTTTTTCTCATCGACAAGAACTCCTGCAATAACAAGCGGGCCGAAAAAGTCTCCCTTACCTGATTCATCTGTTCCTATATGCGGTGTAAATTCTGTCATAATTCCCTCTTAATGAAGCCCGTCCGGAACAGCAAGCGGTATTGGTGCAGAAGCAGGTTCAGGAGCCAAAGCCGGCTTTGGAGTGACAACAGGTTTTGACATAGCTGCAGGCTGCTGTTTTACTGAATCTTCCTTTTTTTCTGCATTAATTGTTTTAACCACATTTTGAACAGCTTCCTGAGCAGTTTGTGCTGATTGCGCATCCAAAGCTTGGTCTTGCTGTTGCTGGGGCTGCTCCTGATTTTCTTCCTCTCCGATAATTTTAACGTTTGCACCTGCCGCAAACGGCATTAATTTGACTTCCGGATAATTAAAATCAACTTTTCCGTACGGTGCGGTTGCAACCTTCATCATATCTTTCCAGATAAGTGCCGGAACAGTACCGCCTTGAACAGACTTATTCATAACAGTATTATCATCGTTTCCGACCCATACCCCAGCCGCAATATTAGGGGTATAACCCATAAAATAAGCATCCTTGTTATCATCAGTCGTACCGGTTTTTCCCGCACATGGTTTACCGATATTTGCAGCTCTGCCTGTACCGTTGGTTATAACAGTTTTCATCATTGCAGTCATTTCAGCGGCAGTATTCAGGCTTAATTGATGTGAAATCTTTGTCTTTGGTGCCCTATACACAACCTTACCGCGGGAAGTTTCGACTCTTTCAACCGAATAAGGCTGTACAACATACCCTCCGTTTGCAAAAGCTCCGTAAGCTCTTGTAAACTCAAAAAGTTTTACGCCATTTGAGCCAAGCGCAATTGTATAGTCATATTCCAGAGGTGTTTCAATTCCCAGAACCCGTGCAATCTGAATAACAGAACGTATGCCAACTTCTTTAATAATTCTTGCCGCACAAACGTTTGATGATACCATTAAAGCCGTATAAACAGGAATTTTACCTCTGTATTTGTTTCCATAGTTATGAGGCGACCATTGACCGATAGTTATAGGTCTGTCTTCAATCATATCATTCGGGTTTATACCTTTTTCCATTGCCGCAGCATAAACTATAGGTTTAAAAGCAGAACCCGGAGGTCTTACAGCCTGCGTAACCCTGTCATACTGACTTTTTGTATAATCTTTTCCGCCGGAATAAACCAGTATTTGCCCGTCTATGGGACTGTAAGCAAATACGGCAGCCTGATTGTTATCCCCGCGCAGCCCCCAGTTAATAAGATTTTTTCTTATTGCTTCATCTGCAGCTTTCTGTGCTTTATAATTAAGAGTTGTAACAACCTTATAACCGCCCTGGGAAATTTCTGCTTCATCAAAACCTAAGCTTTCCAGCTCCTTTAATACATAATCACAGAAATACGGAGCTTTATTGGTTGTATAAAACTGCGGGACTTTTGCAAGGTGAATATTTTCTTCTTTTGCTGCTTCATATTCGTCTTTTGTAATATAACGCATTTTAAACATACGAAGAAGAACCTGATTTCTCCTTTGAATTGCAAGATCCATATTATTAAAAGGATTATAAACCGAAGGAGCCTGAGGAAGTCCTGCAATCAATGCAAGTTCCGAAAGATTGCAGTCTTTAAGATGCTTGTCAAAATATATCTGTGCGGCGGCCTCAACACCGTAAGCTCCGGCTCCGAGATAAACATTATTCATATACATTTCCAAAATTTTGTCTTTGGAAATTGTTTTTTCAATCCTTGCAGCTATAAAAAGTTCTTTTAATTTTCTGTCAAAAGTCCTTTCATTATTTAAAAACAAAACTCTTGCAAGCTGCTGCGTAATCGTACTTGCACCCTGGACAACACGTCCTGCCAAAACATTTTGAACCATTGAACGGGCAAGTCCGGTCAAATCATAGCCGTGATGACGGTAAAAATTCTTATCCTCTGTTGCAATAAGCGCCTTTTTTAAAGTATCTGGAATATCTTTCAATTCAATATTTTCATAAGTATATGCGGTAAATGTTTTTATAATCTCATCATCTGCCGAATAAATTTTTGTAACAATGTTCGGCTTGAATTGTTCAAGATTATTGATAGGAGGAAGTGATGAAAGATATAATTCAAGCGAAGCAACGCCCGCAAGAAGACAAGCGCAGCCCATAATAAACATAAATTTGAGAGTAGATAAAAATCCGTTCCCTTTCTTTTTGGAATTTTTTGATATATTGGCTTTTGCCATTTCTCTGGCTCTTGAATTTCTGTTTACGTAATATTTTGACATTGATACTCCCTCATCAACTTTCTAATTCTATTATAAAATATTTTTATTGGCAAATATAATGTGTTATTATAGAAATATGTTTGATTTCTTATTTGTAATCATAAACGAAATCCGTTCATATTTTGTGCCCGAAAAAGTTACTTATGAAATCACCGGAGAGTGTAAAAAATGCGGCAAGTGCTGCAATTACATGTACAGCTACGATACATATACCGAAAAAGAATTTAAAATTATGCAGTTTTTATTTCCTGCCTACAGAAGGTTTTATATTAAAGGAAAAGATGAAGACGGAAATCTTATTTTTGCCTGTAAGCTTGTAACAAAAGAGGGACTGTGCTCGGATTATGAACACAGACTCGCAATGTGCAGAAAATATCCTGCAAAAAAAATTTCTTATCCAGGGAAGCTCCATGAAGGTTGCGGCTATAAAGTTATTATAAAAAGTTTCGATGATTATTTAAAAAAATAAACAACTTAATTCAATAATTTTATTAACAAAAGTTACAATATTTAAAGTTTTTGAAATTTTATGCCGTCAATACTTTTAATATAAGTATCAGGAGTTTTATGAGTTTAGTCATCGATTCAAATATTGAATATTTGCAAACGGCTTTGCATATAAGCGCTGTCAAATTTCAGGAAGAATATGCAAATATGTCCGTCGATGAAATCATTGAAGCGGAAGCAGCTTCAGGCAATCAGCTTGCAATAGAACTTGCACGTGAACTTACAAGCAATACCAGTCTTGTAATTGAACTGTTTGATCTTGCTGATACTAACAACAAATATATGATTTTGAGAGAATTAACAGGTGCACAGCTCCAGCAGTTTTTGCCGCACATGGAAGAAAAAGATATGCTCCAGGGATTGTACTTTTTCACCGATGATAAACTCATGAAAATGCTAGAACAATTACCGCCGGAACAACTCGTAAATACAGTTTTTGAAATGTTTTCAAAGGAAGAAATCGTTCAATTAATGCCAAATGAACAGTTAGACAAATTCCTGACAAGTACTGATATCGACAAAAATAAAATTTTAAAACACATGCAGTCTATTCCGGAAGAATACGTTGCACAGGTTCTTGAACAGATTACCGGCGAAGAAGTTGAAAGCATGAACAGTTTTGATTTATGTAAACAAGTAGGGCAGCTTAATCCACTTGAATACAAAGATGCACTGATGGCCTTCCAGCCCACGCAGAAACAGCAGCTTGTGCTTTCTCTTGCCAAAGAACATAACGAATGGTTTCAATTGTTTGACCCGCATGCCTATACAACCATAATAAACCGTGAAAAACAAAAACCGGAAGTTATTAAGGCTATGTCAGTTATAGAACCCGAACATATTCAAAAAATGCTTAAAGAGCTTCCCAACGACCTGCTATCCATTGTCATAACACAAATAGACACCGATAAATTCGCGGAAATGCTTATGAATGAATTTCCGGATGTTATGGCTGATATAATTATGCAATAGTAACATGTTAAAATCGCAAAAGGTTGTGGATATTTGTTTCAAGGTAGTTTGCAAGTGTCGTAATTTTTGCAAGGGACATGTTTTGCAGGCCGCGCTCAATACGGCTGATAAATTCACGGTTTACTCCCATTTTTTCTGCGAGATTTTCTTGTGAATAACCCAGACGAACTCTCTCAGCTTTTACATTTCTGCCAAATTGTTTTAAGATTTCTTTTTCGCTATACATATATACCTATTTTACAAATATTGACAATATTTTACTTGTAACCTATAATTATACGCGGCGGACACTTATAAATATCTATTTAGTTAATGAGTACTTGTAAAATGTCAGAAAAGTTAACAAAAAGAGAACTTGAGATTTTGTATTTAATAGCTAATGGACAATCAAACTCGGAAATTGCAGCCGTTTTATTTTTGAGTCCCCACACAATAAAGGTTATTGTAACCAGAATTTTGCGCAAACTGAACTCAAAAAACAGAGCACAGGCTGTTTTTCAAGCTACTTATACAGGGCTGTTAAAGAACAGAATTTCAAGCACTCAGGGTTTCAAACACAAAGTTTAGAGCCTTTTCACTAAACATAAACTTCATATTTTTACGATTGTAATCGGGATTAAGTCTGAATTCTTTTATGCTTATATTACCATTATACCCGCAAGCAGCAAACATTAATCCCACAGGTTTACTTTCGCTTGAAGACGGCCCGGCTACACCCGTTGTACACAGGACAATATCACTGCCTGTAAGTTTTATAAGCCCCTCTGCCATTTCACGGGCACACTCGGCACTGACAGCTCCGTAAGCATTTAATGTTTCGGGAGAAACATTTAATATTCTCATTTTAGCTTCATTTGAATAAGTGACAAAATTTGCTTTTACATAAGCCGAACTTCCAGCAACATCAGTAAGTCTGGAACTTATCAAACCGCCCGTACATGATTCCGCAGTAGAAATTTGAATTGCATTTCTTAATAAAATTTTTCCTATTTTATCAGGGGTATCTGATTTTACACTCAATAAAAAAGCTTTTAAATTCAAAATTGTTTTTATCATATATATGATTTTGTTTTATAAATTTTTTTTGTCAACAAAATTTGGGAATTATATCGCAGTTTACACAAAACAATGTCTAAATTGTCACCCTGAACTCGTTTCAGGGTCTAACTGTTATGAGATGCTGAAACTAGTTCAGCATGACGTTTTCACACATAATTGGTGTAAACTGCGATATATCTCCCCAAAATTTTTACATGCAAATTTATTTTTTATGTAATATCATGTAAAAATAGGAGAAACAAAAGCATGCCGGTAAAAGAAAAAGAAAATAATTTTGGAATGCTTCCGCAAAATATTGAAGCGGAAGAAGCAGTACTTGGAGCAATACTTGTTAACCCCAATGTAATTACAAAAGTTGTGGAAGTTTTAAAACCCGAAAGTTTTTACAAACCGGCTCACAGATATATCTACGATGCAATGCTGCAGCTTTTCAATTCAAATGAAAGAATTGATATAGTATCTGTTTCAGATGTTTTAAGCTACAATTCCAAACTCGAAACAATCGGAGGACGCGCCTTTGTAAACGATTTGTGCTATAAAACAATTACAACATCAAATATTGAATATTATGCAAAAATAGTTCAGGAAAAAGCCATAAAAAGGGCATTGATAAATGCCGGTTCCGAAATTGTATCTTTCGGATATGATGTAAATCCTATTGACCAATCGCTTGACAGTGCAGAAAAACTTATTTTTGATATAGCTTCAAAAAAAGCAACCTCTGATCTGGTCCATGTAAAAGACCTTGTTTTAAATACTTATGAAAAAATTGAATACAGATACGAACACAAAGATGAATTGACAGGTGTTCCTACAGGTTTTTATGAACTTGATGCAATATTGAACGGGCTTCAAAAATCGGACTTGATTATTCTTGCGGCACGTCCCGCAATGGGTAAAACAGCATTGGCGTTAAATATTGCACAAAATGTCGCACTGAAAGCAAAAACTCCTGTTGCGGTATTTTCTCTTGAAATGTCAAAAGAACAGCTTATGCAAAGAATGTTATGTTCTGAAGCTGAAATAGATTCTCAGAGAGTAAAAACAGGGAATATGCAAAACAAAGACTGGGAAAAACTTGCAACGGCAATGAACGCATTTGCACAGGCTCCGATTTATATTGACGATACATCAGGCTGTACAATCACTGATATTCGCGCTAAATGCAGAAGATTAAAAATGGAAGAAAAAAATCTCGGGCTTGTTTTAATTGACTATCTTCAATTAATGGAAAGCTCAGGCAGGGAAGACCGTATGCAGCAAATATCAGCTATTTCAAGAGGCTTAAAAATTCTTGCAAAAGAGCTGGATGTACCTGTAATTGCTCTTTCACAGTTATCCCGCGCCGTTGAATCCAGAACTGACAAACGTCCTATGCTCTCTGATTTGAGAGAATCAGGTTCTATTGAGCAGGATGCCGATATTGTAATGTTTATTTACCGTGACGAATACTACAGGAAAACAGAAGATGGCGAAGAAGATATTGCAGCAAAAGCAGCCTCAAAAGGAGAATCGGAAGTAATTATTGCAAAACACAGAAACGGTTCGGTCGGAACTGTGAAACTTCTGTTTCAAGGCAATATTACCAAATTTAAAAATCCGATTAAAACAGACGTATTTTAAAACATTACAGGTTTTTATCAGCCTTGTCAATTTCTTTTTTCCATTGCCTGTAAAAATAGATAGCAAGTATAAAATATACGCCCCACATAATAACTGTTGAATATGCCTTTGTTCCGTTAATTATCAGGTTAACCCACATTATAAACGAAAGTCCGTTTACTATCATCCAGATTATCCACTGTTCTATTGCACGTCTTACTGTCAGATACATGCCGAGTATGGATAAAAATGTAGTAATCCCGTCAATTAAGGGGCTTTTATCATTCAGATAACTCAAGATTATAATTGAAATTATTGACCCTAAAATACCTGCCAACACCAGTTTGCAACGTTCTCCGGCGTTTAATCGGATTTTTATAATGTCACCGGATTCTTTTTTGAGATGCTTTTTCCACCTGAAAATCCCTAAAATTTGCATCGGAATATAGTATAAAAGATACAGGCACATATTTCCCCACAGAGTATTCATAAAGGCAAGATAAACATAACTTGTTGAGCCTGTCAGCCCGAAAAAATAACAGGAAATTTTCCCTTTACCGGCAATAATTGTGTATAAAATACCGCAAACTGCATTAACAACAGCCGCAAAACTGTCTTTAAGTATAAAAGCATTAATACCAATTATTACAAAAACTGTTACAAGGCCTGTTATTTCATAACTCTGCCAGCCTTGCAATTCTTTTTTCAGAAATTCTGTGATTTTCATTATGAGCATTGTATAATGAATTTACATGAAAGTACAGGCGATATATAATAGCAAAATTTTAAAAAAAGGATTGGAATTTGCGGCGGATAACAGTCTATTATTCGGTGCAACGGCTTCTTTTGTTCTTTCAGCGGCAGTACGCTCTCCTATGATTCTTTTGACGCCAAAAACCGACAAAGAAAACAAAAAATATGCATGTGCAAAATCACTTGCCTCGGGAATAATTAATTACCTTACCGTGCTGGGTATATCTTTGCCTGTCACCAAAGCTTTAAAAAAAATTGATAAAAATCCATACCAATATTTAAAAAAAGAAACAATTGAAACGTTAAAATCCGGCGGAAAAAGTCTTGCAAAATCCAGACGTTACACATTTGCCGCCCAGCTTTTCAAGCTCGGACTCGGCTTTGCGCTTGCAGCACCAAAATCTGTTTTGACCTGTGCTTTTATTCCGCCAATTATGTCAAAAATTTTCCCGCGTAAAGAAAAAAATTCCGCGATATCTTTTACAGGCAGTTACAATGACGGAATCTCAAACTTATCAAAAACAATAGGAAAACTGATTGATACCCCGTTTGTTCAAAAAATGGCGGATAAATTTCACAAAACAAATTTTGAACATCACATGATGACTTTCACAGATGTGGCCGCAACCGGAACTTTTATTTTGCAAACAGCAAATAGCAAAAAAATTAAAGAAAACCGTAAAAAACCTCTAATGTATAATGCAGCTTTATCAACAGGTTTTTGTATTGCGGGAAGTTATCTTTTGAGTCAATTTTTAAATAAACCGACAGAAAAATTTATAAAAAATTTCCGTGAGGCAAATAAAAATTCCCCGAAACTCGAAAAATATCTGGAAGGAATAAAAGTTGCAAAACCGACAATAATACTCGGCGGAATTTATTATATTGCAATACCTTTGATATCAACTTTTCTGGCTGACAGGCTTGATAACCAGTCAAAACATAGATAAATACGAATTGAGAAGGAACCAAAATTATTATACTTTTATTGTTCTGCCGAGTTCCATTACCGTTTTAATATCTTCATCAGGCAACTTGCCTGCCGTTGTAAGGTAATTGCCGGTCATAATTCCCTCAACGCAGCTTTGTAAAGCCTTACGCTGATTTTCATCCGAAAGCCGCATCCTTCCCCCACAAAAACGCAGTATTGATTTTGGGTTAGCTATCTTAAATATCGCAAGTGTCCTCAAAACATTTTCTTCATCTATTTTGTCATGATAATTTTCAAACGGAGTTTGCGCGATTGGCATTAAGATATTTATCGGAATAGAATCAGGCTCTATTTCAGCGAGTTCTAGCGCCATTTCAACACGTTGTTCAATACTTTCACCCATACCTAATATAACACCGCAGCAAAGTTCCATACCGTATTTTTTTACAAGCCTGCAGGTGTTTAATCTGTCATCAAAACTGTGTGTTGTGCATATCTGCGGGTAATACGAACGGCATGTGTTTATATTATGATGAAATCTTGTTAAACCGCATTCATAAAGCCTTTTTGCCTGTTCTTCATTTAAAATTCCGATAGAAGCACAGCTTTTAAGACCGTTGATTTTATTTACTTCCTGTATCATTTGGATAATTTTATCAAAATCACTTTCATCAGGTGTTTTGCCAGATGTGACTATAGCAAATCTTGATGCTTGATGATGTTTTGCCTCAAGTGCGGCTTGTTTAACTTTATCAATGTCTATCAAAGGGTATGAATCTATCCGGGTTTTATAATACGAACTTTGTGCACAGTATTTACAATTCTGGGAACATTTACCGTTTCTGGCATTTACAAGAGAACAAAATTCAACTTCGTTTTTAATATATTTTGATGCTGTTTTTAACAGTTCGTCCAATTCGAAATGATATAATGCTAAAAGTTCTTTTTTTGAAATCATAAAACTTATGGTATACCGCTCATTGACTAAAGTCAAATGATATGCTAAAATTGGCTCGGTGAAGGATTAAAAATGTATTGTCCAAATTGCGGAAAACAAATTAAAGAAAACGACAATTTTTGCAGGTATTGCGGATTCGATCTGCGCGCAGATTTTGTAATTGATAAACAGCAGGAGAACGAAAAAATCCATACGGCAGAGGATTATCATTATGAAGAAAATACTTCATCAAGCAATGAAAAATATGAATTACCGTCTGATAATACAGAAGAACTTGTTTTGTACGATGTAAAAAAGCACTGGATGGCTTTATTCTGGCCTGTAATTTTAACGCCTGTATTTTTTATTTATTTTTGGAATATTTTTTTAAACACACACAGTATTTTCAGCTGGCTGGTTGTATTGGCTATTCTTGCAGGCATTATTTATCCTATTCTTAGATATACCTATGATAAAATCATTATTACAACAAAATACGTGCATATTAAAATAGGGGTTTTGAACCCTGTGGAAATAGATTTACCTCTCAGCCAGATTGACAGGCTTGATATTACCCAAACTTCTATGGGCAAACTCATGGATTACGGAATGCTTGCATTCACCGCAAATTCCGAAAGATATGATTACAAATATATTCAATCACCCGGAGATTTACGGTATATTATTGATAACCCCGCACGATTTGTAAAGGAATCGTTAAGCGAAGATGTTGATTAGAAAAAATTAGCAGCACATAAAATCATTAAATATTTTCAAATCGCAAATTATTTCTGTAAAGATTATCAATCAATTTAGCAATATCTTCTTTCTCACTGGAATCCATGACTTTTTTAATATTGTCATAACATCTTGTCGGTACTGATGGCTTTAAAGGCTCTGCCGGTTTAAAGTTTGTATTAGAATTGTTAACCCAGTTTGTAACTTTTTCTGTATCTGGATCAATTTTTTTGATTATGCTGACTGTTCTGCCGTCACGTTTATAAATTGATATAGTAACAATTTTACCGGTTTCCTGATCATATTCCTGAATAGAAGAAATCTTTGTTTCGTCTTTTACATTAAAGTTGATAGTACGGAGTTTTTTACCGGTTTCAGGATCAAATTCGTCAATTGACTTGTATAATACATAATTAATTGTTCTGAGTTTTTTGCCTGTTTTACGATCAAATTCATCAATAGAGCGAATTTTTTTGTCATTAAAATAGTCATAATGCGTGGTTTTAACTTTTGAATTTGTCTGAATATCAAATTCTATAATTTTATCCACAGATCTGCCGTTTCTGCGATATACAACTTCTTCTCTTGTTTCGGGATGCATATTTGAATAAAGAAGTTTCAGATGTACATTATCAAAGGCTTTTTTATCAGGTATTGCCTTTTGAATAGCTGTCAATAATTTCATCTTACAATTTTCTCCTACATATATAATACATGATAAAATAAATTTTGCTATTTTATGTAAAGTATTATATATAATTTAATAGTTAATAATAAATTCCCCTGTAGGGTTAATTAGTTGATTCAATAATATATTAACCTTTTTTTTGCAAAAGTTTCAAGAAAACTTTGTAATCAGTTCCCCAGCTTGCCATAGCATTCAAAACAGGAGCAAGACTGTAGCCGACATCTGTCAGTGTATATTCAACCCGGGGCGGAACCTCTTGAAAAACTTTTCTTTCTACAAGTCCGTCATCCTCCATCGCGCGAAGATTTGTTGTTAAAACTTTTTGTGAAATCCCGCTGCAGGCTTTTTTTAATTCTCCAAAACGTTTTGTTCCGTTGAGTAAATCTCTGATTATAAGAATTTTCCATTTTTCCCCGATTAGTTTCAATGTTGTTTCAACAGGGCATTTTGGAAGCTCTTTTAAGTCCATCAATTCTCCTATAGTATCTTTTAGTAACGTACTACAAACATATAGTAAAAGCATCCTCAAGTTTTGTCAATGTATTATACTTGATATTATTCATATAAGACATGTATGTCCGATACGAAAAATTATGGATTTTTTTATTATATTTTTTCACTGGGAGTTCGTTAAGGAATAAAAATTACAAATTAACTCTAAACTATTTTATATATCAGGTAATAGATAATTGACGAAATTATCATACAGGCAGGAATTGTTAAAACCCACGCAATAACAATATTTCCGACTATTCTCCATTTGACGGCATGTGCATGAAAAGTTGATCCGACGCCCATAATTGCCGTTGAAATAACATGTGTTGTACTCAACGGAATTCCAAAATGCGAAGCAGTTAAAATCAAGCCTGCTGCCGATGTTTCTGCGGCAAATCCATGTATAGGCTTCAATTTTATAATTTTATGTCCCATGGTTTTAATAATTTTCCATCCGCCGTTCATTGTTCCGGCAGCCATAGTAAGCGCGCATGCAATGATTACGTAAATAGGAATTTCAAAGTCGCCCGACGGCCCTGTATGCAAAACTCCGCCTGCCAAAAGTGCAAGGGTTATTATACCCATTGTTTTTTGAGCATCGTTTGAGCCATGACTTAATGCCATCAAGCCTGATGATATTAATTGAAGTTTTCTGAACTGTTTGTTAACAGTCTGCGGGTTTTCACGCAAAATAAGAATTACCCACGCAATCAAAAGCATTAAGGTAAAGCCCACGCAAAATCCCAGAACAGGTGATGTAAACATCGGGATTATAACTTTGTCAATCAATGTGTGAAAATGCACTACATCAACTCCGGCTTTTACAATGGCAGCACCTAAAAGACCGCCGATAAGCGCATGAGAGGAACTTGACGGAAGTCCGAGCCACCATGTGAATAAATTCCAGATAACTGCAGCCAGAAGTGCACAAAAAATTACGGTTAAAGTAATCATATCAGCGTTTACAATGCCCGAACCTATTGTTTTTGCAACGTGTGTACCGGTTAATGCTCCTAAAAATTCCAAACTCGCTCCGAACAATACAGCTTGTTTGGGGGACAGAACTTTTGTTGAAACTACTGTTGCAATAGCGTTTGCGCAGTCATGGAAACCGTTTATAAATTCAAATGCCAGAGCTACAAGAACTACAGCTATTAAAAGTAAAATTGTTATTGACATAATTCCATAATTCCTAAGACTGTTTCAAAACAACATTCAAAATTGTATCTGATACAAAGAAACAAGCATCAAATGCGTTTTCAATTTCCTTATACATATCTCTCAGTTTGATAACTTCAAGAGCTTCATATTTGCCTGAAAAAAGATTCGCCATTGCACGGCGGTGAATCTCATCTCCATGAGACTCAATTTCTTTCATTTCAATATTAAGCTTGGTTATTTCTTCCAGATCAGAAACTTTTTTAAATTTTTTAGTAATCTCACCGAGTTTTTCTGTTGCCTGAACTAAAGTTAAAGCCTGTTCTTTCATCTCTTCAGTGTAATTGTTTAATCTGTACACTTCCAAATTTAAACAGGCTTTTACAATTTTTTTAGTTATTTTGTTCAATTGGACGGCAATTGTTTGAATATCCTCTCGTTCAATCGGGGTAATAAAACTTTTGTTAAGTTGTTTCAAGCATGCTTTATATGATAATTTACCCTTCTTTTTATATTTCAAAGCTTTTTCTTTATACTCATCAGTCAGGTGATTGTGCATAATTTCGTCATACAATCTTGCAGTTTTCTGACAAATCACAGCGCTGTCCTGAAAATATGTAAAGAACATTTTGTCTTCAGGCGGCATGATGTATGACATCAGGTTAAATTTTGGCATAATTTTTCTCCTTAATTAGGGTGCGGAATTTTATCCACACACGCCAAGCATACTCAAAAAACACTTGTTTGAAAAGGGTATCGTTACAATTTTTAATTAACTTTTACAACTGCATTTTTCACAGCCCTCAGGTTCTGCATGAATAGAAATTATGCAGTTTCCGAGAGTTTTATTTATCTCTGTTTCTATTTCATCACAAATCTTGTGACAGTCTTCTATTGTCATTTGTTTAGGAAATAAAAGCGTCATATCAAGCTGTTTTTCAGGACCGATATTTCTTCCTTTCAGAGATTTGTAACCGTGAACACCTTTATCTTTAAAGTTTTCTATAATTTTTTCAACTGCTTCAATGTCACTTTTCGGCACAGAGCCGTCAAGAAGATTATTCAAAGTTTCTTTTGAGATAGAAAATCCTGCCTTAAAAATCAACATGGCAACAATAATTGCTATTATCGGATCTAAAATATGAATACCTGTAATTTTTATTAACACCAGACCTGCCATAACACCGAGTGACGAATATATATCGGTTCTTAAATGTTCACCGTCCGCAAAAAGAGAAATTGAATTTGATTTTTTGGCGACTTTAAACAAAATACTGCTCACAATATAGTTTGCGACGACTGCAAACAACATTACCGCAATACCAAGAGTTGTATCAACTTCTGTTGTGCCGCGAAAAATTAATTTTTTGACAGCTTCGTAAATAATAAAAAGCCCGGCAAAAATTATCAAACCGCCCTCAATAAAGCCTGATATATCTTCATATTTGCCGTGTCCGAAAGGGTGATCACTGTCTGCGGGTTCGGAAGATTTCATTACCGCAAAAAAGGTTAAAACAGAAGCTAAACAGTCGCTCAGGGAGTGAATTGCCTCGGAAATTATACTTATTGAGCCGGAAATAATTCCGGCAATGAATTTTAAAATAATTATTACTGCGTTTGAGGTTATTGAAAGTCCTGCCGCAAATTTTTTTTCTTTTGTTATGTCCATTTTTTCCTTTTATAATGTGCGTACTATAACATATCATGTTGTGAATGACTGTTCACGTAATTGCAACCCAGCAAGCGCATTATACTACTATTTTCTTTTCAGATATTTTAACATGTTTTTCATCTGTTTATCAACCCTTAAAGATTCGCATATTTTTTGAATACTTTTGTTAAATGTCCAGTTATCAAGTTTCGAGGACTTTAAGTATTTTAAAGTTTTTTCGGGAAATTTTATATAGCATATAGAAAGCGCCCACGCAACAGCCATTTTTGTATAATATCTTTCGTCTTTAAACTCATCAATAAGCTTTAAAACTTTGTCAATGAACTCTGTATCAATGTAATATGAAAGAAGTATCACATAGGCGAAGCGTATATCATACTCATTTTTTGATTTAAAATACGGCTGAATAAAGTCCCAAACAAGTTCCCTGCTATCTTTTATGAATTTTAAACCACCGCAGAAACAGTCACATACAGACCAGTTATTAATTTTCGGGATAAAATTTTTGACAAGTTCAAGCATTTTGTCAGGCGGCTGTTTAACAAGCCCGATGACCATTCCCTGAAGCATAACCTCTTCCATATATTCAAAATCGTTACGATTTACACAATTTTGCCATTCTCCGTTTTTGTAAATCTCTTTTGCTATTTTGCGGAGTTTTGGAAGCCTTACGCCCAAAACATTATTGATATTAGGAATTAATGAGGCGGAAAATTTTTGAAAATCTTTTTCAGATTCTGATATAAGCCATTCTTTTATGTCCATAACAGAATTTTAACATAAAAAACCGATAAAAAATTGGAGGGTGACGTACGGTTTAACACTCTCAAATTTGCCAAATTGAGACATAGCTTAGGACTTTGACCAGTAAAAAAATTGCAAAACAATTCTTTTTGCAAATTTTCTTTTTGTTCCGCTGAAAGATGATTGTATTTTCTTCATCTTTATTGTTTGGAGCGAAAATATCTCTATTTTATTTCGTGTTTTGTATTATATTTCTGTTTAAGTTCATTATTTATTTCATGCCAGTAATTTTCAGGAATAGATAGTCCGCCAAGTACATTTACAATAAAAATAAGATAGGAAATCCTATCTTATATTTATGGAGCGTAGGGGATTCGAACCCCTGACCCCGACACTGCCAGTGTCGTGCGCTACCAACTGCGCTAACGCCCCGGATATATAAATTATTTATAATTTCACCGCGCTATAAACCGCGTAAATTTATTATACAACAAACATTTTACAATAACATATATGATTATATAAAATAATATTAAATTATTTGATAATATTTTAGACAGAGAAATGCAAAAATGCTTCAAAACTGTTTGTAAGCTAGCAGGTGTTAAAAACTTGCGTTTTCATGATTTACGTCATACAGGAGCAACAAGAATGGTAGCAGCAGGCATTCCTTTGCCTGTAGTTAAACAAATTCTAAACCATGCAAGCATACAAACAACCATGAGATATGCTCACACAATGCGTGAACAGGAAATTTCAGCAGTTGAAGCTCTGGCAAATTTTAATGTGTAAACTTTAAATCCATAAACTAATAGAACAGTCTATGATAATACTGCTCTATTTTTTTGTTTTAATTTTTACCTATCTTGCAGAGTATGACTGAGTTTTACTGAATTGCCCAAACAGCGTGGTACATAAATATTACATAAAATCATTTTTCATAAAAATTTGCATTAAAAAAGCAAGGTCTAAAAGCCTTGCTATTATTGAGTTTTAATATCTGGGCCGCAGTAGACTGTCTTGCTCACTCGCGTTTAACGGCAATTCCGCATTTTATTTTCAGTGATTTCATCACTTCAAACAAAACTGCTCCAGTATAAAGACTCTTCTGTTTTAAGATTAAATGTACTTAGAAATGAGACTAATTAAATAATTTAGAACATTTTTCCTGAATATCTAATGCAATATCTTTTGCAAATTTTTCCTTGAGTCCTATATTTTTTGCCACGGCTAGGATATCATCTAAAGTCGGATTCTTACCCTCTCCATTAATTGTGGTTGCGTGTTCACCATTAAATGAAAAACTGTAAGTTAAATCATACGCAGGAGATAAGTGCCATTCTTTTTTTGTATCATCAAAAAGAAAAGAAAAATTCTTTGAATGGTCATCTCTATTGTGTGCAAACACATTAAAGCACATTAGCTTGAATAATTGTTCAATATCCTGATAATTTCTTGTTAATTCAAGTGTTAGTTTCATCAATAGGTTGTAATCAAGGTCAGGAAGCCTGTGACTTGTCTCTAACAGCCCGCTTGCGGATACCATATGAACTTTTTTACCGTTTTTGCGGTCAAACCTTTTTATACCAAAATACCCTGAACAGATTTTAGATGGGAAAAGTCTTGTTTCTGTCATATTTATTCCGCAATCTTTTGCACATAATGAATACTGATATTCTTTTTCCCCAATATTTTTAGGTTCAGATGAAGAAGGAAACTTAATAATCCAGTCCTCATTGACAACAGATGTCAAAATCTTTGGTCTTGCTCCACCTGATGAGCCGCCTAATTGAAAAAGTTCATCCAAATTATCCGAATTTTGTGATTCTAATATTTTTGAACACTCTTGAGCAAGAATATCATAATCACTAATGCTATTTTCTGATTCAAATCGATGTTCCGGTTTATAAGTTAAAGCCCCCATGCCACTTTCTTGAACAACAGCAAGCTGGTTAAGGTTATCTATTTCTACAGGGTTAATTTTGTTTTTCAAAAATAATCTGTCAACAAGCAACCCCCCCCCCAACCATCAGGCAAACTGTCATTAAAGACTCCAAATAAACCTCCAAACGGATCGTATTTTGGAATAAAAACTTTTTTGATGAGTGGTAAAATTGTCTCCCGAAATGATTGCTCAATTAGTTCGACAGACCTATTCATCTGTTACAGTGAAAGACAAAAAGTCAAAATGTCATTTGCCGAACCATTTGCGACACTTGAGAAGCTAATTAGACTTGCAAAACAAGGTATTGAGGAATATGGCTATGACGAATTCGCCAAAACCATTGAAAACACTAAGGAAGAATACATTTATAAATAAACTATCATTATAAGATTTAAAAAACAAAATTTACCGTTCAGTAAATTTTAATGTAAAACCTGTTGATTAGATTTTAATTTTTACCGAACGGTAAAAAAGTTGCTTTTTTGATAATAATGTTGTATAATTTTACCGATAGGTAAAAAAAAATGAATATAACTGATACTAAAAATTTAGGAGAATATATAAAAAAATTGCGTAAGGCACAACAACTTACGCAAACTGATTTGGCAATTGCAGCTAATGTTGGAGTAAGATTTCTCGTTGATTTGGAAAACGGCAAAAAAACAGCACAAATTGGAAAAGTCATAGATGTCTGTAATGCATTAGGAATTGTAATAGATATGAAATTCCCTTTTGACAAAAATTTATGAGGTAGATTTTGAGTAATTCTTTGAACGTATTTTTAAATGATAAACATATCGGAATATTAGAAAAAGACGGCTATGGCGGTGTAAATTTTCAATATTCTGATAATGCTGATAGAATCTTATCTCTAAGTTTACCAAATCAAAAACAGCCTTTTGGAAACAGACAATGCAGAGGTTTTTTTAACGGCTTATTGCCTGAAAGTGAACATACAAGAATTGCTATCGGGAAAAAATACGGGATTAATCCTAAAAATGATTTTTCTATATTGCAAGCAATAGGTTATGATTGTGCAGGTGCTGTTTCGTTCTTTGATAGTGATGATGAACAAACACCTTCAAAATACTTGCAAGAATCTTATGAAATTGATTATACACCATTATCAAATATTGAACTTGAAAAATTTATAAATGAACTTCCACAAAAGCCTTTAGCAACAGGTATTGAAGATATGAGATTATCTTTAGCCGGTGCACAGGATAAAACATCTGTGATTGTTTTAGATGGACAAATTGGAATTCCAAAAGATAACGTGCCAACAAGCCATATTATAAAACCTGCAATAAAAGGATTTAACGAAACAATTGAAAATGAATTTATATGTATAAAATCAGCTGAAAAGTTAGGAATAAAAGTTCCTGATATCAAAATCGGTTATGCCAATAAAACAAAATATTTTTTAATTCAAAGATACGATAGAGAAGTAATTGAGAGTAAAATAAAAAAAATTCATCAAGAAGATTTTTGCCAGGCTTCTAATATTCCAAGTGCGTATAAGTACCAATCAGAAGGTGGGGTTGATTTTAAAAGATGTTTTGAAATTTTAAGAGCGACCTCTCAACCTGCCGTTGCAATTAATCAGTTTATTCAATTAATGATTTTTAATTATTTAATAGGAAATAATGATGCACATGGTAAGAATTTTTCTATTTTGCATTATGACAATGGAGAAATAAAATTTGCACCCGCATACGATATTCTCTGTTCCGAAGTTTACCCTGGATTGTCAAATAAAATGGCAATGAAAATTGGCGGACATTATAAACATAATGGGATTTTATTAAGACACTTTGAAAAATTAGCAAATGAAAATGGTATAAGCTTTACTCAACTAAAGAAAGTGATAAAAAATCAATGTGAAACTCTTCCGGATATTGTCAATGAAGTGATAAACAGTTTTGAAAATAAAATCGGAAAAGATATTTTATCTGTTATACAAAAAAATTGTACTAAATTATTAAAAGAATTTTAATTTCCAAAATACAACAAAATGAAGTTGTGTTGTATTTTGGGGTAAATGTATAGAGGTAGGATAAAATAGATTTTTGCAGGTGGTAGTTTTTGAATGCTATTTAAACGATATTTAAACGCTGTTTAAATAATGAGGATGCGGAAAAATCCAAAAATTGACAAATTTTTGAGATTTTTCAAATCCGACCTTAGGTGTGTGAGCATCAGGTCGTGTGCGGGATAGCACACAACCTGATGCGAAACCGTTCCCCGCAGTTTGCGAGAAAAATTGACATTTTTCTCGCAAACTCAAGTGTTTAATTTTTGTGTCATTCGACTTTACTTTTTATAGGGAAAACGCAATCATTATCAGTGATTAGATGAGTTTAAGATGAATGTAGTACAACCTATAAAAAAGATAGAAGATATTAAAAAGATTAAAAAATATTTGACAAAAAGCCAAGAGATGCACTGCTTTTTAGTTTTGGGATAAATACAGGACTAAGAATATCTAATATATTATCGCTTGATGTAGGGGATGTAAAAGGCAGAGATTATATTGAAATTAGAGAGAAAAAGACAAATAAATATAAGAAATTTCCGCTTAATAGGTTTTTGAAAGAGGAGATTGATTTATTTGTAGAAGGATTGCCAAGTGAACAACCGCTTTTTTTACACAAAAACATTGCAGGCTTGATAGAGCACAGGTGCATAGGGTTTTAAATAAGGCAGCACAAGCCGTTGGGGTGAAGGAAAGAATCGGAACACATACACTGAGAAAGACATTTAGGTATCATCATTATAAAAAATATAATGATATAGTACTCCTGCAAAAAATCTTTAACCATTCCTCGCCATCAGTAACACTTCGCTACATAGGCATCGAACAAGACACAATTGATGAAAGTTACATGATTTTTATTTGAAGAATGAAAGGATGTAATCATTACAAGGCTTAATTTCGAGTTGTTTCGGCAAAGTTGAATAATACAAATCATAAAATTTGAAAGCTTTTGACCATTATTTTTGCAATGTGTTTGAATAATTTTTATAACCTTTTTATCATCCAATGAAACTTTTCTTCCCAAAATAACAGCATCTAAATCTTCAAAATTATATTTTGCTAAACGATTGTTTTTATCTTTATAAGTCGGATGAACCATATCCATTTTAAAAACTCTATACTCTTGTTCATATTACCAATTTTTGGATTTTGTGCATATATATTCCCTAGCTTTTTATAATACTCTGTTCTTCATTCATCCATGTTTTTATATCCGTCTAAACAAGAACTAAATTTAGTTTTATTATCACAATAAACACCTGTTGGAGAATAAGTTTTAATATATGGTTTATTATGATAATTCTTAATTTTTCATAAAATTTTTTAAAAGTTGTTTCCATAAATGGTAAAGCCAAATCTTTATATTGTATAAAAATAGGCAGATTATATTTGTCCAACTTTTGACCTGGTTTAACTAAATTAGCAATTATATATAATCGGCAAAGAGTATACAGATAATGTTTGAATAGGCCTTTAAAATCAATCTCATCACCTTGCCAAATAATATTCTATCACTTATACTATTTTAATTCTGGTAGTCCTAATTCCTTTAAAAATTGATTATGTTTTGCTTTTGATATACTGATTTTGTCTTCAATTGAATCAAGATTGATTTTAACTTCTGAAAGGTCAATGCTTTCTTCTTCAGCTAAGTTACTTACATATCTTGAAATGTTAAGGTTGAAATTATTTCCCTCAATTTCATCCATAGAAACCCTGCGAGAATATTTTTTATCATCTTCTTTTCTAAATTGGTATGTATCGACTATTTTATTTATGTGCTCATCAGCAAGATAGTTTTGACGTTTTCCTTTGTTATAATATTTTGGATCACTTGCATTAATAAATAATACGTCATCAAATTTTTTGCACTTTTTCAAAACTAAAATGCAGACAGGAATTCCAGTTGAGAAAAATAAATTTGGAGGCAAACCTATTACTGCATCAATATTTTTGTCCTTAAGCAATTTCGTTCTTATTTTTTCCTCTGCTCCACCTCTAAATAAAACGCCATGAGGTAATATTACTGCCATAGTTCCACAATCACTTAAAAAATGAAACCCATGAAGCAAAAACGCAAAATCAGCAGCAGATTTTGGTGCAAGCCCATAATTTTTAAATCGAAAATCTTCAGCAAGAGATTCATTTGGTTCCCATCTATAACTAAATGGAGGATTTGCAACAACTGCATCAAATTCAATCTTCTTAGCAGGGTTCATTTCATTTAAAATATCCCAGTCATTCAACAAAGAATCACCATGGAAAATTTGAAATTCGGAATCTTTTAATCCGTGCAATAACATATTCATTCTTGCTAAGTTATACGTTGTAATATTTTTCTCTTGTCCATAAATTTGTCCTATATTATTTGGACCCAATTGTTTCCTTACATTTATTAATAAAGAGCCAGAGCCACAAGCAAAATCTAATACGTTTCTTAAATATGATTTTTTGCCAGTACTCGGATCTTGACAATCTAGAGCAACAATATTGGACAATATTGTCGATATTTGTTGAGGAGTATAGAATTCTCCAGCCTTTTTGCCGGAGCCTGCTGCAAATTGACCAATTAAATATTCATAAGCATCTCCCAAAATATCACTATCATTAGGAAATCCAGATAAACCGTTTGCAATTTCTGTAATTATAGAACATAATTTTTCATTTCTGGATTCATAATTTTTTCCTAATTTTTCAGAATCAAGGTTAACTTCAGAAAATAAACCTTTAAACTTACTATCAAAAGATTCATTTTCAATAAATTTAAAACCTTTTTGCAGGGTTGATAATAAAAATTTATTTTGTGTTCTTGCAAGTTCATAAATATTACTCCACAAATAATTGGGTCTTATAATAAAATGAACTTTGCGTTTCATCTGTTTTTCAAAAACATTAACATACTCTATATTTTCTATATACCATAGAATGAATGGTGTAATTTTACTACTTTGAAGCATTTCACTTACTTCTTGAATTTTTTGCTCCATTTCATTTTTATTAAGGTTTTGTTTTTTATAATAAGCTTTTATTTTATCTTCTAATTTTTTTATAAATTTATCATATTCATTATCATTAAAAACCTTATTTAGTTTATTTTCACAGATAGTATAATCTTTCCCCAATTCTTTTTTTGCAGCAGTTTCATAGTTATCAGATAAATAACGTAAAAAAAGGAATGAAAGCATATAATCACGAAAATCGTCCGCATTCATTGCTCCTCTTAATTTGTCAGCAATATTCCATAATGTATTACCTAGTTCTTTTTGTTGTGTATTATTCATCTACTTCACCTGCCTCGTCTAAATCTTTAAATAAATCCGGATTATATCTATATACTTTAAAAAAATGTTCAAGTATATCTTTAAAAATTTTTTTATTATCATCTACCATAACTTTTGGCTCGTATAGAGAATATTTACCATGACTTAAAATGTTCACGTAACGACTGTAAGTACTATCATCGATATGAGGGTTAATTTCTTTTAAGCAATCTCCAAAATTATTATATCCATGGAAAGAAGCCGTTTTTTCTAATATATTTCGCAAAATATTAAAATGATAAGTGTATAATTGCCCAGAGGCCACAGCTTTTCTTAGTTCCTTAAGCAGTGAAACATGATAAAAAAACGGAGTATCGCCAATATCCCTTGTAATGTATTTAGAATTTTCAACGTCTTTGATTAACATATAATCTTTACCTTTTTCTTTTTTAAATTCGTTATACATTACATTAAAAAATAATGAGTGATGTGTTGATATTACTACTTTTAAATCTTCATGCTCTTTTAATAATTGTGCCAATTGGCTTCCCACCAAAATGGCATTATTATCATCTAATGATGAAATAGGATCATCAATGTAAATATATTTAACCCAATCATATGAGGGGTGTTTATCAATTACAAGTTGTACTACAGCAAGGAAAAAGCACCATATAAATATGTATTCTTCAGCCCTTGAAATTTTTATATTATCTAGTGTTTTCTCAGAATCATCAGCTTTTATTTTTCTAGAAAAAGCAACCACCCATTTATCATAATCAATCGTAAAGTCAAAATCGGCATATACTTCTAAAAATTTACGAATTTTCTCCTCCATTGATAAATCTCTAAGACCTTCAAAAAATCTGGAGTCCTTATTTATGTGCAAAACTCTTTCTGTATCGTGTTCTAGGTCATTATTCCAATTAAATAAATCTTCAGTAAAAGCATTGTAATAAAGGGTGTCACCTTTAGGATTTGCTCTGGATTTTGATTTTGCTATATTTTTAAATTCACAAGATAGTCTAGTTTTCCCCGTTCCATTATAAGCAAATATCAACACATATTTTTTACTTGCTAATTCTTGTTTTAAAGCCTTTGCTATATCATGTAAAGAATCATATGTTTTAACATTGCTGCTCATCTTTAACCTCCTCAAAAGATGGGAATAGACGTTGCATTAAACCTTTTTTATGAAGTTTTAAAGCTTCAATTTTTTCTGTTTGTGCAGATATCAATTCATCAATAGAATTTAAGCATTCTGCAATTTTATTTTGTTCTTCAATTTTAGGTATCAATATGGTGAAATTATTCAAGACCTCTTTTGTGATAGTTTTGATTATTCCGCCAGGGGCTTTTTGTTTCTCAATAGAAAACAATATTTGTAATGTATAGGCAATAAATATTTTATTTATTTTTACGTGAAATTTTTCGAATAATAGTAATGTCCTATCAATATATGCATCATAATTAGTAATTGCAACTCTTCCAATAGAGCCTTGAATTGTAATAATTAAAGTGCCCTTAGGGATAAATACACTTTGTTGAGCAGCTAATTTACTAATTTTGTTTTTTGTTGTTTTTTTTAGTTTTAGAGCATCATCAACGTCATATACTTGAATAAATGGGAAACCATTATGCTCATCATACCATTCTGGCAATCCATATGGTTGAGGAAAGCTACCTCTACGATATTCTGCCAACTTTTGTAAAGTTGTTTTTACCCAATCCTCTTTAAACTCAGGAAATCTTAGTTTGGGATTTGATGAATTATTTTTAGGAAATAATTTTTGCAAGAGTCCTTTTTTATGATTTTTTAGTTCTTTTAATTTATCTTCTTCACCTGCAATTAATTCATCAATGGAATTTAAGCATTCTGCTATTTTTTGTTGTTCCTTGATAGAAGTATGAAAAATATTTGTTTGATAAACTATATCGCTACTTATATTTAAGACAATTCCTCCTGCGGATAATTTCTGATATTGTTTTTGTAGTATGTCCGAATTTAATTGATACAGCAAAAATCTTTTATCAAAATATTGTTCATAATCTCTTAATACAAACCAACCATCATAAATACACCCACTAATTTCTAATAAATAAGCTTTACCATATGTCATTGAATTGGCAAGAATTAATTCACCAGAATTTACATATCTTGATTTCTCGGCTCCTGCATAAGTGATTTTTTCTTCTGTACTTGATATTTTATAGTTAACACAATTTTTTGTATCTCCAATTTTAATCCAGTTTACGCCATCACCATCTGAAAGATATTCGTGGATTGGTCTTGGAGAAGATCCTCTATATAATTTTATATATTTTTTAAATTTTATAAATTCCCATTTGTTTTTAAACTTTGGAAATCTTAATTTTGAGTCAACAATTCTATTATTCATAAGCTTTTAATCCAATAATTTCTTGACCATTTGCCATTTTCTTTAGCAAAGGTACCATATCTTCCATTAAAGCAAGCTCTTTTGTTGTTTTCTCTCGCCAACTCAAATCTAATGGTTCCGTCAAATCAGTTAATTTTTCACCATCAAATCTATTGTGCTTTAGAATTTCTTCTATAAAACTTTTTAAAGCATCAATATTTATATTGTGCTTCTGTGATATCTTTAATATTTCATTACCAGATTTTTCGTCTTTAAACTTTTTATATCCTGCTTTTATTGCATCTTCACTCATACCCTTGCCTGTTTCAAGAGTGTTTATATATTCAATAATATCGTCTTTTTCTTCTAATAGATTCGAATTAGAAGACAAGTATGAAATTAATTCTTTTTTACTCATTGTTTCTTTTTTGCTTGTATCAGATTGTGTGCATTGTGCAATTAAAGACATTATGTAATCATAATCTATAATTGCTGAAGCAAATAAAATAAATTCAGGATCTGTTTCTTGAACTTCAGGGGGTAATTCATCGGAATTTTTATCTTGTTTATTTTTTATATCTTGTGCAATTTCAAGATAAACACCTCTAAATGCTTGCATAGTTTCTTCAGGTATAAGTTCATTAATTTTTGTATTATTTTCTTCATCAATATCTACATATTGATCCAATTGGGTTTTTAAGCGCTGAATTTCTTTAAACTTATTAATAAATTCACATCTGGCGAGATCTCCTCTTAAATTACTTACTTGTTCAGGTTTGCACTCTAAGCCTTGTGATTCCATAAATTTTTCCAATTTAACAACTGCTTCATTTAAATTTTCAATAACTTTTGGTGCCGGATCAACAAGCCATATCTCCTTAGCTCTTTTACTATTATCTTTGCCTGAAAATAACTTAATAGCGTCATCAATTTCTGTTTTCAGCCCCCTGAAATCGAAAATTAATCCTGCAGGTTTTGTATCATTCAAAATTCGATTAGTTCTTGAAAAAGCTTGTATTAATCCATGTTGTTTTAAATTTTTGTCAACGTATAATGTATTCAAATACTTAGAATCAAAGCCTGTTAAAAGCATATCAACAACTATTGTAATATCTATTTTATTTTCATGCGGATAGTCTGAGTTTGAATATTGTTGATCTTTAATTCTTTTTTGAACATCTTGATAATATAAATCAAATTCATTAATTGTATGATTTGTATTAAATTGATGATTATAATCATCAATAATTTGCTTTAATGCTGCTTTTTTCTCATCTGGGTTTTTCTTGTTGTCTTCTAGTTCTTGAGGCAAGTCTTCTTGTAATTGTTGAACATCTTTATTCCCTTCTGCAGGAGGAGAAAAAACGCAAGCTATGTTTAATTTTAAAAATTTACTATTGCGATTATATTTTGGGTCATCTTTCATTGCTTTAAATAGATGATAATAGTCTATAGCATCATTTATGGATGATGTTGCAAATATTGCGTTAAATCTCCTGTTATTGGTAGCAGCATCATGTTTGGAAAGAATAGTTTCGACAATAGCTTTTTTTATAGATTTTTTATTAGTTTCTTTACCATCCTCATCTAACTTAAAATAATTTATTTTAAATGGTAAAACATTCTTATCATCTATAGCATTTGTTATTGTATAAGCATGTAATTCTTTTTCAAAAACATCTTTTGTTGTAATGTATGAGCCTATAGTACCATCAATTTGTTTATATGTAGCATTTTCTTCAAAGATAGGTGTTCCTGTAAATCCGAAAAGTTGTGCTTTAGGAAAAAACGACTTTATTGCATCATGATAATCTCCAAATTGAGAACGGTGACATTCATCAAAAATAATAGCTATACGCTTATCTCTTAATTTTGAAAGGCGCTCTTTATAAGTTAATTCTCCGTTCTTCTTTTTTTCTTTATTACGTTTACTATCATCGTTCAATGCCAATCCCAGTTTTTGAATTGTTGCAACTATAACTTTATCTTTATAATCTTCTGATTCTAAACGCCTCACTAGGTTTTCAGTATTAGTATTTTCTTCAACACATCCTTCTTGAAACTTATTAAATTCTAAACGAGTTTGTCTGTCTAAATCTTTTCTATCTACGATAAATAAACATTTTTCTATTTCAGGACGTTCTTTTAATAGTGTAGAAGCTTTAAAAGATGTTAGAGTTTTACCGCTACCTGTTGTGTGCCAAATATATCCATTACCTCTATTTTGAGCAATGCAACCCATAATAGATTTAACAGCATATATTTGGTATGGTCGCATTATCATTAATTTTTGTTCACTGGCAACAAGTACCATATACTGACTGATTAATTGTCCTAGAGTACATTTTTCTAAAAATCTTCGTGAAAATTCATGCAGATGAGTAATTTTATTGTTATCTTTATCTGCTAATTCGTAAATTGGTAAAAATCTTTCATCTGCGTTGAAACTAAAATGTTCTTTATTGTTATTTGCAAAATAATAAGTTTTAGTTTCATTAGAAGTAATAAATAATTGTATGAAGCATAATAAAGAATTTGTATAACCATTTCCAGTATCATTCTTATAGTTTACAATCTGTTCCATGGCTTTTTTAGGATTAATATGCAGTGTTTTTAATTCAACTTGGACAATTGGTAGCCCATTCATTAAAATTATTACATCATAACGATGATTGCTATTTTCAGTATTGATCCTTAATTGATTAATAATTTCGAATTCATTTTTACACCAATCATTAATATTCACTAATGTATATTGCAATGGAGTATCATCATCTCTGATTAGTGTATTTATACTTCTTAAAATTTTCGCAGACTCATAAACATTTGAATTAATAATACTTTCTTTTAAACGATTAAACTCTGCATCACTCAATTTCACCATGTTTAAACGCTCAAAATGTTTTCTAAAATTTGTTTCTAAAGAAAACCTATCTTTAATATCTTTACGATATATATATTTTAAGTCTTTCAACTTTTCTATAAAATCTAATTCAATTTGTTTTTCATCTTTCATTCATACACCTTTTAAATTTGAAGGAATTTATATTAATCTCGTTTATATTCTATTAAGTCTGTTATATCGCATTTTAAAACGTTACATATTTTGTTAATTAGTTCTAAATCAACACGTCTCACTTTTTCATTATACAAATCTCCAATAGTATTTGCCCTTACATTTACAAGTTCTGCAAGTGCCTTGCGAGTCATTTTGTTTTTACCAAGCAATTCTGCCAATTTAATTCTAATCATTTTGTAATATCAATTTTTGTTATTTTATATCAAAAATAGGATACACAAAATTTTACAAAAATTCAAATATTGTAAATTTTTGAAATATATAAGATTTAGAAAGAACTTGCTTTTATCTTGATTTTAAATGATGAATACGACACCTAAAAAGGAGGTCGTATGAGTAAAAGTAAGAAATACAAGATTAAACAAAAAGATTTTAGGAAGTTAGAAAAATTAGCTGAGCGGATTTATAACACAGTCACAGTAATTGATTATTTTTGCAGGACACAACAAGAGATTGAAGAGTTGTATAATCTTACTCCAATCATCAAAAATTTAAGGCGAGATACTGATATAGTAAATGCTTATTTTATAAATTATCCTGACAACAAAAATTTTTAAATGGTGTTTAATCACTGTTTTAATACCGTTAAAAAAGTGTTCAAAAAATGAATTGAACCCGAATGATACGTTTTCTTTGACATTGTTTTATATTTAACTTATTGAGAGTTATATATGTCATTGCTGATAAGAGTTAGCAATGATTAAATTGGGCAAAAGATACAATATAGAACTTGATAATATAAGAGGTTTTGAAGATGATTTTTGCAAAGTGAACAGTTGAACAGAATGTGAAACTTGTGAGCCGGCATCTGAAATGAAGCATAGTGAAATGAAAGTGAAAATAAAATAGCTCAAGAATTACTACTCAGGAAATCGTATCATTAATAGTTTTAATTAAAATTCCCTTTTCATTACTGCCATTAGTTTTAAATCTTAACAAAGGAATGCGATATTTTTGCAGAATTTCATCTTTTAATTGATCGCGCTCAACTTGCTTTGTACCTTCTTTGTGGTATTTATAACCATCTACTTCTACCGCCAAAAATGGTAAATTGTCCAAAGTTTTATAAATAATAAAATCAATGTGAGTTAAGTCATTAAGCACATACTGTAGTTCTCTATTAGTAGTTAATAAAGACCTATCTTTTAAAATAGTTTTTAACATTATATGTGGAATTACGTTAAATTGATTTAGCTAATACTTATTAATAATTTCATTGATAAAATTCTATACCTAAAATTTCACGCTCGATTTGGCGGATGAAGTCCGTGGAAAGTTCTATTTTTATTTGGGGTGTTCCTTTTTGATTATTATTTTCTTTCAATTCAGGGAGAAAGTTCAAAATATTCATAAGGGAATAGTATTCTGCTTGGCTTATCTGATTGTTAGTTTTATTGCTGTTTGCAATTTTATCCAAAAGTTTTTGGGCAAACTTTTGAAATCCTCTTTGAACTGTAATTTATCATACATAGATTCTTTTCGCTTTTTATCCCAATCATATTGCTTTTTCCAGTAAAACAAAGTTCTTTTTGCAATCCCGAGTTCTAAAGAGATTTCACTGACAGTCAAACCTTTTAAATACATTTACTCCGCCTGTTTAAATAATTTTAATTTACTCATTAAAATCCCTCAAAAATTAAGTTTTCTATTCCAAAATGGCTTTGTCTTGCACTTTTTTACCAGATAAACGCAATAGCATTTTGTTTTGCTTTCTTATGTAGGGTGAATTTGATTGTCTCAACGAGGTTTTAATTACTTGAATGCAAAAAATAGACCAGTACATCTCAATACTAAAAAAGAGCCCGAAGGCTCATTTGATACCATTTCTCAAAGTTCTATTTGTTCGAAATGGTGGGCCGCAGTGGACTGTCTTGCTCACTCGCGTTTAACGGCAATTCCGCATTTTGTTTTCAGTGATTTCATCACTTCAAACAAAACTGCTCCAGCCTCAGCTCGTTCGCGCTCGAACCACAATAGTGCTTCTCGCCCTACTACAGAAATTAAAAAAGACAGGTACAAGACCTGTCTTCTTTAATCTGGACGTTGACGTACGGTTTAACACTCCAAATTCGTCAAATTGCGGCATAGCTTAGGATTTGGGCTGGTTGAAAATCTGCAATTTTGATGACCGATTTTTCTGAACTCCTGTAGGCAAAAAACTGCAAAATTGTTGAAACTTTGAATATGACTGCAAAGCAAGTATGTTGCAACAAAATGAAAGGAAATTTTATGGCAAGGCTTAGTTCTAAAAAATTGAATGAGTTGAAAGAAGTTAATCTGCTGACAAATGAGGAGATCTCTAAATTGACAGGCATACCCCTGTTTACTGTTGAAAATCTTTTCTCTGGGCGAAATCATCACCCTGCAATGTGGATGCTTGTTGCTCTTATGGAATTGTTTAGCTGTGATATGAAAGATTTCTTTGAGTATGAGGAAGATGAGTTTGACAGCTATGAGAGTTTTCCCAGTCTGTTTCCAGATATTTTCGCAAATTTGTTCTAGTCCTTATTATATCTGAACTTCTCTCCTGAAAATTTGTTTATATGGCAGATTGACAGGAGAATTTTTATGTACTATTTCCCAAACTTAGAGGAACAAACAAGGCTGAATATGATTAGTGAGCTTGAATTCGATATCCGCACAGGCTTATTTTATGAGCCGTTATCTATGACAGCGTCAGGCCTGATGACTTACAAGCGGTTGTTGAAAGAGTGCTTTGAAAATGGTACTCCTGAAACTTTGCAGCAAAAGCTTACTTCTTCTTTCTTTAGAGAAAAAGACCGAAACGGTCGAAAAATTCCTTCTAACATTCGTGAAACTATTGCTTTCTCTGACTTTAACCGTTATTATGTTCGTGCTTTGCTGCTGCGGGCACTGAGTGAGGACAAAAAGCTTTGTGTTTATCGTGCAAAGCAGGTTATGAATGAACGCAAAGAATCCAGATTAGCGGTTAACAAAGTTTATTTTGACAAAAGGCAAATCGGACAAATGCTCAGTATTTTTAGAGATTACAGAAAATTGTTCACAATGAAACCGCAACATGAGCTATTGAAGCCAAACTCAGGACTTAGCCTTAGGCTTGTTGGTTCTTAAATGTGATAGAGGATTTATTTTCTTGAACCAGTTTTTGAAATCTTTAATCGGCTCTGAAACAATATGATGACGGTAGATTTCGATTGACTGTTTGTTACATTCGTCTAAAGTTAACAAAATTTGCTTCATTTGCTCAGTTAATTTTTTCCTTTCTTCACCTTTAGGAAATTCTTGACTAATTTCAATAAGAGATAACTGTGTAACCAAATCTAATATTTTCTTCACAAAATCTGAAATTTCTTTATCCAAATATATCAACGCATTTTGATATGCAATGCTTAATATATTAATATCATTATTGTCAGCAACTCCATTTTCGTAAATCTTTCCCAAAACTTTTCGTACTGCGAGACAGTTTTCCAAATATAGTTTCCTATCTTCACTGTTTACCTTATATTTGAACAATTTGAAACCACTGAAACCTGCAACCAAAATACCGAGTGCGACCAAAGTTTCTAGGATAGTTTTTGCATTTTCCCAAAATTCCATGACTATCTCCTATATGCTTTTATTATCTATTTTACCCAAAACAAAAGCAAGCGTATCTTTTATGTGTTCGGGGTGATTTTCTAACAATGCTTTTATGTCTGCAAGTGCTGTTTTTTCTTCTTTAGTGAGTATTCTTTTTACCTCGAAAGCGAACAAATCCTTAGGCTCACAGGAAAAAGCAGTGCATAGTTTTTGGATAGTTTTTTCACTTGCAAACTTTAGACCTCTTTCGATTTGAGAAATGCCTATGAGTTTGAAACCAACAAGGTCGGCAAGCTGTTGCTGCGACAGGTGGTGTTTCTTTCTCAGTTCTGTAACTCTAGCTCCGAACAACTCTTTCAGATTACTTTCCATTGTTATCTTTCTATGAATTTGGTGAGGACATCGCACAAAAGGTCTAGTTCTTCTCTGTTACATGTTTTTAATCTTGTGAGAACTCTTTCTCTCCTCAAATCGTCTGAAATCTCTCCTGATATCTCATTTGTGAGGAAAAGCTGGAACGGTTCGACTTCCAAAACTTCACAAAGTTTTGGCATATCTTCCAGTTTTATGAAACTGCGACCTGTTTCTATAGGACTAATCACTTTATCGCTGATTTCAGCTAATTCAGCCAGTTTTTCTTGTGTATAGCCCTTTTTTAGCCTGTACTTTTTAACATTTGAACCAAAAATCTTTCTTATGTCCATATTCGTTTATGATATGACATTTTTCCTACCCTCTCCACTAATGAATATTAATATATCTAAATATACATTACAGTTTTGCTGATTAACATCAGGCATGACCTATAAAATTAGACAATACAGGTTGGTTTTTCTAGTCCATAGTGTTTAAGCTAATATTATGGATATAAGGCAAAGTTTAGGAAATAAAATAAGGGATTTGAGACGACAAAATAAAATGTCTCAAGAAGATTTAGCAGAGGCTTTGGATATTAGAACGTCTTCTTTGAGTGCTTTAGAGACTGGAAAGTCTTTTCCTTCTTATGTAACAATAATGGGATTGTGCAAGGTATTCAATATTTTGCCTAAAGAACTTTTTGACTTTAATATGACTGTGATTGATTCCGAACAGCAAGATATTATTCAGGAAATCAATACTGTTCTGCCTGAGTTGGATAGCGAAAAACTCTATTATTTGAACAACATAGCCAGAATGTTTGCTAGCAAAGATTAATTTTGTTGTGATTGTGATTTCCCTGTCTGGCTACCGCCAAGCAGGCTATTTACTTTTGGCAAAATTCTAATAGAATAAAACATGTTCTTAACGGATTAATTAGATGAAACACTATGAAAGGACATGTTATGGTCAAAAATTTACCTGAGAAAGTCAGCTTTGAAAAAGTTATGCCGCAGTATGAAAAACTGCTTATGCTGAAAAAAGCCTTAATGTTAAGTGAAGATGAAGAAGTTAACGAGAAAATTCTTCTTGAACGGTCAAGGGAGCATAATTTGAGGGAAATTTATCTTGTAGGTTACTTAGTAGATGTTGTTTTGAAAGCTCCAAAAGAAGTCCGCGAGCAAAATGATTTGCTTATTTCCTGTTATGACAAGCCTAAAGAATTTGAAAAAGCACAAAAGCAGTTAGAAGCTTTATTCAAGACTAACCCGAAATTCAGGCGGTATTTTGGCAAGGTATTTTCTCACTTAGATTTGTTTGCTCCGATGAATTGCGTTATTGTTAATATGACAATATTCGGGCTTTGTCCTGAAATTATCTCTACAAATGTTCCGCTAGAGCCGAAAAATGTTATTTTGAACTTCCACATCTTACAAAAGTGGTTGAGCGAACAGAGGAAAGTTGATTTTTCTTTGTTGAGCGATATTGAGAAAAAAGTTGTTTTGTATCTTGCAAACGGTTATTCTGTTGAAGAAATCGTTGAGGATGATGTTATTGAGGGGGATTATGATGATGAGCGATTGCAAACGGTTCTTTATGAACTTCTCCCTGCCCGCTGCAATGTGCAGTCTGTGTGTCAGGTTATGGCAGTTATGTTTATGAGCAATCCTGAATTGAATGACATCTACAAAGCCATGGATATGCTTGAGGATTTACTCGAAAACGGAGAGTTTTGAATGATTTTTTGCTCAAAATTTCTGTCTTTGCTACTGTTTTTCTCATGCCTGCTTTGCTGAAAGATTTTCTATGTGATTTCGGGCTTTCTTAGCCAAAACTACACTTTTGCTTCACCTTGACGACTGGAAAACTACATTTTGGCGCATGGCTGAAATCTTTTCTCTGCTCTGTTGTTTAGATTTTGACTACACAAACTACACTTTTTTGAGACAATCTCACAAATTTTTCTTAGAAGTTCTTTACCACAGGCTTGAAATTCGGGTTTAGTGTCATCTCGTGAAGAACTTCTCCGATTTCGTTCTTTGGAAGTATGGTTGAGGGGTTTTTGTAGAGGATTTGCAGAAGTATTTTGATTGAGGATATGCTCATGCTACTACGAGGCTATGAAACTTTTTGAGGCAATAGGGGATACTGAAAACGCACAAAAAGCAGGGCAAGCCTATGATGAAGCTATTGAAATGCGTTGCGAGTTCGGCGACTATTGCTTGTAATATTAAGGATTATTAACCAAAAAATTTGCTCAAAAAAGGTCTCAAAGCCACTGGAATAATATCAGCAAGTAGCAAAAATGGGTTAACTCCCTACTCTTATCTGTGTATGAACAAATTCAAAAATTCCTACTCTCATAGTATCAGAGTATTAGAATATATATTTGTCCTGCTCAGATATTTCGATAGGGGCTTTATGCCTATAATGCAGTTATGACAAGGAATTCTTATATGTTTACCCCTTGAAATAGTTGTTTTATATGCGTTATAATAGCAATGTAATTTAAAAGATACTGCTAGCTCTAATGTTTAGCTTGTTAGAGAGGTTAAGGTTATCCCTCTAACAGGCGAGCGTGGCTTGCAAAAATCAGAAACTAAGAAACAGAAAGGATATATATATTATGGCAAAAAACTTGACCAGACTTGCGGTATCTGACTTTACCGCTACAGAAAAAGACCTTATCCAAGGCTTAGTTAGAATAGTCATACAAGAAACAATGAAAGGATTTACACATGAGTAACAAAAATGAACAGCAACAATTACCTACTGATGTTACAGAAAACAATTTACAATCAACAAATCAATATGAGGTGCCAAATGTTGAAATTAAACCTTTGTATTTAATTCGGATTATTGATACTCTTGACAACTCAAAAATGTGTTCGGAAAAGTTTATAGTATTGGTAATTATAGGTGGGAAAAATCCTACCCGCTCACTTGTGGAATTGGAACAAGATGATTTGATTGACCAAAGAGCTTTTAACCTTAAGCTTGGTAAGTCCTTTGTGGGTGTTAAAATTACTTTCCCAAAATTTGGATTAGAGAATTTTCAAAAACAGCTAAGGGATCAATCTGTATGCAAAATACAGTATTCTAATGCTGGACATCAGATTGATGGATATATTTTTGGAAATGCATACTTTAATTACAAAACTTCACAGTTAATAACAGTACCAAAGTATATCCCTGAAAAAGATTATGGCTGTATAGAAAATTCTCTTGTAGATATAAAAAATCCTTGTATACCTATGATATTTTACTCGAACAGAACTCCTGAAGATATTATTAGAATGGCCATGCCACAATTTGCTAAAACCTTTAATCGTTTTGATGTCTTAATATGTACAGGAGCAGCTCTTGCTATATCCATGAGAGACGTTTTTATGGAGATTATAGGGTGTATGTCTAGTATATTCCTATTTGGAGCTTTTGAATCTGGAAAAACGACCATTATGGATTTTATTTCTGGTATTTATGGTTTTCCTGACAATTCAACTCATACAGCAGGCGATTCTACAATTTATGCAATTTCTAGAAGCATACATTCACGCAGGAATATACCTGCTTTTGTTGATGATATGACTATTGCTAATCTCAAAAAAATCGAACCGATAGTCAAAAATATTTTTAGTGGTATTTCTCGGGAACGAGGGAAAAAAGATGGTATAGATAAAATTAACGTAAAAACAAGTTTAGTTGTAACAGCAAACGATTTTTGGTCTGAATCATCCCCACAGCTTCTCTCACGTGTTTTATATGCAAATGTTAAATGCGGAGATTTTAACTTATCGGAGTTTGAATATCATCATCCGGCACAAAGAAAAGAACTCTCCCAAATTTTACCTTTGTTATTGAAGTATCGAACATCTATCCCTAATATTTACAAAAATGTATATGAACGAATATGTACATTGACAAAAAAGCAAGGAAAAAGGCATTTATTCAGTATTGCGATATCTTGTACAATGTGGGAAATAATTAATCATATTGTAGGCCAGATTGTTGTTGACTGGCAAAAAATAGCTATAGAATATGATGAATTTTATCAAAAGGAACTAGTTCCAGACTTTTCAGGAGCCGATGCATTATTGAATTCTATTGCTCAAATGATAGAAAACGACAAATTAGATTTTAACAGTGATTACACACTCACAGGTGAAAGTAATTTAAGACTTAACCTTCCTAAATTTGTAGAAAAATATAATATTTACTGCTCTGATCGCAAGGGTATACTAACCCCAAAAATTTTTAGACGAACAGTGCAGACGGATTCTCGTTTTATTTGCAACAACACTGTACCTATAGCTGGTATTGGACGTGTTATTAGTATAGATATATCTAAACAGGAATACCTTTTGGAAAAGGTTACTCAAATTAAAAATAGACATGTTCGCTTTGAACCAAAACAAAAACCATCTTTAGCTAATCTTAATGAGAATTTACCACCTATCTTAAAGGATTTACCGGAGATAACTATACCAAAACCTTTGGAGGCCAAAGATATCCAAAATAACGCCTCTGGTGGTTCTATTGATGGTTAAAAATATTCATAATCAAAATATGAAATACCTATCCTGCTTGATTATTTGCAGGGTGAGTTTTCTTGTACACATAGAAACAAAAGGAGAAAAAATTATTATGATATTTGATTACAAAAGCATACTTAACAAATGGAAAAATCTTACATCACTTGATTGTGTCTACTATTGCAGGGTTTCGAGCAAAGATCAAGAAAAAGGTACATCTATAGAGGATCAAAAGAAATTGTGCGAAACTTTTTGCAACGGCTACAAGATGAATATTGTTGAGGGATTTATTGAAAATGTCAGTGCCATGAAAGGCGGGAAAAGACGGGAGTTCAACAAAATGGTTCAAATGTTAAAAGAGGGTAAGGCAAAGGTACTTGTGTGTGCCTATGCTGACAGACTTACAAGAAATGGAGCTGACGGCGACATCATCAAAGAGTTGATAGAAGACTATGGAATTATCGTTGTGCTTGTCGTTCCTAATCGTATTATGCAAGATCCTGTTGACCCAGCTGATTTTATGCTGTTCGATATGGAAATAGCTTTTTCTAACTATCGTGTGCGTTTGGATAGGCAGAGGTGCAATGCTGGTATTATTGCCAAAAATTTGAGCGGTTACAGATCTACAAAATCGCCTTATGGCTATATGAATGACAATGAACTTGGTAGAGCTGTTATTATAGACAGTCGTGCCAATTTTGTTCGCAAAGCTTTTGAGTTGTATGCAACAGGAAATTATTCTGTTCCTGAGGTTGCAAATGAATTGTTTGAACAGGGTTTTATGTATGAACGTAAATCTGATATGAAAATACCACTAAGTACATTAGATTCAATGTTAAGAAATCTTTTCTATACTGGCAAATACTATGTGAAGAAGGCTGATGAATATGTGAACGGTACGCATGATGCTATTATATCCGATGAACTGTTTGAGAAAGTCCAAAAACTCCTCAAATCAGCCCCAAAAGCCTCACGCAGATACAAAGAATTTTATTCTAACCTGCTTACCTGTGCAAATTGCGAACATTATCTAACTCAAGACATCAAAATGAAACCTAATGGCAAAAAGTATGTGTATTACCGTTGCATGAACCCAAAATGCGATGAAAAAGTTTCTGTTAGGGAAGTGTCGATTGATGATGATGTTAATACTTATCTCAAAGAGATACGTTTGGGGCTTATTCCTGATGAAATTATAGCCGAAGGCTTGAAAAATGAGATTTCTGGTATGTCGCAGAATTTATCCACCCTGAAACGCAATATTAGCCGCAAATATCACAGTGAACAGGGTGTTATGGAAAAGGTAGTCAAAAATGGTATTACTGATGAGAAATATATTAACGACAAAATGAGTGCTATTCAGGAAAAATATGGTGATTTGGACACACAAATACTTGCGACAGAAAAACAGATTGAAACGGTGAAATCTAAGGTAACTGAAACGTTCACAAAACGACTTTATGACGTCTATATGGGTTTTGATATCCCCACAAAAAGAAAAGTCCTTGAATTGATGGCAAATATCTTCAAATGTGATGAAAACGGTCTAAAAATGACCTTCAAATCCGCATTTCGTAAGATTAGAAGGAGATAATTTCCCTTTCTTGTTATTACTCCGAATGAAATTTAGATTTTTTATCTGAATTTCTTACCGCACAAACCGCTTGTGCGGTTTTTCTTTGCCAAAACGACACCCAAACAACGTTTTGACAACACAAAAGCTACATTCTACAAACTCACAACAGGCTCAATTTGAGTAATTTTTAGCCAATAGACTACACAAACTACACTTTTTTGAGACAATCTCACAAATTTCTTTTTCGACATGATTTTTTTGCCTTAGATGTTCTCTATTATTGGATTTCGTAAATGTTTATGAACCGTTTTGCATATTTGAGTAGGTTTCTATTGCTTTCAGCCCAGTTATTTTCGGATTTCCTTAGCGGGAAATCGTCCGGAATCCTCACTTTACTTTTTTGGAAAATGAGTAAAAATGAAAAAAAAGAAGTTCAGAAAATTCTAAGGAGTTCAGATTATGACAAACAGGCAAGTTGTTATTTATGCCAGAGTATCTAGCAAAGAACAGGAACGTGAGGGGTTTTCCATTCCAGCACAGTTGAAACTTTTGAGAGATTATGCAAAGAAAAAGGGATTTGAGATAGTTCAGGAGTATTCCGACGCTGAAACAGCAAAAAAGGCAGGCAGGACAAACTACAATGCTATGCTTGCCTTTCTAAAAGCTAATCCCGATATTAGAACAGTCCTTGTCGAAAAGACCGACAGGCTTTACCGCAACTTCAAGGACTATGTTACTCTTGAAGATTATGACCTTGAAGTACACCTTGTGAAAGAGGGCTCAATTATTAGCAAAAATTCTAAATCTCATGACAAGTTCATACATGGGATTAAGGTGCTTATGGCGAAAAACTACATTGACAACCTATCCGAGGAGATTGCAAAAGGGTTACATGAAGGGCTTGAACAGGGTTACTGGCCATTCCAACCGCCTTATGGTTACAAAAGAGGGGAGAAAAAGTCCCTCTACATTGACCCGTTGCGTGTTATGTTTATCCGCAGAGCTTTTGAACTCTTTGCAACAGGTGAATATTCTATCCGCAAACTCTGTGAAAAACTTTATTTAGACGGCTACTATTACCAACAAAACAAGCCCAAAATTACAAAAACCGTATTAGAAGGTATGCTCAAAAATGTTATCTACACAGGTCAAATGCGTTGCAACGGAATTATCTACCAAGGGAAACACCCTGCAATAGTCAGCTTTGACCTGTTTAACAAAGCTCAACAGGCTTTCCAAAAGGTCAGCAAGTCCAAAGTACGCAAAAACTTTCATTTTCTCTATCCTGGTATTGCAAAATGTGAGGTTTGCGGCTATGCAATCAGCGGAGAACGCAAAAAATATGAAAAAGTTTACTATCGCTGTACCCACAATGACCCGTCTTGTACAAATACCTTATGCATTTCAGAAAAGGAAATGACAGCTTCATTCCGCAGACATCTTTTGAGAATAGCCTTAGATGAAAAACTATATGAACTCGTCAAAACTTCTCTTGCAGAGAGCCTGAAAGACGAACAAAACTACCACAGGAATGAGGTCAAAAGGCTTAACAAAGAGATAGAAGAATGCACCGAAACCCTCAAAAAGATGTATCTTGACCAGTTGAACAAAGTTATAGATATGGATTTGTGGATTACCTTCAAAAATGAGTATGAGTTCAAGCTGAACAGGCTGAATGCGGAACTGCAAAGACACCAAAATGCCAATGTGGACTATCTTGCAACAGGCATGAAAATTTTAGATGTATGCAAAAAAGCGGGCATGTCTTACTCTGAATTGTCCCCTGAAATGATTGCTCAATTAGTTCGACAGACCTATTCATCTGTTACAGTGAAAGACAAAAAAGTCAAAATGTCATTTGCTGAACCGTTTGCGACACTTGAGAAGCTAATTAGACTTGCAAAACAAGGTATTGAGGAATATGGCTATGACGAATTCGCCAAAACCATTGAAAACACTAAGGAAGAATGCCTTAAGAGCATTAAAAAAGAGCCCGAAGGCTCATTTGATACCATTTCTCAAAGTTCTATTTGTTCGAAATGGTGGGCCGCAGTGGACTCGAACCACCGACCTCACCCTTATCAGGGGTGCGCTCTAACCACCTGAGCTAGCAGCCCGCAATGTCAGCAAAATTAAATGTAACATGAACATTTTTTAAAATCAAGCATTTATTAACAAAAAGAGGACAGAATAAAAAATCTGCCCTCTTTTATCCTTCTGACAAAATAATTATTTGATTGTCAATTTCTTTTTAGCGTCTTTTTCTGCATACTTTTTAGGTGCATGAATTTTTAATACACCATGTTCAAGTTTTGCTTCTGTTTTATCTACATCTATTTCCTCAGGGAAGTAAACTGTTCGCGAAAATTCTCCGTATCTGAATTCGGATTTTTTATAAGATTTTTCATCTTCGTTTTTTTCTTCCTCTTTTTTAGCGTTAATTACAATGTAATTTTTGTCGATATCTATGTCCATATCTTCTTTTTTTACTCCTGGTAATTCTGCTTTTACATCATAATCATGGCCTTTATCAGTTATTTCCACAGGCATTGAATATTTATCCATTTCTTCCCAATAAGCTGCTTCAGGAAAATAACTGTCAAAATGTCTGTTTAATAATGAACTGATTTCATCATTTACTGTCCTTATAAAGTTTTCTGGAGCTTTTCTGACTAAAAATTTCATATCTAACACTTCCTTTCAATTACTTACTGTCAATTACATTTATATTATTTACCCTATTTGAGAAAAATCCTGTTTTTTTAACCAAAACTTAACAATCTCAAAATATTATCTTGTTCGTGAAAGCGATAAATAATACATAAAGGTAAAATATAGAAATGCAAATTGATTATAAGAAACAAATTATTTTAAATTCACTTGCAAAAATTGTCAAAAAACTAAGAGGCAGACAAAGTCAATTTATGCTGGCAAGCGAAAATGATATTTCGACTTCCATTATAAGTACTATTGAAAGATCTTTAAAAGATCCGCAGCTTACGACTTTTTACAAACTTGCAGAAGCTTTTAATTTAAAACCTCACAGATTAATGAAAATGATTGAAGATGATCTGCCTAAAGATTTTTCTTTAATTGACAGATAACTGCAATATGGTACAATTATTTTATGATTTTTGAAGAACAAATTAAGGTAAAATATTCCGAAATGGATTACAAACTTGCCTTAAAACCATCGTCTCTTTTAAATTTTTTGCAAGATTTAGCAAGTGCTAATGCTGAAAAGCTTGGATTCGGTTATTCATACATAAACCCGAAAAATATCGGATGGTTTTTACTTAAATACAGAATGGAATTTAATGACTACCCGGTATCTGTCTATGATTTGACATTAAAAACAGAACCCAGAGGATGTAAAAAATTATTTGCATACAGGGATTTTTATATTTATGAAGGCGAAAGGCTTCTCGGAAAAATTGCAAGTATCTGGGCACTTGTCAATATGAAGACAAAAGCTCTTGTACCGGTTCAGCAGACGCTTAACAATGATTATATGCCGCTTTATCAGGAAAGGGAAAGCGATTTGGTATTTAAAAAACTGAAACCGCCTGAAAATATTAATGTTCAAAAATTTTTTGAAGTACGCTACGAAGATATTGACGTAAATTCACATGCAAATAACGAAAATTACATAATATGGGCGCTTGAGCCTTTAAGTTTTGATTTCAGAAGTTCTCATCAAATAAAAACTCTTGATATTCAGTTCAAGAAAGAGATAAAGTACGGGACAAAAGTTATCTCACAAATTGAATTTTTAAATGATTTTACAACCCTGCATTCAATAAAAAATGCTGAAACACTTGAGGATCTATGTATTGCTGAAGTTTTGTGGAAAGCATAATGACAAAAAAAATTTTGTTTATGTTTTAGTAATATTACTTAAAAAATCATTGAGGTTAATACCTTAAAATATTATAATAAAAAAGCACTTAAACTTGAAAGGAATTATGATGGTTGCAGAAATGACTTTCCCTCAGTTGGAACGAACAATTAACCCGACACATGACATAAAACTTTTTGCGGGACGTTCTAATATAAAACTTGCACAGGAAATAGCTGATTATCTGGGTACAACAATCGGCCCTATGATCGTTAAAAACTTTGCCGATGGCGAGATTTATGTGCAGGTTCAGGAAAGTGTAAGAGGTGATGATGTTTTTATTATTCAACCTTTATGCAATCCAGTTAACGAAAACTTAATGGAACTTTTAATAATAATTGATGCATTTAAAAGAGCCAGTGCAAAAACAATTACAGCGGTAATTCCTTACTACGGTTATGCAAGACAGGACAGAAAAACTTCCGGACGTGAAGCAATTACCGCGAAGCTTGTAGCGGATTTATTGACAACCGCAGGTGCTGACAGAATTCTTGCTATGGATTTGCATACCGGTCAAATTCAGGGATTTTTTAATATTCTTGTTGACCATATTTTTGCAACATCAATTTTGACAAATTATATAAAGGATTTAAATATAAACCCTGAAGATATGGTAGCCGTAAGTCCTGATACCGGCGGGGTTCAAAGAACAAGACACTTTGCCAATGCAATCGGCTGTCCTCTTGCGATTATTGATAAACGCCGTGATAAACACAATGAAGCTATTGCATCACATGTTATCGGTGATGTAAAAGATAAAATCTGCGTTATGTTTGATGACATGATTGATACTGCAGGGACAATCTGTGAAGCTTCAAAACTTTTACAAAAAGAGGGAGCAAAAGATATTTATGTTTGCGCCGTTCATCCGGTATTTTCAGGTCCGGCTATCGAAAGGCTTGCAAATGCGCCGATTAAAGAATGCATTGTAACAAATACAATTCCTCTTGACATGGATAAAATGCCGGCAAAAATTAAACAGCTGTCTGTTGCACCACTTTTAGGCGCAGCAATTGCAAGAATCCATGATGATGAATCAGTAAGTTCCCTGTTCGGCTTTGAAAAAGAAATGCAGGTTCAATAAAAACCAACTTGACAACTATACAGGCTAAGGAGATTCCGAATTAAATCAGGAATGGCAATTAACAATATTTGAATCAGTTCGCACAAAAAAAAGCCATTCTTTTTTATGAAGAACGGCTACCAGACTTGGGGAGGAGGTATGAAAAACGATATGTTTTCCATATCTAATAATTTTTTATACGAATAAAGAAAAATAAAACTTTTCTTTTTTATAAAAATCTCATACATACGATGTAGAAAAACATTCATTATTTTTTTGTGAGATAATAAAAAAAGATAGGAGGCAGGCATAAAATGTACAGGATAGGACTTGGTTATGATATTCACAAATTGACTGAAGGCAGAAATCTTGTAATAGGCGGGGTAAAAATTACTCATGAAAAAGGGCTAATGGGGCATTCAGATGCTGACGTTTTAATACATGCCATTATTGACGCTATGTTAGGTGCCCTTGCACTGTCAGATATAGGAACAATTTTCCCTGATACAGACGATCTTTATAAAGATGCTGACAGCACAATTCTTTTAAAAGATGTTTATAATCTTATAAAAGAAAAAAAGTATGTTATAGAGAATTTAGACAGCAACATAATTGCCCAGCAGCCGAAAATGATGCCTTATATTCCTAAAATGAAAGAAATTCTCTGCCAAATTTTGCAGATCGAACCTGAAAGAATTTCAATTAAAGCAAAAACAAATGAAAAAATGGATGCTGTAGGGCAGGAACTTGCAATAGAAGCACATGCTGTTGTTTTGCTGAAAAAAGTTTAGTTAAAATAATTAACCTGCAGTAAAAAAAAGTTTACAATTATTCGAAATTAAGCAAATTTACAGATTCAGAACTTTTAGTTTAGCAGTTAAATAATTAAATAAATAGAGTATGAAAATCTTACCCCTTGTTCAAAACTTTAATATTACAAAATCTGATAAATTATATCCTGTATTCGGAGCAAATAACGATCGAAGAACAGATTATCCGGAATATGAAGAAATCATCAGGGCATTGTCAAATGCTGTTGAGAAAGACGAACTTGCACAAACTATAAAAAAACAACTGACAAATCCTACACAAAAAAATGTATTTTTTAGTACAGTAGCATCATTAATTACCTCTACTGCCGCACAAATAACCGAACTTCTGACAGGTGCAGCGTCTGATAAGGACAATAATGATATAATTGAACCCACTAAATCACCCCCAAAGGTTCAAAATAACTCCGGAAATACATTTGAAGCAGATGTAGCCGATTCTGACATAAATAATATTAACTATGTCAAAAATAAAAACTCGCAGACTGATTACGAGGTTTTAGAGATCATACAAAATAATAAAAATCTTACCGATGCTTATATTAATATTAAGCAAGAAAATCCTGCAAAACTGACTCTTGTAAAAAAATTTATTCAGGATTTGAATTCTCTTAGCCAGTCTACAGGCACTCAAGTCGTTTTCTTCTCCCGTCTTGATAACCTGTACAGTGAATATTTATGTGAACTTGCGGAAATGCACAACAGATTAAAGGATGACAATGCAGATTCCGTTAAAAATTTGTATAATAGAATTATTTCAGGCAATGCAATAAAAGAATGGAATGATGATTCCGGCAAGTATGCATTAACATATCTTGAATATGATTCAATGGCGAGTAACGGATTTGATGATGAAGCTATAAAAGAAATTGCAAAACTAAAAAAAGATATAAAGTTTAAGTTTATTGATGTTACAAGTCCTGAAAAATATACCATAGCCTTTCGGTATGGTGCGTATACACCAATTAAAACGACATTTTCACGTATTAATGAAATTTTTGGGATATTACATAAAGACAGCAATCGTTTAAACGGCCGTGAAAAAGACAAATATACAAGTGCAGACATAGAATACGAAATAAAAAAACACATCAACAGCTATCCGAATTTGTTTAAGCATTTGAATCAAAATGCCGATGAGCAAATATACTTAAACCGCGGAAAGATGAATAATTTGGTTGATTTATATGAAGGGAATGCTATTAACAGAGATTTATTTACGCTGCACGGGTATCTCAGGTTTGTCGAAAGAATAGTTATGCCGGCAATGAATAAAGACGGCAATGCTGATGAAATTCTTTTATGCAGAGATATTAATAATATGTATATCAGTAAATTGGATGAATTAAAAAAATGTTTAAAAGACGTTTTTGCAGCTCCGTTTGAAGTCAGAACACGCACGGTTGGGAACATGAAAGCCGCACAGTTTTATCTCCCGATTAAAAATTCAAAAGGGAATGATTTTTTAATTACAATTAATAATAAGGGGAAAATACATACAATATTCTAATCTTTATTGATACTTTGTCTTGCACTTTTTATGATAAAAACCTCCGGTCTGTTCAGCAATTCTTTTGTGATTCGAAAATCCCCGGTTAAATTTGCCAGTTTTGGTACAGGTGTATCTTTTCCGGCAATATTTAGCTGTGTTTCAGTCGGTATAAATCGTGCATAATTCATGTGATATACTTTTCCATCGGTATCAATAAGCCTGAGCATTAAAAATTTGTGATACCTGCCCTTTTCTTTCAAATCAGATATGACTTTTTCCATTAGCTTATCGTATTCAAGCAACGGAGCTTTTATATTAAATTCCCTCATAAAACTTTTCATTCTGCCTGAAGAATTCAAACCCGTATCAATCCTGCCAAGTTTCAAAAAAAGATTTGCAAGCTTGTAATCAAGCATATCCTGACTTTTTATATATTTTTGTTCTCCTGCCAAATCATCCTTACACAATTTTTCAACTTTGCTAAACACCTCTTTAATCAGAGATTCCATTGCCTTTCTATCAAAGTGTTTTGCATTTTTTGCATTAGAATCAAAACATCTTACAAGGATACCAAATTTTGAATTGTCAACAAGAGGTATAAAAGTAAAAAGGGTGTTTGCCATATTATCTGTAAAACGTTCTCTAAGTCTGTTTGCTCTTTGCGTATCTCCGTTTTTTAAAGCCTTGACTGATGCAATATAAGAAGCATTGAAAACATTGAAAGAAATGTTAAAAGCGTTTAATTTTTCCATATTTTCTGATTTTGAGAAATAATCCGCATATTTTTCCGCTCTTTCCTGCATTACAGGATTATTTCTGTTCCATCCAGAAGTATCAAAGGCAGTCCGTCTGCCGGTTGAATTATACAACTCTGTTGCAAGTTCGGTAAAATCGTATAATCTCCCTTTTTTATCTTTTATTGCAAGACTCATACAGTCAGAATCATAAAATAACTCTGTTGTTCTGTATAAAATATCGTCTTTTGAAATCTGAAAATTTTCTCCGAAAATATCAAGACCTTTAAACCTTTTTTTTAATGTTTTCATTCCTCTTGTTATAATCGTAAAATCCTCCCAGGACATTGCGCTTTCGGAAGGTTTTGCATCTGCATAACAATAACCGCACATATTGTTACAGCCCCTTTTTACTGCAATAACGTGCAAATTTTCACACAGATATTGAATCTCCTTCATTGTCAAACCTTTAAAAGCATCTATTCCGTATTGCAGACCTTCAAATGGTTCCATTGCTAATTCCCGCAGTACAAAGTTGTTTGACCCGTTTGTTATTTCCATATATTTTTTCAAATCGGAAACTTTTCTTTTTGCCCGAAAAAATTTTATAATATTATTAATTTCAGAAAAGGGATTTCCGTTGAAGCTTATTTTTTGGTAATTTTTTGATGGAGTGTATATAGTAGCTGTGCCGGCTGCCGCAGAATATTTTGTACTGCAATTTTTCGCCGAAGCATTGTTTGCATTAAAATTTTTGTATGTTGTGTAATTTGTATATAGCTGTATTTTCATTGTTTATATCATATATTTTATGATTGGATAAAAAACAAAAATAAAATTTTTTGCGTTTTAATAAACATAATTAAAGCAAAAAATAATTCCGTAATCTAAAATAAGGCTAGACTTTGCAGCCTGTTACAAGTAAACTTCAAGCTATATACTGAGATTTATACAATCCGGTAAATTTACATTAAAATTTTTCAGATATTCAAATAACTCTTTTTGTTGTTTTGTTACTGATTCGGGATGAAGTTGTATTTTAGCAAAGAGTTCTGCCCACAATTCAGCATTTGATCCCATGTCTGCATATTTTGATATTGTTTTTGGAACAGATTTAAATCTTTGGGGAATTTTAATTAATCTTATTATTTCAGGCTGTAAATTGTGTCCGAATTCATGAATAATTGTTTGAATATCATCTTCTGCAGATAAAACATTTGCTGTTTTTTTCGTTTTTGGATTAAGTATTTTATCTAAATCTGTACACAAGTGTAATACAGTTGATTCTGTTTGTAAGCATTGACCTGTGCCGGACAACATATTTGATATAATATAATTTTTAGGCAGCGGATGTCTGTTTTCCTTCATTAATTTACAGGCTTTCAGCAGTTTTTGAGCATGTTCATAATCATCCTTTAGAGAAACAAATTCCATTCCATACTGTTTTTTTAAAATTTCTTCAATTTCTATCACTTTTGGATCAACAGACGGACATGAAAGAGCTTTTTCCAAATTAAGCATTTTTGTGTTATATTGGTTTTCTGCAGCTTTTATAAGTCTTAATTTTTCATGCTCAGGCATTGCGGAATCCAGAAGAGTTAAATTCAATACGTCACTCAGCTTCATTGTTTCTTTATATTTTATTGATTTAATTATATTTGCAATTTCTTGTGAAGATGCACTGTTTTCAATCTTTTTTAAAGTTTCTTTATCCAGGTCTAATTTTAACAGTTGTTTTTTTATATTATCAAAATTTTTTGAAATATAATTTTTTAAATAAGGTGTACATGCATTTCCCGTGAAATTACAAATACTTTGCAAAAAAAGTCGTTGAACATTATATTTTGCGTGATTAAATAAGTTTTTTAAGTTTTTTGCTATAGATATTTTTGGTGACTCAGTAATTTTTGGCGGCAATGAACTTGTTCTTCCGTGGTTAATTGGAGAGGAATGGTTTGTTGTTTTTTGAAGTCTTTTGCAGCCTTTTACAAAGAAAGCAGAAATATTATTGATTTTGCTAATAATCCCCATATTCTGAAAAATCCTTTTTCCCCGTATTTATTTAAACAATTTTTCTTAGAAATTATTGCCAGTTTATTACAATATATTAAAACATAAGATTTATTTGATTTAGCAAGATTATGCTTATCAAGTATTTGTAAATATTTAATATAAGTATTTGCTATTTTTGAAAAATCGTAAATAATGAAAAATAAAAAGAAAATTTTTTAATCTGGAAACGAGGTGAAAATGGTAAAAAAGCTTTTAATTTGTTTATCAGCACTAATTTTAATCATAGGAGGTTCACTTATGAGTGAAGCAAAAACTAACGATTGGGATAAAACTTTCCCCAAAAGCGACAAAGTTGATATTGAAAAAGTCCACTTTAAAAACAGATTCGGTATAGAATTAACAGGAGATTTATACATACCAAAAGATAAAAAAGGTGATAAACTCCCTGCTATTGCAGTAAGCGGGCCTTTCGGCGCCGTAAAAGAACAGGTTTCGGGCAGATATGCTCAAACACTTGCTGAGCGTGGATTTCTTACACTTGCTTTTGATCCGTCATTTACCGGTGAAAGCGGCGGAGAGGTAAGAGATGTTGCTTCCCCTGATATCAATACAGAGGATTTTTCTGCGGCAGTAGATTATTTGAGCAGCAGAAAAGATGTTAATCCTGATGAAATAGGTATTATAGGAATTTGCGGATTTGGCGGTTTCGGCTTAAATGCAGCAGCAATTGATACAAGAATTAAAGGAACAGTCACCGTTACAATGTATGATATGACAAGAGTAACCGCTAAAGGATACAATGATACAATAGATGCAGATGCCCGCTACAAAATGAAAGAACAACTGAATAAACAAAGAACTGAAGATTTTAAAAACGGTACTTATGCAAAAACTCAAGGGCTGCCTGATAAATTAACAGGGGACGAACCTCAGTTTGTTAAAGATTATGTTGACTTCTATAAAACAAAAAGAGGATTTCACAAGCGTTCAATCGGTTCAAATGGCGGCTGGAATACAACATCATCTCTATCATTAATCAATATGCCGATCTTGGCTTACAGTGACGAAATCAGAAATGCAGTATTAATGATACACGGTGAAAATGCTCACAGCCGCTATTTCTCAGAAGACGCTTACAAAAAACTCAAAGGTGACAACAAAGAATTGTATATAGTTCCGGGTGCAAACCATGTGGATTTATATGATAACCTTGAAAAAATTCCTTTTGATAAAATTGAAACTTTCTTTAATACCTATTTGAAATAAAATCATACTAATCAAATAGAAAAAAGCGGAGATAAATTTATTTCCGCTTTTTAATTTTATTTGACAATTAGCCCTCAAATTTATATAATAACTTTATGACAAAAATTATTAAAGTACTCAAAGGAACAAAAGACATTTTACCTCAGGAAGCCGGACAGTGGCAAAAGTTAGAGCAAAATGCGCTTGAAATTTTTACTAAATACGGTTACAGAGAAATAAGAACCCCGATTTTGGAAGCTACGGAACTTTTTGCACGCGGTGTCGGCGATACAACCGATATCGTAAACAAAGAAATGTACACATTTGAAAAAAGCGACCGCTCAATTACTCTGCGTCCCGAAAACACGGCAGGTGTTGTCCGTTCGTTTATAGAAAACGGCATGGCAAGACTGTCAGCTCCTGTCAAACTCTGGTACAAAGGTCCGATGTTCAGATACGAACGTCCGCAGGCAGGCAGACAAAGACAATTTCATCAGGTGGGCGTTGAAATGTTCGGGATTAAAGAGCCAACCGCTGATGCCGAAGTTATTCTTCTCGCTGTAGATTATTTGAAATCGCTGGGGCTGAACAATCTGGAAGTTGAGATAAATTCCCTCGGATGTCCGAAATGCCGGGAGGAATATAAAAAAAGAATTAAAGAAGTTTTAAAACCGGAATTCGACAATCTTTGCGAGGATTGCCGGAATCGTTATGAAAAAAATCCGCTAAGACTTCTTGACTGCAAAGTTGATTCTTGCAAAGAAATTTTTGCAAAACCGGAAATCCAAAAAGTTATACAATCCGATTTTATATGCGAAGAATGCGCAACACATTATAGTGATTTAAAATCTTATCTTGACAGACTTAATGTTCCGTACGTTGAAAATAAACTTCTTGTAAGAGGTTTGGATTATTATAACAGAACAGTATTTGAAATTAAGTCAAATAATTTAGGCTCTCAAAACGCTGTCTGCGGCGGCGGCAGATATGACAGCTTGGTCAAAAATCTCGGCGGAGAAGACACACCTGCCGTCGGCTGGGCAATGGGTATGGAAAGGTTAAATTCGCTTTTGCCTGATGTTGAACCGGAAAAACTTGATGCATACATTGTCTGCAATTCGCCTTCTGATGCATTTGAATTTGCACAGGAACTCAGAAAAGAAGGAATTAAAGTTGAATTTGATCTTGCGAATAAAAAATTTACCAAACAGCTTGAAAAAGCGTCAAAAGTTGCAAAATATGCACTTATTTTAGGTGAAGACGAAATCAAATCAAACAAAGTTTCAATCAAGAATCTTGAAACCTCCGAACAGATTAGTGTTGACAGAAATGATGTTGTAAATAATATAGGATAATTATTATGGCAAATTCGGTTGATGAAGTAATTGTAAGACTATCTGCAGCTTTTAATCGTGTATTCAACGATTTTAAAGGTATGTATCTTTTCGGAATCCACACAGACGGACAGATGCATGAAGGTGAAGATATCGAACTTGCAGGGATTTTTGATATTGAGGACAAGTCAAAACGCGAACAGATTTGGCCGATTATCGGGAAAACAGAAACGGATATGGAGGTCTGTATAGATTTTTATCCTTATACCGAAACAAGTTTTAAACAGGATGAAGAAATATACGAAGAAGTAGAAAAAAACGGTATATTTTTCGATAAAAACGGGAAAAGAATAAGTACGAAATAAAAAGGAGAAACTGAAAATGGACAAAGTAACAATCCGTTCAGACAGAAAAGACGATTATAAATTTTATTACAAAGGCGACGAAGTAGTTTTAGGCGCCGGTAAAATTATCAGCATTGCAACAGGTTTAAATGATGTTGTTCTGCCGACCTGCGCTATGAAAATTATCAATAATCTGATAGTAATTAAAGAAGACGTAAAACACCACAAAGACAGTGAAGAATAGGTGAATTCAACTCCATATCCGCATTGTATCAGACATTAATTTTTTCGTTTTTCAACAATTAAATCATAACCTAAAATATCGCAAATAGCTTTCAAATCCTTGAAAGTTAAATATTCGCGTTTCAATTTTGCTGAAAAATTCGCAGGTTTCGTATTTTTCCCTGAATATTCGTTTAATTTTTCGGACAAATCCTTTTGCAGCATATATTCTTTGTTAAGAAGGAATTTAACAAGCTGAAAATCTGTCATATCGTTAATAATCATCCTATAATTATAAGTTACCTTGACTTTTAATGTAAAATAAGTTATATTAATCTATATATAAGTAGTTTAAACTATTTATCTATAGATTAATTTATATTTCTGTGGAGGCAATTTAATGGAAGCGTTGTTGAGATTTAAGATAGCAAGATACTATGGCACCAGGGCACTAAGAAGTATCCTAACTCTTTTCCATCTCTCGGGGGAGGGATTAAGGGAGAGGGTTAATTTAGAAGCTAAGATGATAGAAAAACATGATGGTAGGCTATTTACAAAGAAAGCTGCTTTTACCTTAGCAGAAGTTCTCATCACCCTAGGCATAATCGGTGTGGTTGCTGCAATGACTATTCCGTCGATAATTCAAAAAACTAATCAAAAAGGTCTGGAAGCTTCTTTTAAAAAATCTTATTCAAACCTGCATAATGCTTTTAATCTTGTTGTCGCAGAAGGTATACCGGTTTTTCAAGGATATGGTGTTGATTATAATTCTGAGTTTGCACAGGCTGTATACGCTAAATACAAACAGCTTAAATTAATTTCAAGTGAAGAAAAATCCGATTATAAAGCAAAAAACTTTAATAAAAATAAGCCAATGAGGGCTCCACAGTGCTCACAATATATGGGATCTTCAGGAGCTTTTATAACACCTGACGGGAGCATACTCTCTATTATTCAAAACTGCGGAGCTCTGTGGTTCACTATAGATACAAACGGTTTGTACAAAGGACCAAATGCCCTCGGGCATGATATATTTATTTTCCAGAGTCGTAAAGATACAACAAAGCTTATTCCGGCAGATTCCGAATCGGAAATTGTATGTGATGAATCTGGATGTCACTATAATGATACTGAGGAAAATAAAGATAAATGCTCTAATACAAGTACGAGTGATATAAACGGGGCGACCTGTGCAACTTATGCGCTTCAAAACAGATGTCCGTGGGATAGTTCAAAAACTTACTGGGAATGTCTGCCGTAACAGCTTAAACATCAATCTTCAACATCAAATATTTTTGATGCTTCTATGTTCAGTGCGTTTAAAAATCTGTAAAACATTTTAAGGCTGATATTTTTACGGCCGTTTTCAACCAAACTCAAATAATTTACGGAACAGTCGATTTTTTCAGCCAGCATTTCCTGTGTCAACCCCTGGGAACGTCTGTAAGACTGGATTTTTAAACCTATGCTTTTTTTAAAGTTCTCAAAACTCATATTTTTAATTATGCACAGATTTAACCAGTAGTCAAACATCAATCTTCAACATCAAATATTTTTGATGCGCTTATATTTAATGCTGCTGAAATTCTGTATATCATTTTAAGACTGATATTTTTACGGCCGTTTTCGATTAAACTTAAATAGTTTACAGAACAACCTATTTTTTCAGCTAACACCTCTTGTGTTAAATCTCTTAGATTTCTGTAAAATTTTATTTTTAAACCTATATGTTTTTTAAACTTGTCGAAATTCATTATTTAAAATTTAATATATTTGACAGTTTATTTTAACTCTGCTATAGTATGTATAAATTTGACTAATAATCAAATAAACAATACCCTTGGACAATCATAGGAGTTTATATGCCGCAAACAACAAATAAGTTTAAAGAAATTGAAAAAAGTCTTGTAATGATTCAGGAATCTTTAAATAATATGATTGAGATTAACACTCAGGCAGTTATAGATGCACGCTCCAAATTAGATTATATAAAATATTTGCTGAAATGTGACGGACAGGAATAGGTTAAGATTTTCATACAAAAAAATAATTTATAAAAGTATCTGCGTACCTAAAATAATTCTATGGCTGTCCTCGCTGTTTTCGTTATCACAAAAAACGTAATTTAAAATAAGTCTTAAAGCCTGTCCTTTAATAAAATAATTCAAACCAACAGAATATTCTCTGCTTTTGTTATCGGCAATATCCCGGTTAGGATCAAATTGGTCATATCGCGCAAGAATATGCAGTTTCTGCGTAATTCTATAAGCAATTGTTGTATAAAAACCTTCTGCCTTATCAGTGCTCCTGTAGGTTCCGTTGTAGCCGTCAGCTATTGCATACTCAAAGTTTGCCATAAATTTTTTATATCTGTAACTTGCATAAGCACCGCCGACAGTATAATCAGTGTCATTATGCCCTGCATTTAATCCACCGCCGAGAACAAGTATTCCGTATTTCCCGTCAGTTTTGCCGAGAGGCTTAAAATTCACCCAGCCCGTAAATTCAGCTCCGGGGAAAAATGATTTGAAAAATCTGTCAGAACTGTTCAATGCCAAGCTGTAGTCCACTAAGTCATAATCCCCGACAACCCTTAAACCGAGTGCCCTTGTATTTCCGAAGGTTCTTGAAATTTGTGAACGCATGGCAAACGGCAGCACATAAGAACCCATACCACCTTCAAAACCGACCTGATTTCTGGAATTGCCGACAATAATTTTATGGTGCGGAATTCTTGTATTCATTATGTAAGCGTCTGTCACAAGCCCTTGAAGATATGTTCTGTTTTCACCGGGTTTGAAATTAAACTGCAGTTTAAAATCAGTGTTTTTATCTTTAAAATCTCCGACAACGCCAGCTTCCATAAAGCCGAAACCATAATCCGTATCGTAATCTGCACCTTCAAAGTCGAACCCGAAATTTCCCTGATATGCCCCGTAAAATTGAACCCTGTCTACGGGGCCTTTTTTATATTTAAATGTTAGTTCATCCTGCAAAAGAAATGAGGGAATTGAAGTTCTTTCCAGTTTTTTTTTGTAAATTCGTCCAAAAAGCGATTCTTCCTCAAACTTAAACGGATGATCAAAATCTTTATCAGTATCAAAAAGATGGTCAAACATTGAAAATTCAGTATCAACGTTATCCCTCACCGTATCTTTTTGAATCCAGTCATCTGATTTTTTAATTTTTTCGGCGGATGTATTTTCTCCTTCTGTTTTGGTAACATCAAGATGAATGACTTCCTGTTGAGTCTGCGGTTTGACTTTTTCATGTTTGGATTTGCCGAAGGCAAAAACAGGCGGGGCAAAAAATATAAGCAAATATATTAAAGCTATTCTGAAAAAACGGTTCACAAATATTAATGTAACACAAAATATATGCAAAAAAAAATTTTTTTAGTGTATATTAATAATTATGACAGGTGTAACAAAAAACATGAATAAAATAATTGAAAATAAATATACTAAAATAAAAGTTAAAGCCCCGATTGTAGAAGCCCTGAAAAAAGCTTATGAAACCCCGTCTTATCAGTTTCATATCCCCGGCCACACAAGAGGAAACGGCTCTTTGCCCGAATTTAAAAAACTTATCGGCGCAAAGGCACTTTCAATTGATACCACAGATGAATTTGACGGTCTGGGAACGCTTCATCCCGCAACAGGCCCCATTAAAGAAGCACAGGAACTTGCTGCTTTAGCTTTCGGAGCTAAAAAAACTTTCTTTTTGCTCAACGGTTCTACAGCCGGAAATCTGGCACTTGCAATGGCTTTAACAGGTAAAGGTAAAAAAATTATCACTAACCGCAACTGTCACCGCTCAATTTTAACAGGTATGATAATTTCAGGCGCTGAACCTTTATGGCTTATCCCGAAAAAATTTGATGAATGGGGAATCTGGGGCAACGTTACACCTGAAAGTGTTGAAAATATGCTTGACAAAAACCCGGATGCCTCAATGGTATGGATTACAAACCCGACTTATGAAGGTGTTGTATCGGATGTCAAATCAATTTCCGATATTTGCAAAAAACATAACGTACCTTTAATTGTTGATGAAGCGCATGCGTGTCTTTGGAATTTTAATAATCATCTTCCTACTTCCGCTCTGAAACTGGGGGCCGATGCTGTTGTTCATTCACTTCACAAAACAGGCGGAAGTATGAGCCAGAGTTCAATGCTGCATATAGCTGAAAACTCCATAATTGATTGTGATGCCGTTGAAAAAGCTCTAAAATTACTGCATACAACAAGTCCATCCTTGATGCTTCTTGCAAGTTTAGATGCCGCACGTGCTAATTTAGACAGCCAGAGAGGACGTAAACAGCTTGAACGTGCTGTTCAAAATGCAAAATATTTACGCCGCGAAATTGACAAACTTGAACATATACGTCATCTCCAACCGGATTTTGGCTATAAAACAGATATTACAAAGGTATTTATACGTGATGAGAGGTTGTCAGGCAAACGCCTTGAATCAATTCTGGAAATTGATTTTAATATAGAAGTTGAAAGTGCTTCTGATGCTGGACTTTTGATACTTTCAAATATAGGCAACACACGATCTGATATGCAGTATCTTGTAAAATGTTTAGCACAAATTGACAAAACAAATTACACTGACATCTGTTATCTCGAAAAGAAAAAGCACATGCCGATGCTCGAACCGATTATTAAAATGACACTTAGAGAGGCTTTTTATTCACATAAAGAAATTATCCCTAAAACACATGCTGTAGGAAGAATTGCGGCAGAAGTTATCGCTGAATGTCCTCCGGGGATTGCGGTTTTACTCCCAGGCGAATTGATAACAGAAGAACATCTGCCATACCTTGTGGATTACGATACTATTGAAGTGATAAAGTAATTTGACTGTTTTTAATAATAAGCAAAAATTAATCTATGTTTCATCATCTTTGAATGATTTATTAAATTTTTACTAATATTACATTAAATATATGATTACAAAATATTATCAGTAACCTATAATTCTACCGGAGGTTACAGGATGATTTTAACAAACATAGAATCTGTTCCAGGAATGATAATTACCGCACAATACGGTCTTGTAACAGGGAGTACGGTTAGAGCAAAAAATGCTATCAAAGATTTCGGAGCCGGGTTAAAAAACATGGTCGGCGGTGAACTTAAAAGTTATACCGAGCTGCTGTCCGAAGCCCGTAAAGAAGCAATTGACCGTATGCAGCAGCAGGCTTACAGATTAGGAGCAAACGCAGTAATTAATGTACGTCTTGCAACTTCATCAATCACAGTCGGTGCGGCAGAAGTTTATGCATACGGAACTGCAGTAAAAGTTCAGCCGAAAGGATAAGATTAGATGGGTGATATTCTATTTATTTTATTAATTCTTGGGATTACTTTCTTTACAGGGTCTATTATTGAAAAGAGACATTTTGACAACATCAAAAAACGCGAAATTGCACTTTTCAGACAGCCTATAATTAATTTCGGTGCAAAAACCTGGAATACAAACAGGAAGATAAAAAAGATTGAACTTGTTACCGGTGAAGCTGTAATAAGCGGTGATTACTTTAAAAATTTTGTTGCAGGCCTGAAAAACTTTTTCGGCGGCAGACTGACAACTTTTGAGTCTGTTCTTGACAGAGGCAGACGTGAGGCAATACTCAGAATGCGGGAAAAAGCACGCGGTGCAAACTTTATAGTAAATACGCGTATTGAATCAATTATGCTGAATGATACCTATATGCAGGAAACTGTTCCGCAATGCGCGATAATAGCCTACGGTACTGCAATTACTTATGAATAAAAACCTTGAAGAAAAATATTTAAAAAATATTGAGGATAATGTTAATGTCGGGCAATCTAATGCCGGCATTGAATTTATAATTCTTATTGCAGGCATTAGCGCTATATTTGGACTTTTATATATTTTTGCTGACGCTATAGGCGTTTTTTTTATAGACAGAATGTCAAACGAAACCCAGATGAAAATCGAGAATGCGTTTTCATTAGGGATTAAGCCAAAGACATATGCTAAAAACAACAATATAATCAAACTTGAAAATATAAGAAATAAAATTGTTTCACTGGATAAAAATTTACAGGGGAAATCGAAATTTCCTATTTACATAGTTTCTGATAAAAACATAAATGCCTTTATTACCCCTAACGGTCAAATATTTTTTACAAAAGGTATAATGGCTGAGGTAAAAGACGAAGAAGTTTTAACCTTTGTTATGGCACATGAGCTCGGTCACTACGCACACAGGGATCATTTGAAAAGTATGAGCAGACAAATTATTGTTTCTGTTATTTCCACAATTTTTACCTCCGGAAATAACGATATAAGCCTGACACTTGACAGCATTTCCGATTTAAACGGGCTGACTTATTCAAGAAAACAGGAGCGTGAAGCCGACAGATATGCAAACAGAGTTGTCTACAAACTTTACGGCCGTAATACTGGAGCAGTTGAATTTTTTAAACTTCTGCAGAAAAAAGAAAAAGCACCGGAGTTTCTTCAATATTTTTCAACACACCCGTCAACAAGCCAAAGACTTGAATTAATACAACAAGAAAGGTAATTTTTATGCATATAAACAATGTTTCTGCAAAAACTTCAATAAAATTTATATTATTTTTTGCATTATTTGCAGGTTTATACACAGCCGGAATAATTCTGGCTTATATATATCTTTCTGCGGATGTACAAAAATCAATTTCCGGATTTTTTTCGTGGGCAACAATGTCGTTTGATGCATTATTAATAGCAAATCCTGAAGACCCATGGTTTTCTTGGATACTTTTCATTGTTTTACCCGTAATATTTTACACCGGCCTGATAATTGCAATAGTACAAAGATGTGCAGAACTTAAAAAACTCGCTTCATCATTAAATCTAAAATCCGTTGATTTTCTGCCAGACATGGTTAAATTTAATTTTAATCGTCCTCAATATAATTTTGTATGCGGATATGGAGAAATAAAGGATTTAAAAATGGTGCTGCATACTGTCGTCGGCCAAAACAAGTATGGTAGTTATATTGCATTAAATGAAATTGAATTGAAATTTACTGTTCTAAAAGATAAAAAACTTTCCATGAAAAATACCCCTGTAAGACCAATGAATTTTATTTATAAAATCATTGATTACGGCAGAAAAGTAAACAATTTTTCTTATAAATTTGGCGGTGCAGGAATACAGCCGGATATCAAAGAAAAAATAGAAGATTACCTGCAAACAGGTGTAGTATCTATCTTAACAAGTGCTGCAGAAGGTCCTGTTAAGTGGTTTTCCGTAGTATTTTTTATTATCGGACTGGTATTTCTTATAGCATTTAAAGATGATATAAATTATTTTTTAGCCAAAGACTTTACGGGGCTTTTACTTCCCGGGCTGCCTGTAGTAGCATTTATAGGCGTTTCGTTTGTTTTTGACATAATTTTGATTGTTGACAAAATTCAAGAAAAAATTTGCAGAGGTTACAATGAAAGATAAAAAATTAGACGAAATTTTAGTATATCTTGAAAATATAGTACCGGATGTCACAAAAGAGTCAAGCGAAGATGAAAAACAGAAGATTCTGGAATACATTAACAATGCCCTTAAATTATATCCGAAAAATATTTATATATTGCGTTGGAAAGCTAGCTATTATCTAGATATAGAAGATTATGACAATGCACTATTACTGTATAGCGAAATTTTAGAAATTGACCCGAATGACAAAGTTTCAAAAGAATCACTGATACATTGCGCAAAGATGAGATATCCCAAAATAGTAGTCCCCCCAAAAAATTATAACCATAATAAAAATATGCACCACTCTCCTGGTTTGCTTGAAAAAATTCCGGCAGGTATTATTTTAACAGCTAAAATCATTACACTTGCAATTGCGATTTACTTTTGCTGTCCCTCATTATTTTTTGCACTCAATGATAACAAAATTCTAAACATTAAATATACATCAGGATTTCAAACTATAAAAGTCAATCCTCTAAGCGAATATGATTACCTTTCAAAACAACAAATTTATAAAATAAGAAAAAAACATGTAAATAATTCGCTCTTTGCAAGCGCAAATTATGAGCCGGATGAACAAATTTTCGGTTCAATTGCGGATAACAAACCCTGGTGGGGGACAATTTGCTGTAATCAATTAAACTATAAAGGGGATTATCATGAAAACATTGAAGGGCCTTCAAAAGTCAGTGCACAAATAAACAACCCAAATGCACTTGTTGGTTTAAGTCTTCCATTCCTGCCGTGGGAGGAGAGTTACAATCAAGAATTCTGTACAGGAGAGTACGGTCGATTTCTGCCACTGTCAATTCAATACGATAAAAAAGATAACTTAATTGTTGCTAAATACAAACTTACAGAACAATTTCTCAAATATCGAGCAAGCGTAAACGGTAAAATGACACGATATCCTATACAATTGTCAGGGCTGAATGCAAAAGATTTCGGTTATCACTACGTTTATATATACGATTTAAAAAATGTAAGCATGTTTTCCAAAAACAATAATATTACCGAGGACGTAAAAAGATTTAAGGATTATATACATCTTGGCGGAAGCTGCGGTTATAAAGACGGATGCAACAATATTTCCCCGTTGCAATATGATAAAATAATTACGGTTACCAATCTTCCTGCTGAAATAAACCTTAAACTGTGGAGAAATAAACCAGCAAACAAATTTATAAAAGCTGATATATATTACAGAATTATATTTGATATAAAATAACCCGCCTTAAAAAGACGGGTTATTTTTTCCTTTAACAGACGCTGTTAGTCAAAAACGTAGTCGATAATAGCAGCTTCTCTTGCGCGTTTAATAGCTTTAGCTATCATTCTCTGATGCTTTGCGCAGTTGCCTGTAATTCTGCGGGGAATAATTTTCCCAGCTTCAGTCAGGTATCTTCTCAACTTTGCTGCATCTTTGTAATCAATAGCTTCAACTTTGTCTGCACAAAGCCCGCAGTTTTTACGTTTTTTCTTTTCATCATTGTTTTGTCTTGCCATTTTCTTAGTTAGCCTTTCTAGCCTATTTATTATTTGTACTGTATTAAAATTGGATGGTCAGAGGTTCTCAAAATGCAAGAAGCCAAATTGGTATCTGTTTACAGCTTGTACTTACCTGCATAAAACCGCTTATTTTAGATTGTACAAGTTTTATACAAAACCTGCGTGTTGGATGGAACGGCACGTTCCCTAAAAGGGAATTTCGTCCTCGTTAATCAGTTCGTTTGCAACATCATCCGATTCAAATTTAACGATTTCCTCGGTGCCGAAATCGGAATTTGAAACAGCACCTTCACCCATTTTTTCGATTGAGTTGGCATCAATTTCATAAATCCTTTTTTCGGAACCGTCATCGGTTTTAACCGTAGCTGTTTGCAATCTGCCTTCAACAAGAACTCTTTCACCTTTATTTAAAGATGAAACAATTTCATCAAGAGCAGTTCTTTTTGAAAGGACTCTAATAAGAGTTTCTTCTCTTTCACCGATATTCATAACAAATGCAGACACCGCAACGTTGTTTTGTGTAAAACGTTTTTCCGGTGTTCTATATACTGTACCTGTTACTACTGCTTTTGCAAGGCTCATTGTTATGCTCCTACTTTTGCTGCTTCAAGAAACATTGTTCTTAAAATATTATCGCTTAATCTCAACTGACGTTTAAATTCAGCAACTTTGCTTTCAGGAAGGCTAATAACAGTCGTTACAAAAAAACCGTCTCTGAAATTTTGGATATCATAAGCCAATTTTTTTCTGCCTGATTTGTCTGTAGATTCAACTTTTCCGCCTGCTTCTGTTACGAATGCATTTAGTCTTTCCAAAGCGTTATCTACTTCTTCTGCATCTAAATTAGGTTTAAATACAGTTAATAATTCATAAGTTTTCATTACTATTCTCCTTCGTTTTTAGTGTATGAAATAATAATATCATGGAAATACTATATTTTACAATACATATTCGGCAAAAAAACTGTAATTTGCAGAACCTATCAAAAATATATCCTGATTAGCATCTTCCTTAGACCCTTGCCATTCAACAAATACAGGGCCACCAAGAAGATTAACTTTTGCTTTTTTTTCTGTTAAGTTATTTAAAACACAGGCAACAACGCTTGCGCAGGCACCTGTTCCGCAGGCTAAAGTAATTCCGCAACCGCGTTCATAAACACGCATATCAATTTCCATATTTGATTTTACTTTAACAAATTCAACATTTGTTTTGTCAGGGAAATATTCATGTTTTTCAATTTCAGGTCCGTATTTCAAAGCAAGTTCCATTGGATCATCATCTGTAATAATTACGCAATGAGGGTTGCCCATGGAAACAGGGAAAATTTCAAACTCTCTGCCTAAAACTTTTATTTCTCGTTCGCCCCAGAAGGGGATTTTTTTGTCTTCCAGAATAGGTTTTCCCATATTTACTTTTATCAATCCGTTTTCCAGCAGCTCTGGCTTGATAATACCGGCAAGAGTTTTAACACTGAAAGATTTTTTATTAATAAGTTTGTTGTCATAAGCATATTTTGCAAAACATCTCATTCCGTTTCCGCACATCTGGGCAGTTGAGCCGTCAGAGTTATAAAAATACCAACTAATATCTGCTGTTTCATCGTGCTTTTGGCAATTTGGAATTATCATACCGTCAGCTCCGACACCAAAGTGTCTGTCGCAGAGCTTTTTAGCAAGTTCATCCATTTTCATTCCGGTTTTTTCGTATTCAGGGTAGTCAATAATTACAAAGTCATTGCCGCAGCCATGCATTTTTGTTAATTTTATTGTTTTCATATTTTTTCCTCTTTGGAGAATATTATAACTTAAACATAAATCTGTAGCTGCACATAGGCAAAGCTGATTTAGAAGATAGAATATTGAGAAGTTCTGAGGTTCTGAAACAAGTTCAGAAAGGCATACCCGAGTGCTTGGACAAAACAAAGCGATAATAAGTAGATATTTAAGGATTTTTGAACACTGAAAAAAGCGGCTTATGCAATACCGTAAGCTGTCACGGATGGAGCGGCTACGCTTTTTCTCATATTGCCAATCCATGTTAAGCAAAACAGGTGCGAGGGAAAAGTTCTGAGGTTCTGAAACAAGTTCAGAAAGGCATACCCGAGTGCTTGGACAAAACAAAGCGATAATAAGTAGATATTTAAGGATTTTTGAATACTGAAAAAAGCGGCCTATGCAATACCGTAAGCCGTCATGGATGGAGCGGCTACGCTTTTTCTCATATTGCCAATCCATGTTAAGCAAAACAGGTGCGAGGGAAAAGTTGTAAGGGTCTGAAACAAGTTCAGAAAGACATACCCGAGTGCTTGGACAAAACAAAGCGATAACAAGTAGATATTTAAGGATTTTTGAATACTGTAAAAAGCGGCCTATGCAATACCGTAAGCCGTCATGGGTGGAGCGGCTACGCTCCCCATTTTTTGGGATCAAAACGTAAATCTTTTACGGTTATTTTTAATGGTTTTAAATACGGTTCAAATTTAACTAAAATATGTGTTTTTCTCAGGGTTAATTCCTGTGCGACAATCGCGTTTTCACAGGCTATAACCATAACTCCGCCAGGAAGCAATGAATACGGTTTTGATTTTTGAGCGAATTTTGTACCTGCTGCTTTTTCCCAAAATTTATAAAGATTGCTTCGGGTAATTGCTTTTTTTATTTCAGTCTTCTCAAGCAATTCCTCAACCAAGGATTCAGTTGTTACAAAATCTGTGTAGAGAACTTTCTTCATTTTTACACCATTTACAAAGGATTAACCATATATAATAACCCTCATCCGTTACTTTAAAGGAAGCTTTCCGGAAGGTAGAAGGATTAGTATGGATTTTGTTTCAGTTTATTTTTGTGTTACCATTAAGAAATGGATTATTCTAAATTAAATGATATCATAAAATCCTCCAAAAATATACTGATATTCTCTCACATTAACCCTGACGGTGATACTTTAGGTTCAATGTGCGGGCTTTATTCAGTTATTCTTGATAACTATAAGAAAAAATGCGATATGGCGACGATATCCAAAATTCCTGATATCTATTCTTTTCTGCCTCATATTCATGATGTTAAACATATTGATGATATTGATAAATCCAGAGAATACGATTTGGTAATCAATGTCGATGTTGCATCAATTGAACGAATTTGCGACGGACAAATTCTTTTTAATAAAGCTAAATTTAGGGTGAATATCGATCACCACAAAACTAACAGTGCATATGGTGATTTAAATATTATAAACCCTGACGCAAGTTCAACAGGCGAAGTTCTGTACGGTTGTTTTGAAAATATGGGGTTAAATATCAACATGGATGCTGCAATTTGTTTGTACACAGCAATTTTAACAGATACCGGTTCATTCAGGTTTGACAATACAAAACCTGCAACCTTTGAATGTACATCAAAGCTCGTTGAAAAAGGGGCTAATCCATCAGACATTTATAAAAAGGTTTATGAATCAGATTCTAAAACCCTTGTGATGTTTCAGGCATATTGTATCAGCAAGGCAAAATTTCTTGACAATGATAAAATAGCTTATACAATTGTTTATAAAAAAGACATGGAAAAATTCTCGGCAAATGACGAATGCATGGAAGGTTTAACCGAAAAACTCCGTGCAATTGTAACAACCAGAATTGCATTTGTTGCAAAAGAGATGAAATCAGGCGCAACAAAAATCTCCATGAGAAGCAAGTTTGCTGATGTCGCGCAAATATGTGAGGTATTTGGCGGCGGCGGGCATAAATTTGCTTCGGGCTGTACGATTAAAGCTCCGGTTGATGAAGCCGTCAAAAAAATTCTTGCTGAAATTAAAACAAGAGAGATATAAAAAGTGAGTTTTAAAGGATTCATAAGAGGTGTAAAAAGATTAATCATATCCGTCATAAAAAACGACTTCTACGGTATGGCTGCAGAAATGGGATTTATGATGGTTATCGGGATTTTCCCTTTCATGCTTTTGCTGACATCAATTTTCGGCTGGATGGGTAACAAAGCTCTTATGACTCCTATTTTGCGTTTTCTTGCGACATTTATGCCGGAGCAGGCAATGGATTTAATTTTAACCGTTTTATCGGAAGCAATGATTTTTTCCCACGGCAAACTAATGGCGATAATAGGATTTTGCGTTACTTTAATCCTTTCGACAAACGGGATTGCGGTTGTGCTTAAAGGATTGAACAGAGCATATAAAGTTAACGAAACAAGGAGCTTTATTTATACACGAGCATTATCTCTGCTAATGGTGTTTGTAGATACTATGGTAATGTTTTTGAGTATAAACTTAATCGTATTCGGCAAAGCCATTATTCATCTTCTTGTTACCCATTTTCACATGTCAAAACATGTTGCGATAACCTTATTAACTCTCCGTTGGCCTGTAGCATTTGCGGCATTATTCTTTATGGCATTTTTAAGTTACTATATCCTGCCTGATTTACGCGGGAATGAAAAATTTAAACGTAAAAGTGCAATTCCCGGAACGTGGTTTTTTACGACGTTCTGGTTAATCGGTTCATGGGGTTTTTCAATTTACGTAAACAATTTGAAAACATATAACATGGTTTACGGAACAATCGGTGCGTTTGCGGTTCTGATGGTATGGCTTTATTACACATCTGTATTAATTTTGATAGGCGGTGAAATAAATTCACAGGTTTATAACAAACTTGAGAGAAAAGCGCAGGAAATCAGGGATGATTTTGCAAGACTCTCGGTTATTCAAAAAATTGTTCAGAAAGTTAAAAAAAGTGAAGAGTAATAAAGTGGCATCTGAATTGATTTAGATATCTCTTAATTAGATGCAAAGAGACCAAGAGCGAAGACGCAAAGCTATTATCGTTTATATATTTAAAGATAGTAGAATACTATATAAGCAATTCTATTTAAAGCAAAACAAGTGCGAGGGAAAAGTTCTGAGGGTCTGAAACAAGTTCAGAAAGACATACCCGAGTGCTTGGACAAAACAAAGCGATAATAAGTAGATATTTAAGGATTTTTGAACACTGAAAAAAGCGGCCTATGCAATTTCGTAAGCTGTCATGGGTGGAGCGGCTACGCTCTTATTTCACAAATAGTGGCTGAACAAGGACATATATGTCGTTAAACAACACGAATACAAGCAACAGTATTAACAGTGCAAAAAATACCGTCATAACCTTATTCATTACTTCTTCATCAACAGGTTTACCCTGAATCTTTTCAATCAACAGAAACAGCAAATGTCCGCCGTCAAGTGCCGGTATAGGAAGAATATTAAGTATTGCAAGGTTCATTGATATTACGGCTGTCAATAACAGACCATAGAAAATTCCGTCAGAACTTATAATATCTCCACCCATTTTTGTAATTAATACAACTCCGTGCATATTTTTCAAAGGAATTTTACCGGTAAACAACTGTTTCAAAACAATCAGCATTGATTTTGTTTCATTGTAAAGATAAGTATAACTTGCGCTAAAAGCTGATTTTATACCGGTTATCGGTACAAGAATTTCTTTTCTGTCAAGTGTAATGCCGATTAAACCTTCTTTGTCAGGATTAATAGTTTTTAGTTTAACTTCTTTACCGTTTCTTAAAACAGTTATTTCAAGTGGTTTAACACCATCAGTCAGAGCGAATGCAATATCTTTAAGAGTATATCCGCCTGTGGTTTCAATAAATTTTTTCCCCTTTAGTGCATCGCGCAGTGATATTTGACTGTCAGAAAGTTTTACTTCAACAGGTCTAAAAAGTTCAACTGCGTTCAAAACATTCCGGCTCAGTATAATTTTATTTTCATAAGGAATTGAAGGAAGTTTTATAATCAATCCTTTAGGAATAATTTCATCTTCCTTGAATGCTGGATTAAGTTCTTTCAATTTTTCATAATTTTGTTCAACATTTATTTCATTAACTTTTCCGTCATCTGCAGCGCTGTACATTGCATAAAGATTGACCGCATATTTTGATGTAATCGGCGATGAATTTATTTCGATAATTTTATCGCCTTTTTGCATGCCTGAATTCCAGACAGACTGTGTTTTTTCTGCGACAATATCATTTACGTAAGTATCAAATTTGCCCGAGGGCAGATTTCCCCACATAAAAGCAGTCAATAGTACAAGCACATAAGCACAAACAACATTTGCCAGAACCCCTGCAGAAAAAATAATTGCCCTCTGCCATGCCGGTTTGTTCATTAGCCGTTCCGGAGAATTTTGAGGAAGATCTGAATCTTTGTCGTCATCAGGAAATGAAACATAACCGCCGAACAAAAACGCATGTACAACTAAAGTTATACCGCCGACTTTCTTTTCCCAGAGTGTCGGACCGATAGGCAGACCTATACCGAATTTGTCGACTTTAACTTTAAAGAACAAAGCCGTAACCAAATGCCCGAGTTCATGGACAAGAATTAAAAGTCCTATAAGCAAAATCATTATGATGACTGACATTAAAATATCCCTCTCAAATTATTTTATAAACAGTATGAATATTCTAACATAAAAATTAAAATTTTTGTGATATTTAAAATATACATTTTTGTGTAGTACCTCCAAAAGATAAGACCCTGAAACAAGTTCAGGGTGACAGTTGTAATTTATACTACACTTTCAGCCGCCTCTGCCTTATGTGATTAGTTGGCAATAAACTTTTTACAACAACTCTTTCAGATAATTCGGCAGGGCAAAACGTGCATTGTGGTAATCTTTGTTATAAATTTTGCATGTTTTTACAATGTCATCGTATCTGTCATCAGCATAGTATGAAAGCGGTTCAACATCAACCGAACAAAACGCCCAAGCCCAGTAACCTCCGGGGTATGTCGGAATATTTGATGTATATGTAGAACAAACAGGAAATACTTTTTTCAGCAAATCATACATTTTTTTGATTTCTTTTTTGTTAACAAACGGACTTTCAGACTGTGCAGCAACAATTCCGCCTTTTTTAAGAGAATTTTTAACATTTGTGTAAAATTCTTCTGTAAATAATCCTTCACCCGGGCCCATCGGATCTGTTGAGTCGATTAAAACTATATCGTATTCATTTTTTTTATCTTTAATAAATTCAATTGCATCGCCGACTTTTATTTCGACTCGCGGGTCAGAAAGCCCGCATGAAATTGTCGGTAAAAATTCCCGGCATGCATCAATTACCATTTCATCAATTTCAGCAAGTACAACTTTTTTAACTGATTTGTGCTTAAGAACTTCTCTAACGGTGCCGCCGTCCCCCCCGCCAATTACTAGAACACTTTCGGGATTTTTGTGATGCATCATCGGAATATGCGCAATCATTTCATGGTAATGGTATTCGTCCCCTTCCGTTGTCATCATTAAATCATCAAGTGTTAAAACACGCCCGAGAGCGCTTTCTGTTTCAAAAACTTCAACTTTTTGAAAGTCTGACTGCTTTGAAAACAAAACTTTTCCAGCTTTTATAGCAATCCCGAAGCCTGCGGGTGTAATTTCGTGATAATATCCGTTTTCTATTCCGTTTTTCATTTTTCTCTCCTTTTGTTAATTATTTTTACGAAATTATAACATAAAATAGCAATTTTATTTTGTAAAAATTTTTAAATAAAATAAGGGGAAAATAAATGGGGAATATCGGGAAATTAATTTTTAATGCTGTAAAAAAAAGTTATGCCATAACTACAGACGGAGTATCGAGAATGCCAAAAGGTCTAAAGTTTGACATGAAAAATCCATATATACTTGAAGCTTTGTCTGAAAACAAAATTGACGAATTTGTAAAATTTGACGGGCAGGACTTAAAAACCGTATGTGATATCCTCGATAATCCGCAAATTAGAAAAGGTTTTGACGAAGGGGAACTGAAGGCTTTGTATAAAAAAGCTTTTCCCTATAAAGTACCGGCTGATCCAAATTGTGATGCTATGGTATATTTATGTTCGCTACCTGAAAGCATAGGTTCAAAATTCGATGCGCACGGACTAGCCAAAATAGGAGTTACAGACCAATTAAAACAGTTAAACAATTTACTGACAAACGGAATTGATAAGACAAGAACATTTTATACAGCCCCTCTTGTTGCACCAAAAGGTGTCGGTGCTGGACTGGGAACTGCAGGAAGCGCATATCGCGACGGATCTTTTATTATCGTTGCCGATAAAGGAAAAAGTCTTGTTGACGACGGCATAAAACATGTAATTGTCAATGATGCTTATTACAATATTATTGACGATTTACGCAGGAAATTCACTGATATAAATTTTGTCAGAGCTGATAAAGCCGCTGAATATTTCACCAGATTATGAACCTAATATATGTATGTGCAAATGAAAAACTTCCTGCCCTGCTTCTTTACCTGTATTAATCAGTGTTTTATATGATTTTAAGCCGATTTTTTTAGTTGTTTCTCTGACAGCAGCAAGCAATTCACCCATAAGTTTTTTATCTTCAAGTTCGTTTAACGATTCAACATGAACTCTCGGAACAACAAGCAAATGCACCGTAGCTTTCGGATTGATATCTTTAAATACGACAACATAATCGTTTTCGTATACAAATTCAGTGTTGAAATCTCCGTTAACTATTTTACAAAAAATGCAATCTTGTGACATATTTCTATTATTCTCCTATTTATCTTAGAGCCTCAGTATCTTAATATCCTATTAAAATTATATCTTAAAAAAATGTAAACTGACTTGCCATTTTATTTTATGTAAAGTAAAATAAATATTACAGGAGAAAATCCTTTGGGGAGGAATTAAATATTTATGCCGGAATTAGCAAGACAACAGCATTATAATAATAGCTATACCCGATACACTTACCCGCGCACTCAGGCACAAACACGCAGTTCACAATCACCTGTTTATATAAGACGCCAGGCTGATAAAAAGAAAATTGAACGGAATTATCTTATACACAGAATTGTTTCAGTTTCTGTTGTTGCTTTACTCGGATTTTCCGTGCTTCCGTACGGATTTAATAAAGTAACTAAATTTATGCTGAATCCTACTCCTTATAAGGAAGTTAAAACAGATTATCAGCAGCTTCTTTTTCCGACATCAAACTATCTTGCAAACCACTGGTTTTTAGGACAGAGATCTTTGGAAGGTGCTGAGGTTAAAAAGCCGCAAATGGCATCTTTAACGGAAAGTTCAAGACTTTCGGGACTTGAAAATCAGCTAAAAAATCTTGCTTCAATGTACCCTTCAATTCATCCGTCAATCTATGTTTGGGATTATGAATCCGGAAATTACGCGGATATTAATGCTGATGAAATTTTTCCGACAGCAAGTATTATAAAATTACCTGTACTTGTTCAGCTTTTCCGTTCAATTGAAAAAAATCAGCTTAATATTTATGATGAAATGCCTTTAACTGAATACTACAGAACTGAAGGTTCCGGAAGTCTGCAGTTTAAAGCGGCAAATTCAAAATATTCAATAGACACACTTGCCCGTATGATGATAACGGAATCCGATAATTCCGCAACAAACATGATTATGTCAAAACTCGGAGCTATGCCTGATATAAATTCCGGAATCAGACAGTGGGGCTTGAAACATACTTATGTGCAAACCTGGCTTCCGGATTTAGGCGGAACAAATCATTCAACAGCACGCGATATGGCAACAATTCTTTATAATATTGATAACCCTGACTTTTTGAGTACATCATCGCGGGAAAAAATATTTGACTATATGGGCCATGTTCACAATAACCGTCTTATAGCAGCCGGCTTGCCCTCAGGTGCTACTTTCCTTCATAAAACCGGTGATATCGGAAAAATGCTTGGAGATGCAGGAATTGTCTATGCTCCGAACGGCAAAAAATATATTGTGGTAATTTTTGCACATCGTCCGCACAATTCCCCTTTGGGTAAAGAATTTATAGTTAAGGCATCTGAAATAATTTACAACAACATGGTGTATTAATATGTTGAAGGAGTTATTAGAAAGCCGTAAATGTTTTAAACTTGTTTGCGGAGCTGGTAATGAAGATGCTTTGGAGGTGGAAAAACTTGTCGCGCTTTATTCCGCTGCAGGCTGTAAATTTTTTGACCTGTCTGCAAAGCCTGAAATTGTTGATGCTGCAAAACGCGGACTGCAAGGAAAAGAAGGTTATCTGTGCGTAAGTGTCGGAATTAAAGGCGATCCTCACATAAGAAAGGCGCAAATAGATTACGAAAAATGTTCAGGCTGTCACAAGTGTGAAGAAATTTGCCCGCAAAAAGCTATTTTAATAGACGGAAGCTCCCCCTTAGCAGCTCATGCCAAACTGGTCTACGGTCAAATGCTCAACACATCCGCCCTGCGCCCTCTGCTCGCATCTCGCTGCATAGGCTGCGGAAGATGTTTTTCTGTATGTAAACACGGCGCAATTTCTTTCACAGAAGAAGATTTGGATTTGAAAGAAATTTTGCTGCCTCTGATTAATAAAGGAATTGACTGCATTGAACTTCACGCAATGGGTGAAAATATTGATGATGCAATTGAAAAATGGACTTGTATAAATGAAATTTATGACGGAATGCTGAGTATCTGCACCGCCCGCGGTCATTTGAGCGAAGATAAAATGCTTGAACTTATTAAAAGAACAACCGAAACCGGAAAACCTTATACAACAATTGTTCAGGCGGACGGTTTTCCGATGAGCGGCGGCAAAGACGATTACAAAACAACACTTCAGGCTGTTGCTACAGCGGAAATTGTCCAAAATGCAAATTTGCCTGTATATATAATGCTTTCTGGCGGAACAAATTCAAAAACAGCCAAACTTGCAAAAATGTGCAATATAGACTATAACGGCATTGCCATAGGAAGTTTTGCAAGAAAAATTGTCAGACAGTATATTGAACGGAAAGACTTTTTAACTAACAAATACATTTTTGATGAGGCCGTCAGTATTGCATCAAATCTTATTAAATCTCTTTGAAGTATCCGCCTGAGGCAAGCAGGAATACGGCATTAATTCTGTTTACCGCTCCTGTTTTATTTAATATCGAAGAAATATAGTACTTTATGGTATGTCTGCTCATGTGTAGAATTTTTCCGATTTCTTCATTAGTATGACCGTATTTTAACTGTTCAATGATTTTTTTTTCTATATCATTAAACTTTATTTGTGTACTGTGGACCATTATTTATTCCTCTTTAATTTGCTAAAATATACTGATGACATATATAACAATATTAGTATCATTTAGTAATTGTTTAGTCAAGATTTTATAATAAATTAACCATGCTGAATAACAATACTTATAAAAAACTTGGTGCTAAAATAGCATACTTAAGAAAAAGTAAAAGGTATTCTCAGGAAAAATTCGCAGAAAAGGTTGACATAAGCGAAATCTACATGGGACAAATTGAAAGAGGTGAAGCAAACCCTACTCTCGAAAAATTAATAGCCATTGCAAATGCTTTAGGCATAGAAATTAGAGAACTTTTTACTTTTACATTTTAATCTATTGAAACATTTTTGATTTTTATTTTAAGCAATTATATAATTGTTATAATAAGTTTTATTAGTTGTTATCGCGTACGAGAAAGGTAATTATATGCTTTTAACTGACCATGTTCAGGCAATTATTAAGTCCGCCAAATCAATTGTCGCTGCGAGAAATTTTGCGGAGGTTGCTCCGGAACACATTATGCTTGCTTTAATGCTAGATCAGAATGATTTGCCAAAAATTTTACTTGAGCGTGTTGGAGCAGATAACCCCGAAATTACAGACAGATTGAATAATTATCTTTCCAAACGCGCATATTATGCCAGAGGAAGGTTTTCAGATATAAGACTTTCTGCTGAAACTATTGCCATGATGAATGTTGCAAAAGATGAGGCCGAAAAACGAAACGATGAGCAAATAAGCATTGAACATTTGTTTCTCGCTTTATTCAGGATTGATAACAAAACTTTAAATTTTCTGTGGGAACAAAGCGGTATAAACAGGCTGGAACTTTATGAAAATATGACAGAAGAAGTCAACAATATTATAAATGTTGAAGAAACACAAACAGACATAAACAAAATTTCAGAAAACACTGAACTAAAGTCAAATGTCGTTAAATCCGAAATTAAAAACAGCAAAAAAAATGATGCATTGGAAAAATACACAACTGATCTGACAGAATGCGCAAAAAATAACAGACTTGATCCGGTTATCGGCAGAGATGATGAAATCCGCCGTACAATACAAATCTTAAACAGACGTTCCAAAAACAACCCTGTAATTATAGGCGAACCGGGTGTCGGGAAAACCGCAATTATAGAAGGACTTGCACAACGTATTGTATCAGGTGACGTTCCCGAAAGTCTAAAAAATGATAAAATTCTCGCGCTGGATTTAGGAGCAATGTTAGCTGGAGCCTCTTACAGAGGGGAATTTGAAGAACGCCTGAAGTCAGTTTTGAAAGCAATTGAAGAAAAATCCGAAGATTTAATTCTGTTTATAGATGAAATCCATACAATTATGGGAGCAGGCTCCTCAGAAGGCGGTGCTGATGCCGGAAATCTCTTAAAACCGATGCTTGCAAGAGGCGGTATAAGGGTTATAGGTGCCACAACAACAGATGAATACAGGCAGTATATTGAGAAAGACAAAGCTATGGAACGCCGTTTTCAACCGGTTGTAGCGGATGAACCGTCTGTTGATACGACAATAAGCATACTTAGAGGCTTGAAAGACAAGTATGAAGGCTATCACGGTATCAAAATTATGGATAGCGCAATTGTGGCTGCTGTCAAGCTTTCACACAGATACATTGCAGACAGACAGCTGCCGGATAAAGCTATTGATCTTTTAGATGAAGCAGCCTCGGCTTTAAGAATAGAAATCGACACAATGCCCGAGGAAATTGACGTTTTCATCCGCGAAAAAATGCAGCTTGAAATGAATAAAAAAGCGCTTGAAAAAGACGGCTCGGAAGAAGCCTTCAAAAAAGCGGAAAAATTAACTAAAAAAATATCTGATATTGAAGGAAAAATAAATAAATTAAAAGAACAATGGCTGAATGAAAAAAAAGTAATAGATTCTACAGCAGCCGTAAAACGTAATATTGAAAAACTAAAATCCCAAATTGAAATGTCAAAGAAAAATCCGGCAATGACAGCATCACTTGAGGTCAAATACAGCCAGATGCTTGATATGGAAAAAAAGCTCAACCAGATTCAAAGTCAGGCAGGTAAAAAAAGACTGATTAAAGAAGAAGTAGATGAAGACGATATCGCCTCAATTGTTGCAAAATGGACAGGCATTCCGGTTAACCGGCTTATGGAAGATGAGTCAAAAAAATTAATCGGAATGGAAGAAGTTATGCACAAACGCGTAGTAGGCCAGAATGAAGCGGTCACAAAAATTGCCAATGCTATCCGACTTTCAAGGTCAGGACTGCGTGATCCCAAACGCCCGATAGGAACTTTCCTTTTCCTCGGTCCTACCGGCGTCGGAAAAACAGAGCTCGGAAAAACTCTTGCATTTATTCTTTTTAACGATGAAGATGCACTTGTACGTATTGATATGTCTGAATTTATGGAAAAAGCCGCAATATCGCGTCTTGTTGGTGCTACAGCTGGTTATGTCGGCTATGAAGAAGGCGGCCAGCTCACGGAAGCCGTAAGAAGAAAGCCTTATTCCGTTGTCCTGTTTGATGAAGTTGAAAAAGCACATCCGGATGTTTTCAACCTTATGCTTCAGATGTTTGATGACGGACGCTTGACTGACGGACAGGGTAGACTAATTGATTTTAAAAATACGGTTATAATTATGACAAGCAATCTGGGAAGTGATATTATTCTTGATGAAAATATTCCGGAAAATGAAAAAAAAGAAGAACTTAATCATGCACTCAGAGAAAAATTTAAACCGGAATTTCTAAACCGAATTGACGAAATAATTATGTTTAAAGCGCTTACTCTTGATGAATTAAAAAGCATTGTTGATATTCAGTCAAATTCGCTCAAAAATCGTCTGGCAGAACAGGATATGGAACTTGAAATTACAGAGCCGGCTAAAAATTATCTTGCAAATGAGGGGTATGAACCTTTATTCGGCGCAAGGCCCTTAAAACGTGTGATAAGACAGCTTGTTGAAATTCCGCTTTCAATGAAAATTCTTGAAGGGGAATTCAAAAAAGGCGACAGAATAGAAGTCGGGTTTGAAAATAATAAACTTGTATTCAATAAAATTTAATGTTGGGCTGAAAGCTAAGCTGCTTATCTTCGACAAAGTTTAAAACAACAAAAAGCCGGTATAAAATATGCCGGCTTTACAAATCCTAATCAACTTCTATGCTGTGCAATTGTTATTTCGCAATTGCATCTTCTGTTTCTTCAATCTTTTTCATAACTTCATCAATCTGTTCACGAAGATATTCCATGAACATTCCGATTTCTTGCTTAAAACTGTATACTCCGGGCCAAGATATATATCCGTACATAATTGATCTCCTTTTCGTTTGAACTCTAATTACTCAAGGCTTGTGTTCTAACCTTTCAACAATTTATGTATCGGATAATTTGCAGAAGAACTTTAGAAATTCAACTAAGAATTTAATAATTTGTTACAATATTCTTTTAACTCATTACATCTGTATTTAGGAATATAATCAACCGAATATTTTTCGGCAATATTTTTTATGTTGCTTGTTGCCGAAATAATTATAATTTTTGTATTCTTATATTCCTTAAAAAACTGAATCTGTTTAATAAACCATTCGCCTGCATAAAGCGGTATAAAATCAGGTTCCATCTGCATATCAGTCAAAATAAAATCATAGGGTGTATCAATTGATGACATTAATTTTTCAACACCTTCTTTTGCAGATGATGCAGTATCAATTTCAACATCATTATTCAATATTTGTTTTACCGCATCTTGATGGTACAAAACCCATTTAGGCGAATCGTCGACTATCAATACTTTCATAGCTTAATTGTAGCATAAATTATTTTATAGGCGATTTTTTATAATCTAAAAAAATAACGAATTAGATTATTACAATTTAAAACTTTTTGAGTTTTGCATAAGCAGCATCCATAGCCTTTACTCCTTGACGGCCAAAGTCTATTGTATACATCATACTGTCGCCTACGCGTGTCACTTCTTTAATATGTCCTATACCGAGTTTATCATGAAAAACGCGTTCCCCTTCGTTAAAAACGTATTCAACCATAGGAGTGCTTTCCATTTTTTTTCGGCGTTCTGCTTCTTCAGCTTGCTGTATACGCTCTTTTTGTTTTTTTTCTTCAAGCATACGCTTTATTGCATTATCTTTGAAAAATTCTTTTACTTTTTGTTCATCACGTTCTTTATTCTCTTTTGATTTAACAAGAATAGTACGTGAAGCGGTTCTTTGCGGTCTGTCATAATAATTGGAATTTTGTTTTTCTCTGTCTGATTGTGTATTTCCTGTTGCAAGTCCGCGCGCAGGTGCTACAAAACCTTTACCGAAACCGGATGACGGTTTAACATACCCGTAACTGTCAGTCTGAACCGCAGAGTATGAAAAATCAGATTTCCCGGTTTTAACTTTTGATACCGCATTTTGAAAAGTTGATGTTCCGCTTGTTGAACCTTCAAATCCGATAGAATTTAAGAGTTGACGAGGAATTTCGTCAATAAATCTTGACGGGTTGTAATACTTGTATTCCCCCCACATCTGACGGCGTTTGGCAGATGTAAGGTATAATTTTTCTTCGGCACGGGTGACACCTACATACATAAGACGGCGTTCTTCTTCCATTTCTGATGGGTTGTTGAAGGTTCTCTGGTGCGGGAAAACGCCTTCATCACATCCTGCAAGAAATACAACAGGAAATTCAAGACCTTTTGCGGAATGCAAAGTCATTAAAGTTACGTTGTTACTTATGTTTTCAAGCGCGTCTGTGTCTGACACAAGTGCGACCTGCTGCAAAAATTCACTCAATGCATTCTCTTGTTCTTCAGGTACAAATTCACCGGCAACATTAACTAATTCCTGAAGGTTTTCGATATCCGCTTCACTTTCAGGGGTATTCTGCATCTGCAGTTCTGCCAGATAACCTGTCTTTTCAATTACAAGGGTTACAAAATCCTGCAGGGAATAAGAACCTTGGGCATCTTTAAATTTCAAAATAAGTTGGGAAAAGTCACGCAGTTTTGCTCTTGTTCTCGGCGGAATTTCAATAGCTTCTTCTATCCGCTGACAGGCTGCAAAAAGGCTTATATCTTCTTTGTCTGCGAAATCCGCAAGATTTTTTATTGTAGTGTCACCGATTGCACGTTTAGGGACATTTACAATTCTTCTGAAACTCTGAGAATCATCAGGGTTATAAATTAATCTCAGATAAGCAATTATATCTTTAATTTCTTTACGGTCATAGAATTTCAGACCTCCGTATATCTTGTAAGGAATTCCCGCGGCCATGCAGGCTTCTTCAATCGCACGAGACTGCGAGTTTGTACGGTAAAGCACCGCGTAACGGTTGTAATCTCCGCCCGAATCCTGCTTTATCCGGCTTGCGATAAAGTTTGCTTCATCAGCTTCATCCTGCGCTTCAAAGTAATCTATAAGCTCGCCATCGCCTTTGTTTGAATAAAGAACTTTGTCTACGCGTTCTGTATTATTTTCAATGATTGCGTTTGCAACATTTAATATATTAGCGGTTGATCTGTAATTCTGTTCAAGTTTAATTAATTTTGTGTTTTTAAAATCTTTCTGGAAATTCAAGATTATTGTGTAATCCGCACCGCGCCAGCTGTAAATTGACTGGTCAACATCACCGACAACGCAAAGCGAACGTTCATTGGGGATATCAGACTGTAAATTCGTATAAAGCATATTTATCAACTTGTATTGAGCCATATTAGTGTCTTGAAATTCATCAACAAGAATATGTTGAAATCTGTCAAAATACAACTGCCGTACGTCTTTACATTGTTCAAGAAGTTTTACGGTAAGCATTAGCATATCGTCAAAATCTATTGCGTTGTTGTTATTCAATAAATTTTCATATTCTTCGTAAATCGCTGCTATTTTTTGGGATTTGAAATCTCTTGCAAAGGTTGCAAATGTATACGCATCCTGCATTTTATTTTTTGCGTTTGAAATTACTGATTTTACAAGTTTTGGGGCATAAACTTTGTCATCAAGATTAAGTTTTTTGACAGCCTGCTTAATTACGGCGTTGGAATCCCCTTCATCATAAATTGTAAAGTTTTTATCGAGTCTTTTCCCTGATTGAAAGCTATAATTTTCGATATTTTCCCGTAAAATTCTTCCGCAAATACCGTGAAAAGTGCCAACCCACATGTATTTTACGGTATTTTCGCCTAAGATATTACCAAGACGCTCCTTCATTTCTTTTGCGGCTTTATTGGTAAATGTTACAGCAAGAATATTTCTGGGACGTACACCGTTTTGTATCAAATAAGCTATTCTTGAGGTAAGTAATTTGGTTTTTCCGCTTCCTGCACCGGCCAATACAAGTAAAGGGCCTTGTGTTGTTTGTACTGCTTCTCTCTGTTCACTATTAAGATTATCAAGTATATTTTCCATATCCCTTCCCAAAATAAAATTTTTGTGATATAATCAGCATAAACTAAAAATGTGTAGATTGCAATTAGAAAGTGAGAAAAATGGTAGAAGTTGATATGAAAGAAATATTGATGGGTTCTGAAGACGAAAATAAAGAAAAACAAAATTCAATTGTAGTTCCGATTGATGATGATATGGACAAAATTTCTTCAGATTCGCCGGATACGGTGGATGCACTGGCTATGGAACTTGCTACCATTCAGCAGTCTGCAAAAAGAGTCGCTATAATCGGAAGCCGCAACCTGCCGATTACTCACCAGCAGATGATAGAAACCCTTGCTACAGCACTTGTTATGCAGGGTAATACAATTATTACCTCAGGAGGCTCATCAGGAACAAATGCTGCAGCAATCAGAGGTGCTATGAAGGCTAATCCCGATAAATTAAAAGTTATTCTGCCTCAGACTATAGGCCAGCAGCCGTCTGATGTTCAAAATCAGCTTATTGGTGTTCCAAATATTGTTGAACATCCTGACCGAGCAATGATGACACTGGCTGATGCATCACGTGTTTGTAACAGGGAAATTATTGACGATTGTAACCAGCTAATCTGCTTCTTATCACATACAAGTAAAACTTTGCACAATGCAGTTCAATATGCGGAAGAAGGCCATAAAGTTATTACTGTATTCTATCTTGATTAGTCTGAAAAATTTGAATGTAATGTGATTATTACGTTTCATTAATGTGCTTCAACTCGCCTTAATTTTTCTGGAATTTTTGCGAAATCAAATCTCTGCCTGAATTAGTTTTTTTATAATAAAAAATTGTCATATTTTTACAAAGGTTTGTATTTATGTTAAAATGGTATCATGACCGAGCAATTAAAAAAACTGACAGGTAAGAATAAAAACGACTATGAAGCAATAGCAAAAGATTTGGTCAACAAACCGGATGTTGAACTTTTTAAAGAATTGGTTGGGAATGACGAATATCTTTTCGATTTTGTTAAAAACAATGTCGCACAAAGGATTTCAGATGAAATAAATGAAACAAATTTCAGAAATCTTCTGGAATTTTTAAAATATTATTCATCGTCTTATGAAGATGTTATAGTCAATTCGCTTGTAAAATACGCTGATGAAGATTTAACCGATATTATGCTTGAAAAATTTGAAAGCGGAACGGTTGATGAAAAAACTTATGCGGCAAAGTATTTTGCATATATTCAAGACCCGCTTGCATTAGATTGTTTAAAGAAATATGCTTATTCTGATAACGAATATCTTGCGCATAACTGTGCTGCAACACTTGGTGCATGTAATGACAGAGAGTCTTACAGTAAAGCTATAGAAAAACTCTCAAGCAATGATGATTTTGAACAGCTTTCCGCTGTGAAATTTCTGGTGTCTTACGGGGATAAAGAAGCAGCAGTCGAAATCATTCAAGCTATGAAAAATTCTGCAATGGCTGAAAATATTGCAGGTGAAATACCTTATCTTGTCAGTATTTTTGAACTTCTGGACGAACATTATATTGACGGGCTTGTTATTTTGAATAATATAATAAACGGCCTCGGTGAAATTTTTCCGCTTTCGGTTGTTTTTGATTATGAATTATTTGACGTTTTTGAACGCTTAATACACAATTTTAACGACAGCAAAGGGGCAATTGTTATTTTAAATGCCAAAGAAAAATTTGATATTTTAACCGAAAATGATGAATATTTGTTTGATGAAGACAAAGACACAAAAAATGAAGTTCAGGACATAAAAAAATTGCTTAAAAGCGTTAATAAAAAAGACTTGGAAAAATATGTAAATGACGAATTAAACGAAAACAGTCCGTTTGTTTATACGGCTTTAGAATTTGCGACTGATATATTTGCGGTAAAAGAACTTTTGAAATCAAATAACCAGACATTGATATTAAAAACCGCCGAGATTTTAAAATCACTCGCAGCTCTGGATGAAACCGCAAAAACGGTTGCTCTTTTAAAGGTTACGGATATAAACATTAAAGCAATAATTCGTGCCTTATAAAAATTTTCATGCTAAGATTTAAATATGGAATTTCGTGAAAAGACGTTGGAATCACAATTGATTTATGACGGCAAGGTTGTCAAAGTTTTCAAAGACAGCGTTGAACTTTCAACAGGTCATAAATCTTTCAGGGAAGTTGTGAAACATACGGGAGGGGTTGTAATTCTGGCTGTTAAAGATGACAAAATTTTGCTGGTAAAACAATTCAGATATCCGCTTAAAGAGGTTATGTTTGAACTTCCGGCCGGTAAACTTGAAGCAGAAGAAGATCCGTTTGAAGCAGCAAAAAGAGAATTGGAAGAAGAAACCGGATATTGTGCGGGTAAATGGACAGATTTAGGCTATGTTTACACATCACCTGGATACAGTGATGAAAAATTATATCTTTATAAAGCTGAGGATTTGGAATTCTCACATTGCCACCCTGATGAAGGAGAAATTATTGAAGCTTTTCAATATCCGATTTGTGATGTTATGAAAATGGTTCAAACCGGAAAAATTAATGATGCAAAAACACTTTGCGCATTGCTTAGAGCTAAAATTAAGGAATAAAAAAATGTCCGATACAAAAAAGATTAAAATGGTTGCCACAGATATTGACGGAACAATTTTAAAATGGGATTTCGGTTTTACTCCGGAAGTTAAAGAGTGTATAAAAAATTTGAGTGCCGGCGGGGTTAAAGTTGTACTTGTTACCGGCAGAATGCATAAGGCAGCAACGTTTCTGGCTGATGAACTCGGACTTACAACTCCAATAGTATCTTATCAGGGAGGAATGATTAAAGAGAATAAGGAAAACGGTGAGGTTTTTTACCGCAAAGATTTAGATTCCGAACGCGCAAAAGAGATTATTAAATGGGCAAAAGAGAATAATATTCATATAAATCTTTATATGGATGATGTTTTATATGTTGAAAAAGACGATGAAACAATAAAAAAATACACTGATGCAAGGTATATTGAATACACTGTCTGTCCTTTTGAAAATCTTGATATAAAAAATGTCAATAAGATTCTTGCAATAAAATACGGCGATGCAGAAGCTGTAACAGGCTGGGTAAATTATTTAAGCAAAAAATATCCTGAGCTTTATATTGTTAAATCAACCCCGTATTTTTGCGAAATATCTAATAATGAGGCAAAAAAATCCTGTGCCGTTCAATATTTGTGCAAGAAATGGGGCATAAAAAAAGAAGAAGTTTTGACAATAGGGGATCAGAATAATGACATTGAACTTTTAAAAGCTGGCGGAATAAAGGTTGCAATGGGAAACGGCACACCCGAATTAAAGGAATGTGCCGATTTCATAACTGATACTGTTGATAATAACGGCTTTGTAAAAGCCGTCAATAAGTTTTGTAGTTAATTTTATTTAAGTTTTGCTTCAATTGCTTTCAAACGAGCTTCTTGTTTTTTGTTGTCATCCTGAAGCTGTTTCAAAAGCTCATTTTGAATTCTGTTTTGCTCTTTCAATGCCTTATTGTCATTGCGGACTTGTTTCAGAATATCTTTTAAATGTTGATTTTCTTTCTCTAGCACAGTAAGGCGGGAATCAAGTTCTTTGATTGCGTTGATCATTGCATAGAACATATCTTCGAAACGTATACTCAAAAAACCGTCAAGACCCTTTTTTACTGCCGCTGGAAAAACTTTTTGC
>CASFPN010000007.1 GCA_949296425.1 uncultured bacterium
AAGGGCTTCTTCAATCACGCGGCGTTGCTGCGTCAGGGTTTCCCCCATTGCGCAAAATTCCCTACTGCTGCCTCCCGTAGGAGTATGGGCCGTGTCTCAGTCCCATTGTGGCTGATCATCCTCTCAAACCAGCTACTGATCGTCGCCTTGGTGGTCCATTACACCGCCAACTAGCTAATCAGATGCAGACTCATCCTTGAGCACCGGAGTTTTCAAGATTGGTATTTCAACCAAGCTCATATGGGGTATTAGCAGAAGTTTCCCTCTGTTGTCCCCCGCTCAAGGGCAGATTCTCTACACATTACTCACCCGTCCGCCACTTTCCACAGGAGCAAGCTCCTGTTTCTCGTTCGACTTGCATGTATGAGGCACGCCGCCAGCGTTCGTCCTGAGCCAGGATCAAACTCTCCATTGTCAGAAAGTTATTAGTATCTGTTTCCTAAGAAACAGTTTCTAGCTCATTACTTATCGCTAAGCATTACGCTTAACGTGTCCTTATCATTTTGTTTTTTAGAATTAACAAAGTATTGTTTTCTCGCGCTCGCCTTTAACGGGTAGCTTTCGCCTTCACCCTCAGCTCGCGCGGTTCAGCTATTCTGTTGTCAAGGTACAAATTGTTTCGACCGCTTAATATAAGCCCTGTATCACAGGCACAATCTAAAATTGATTGGGGTTTACTTCCTTTTTATATTTATATCAGATGCATTTATTTAATTGCTAGTGTCATCTGCATTTCTTATCTTATATCATCAATTTTTTTTGTCAAGTGATTTATTTTAAAATCTTTAAATTTCTTAACTCTATAAGATTTTTTGAAAGTTCATTGTGCTTTTTATTCATTTGGAGCACGTCTTTGATTGTATGCAAAAGAAATTTTAAAGTCAAGCACTTTTTTTCATGTTTTTTTGATATTTTTTTAAACAAGTCAGCAAAAAGCACTAATTACAGGGGTTTAAGCCATTTACAAAAGTTAATAATCTCTCATACACATGGTTTTAGACGCATTAACATAAAAAAAGTTCCTTTAATTTTTCATTTTTTTGAATGAGTTTTTTTGAACTCTTATAATATATACTCGTTAATAATTATAGGAATTATAGATAATAATATAGATAAGGAGAAATTAGCATGACAAAAACTTTCAAAACATTGGTATTATCTCTTGGGTTAGTGTTAGCATGCTCTTATGCAGCTTATGCTGACGGCAATGCATTCACACCTTTAAACTTTGATGACACTGTTTACGGAAATCCGGCACCTGTAAGAACTTCTTCAACAACAAATACAATTCAAGCTCCGGTTTCTAACATTTCTGCAACACAGGTTGATGAACCTGCAGGCAACAGCAAAATGCAAAATGCTATTATACAGCTTGACAATGCTCAAATTGATGTAAGAAACGAACTTTTGAATTACAAATCAAAATACGCTGATGTCGACGCTCAGTATAAAGCTGTTAAAGCTGAAAGACAAGCTTTAGATAAACAAATTAAATCTATAGAAAAAAGATTGAAAAAAATTGACAAGCAGAAAGAAAACATCAGAAAAAACATGATGTAGGCATGCTAAAAAATAATATAAAAAAGAGACCTTGATACGGGTCTCTTTTTTTATTTAAAATTTACCATAATAAATTTATTTCAAAAGCTTGACAAAATTCTGAAACAAGTTAACTATAATAACATACTGTTTAATTATTTCCGTTATATATTCTTATATAATTCCAATAACTTCTAAATACTTTTTTAACATAATTTTTTGTTTCAGGATACGGAATTTGTTCCACAAATTCATCGGTATCATTATAATGCAGAGTTGTTTTCCAGCGTTGAATAGAACCGATTCCGCCGTTGTAAGCCGCAACTGATGAAATATCATAACCTTCAAGGTTATTTCTTAAAAATTCATAGTAATAATTTCCGAGTTTGATATTATTTTCAGGGTTAAACAGTGATGACGGAATAAGCATGCCGAGGTGAAATTTATTATTTATTTCGGCAGCAGTTGAGGGCATGAGCTGCATCAAACCACTTGCACCGGCTATGCTTTGCGCCAGAGGGTCAAAATAGCTTTCTTCTCTGACAAGGGCGAGCATTAATGGAGGATTGTTACCGGTTTCATCTGCATAATGCTTTAGCAAATCATAATAAACAACAGGATAAACCAAGCGCCAGCGAAGATCGTATTTATCCGGTTTATCTTCTATTTTTTCCATAGCATCTCTGGCAGTCACCATTGAATGCGCAAAATCACCTTTTTCATATAGAACCCAGCTTTTTATAAATTCATCATTGCCTGCAAGTTCGTTTACAACATCGTAATCCTCGAGCTTGACCAATTTCACTAATATATTATTACGTGTATATTTGTAAGGATACACAACCGGCTGCGGTTCAATATAACTGGTAATCAAAGGCTCATGAATCCGGCTTAAATGCAGATAAGCTCTATATGCATAATATGAATCAGGATATTTATCAATTACACTTCTGTAGAAATTTGTATATTCATCACAATTATTTGTTTTTTCAGCGATTTTACCAAGCCAAAACATGACCATGGGGGCAGAATTAGAATTCGGGTATTTATTTAAATGATCCATGCCGATTTTTTTAGCGGCTTCATAATCTCTTGCTTTAATCTTTGCAAAAAAGATATTTGACATGGCATCAGCGGCAAATCTTCCGTTAGGATACTTTATATATAAATCGCTGTAACATGCACTCTTATCCTTCGCAGATACACCAGCACATTTAAGACTCAACAGATAATCCCTTCCTTTTCCATAAGATAAAGAAAGCAATCTGTTAACAGCTTTTTCTTTAGAATCAGATAATTGCAAATATATATCAACAGCTTGTAAAACATCATCATCACTTACATATTGTGAACGTTTTTCAAGACCGTTTTCAGTTAAAAATTTTGCTCGTGAATAATTTTTCATTGCAAACGAATTTTTAACATCAAGCGTCCACCCTTCAGTAACATCAACTTTATTAAGAAGTTGTGCAGCTTTTTCATACTCAGCAAACAAGTAGCAGGAATTTGCCATCAAAAGATAGTCATCTTTAGAAATTTCATCACCTAATTCCAACCAATTTTTTACGACATCTAACGCCAGAACTCCTGATGGAGCTTGTTTTAAATAGTGTCGAAAATGATTTTGAACATCATCTTTTATTGAAGACGGAAATATTTTTGCATCTTTATATTTATCTTTTAAAATAACACCCAGATAGTATTCTGACGCTATCGCATAATCTGAATCCGGAGCATTGTGAATAATATATTCAAAATACTTTTTTGCAAGCTGCGGTCTTTCTTTAACAAGTTTTTGCCCGGCAAGATAGCGGGTTCTCAGACTTAGTTTGTGTTTAGGATAATTATTAAAGAGCAATTGGTATTGTTTTAATTCGGATTTGTCATCACCGAGCATTTTAGCACATTCTCCGCGGTGATATATAGCTATGGGCTTAAGATTTGAAAACATAGTAACTTTTGAAAATAAATAATAGGCGTTTTGATAATCGCCCTGTTTAAAATCTTCCAATGCAGCCCTGTAAATTTCATCAGTCTTTTGTTCAGGTTGGTAAAGTGCGGCAAAAATACCTGTACCAGCCGCTATAACCAGGGTAATTCCCCCGACAATCACTCTCTTTTTCATATCCCACTCAAACATTATATATACATATTAGCAAAAGTTAATATATATTTCAAGTAATATAATCATACAGAACTTGTTTGAGTATTTTACCATTGTAAATCTGATTTATACAGATAATCCATATTTTCTTTAAATAACACCCAAGCAGTACAACCAATCCCGTTCTCGCCCTGTTTTTCATTAATATTACAGTATTCACTCATAGGATGTCTTGTATCTTCTTTGCTTCCGATAGGGAATATACCGTCTTTTGTCAAATAAAACCAAAATATATCTTTGCCGATTCGGTTTGGACCTTTTTCACCATTAATATCAGTAGAAACAGTACCGCAGCCGTTTTTTAATATTGTACTAGTACCGTATTCTTGTGAGCAATCAGTTGAATGTATATAGTAAGTAACAACAAAAGTTCCGTCATTAAGTATAAAACCACCGGTAAGCGTATTATAAAAATCATCATAATTCCAATTACCGCTTCCGTCTAAAGAACTGATTTGAACTATCGGAAAACAATTATTGTCTCTAGACATACACTGTTTATATATATGAAGGTATGGCACTAATTTTGATAAACTATCATTATGAGCAGATAATAGTCCCCAGTTGTCCGGTGTCCCGTTTTCTTCTACAGCCATTTTAAAAGCCTGCGATAATACGGAATAAACTTTCTTTACTCTGTTAACAGTAACTTTTTCATTATATTTTTGCACGATAACAGGTATTGTTATTGCTGCAACTACCCCAATAATACCGAGTGTTATAAGAACCTCAGCCAGTGTAAATGCAGCTCTGTGAACATTCTTTGACAAAACAAAGTTTGCAGTATCAGCAAATGTAAAATATTTTCTTAACATTTTTATCTCCTTAATTTAAGTTTAACCATATCCCGACCGTCAGTCCGGGTATACAAAAATTGTAGCAGGTTTATTCCCGACTGTCAATCGTGGAATTTGTGTTAAGCTTATCGCCACAATAGAAAAATGAATAATAAAAATATTAAAGAAAAACTGGGTAAAAATTTAAAAAATTTACGGCATAAAACAGGTATTTCACAAGAAGAATTGTCGCTTGAGCTTGGACTTGATAATTCTTATATCGGCAAAGTTGAAAATGCAAAACTAAATATTACTATAGATAAATTAATTTTAATTGCAGATTATTTTAAAATTCCTGTAAAAAGTCTATTTGATTAATATATATACTTTATATTTTCTTTATCATTAAATAAAAACACAGCCGTCATTAAAACTGCTGTGTTTTTATTTATATTGATATTTCCATACTAATTACTCAACAATTTGTTTAATAATAGCATCCAGCGCCTTTGCATTTTCTCCTTCATAATTGTTTTGAGCCATTATACCTTCAATTATTTTTATTTGTTTTTCGCTTTGCTCTGTCGGATTATTTTTAAGATATTCCATCATAGTTGCTGCTGTATGACGGGCAACATTGACACCTGCGAAGGCTGCTGAGATTAAAGGTGAATCTTTCCTTTCAGATAGCATCTGTTCAAAATAAGGCTCAGCACCTGAGTTATTATACCCTTTCATAAACTCAGCAAAATTGTCAGAGTTTAAGTGTTCTCGAATAATAACATCTGCAAATTTATATTCCGTAACATTTGTTTCACCTTTCCATGCCTCACCTATAAGGCTGCCATATTTACGCGCTCTTTTGATGTCGGCCTGTGAAAGCGGTTGTTTTTCGGGTTCAGCCGGAGAATCAGAAGGCTGCTGCGCATTTTCTGTTTCAGCTGCTGCTTCAGCCGGTTGTTCAGGTTGAATATTTTTATTATTTTGTTTTGTTTTACTGTTGTCTGCCTCTATCTCTTTCAACAAATCTCCAAATCCGGCTTTTACAAGTTCCTTCTTAAAATAATCAATCTCAGCAGTGTTGTAATCACCTCTTGTATTTCTGATTAAATCAAGTAAAGCACGTGCTTCTGCTTCATTAAGTTCTTTTTTATCACCCGCCATTTTTTTAATATTTTTTAAATCTTTTCTGGCACCATCAGATATTTTTTCAGCTTCTTGTTTAGCCTGAGCTTCAGCTGCTTCCTTTTGATATTCTATAGCAAGCCCTTGAATATATTCTTTTTCATGCTCGCTGGCACCTTCAGAATTTCCTAAAAGTTTTTGTAATTCGGCAAATTCTGCGGCAGAATCAATCTTTTTCTTATTACCGCCCATCTGCTTAATTTGATTAATTCTGTTTTGCACATCTTGCGATATCCGCTCTGTCATAATAATCTCCTTTGCTCTTATAACTTCACTCGTATTAAAATAATATATATCTTAATAAAGTATTTTTAACTTAAATTATTGACAAAACATTATATTACATTATCCCATTATTTACAGAGTATATCAGGGTTTTAAGAATAAAAAACTATTTTTTACATTTCGTTACATAAAAATACTGATTATTAATCTGTACACTCTTTTATAATATAATATTAAATATAAAACAGGAGGACAAATGTACGGAATTATACTTGCAGGGGGTTCAGGCAGCAGGTTATGGCCTTTATCAAGAGAACTTTATCCGAAACAACTGCTGAATCTTAATTCTGATAAAAGTCTTTTACAAGCAACTTTTGAAAGGCTAAAAACTTGCATGGAAGAAGATAAAATTATCAGCATTACAAACACTAAACACTCTTCAAATGTAAAAATGCAGCTTTCTGAATTAACGACTAAACCTGTAGTTTTATCGGAACCTGTTGCAAAAAATACAGCGCCGGCAATTGTTTTAGCTGCCAAATACATAATGCAAAAGTCAAATTCTGATCCTGTTATAATTGTTGTACCGTCTGACCATTTGATTGAACACAACGAAAAATTTTTATCCACAGTAAAAAAAGGTGAAAAACTTGCTCAAAAAGGTTACATAGTCACTTTTGGCATAGAACCTGACTACCCGGAAACAGGTTACGGCTATATAAATACATCAGACAAAATTGATGACGGGTATAAAGTAAAAGAATTCATAGAAAAACCTGACCTTGAAACAGCTAAAAAATATCTGCATGCTGGAACATATTTCTGGAACAGCGGTATCTTTATGTTTAAAGCTTCAGTCCTTTTTGAAGAAACCTCAAAACATGCTCCGGAAATTGCAAAACTTTCACAAAAGTTTGATTTTTTAAACAGCAGTGAAATTCCGTTTATTGAATTTGATAAAATGCCAAGTATTTCAATAGACTACGCAATAATGGAAAAGTCAGATAAAATTGCACTTGTCAAACTTGAAAGCGATTGGAATGATTTAGGCTCATGGCAGTCAATTTATGATGTCAGCGAAAAAGATAAAAACGGAAATGTATTCATAGGGCATGTTTTGGACAGAGATTCCAAAAATTCTTTTGTATACGCAGCTTCAAAACTCGTTGCAACCATAGGCCTTGAGGATACGGTAATTGTCGAAACGGAAGATGCAATCCTTGCGTGCAAAAAAGACAGAACGCAGGATGTAAAACATATATTTGACACTTTAAAGAAACAAAATGACAACACACATCTTGTTCACAAAACAGTTTACAGACCATGGGGATTTTATACTGTAATTGCTCAGGGACAAGGATTTTTAACTAAAATTATTCATGTTAATCAGGGACAGAAACTCTCTGTTCAATCTCATAACTTCAGAAGCGAACACTGGGTTGTTTTATCAGGTACAGCCAAAGTAGTTCTTGAAGGTAAAGAACTTATATTATCTCCGGGACACAGCATTGATATTCCTTTAAAAGCAATACATTCCCTTCAAAATCCATACAGTGAAGATGTTGAAGTTATTGAAGTTCAAAAAGGCGACCCGCTGATTGAAGAAGATATTATAAGATATGAGGATATGTACGGACGCGTCTAAAAATTAACCGCAAAAATTTTTTTCACAAGTTTTTTGTTAAAATATGAAAATTCTATTCAATTGCGTTAAATATAATCAACCGTATCAAAAACATTATACCTCGCCTTACTTTGGATCTAACAGCAGAATATACAAATCACACACAGGCAAAGAAATGGGAACGCTAACTTTTCCTTTTCGGGATGACCTTGACTGGAAAAAGCTGACAGAATTTGAACTTAATCATTTTAAAAGTCATGAGAATGTAAATATTATACAGTTTGCCTCTTCAGACGGTTCTGAGGCATATTCAACAATTATTTCTCTGATTGAAAGCGGAAATAAAAATGTTGAAAAATTTTTCCCTATAAAAGCTTATGATATAGATAAAGAAATCGTAAGAGCAGCAAACAGCGGAATGATTAATATCCACCCCGAAAATATGAAATATATAGAGCCGCACTGCAAGAATTTTTCAAAATATTTTATCCCGAGCAGTGAAAAATTAGAAATACAAAATGACTTTTTTGACCTTATAAAAGTTCCTTACAAAACATACAGAGTATGTGATGAATTAAGAAAACGCGTAAAATTTAACCATGCAGACATGTACGATGTTATGTTTCAAATAGAAGACAAATCAAATACAATCTTGATGTGTCGCAATGTTTTAGGTTATTTTTCGGAAAGACAGGTCAAAAACACTATAGAAATAATTTCACGGAAACTGAAAAAGGGCAGCTTGTTTGTTATTGGGAAATTTGACAGAGATATGACACTTGTTGAAATTTATTTGAAAAATAACAACTTTAAAGAAGTCTTAAAGAATGTATACATAAAAATTTAAAGTTTTATATTGGCCAGTTCCATATAATAACCTGAGGACAGCAATTCATCAAAACGTTTGACAGCACAAGGAGCAAGAGCCTGAGTCCATTCACGATCAAGATAAAGAGCTTCCACAAACCTTGCAAATAGTTCTGCAGGTTTTTCATAATATTTTTTGAACCTGTTTATACGTGCAGAAATCTTTGCTTGTTTTCTGGTATGTGATTTTAACCTGATATATGCAGCGAATGCTTCGGGCATATCAAAATCGCGTTCAATATTATCAATTGTATAAATTTTTATATCACGTTTGAAAAATCCGCGTTCAATAACCTTTACCCTGTCATATTTTAAAAGGTAACGCGCATTTGACTTTTTAATATATTTATCAAACTCTTTAAATTTTTTTGAACGTTGAAATTTCGGATAATAAAATTTTATAATTTTATCATATTCATTAATTTTCTTTTTCACTCTTTCTTTATGTTCATAAAGTCTTACACATAAAGAATTTTCATCAACAAAATTTGTAACCCTTATAAGTTCATCGAAATAATTTTGCTCATCAGTTTTAAAAAGAGCACTTAATGTTCCGCCTGTTTTTGGCATATCTGGTTCAATCTTTGAATGAATATAATGAGCGAACTCATGTAAAAGAGTCGGCACAATTCGTTCTTCAGGTGTATTTTTTGAGATATCAATCCTGTTTTTCAAAAAAAATCCCTGATGCCCGCGGGCTTTTGTTGATGTGTGCACAAAAAGGCCCAGAGATTTAAAATATTCTATCAGTTCTTTTTTCCCGGGTTGAATTAGTTCCTGAATATAAATGCCCATAAAAGAATTATACAACAATTTTCTAAAATATCTTATACGGATTTAAAATATTATTAGGATCAAATATTCTTTTAATCTTACGCATATAATCAAGCGCTGTTGAATTGATTACTTTGTGAATATAAGCGCGTTTTTGCGATCCGATACCGTGTTCGCCGGATAAAATTCCGCCAAGCTGAGCGGTCAAATCATATATTTCACTTTTTGCAAGCTTGTAGCGCCTGTATTCATCTTCGTCTTTATAATTTATAGGGATTTGCGGATGAACACTCCCATCGCCCACATGCCCGACCATACAAACATCAAGTCTGTATCTTTCGCAAATTTCACGAATCCCGAGAACAAGCTTTTCCAAATTTTCACGGGGAACAATAACATCGTCTGTTGTGACATTCGGTTTTAACTTTGCGCAGGCACCCATTGAAGCTCTGCGAGCTGTCCAAATTTTTTCATATTCTTCATTATTATGCGAAACCTGAACAGCCGAAGCTCCTGAATTATCCAATATACCGGTTATAACCTTTTCCTGATATCTCATGGAAGATTTAAAACCGTCTATCTCTATGACAAGTGCAGCGTCTTTGTCTGTTAAAAGTCCTGCCGGATAAAATTTTTCAACTGTTAATATTGCATTTTTATCCATAAAATCAATTGTTGCAGGGAAAATCTGCTGTTCAATAATTGAATTCACAGCATGCACAGCATCTTTTACCGTATCAAAATATGCCATAATAACTTTTTTGCTCTCCGGTTTGGGAATAAGTTTCAAAGTTGCCTCAACAACTATTCCAAGAGTTCCTTCAGAACCGACAAACAAACTGCCAAGATTATAGCCGGTTGCATTCTTAATAGTGTTTGCACCTGTCTGCAATATTTCACCGTTTGCCATAACCACTTTTAAATCAATAATATAATCCTTTGTTGTGCCGTATTTGAAAGATTTCGCGCCGCCTGATGACTGTGCGATACTGCCTCCTATAGTTGATACTGTGAGATTTGAAGGATCAGGTGGATAAAAAAGACCAAGTTTTTCAACCTCTTTTTGAAAACAGCCCAGCACAACACCCGGCTGTACAACTGCTGTCATATTTTCTTTATTAATCTCTATAATCTTGTTCATTTTGGAAAAATTTAAAATTATTCCGCCATGCTGAACAACACATGCTCCTACAACGTTTGTTCCGGCACCTCTGCAAATAACAGGGATCCTGTATTTATTTGCAATTTTTACAACCGATTGAACTTCTTCAACCGTTTCAACAAAAACTACAGCGTCAGGAAGACTTTCAATCTTTCTGACATTAGTGGCATCCTGCGCATAGGCATAGCGTTCCTCTAATGTACCGAGGACATTAAATGAGGGTAAACTTTTCTTTAAGTCCGAAATTAACTTATTCTTCATCAACATAAGATGTCAACTTTTCTATATTACTTCCAAGTCCGGATAACATTTTTTCAATCTTATCCACTTTCCTATTTAACACCATATCATCTTTTTCTTCAAGTGTCGACAAAATTTTATCGAGTTTCATTTCAAGTGCGTCAATACGTTCTTCCTGTTTGTCAAACCGCAACTGCAGCTCATCAAGTATCCTTGCTTTATCGGGAATAACACCGCGCAATTCCTCTATATATTCTTTAACAGTAGAGATTTCTGATGTTTTATCGGTTATCGCCGAAATATTTTCTGTTGCGGAATCAATCCATTCACCAAGATACATCATTACCTGATGGAATACTTTGTCTGCATTAGCGGAAGCAACGGCCATTGATTGAATATTGTCAAGCTTTTTTTCCAGTCTTTGTGAAATTTGTGTCTTATCAAGTTCATTAATTCTGTCTTCCAAGCGGTATACAAGACTGCTAAAATTATTTAAACCTTCATTCAAAGCTTTATAAGACTCGTCAGATGTCAACAATAGCTTGTTAGTACGTGAACTTATACTTAGAATATCTTCGTTAAGCTTTTCAATATCCCCTTTCAAATCAACAATCTGATCCTGTGTCAGCGATGATTCTAAACCTTCTATTGAATTTACGATTCTTTTTATATCTTCTGATAACCCTTCAAAATCCGTTCCTGCAGATATCTGATTCATTGCAAGTCTTAATTTTGCAATATCAGATTCGACATCCTGCAATGTATATGAATAATCAAAATCATCATTTGAGCTTGCAATTTGATGTAACTGCGTCTGTACTTTAATAAGATTTTCTTTAATTTCATCAGTCTTTTCTTCGACAAAATCTTTAATTTCTTCCGTTTCTTCCACAAAAGAAACCTGATCAAACAGCGAAACAAGAGCATTCATTATTGAATCTTTGATATCTTCGGAATTTTTTTCCAAATCCAAATTATCAAGTTTTAGCAGCAAATCCCGAAGATACTTATCAATCGCTGCCGCTTTCTCATCAGAAGCAGCTTCAAAATATTTTCTCTGTTCAAATATCAAATCTTTTATATCATCTATTTCTTCTGATATATCAAAATCATTTGAATCAGCGGCAAGAATATCAACTTTGTCATGCAAAGCTGCGAGCATTTCAGAGACTTTGCTTTCAGATTGAACAACTCCTGTTAATTTTTCATCAACACCCTTAATTCCGGATATCATTGAAGCTGCTCTTTCTCTGGCATCACCGGCAATATCATCAAGAGAACTTAAAATTTCATCAGTGTTGCCTGACATTGCGAGAATATCGACTTTAGTATTTAGTCCTTCAAGCAATTCTTTATCTTTATTATTTTCAACTGATGCCTGAATATAAGACTTAATACTTTCATTTAAAGCCGATAAATCAAGAGAGATTGAATTCCCTTTTTCTTCAATGCTGGATTGAATATCATCGAGTTTATCCAATTTTAAGGACATTTTATCAAATGATTCAAAATCTTTATGGTTATTTCCCATTAAATCAATATGAGCTTTTAAATCTTCCAAATACTCATCAAACTTTTCTTCAATAGAATGATTAATTATACCGGTGTTTTTCTCTAAACTGATATTGAGTAATTCAAGATTCCCTTCAATTTTGTCGCAAACAGCTTCCTCAATTGTCGAAATTTTGTTATACGTTTCCCTATAAGCTTGTTCAAGTCTTACAACCGACTCGGATGCGGAGGCTAATCCACCGTTGATATCAACACTGAAATTAGTAAATGAAGTTTCCAGCTGCGACTTCAGCTCATTGATAACTTTGTCAAGCTCAAAACCTGATAATTCCTCTATACTTGTTTTCACAGGTTCAAATGCTCTTATAATTTCTTCTGTTTTATGTTGCAAAGCATCCGATATATCTGTACTAACAAGACCTATTTCATCTTTTAATCCAGAAATTTTATCTTTAATACTCTCAAGTAAAATTTTATTATTTCCGGATTCGTCACCTGACTTAATTTCATCCAGAGTGTTTAAAATATTAGAGAATCTGTCATCCATCGGAAGCAAAGTATCCTGCAGCAATGTTTCAACATTTTGGACTACCGAAGCATCAACCGTTTTGATATTATTAATAATATTTTCAATACCGGTATCTATAACAGACATTGATTCCGTATATTTTTCATCGGCCGAAATCTTAACGGATTTGATAACATTACTGATTGCTGAAAGCTCTCCTTTTAAATCGGTTATTTCTTCAAGTGAAGAAGCAATTTTGGCTTCCGTATCAGATGTACTGTTTTCAACTATTTGAACAAATTCTGACAACTTACCCTGGAGAATTTCCATTCTCTCCTGATATTCTTCATGACCGTGCGATAAAGCAGCTTCCAAATCCAGAAGCTTTTCTCTCAATGTATTGTCATTTGAAGACCTTTCGTTATTTGCATTTGCATCCAATTCTGAAATATATATTTTTAAGCTTTCGATTGCATCATTTATCTGTGCTCTGAAACCTTCCAAATTTTCCGAAATAATTTTCAATTGATTAAACTGCAATTGTGCATCTTCTTTTATTTGCTGAACAGAATCCTCATGAAGAACTCTCATATCATTAGAGAATTTTACAAGTATTTCTTTTAAAGATATAAGATGATTGATTACTTCTGAAGATACATTTTCCGACAAACCGTCAATTTTATCAGATACAAGATTTACAGCATCATAAATTCTGTCTATATAACTTTGTGAGAAATTATGAATTTCATTTTTTAACTCATCAACTTTTTCAGATATTCCCTCAATATTCGTAAATATATTTTGAGCATTTTCTCTATTAATACTTTTTAAATCATCATTAAACGAATTCACAGCTGATAAAATATTTTCCATAGACAGCTTTAAACGGTCAAACCCGGAAGATACATTAAATGTATATGTGTCGTTCTTTTGTGTAAAATCATCTTTCAGAGAATTTATTTCATTAATAACATCTGACAAGGAAAGCTTCAAATCATCCAAACTAACATTTACATCATTTTCCAATTTTTCTCTGATTTCATCTTTTGCAAGATTAAGTTCCTCTGAAACTTTTTCCAGAATCTCGGAAGGATTTTGAGATAATAAATCTCTAACGAACTGAATATTTAATAAAAGATCGGAAAGATCTGTATTAAGCTTTTCAAAATTTTCCTTTGCCAAATTGTCACTGTCATCTGCAACTGCCTCTAATTGAGATTTCAAAGAATTAATTTCATTTACTATATTTTCATAATTCATTTTTGAATTATTTTCAAAAGATGTTCTGATTTCATCTATTCTACCGGCTATATTTTCAAACTCAAACGAATAATCAAATGAATTTATTCTGTCCAGAATTGATTCAATCTGCTCTCTGTTAGTATCTGTATTCACCTGTAAAACACTTGCGCCGTCAAGTATTTTTTGAATAAATTCACCTAAGTCGCTTCTGAAACTTTCAAAATCTTCAACGGTTACAATTTTGGGGAACATATCCTCAAATTTTCCAATCTCAGCTGACATAACTTCTTTATTTTCAGCAGAAGAATTTTCAATTATATCTTTTAAAGAAGAAATTAAACCGGAAAACTCCTCAATCTTTGAAAGAATAACTTCGGAATTGTTATTTCTTTTAATATCTTCATTCAAAAGATCTATTTTTTCGCAAAGACCTGAATAGTTGCTACCTGATGAATTTTCAAACATTGAAGCTAAGTCATCAATTTTAGAGGATAACTGTTCCAAATCATAAGAATAATCCTGTTTTTCTAAAATTTCAAGTTTATCCAGAATTATACCGACATCCTCTTTTGAGGCCGAAGCATCAAGAATATTTGAAAATAAAGTTGATAATTCAGCATTTTTTGCGTTTATATCGTTTATTGATGACAAAATAAAATTAGATGTTGATATAATATTAGAAATCTGCATCTTAATTTCTTCGCTCTGATCGGAGAAATTAAGTGATGTTATCTTATCCAAAACATTTTTAACTTCATCTTGAACTGATAAAACAGATGATTCAAAAGCATGCGACAAAACTTCAATTGACTCAAGTTTTGAAGTTAACTTGTCCTGACTGTCAGAATGATTTGTTGATATAGTATCGTTTATTTCTCTAATATAATCTTTTATCCCAAAAATATTTTCTAAAATATTTTGTTCAAATACTTCAATATCCGAAGACAAAACTGTTTCAACCGATTTGATATCCTTGGACAAATTTTTTAAAGATTCCAATTTTTGCTGCTCGCCCACAGAATTTGACTGAACCCAAAAATCCTGCTGTTTTTGCATTTCTTCACTTAATTTTTGCGAAAGATTATCAAGAATATCTTTTAAATTCTCAAAATTTAACCTTGAACTACCGGTCAGTGTTTGCTCAACACTGTCAATTTTAGAAGATACTTTTTCAACAGTATCAAGAATTTTTGAAGAATTTTCCAAATCAGACATGGCCGACTGCTTAAATTCATCCCTTAAAGTTTCAACAGAAGTTGAAACATCATATACACCGGCAAGAATTTTATCTGCATTTTGTTTCGCAGTTGTGTTAAACTCACTTTGCAAATTGTTAACGGTTTGAGTAATCTCCTCAATATATACTTTTACCGCTTCATAGTTAGAATTTGCATTATCTCTTGCGTCATTAATTAAAAGCGAAATATCATCACATACTTTATTCAGCAAATCTGTTATTTGAACAGGTTCAATTTTACTGCTGTCCGCTATTAATGTTTTCAAACCGGAAAGCTCATTTATAATGTCATTTATCCCCGATTCAAGCTGCTTAATATTATGTTGCGAAGAAACAAATATATCATCATTTTGTGAAATAATTTCACCTTTAACGGTTTGCAGAGCAGATATAACATCCCCCAAACCGGCTTTTAAATCCCCGTAATCATCCTGAAAATCAGATGATATTCCATTTCTTAAAGACAAAACTTCATTTGAAATATTTATTATACTGCCTGATATTTCATCCAATTTGTCGCCGTAATCTATACTAAGAACACTAGACAGATTTTTCAAAACATCATCAATACCGCCTTTTAATGATGAATAAATTTCCTGTCTTTTTTCATCAAGACCTGCAAAACTTTTGTCAAAATTCTGTGCAAGACCGGCAATTTCTCCGGACAAATTTGAATAATTTTGTCTGGCACCTTCTTCAAAAGACTCTTTTAAATCATTAATCCTGTTGATAATATTTTCAAAATCATCTCTGAAATCCAGAGATTTAACTGTTGTAAGGATATTTTCTATTCTTTCCGTACTGTAAGAAAGCTCAGTATTTAAAGCAGCCGAATTGTCTATAATTTTTTGTACAAAATCTGCCAAATCTTCTTTAAATCCCTTAAAATCAGATTCAGTCACAATATTTTCAAAAGAATTTTCAAGACTTCCAAGTTTTTGTACAAGCCCTGCCGCAGCATCCGATGAAGACGCCACAATTATTTCACGTAAGGAATTAAAAATATCCTCAAAATGTGAAATTGAGGACGGCAATACCTTTAAATCAGCAGAAATATTTTCAAGACCGTTTTTAATAAGAGCCAATTCATTTGAATTGTCAAGACTGCTTATTGCTGAAGAAGTTTCAGATAATTTATTATTAATACTTTTGAAAGAATCATCCAGATTTGAATTTATTTCCGCAATATCAGAAGAAAGTCCGTTGATTAATGAAACAGTTTCATCCTTACTTAAAGAATTTTCACTAATACTTTCCAATCTATTTCCCACACCGTCAAGAATACTTTTTTGAAAAGCAATGTCATTTGAAAAATTACTGATATTTACACCCAAGGCATTAAATAAATCGCGCAGCTCCGATGTCTTTGCGACCGCTGAATTTTCCTTTTCAAAACGGTTAAACATATTTTCTATTTCATCAAACTTTTCAACCGTAATACTGTGTTTTTCATCAACTGATTTTTTTAGTTCCGATATATAAACCCTGATTAAATCCGTAGCTTCACTGTCATCAGCCATCATATCAAGTTTATTATTTATACCTGTTAAAACTCTCTCAACACTTTGAACATTATTTTCATTTTCTTCACGCATTGAGTTTATAATTTCAGCAATTTCATCAACTGTTAATGCCATTTGTCTTCACTTTCTTCAAAAAAATATCCCACTGCATTATATTTTACCAGAATAATAATAAACTATGCAAACTGTTAACTTTTAATATTACAATTGTAAAGATATAGTGTTTCTTTTTTTATTAAGTGGTATAATTCTTTTTAGACAAAAAAGATATAAGAGGTGTAGATGAGCTACATAGTAATTAACAAAGAAAAATGCAAAGCATGTTATTTATGCGTTGATGAATGCCCCAAAAAACTGTTAAAAATCAGCGACGAAACAAACAGTTTAGGAAATCGTATCGTAGAATTTAACGACCCGAAACATGAATGTCTGGGCTGCGCAATGTGCGCAACCAGATGTCCGGATCTTGCAATAACGGAAGTCTATAAAGGATAAAACAAATGGCTACGGAATGTTTAACAAATAAAAAAATATTAACAAAGGGAAATTATGCAATAGCACAAGCTGCAATTCAGGCTGGATGTCAATGTTATTTCGGATATCCGATTACCCCTCAGAGTGAAATAGGTGAGTTTATGAGCGGGAAAATGCAGGAGCTTAAACGGGGTTATGTATCCGCAGAAAGCGAACTTGCTGCAATAAATATGGTAATAGGTGCCGTATCTACAGGCGTTAAAGCCATGACATCATCTTCTTCATGTGCTGTATCTTTAATGCAGGAGGCTTTGTCTTACGCTACTGCAGATGAATTACCCGTAGTTCTGGTAAGTGTTATGAGAGGCGGCCCCGGGCTCGGAAATATTTACCCATCTCAGGGTGACTATTTTCAAGCAACCAAAGGAGGCGGTAACGGGGATTACAACCTTATCGTTCTTGCTCCGTCAACCGTTCAGGAGTGTGTTGATTTAACCTATAAAGCATTCTACCTTGCACAAAAATACAGAAATCCGACTGTTTTGCTTGCTGACGGACTTTTAGGACAGATGATGGAACCTGTTGAATTTTATGATTACCCGTATCCTGAAATTGATACATCAAACTGGGCTTTAACCGGTGCAAAAAACAGAGAAGCCAGAATTATACGTTCATACGCACCGCTTGCGGATGACAGGTGTGTTTTCCTCGAAAAACTTTTCCAAAAATATAAAACTATTGAAGAAAATGAAGTCGTATATGAAGAAATCAATACGACAGATGCTGATATTATTCTTGTAAGTTTCGGCAGCACCTCAAGAAATGTAAAAACTGCAATGAAAAAGTTACGCCAAAAGGGAATAAAAGCAGGATTTTTCAGACCGGTTACTTTATATCCCTTCCCGAGCAAAAAACTGCAGGAACTTGCACAAAAAGTGAAAAAATTCATAACAGTAGAAGTAAATATGGGACAGATGGTGAATGATGTAAGACTGGCAGTTAACGGCGTATGCCCAGTGGAACTCATACATAAAGGCGTAGGCGCACCGCCGTCTGCCGATGCAATCGTATCAAAAATTGAGGAATTATTATAATGGCGACACAAGTATTTAAATTACCGGAATCTCTTAAAGGAGATGTCAAATATTCATTCTGCCCTGGCTGTGACCACGGTGTAGCCGTAAGGCTTATTGCTGAAGTTTTGGATGAACTCGGTATAAGAGAAAATACAATTCTGGCAGCTTCAATAGGCTGCTCTGTTACGGCATACGATTTTTTGAATGTCGATTCACTCGAAGCTCCGCATGGAAGGGCACTCGCCGAAGCCACCGGAATAAAAAGAGCAAGACCGGATAAAATTGTTTTTACATATCAAGGTGACGGCGACTTTGCATCAATCGGACTTGCTGAAAGCATGCATTCAGCTTTAAGAGGTGAAAATTTAACAGCAATATGCATAAATAATACAACATACGGAATGACTGGCGGCCAATTAGGCCCAACGACTCTTTTAGGGCAAATTACAACAACATCACCGACAGGCAGAAATGTGGATTATTACGGATATCCGATAAAAATTGCCGAACATATTGCACTTTGCGACGGAACGGCATTCTCTGCAAGAGTGTCACTTGATACGGTTGCAAATATAAGAAAAGCAAAACAGGCGATTAAAAAAGCTTTTGAAGTCCAGATTAAAGGTATAGGTTTCGGGTTTGTTGAAATTCTCTCAACCTGCCCGACAAACTGGAAAATGTCCCCGCAAAAAGCACATGAAAGAGTTAGAAATGAAATGATGCCCGTATTTAAGCCGGGGATTTATAAAGATGTGACCACAAATGAAATTGAGATGCTGAAATAAAGCATGACAGATTAAATACAAACCTACAAAGAGGAAAAAATGAGTGAAAAAAATTTTATAATAGCTGGATTTGGCGGACAAGGAGTATTATTGGCAGGAGAAGTGCTTGCTAACGCTTTTATGCTCGAAAGGAAAAATGTAACATGGTATCCTTCATACGGCGCAGAAATGCGCGGCGGAACGGTTAACTGTGAGATTGTTATGAGCGATGATGAGGTGAGTGAAGTAAATAAAGCCGATACTGATTTCGTAATTGCCCTTAATCAGGCGTCATTTGACAGATTTTTATCAAAAATTAAAAAAGGCGGCTGGATGATAGCAAACTCAACACTTGCAAAAGAAATAAAAACCAGAGCCGATATCAACTATCTTTTTGCTCCTATTACCAAACTGGCAGAAGAAGTCGGCAATATAAAAATGGCAAACATTCTTGCGCTCGGACTTCTTGCAAAAGCGAGCAGACTTGTAAGCCTTGATACTTTAAATCAGGCGCTTGATATAGTTATTCCTCCTCACAGAAAGCACCTTTTACCATTAAATCTCAAAGCCTTAAAAATCGGTTATGAGTATGATTTATTACCTGCGGGAATTTAAATCAACTAAAAAAATGATTTAAAAAAAAGAGTTTGGCTTTATTCTAATATGGTACAGTTCAAGAGGTCTTTCAAAGTGGAAAAAGAACTAACCCGATTAATTAGAGAAAAAGAAATTCAACTGGCAAAATTAAAAGAACATATTGATAAAAGTTCAATATGCTCGGATTTATACAACAAAGTCGTTTTAGAAAAAGCCATCCTGAAAAAACAGCTTGATGATTCGAGAAAAAATAAAATTGTAATAAATCTGAGAAATTTTCTTCCCCGCAAAAAAACGTTAATCTGCGATTATTTTAAAAAATAAATTTTTTAGAAGATAAGAAGAGGAGGGTAGTTTCCATTAAAAATAGTTATCCTCCTCAGATACTTCGTATTTTCCCCATATAGCATAAGGATATATTTACAAATCCAAAATGAACTTATTTCCCTTCTAAACACAAATGCGCATTTACACATTGGCCGGGTATTAATCTTCATTTTATAAAGAAGGAAAACTCTAAGAATAAAAAATAAAGACAGTTTTACATAATAAATTTCATCTAAATTTACGATTCCCTGAAAAACTGTTGCATTTAGTATTTTCATGTTATAGTTATATCAAGATATTAAGTGTTTATTATACGATAAGAAAGGAGATGAACTATGACTGAAAAACGCGTATGGTTGTTTAAAGAAGGCAACGCAGACATGCGTAATCTTCTTGGCGGTAAAGGTGCAAACCTCGCTGAAATGACCAATCTGGGACTACCTGTTCCTCCTGGGTTGACAATCACTACTGAAACCTGTATGGATTACATCAACCACGGAAACAAAATGCCATCAGGGCTTATGGATGAAGTAAAATACTACCTGAAAGAAGTTGAAGATCAAGCAGGTAAAAAATTCGGAGATGCTGAAAATCCGCTTCTTGTTTCTGTAAGATCAGGCGCAAGACTTTCCATGCCCGGTATGATGGAAACAATTTTAAATTTAGGCTTAAATGACAAAACTGTTGAAGGCATGATTAAGTTGACCAACAACCCGAGATTTTGCTATGACTCTTACAGGAGATTCTTGACAATGTTCGGTTCTGTTGCCTGGGAAATCGACAGACAAAAATTTGAAGATTACCTTGACAAAATTAAGGAAGAAAAAGGTTACAAATCCGATACTGACTTAACTGCAGAAGATTGGAAATCTTTAATTGAACCTTACAAAGAATTAATTAAAAGAGAAACAGGCAAAGAATTCCCGCAAGATCCGTACGTTCAATTGGAAGAAGCAATTGAAGCAGTATTCAGATCATGGAATATTCCGCGTGCCGTAGCATACAGAGAACACTACAAAATCGACCACAACTACGGTACTGCAGTTAACGTTCAAACAATGGTATTCGGAAACATGGGAGATGACTGTGCAACCGGCGTATCGTTCACAAGAAACCCATCTACAGGCGAAAACAAATTCTACGGTGAATATTTGACTAACGCTCAGGGTGAAGACGTTGTTGCAGGTATCAGAACTCCGAAACCGATTGCAGAACTTGAACATGAAATGCCTGATTTATACAGACAATACGTTGATATTGCAAAAAAACTTGAAAAAGGTTACAAAGATGTTCAGGATATGGAATTTACAATCGAAAGAGGTAAATTATATATTCTTCAAACACGTAACGGAAAAAGAACAGCTAAAGCTTCAGTAAGAATAGCAGTAGAAATGTGTGAAGAAGGCATCATTGACAAAGAAAGAGCAATCGAACTTGTTGATGCAAACCAGCTTTATCAGGTACTTTTGCCTGACTTTGACCCTGCTGCTAAAAAAGAAGCTCACAAAATTGCTCAAGGTCTTGCAGCATCTCCCGGTGCAGCTGTAGGTAAAATTGTATTTGATACGGAAGAAGCAGCTGAACGCGGTAAAAAGGGCGAAAAAGTAATTCTGGTAAGAATTGAAACTTGTCCTGATGATATTCACGGTATGATTGAATCTCAAGGTGTTTTGACACTAAGAGGCGGTATGACATCTCACGCTGCCGTTGTTGCAAAAGGTATGGGCAAACCATGCGTTGCAGGCTGCGAAGATTTATCAATTGATCTTAAAAACGAAACTTTAACAGCCGCTGACGGAACTGTTTACCATAAAGACGATATCATTTCTCTTGACGGCGGTACAGGTGAAGTTATGGCAGGTTCAGTACATTTGATTCCGCCTAAAATGGATGAGAATTTCAACAAACTCTTCAAATGGGTTGATGAAACTAAATTGTTAAGCGTCAGAGCTAATGCCGATACACCTGCAGACGTTGCAAAAGCACTTGAACTCGGTGCGGAAGGCGTAGGTCTTTGCAGAACTGAACACATGTTTATGGATCCTCAAAGACTTCCCTGGGTTCAAAAAATGATTATTGCAGGAACACCTGAAGCAAGAAAAGAAGCACTTGATCATTTATTGCCTATGCAATACAGCGATTTCTATGCAATGTTCAAAGCATTAGGTGAAAAATCAATGACAATAAGACTTCTTGACCCGCCGCTTCACGAATTCTTGCCGGATAAAGAAGAATTGATTGCAAAAGTTGCAACTAAAAAAGCTAAAGGCGAAGATTACAAAGAAGATGAAAAACTCCTCAACATTGTAGAAGCAATGTCAGAATCCAACCCGATGATGGGCTTAAGAGGATGCCGTCTTGGTTTAACTTATCCTGAAATCAATGAAATGCAGGTAAGAGCAATATTTACAGCTGCTTGCGATTTGAAAAAAGAAGGATTGGATGTTAAACCAGAAGTTATGATTCCTCTTGTAGGCCATGTAAACGAGTTAAAAACCGTAAAAGAAGTTCTTGAACGTGTAGCAAAAGAAGTAATGACTGAAAAAGGCGTTACTGTTGACTATATGTTCGGTACAATGATAGAAATTCCGCGTGCCGCATTAACTGCTGATCAAATTGCTGAATATGCAGAATTCTTCTCATTCGGAACAAACGACTTAACTCAGATGACATTCGGTTATTCAAGAGACGATGCAGAAGGCAAGTTCTTACAAAATTATGTAGAACAAAAAATTCTTCCTGCCAACCCGTTTGCAACACTCGATCAGGAAGGTGTAGGACAATTGATGAAAATTGCTCTTGACAAAGCCCTGAAAGTAAAACCGCATCTTAAACGCGGTATTTGCGGCGAACATGGCGGCGATCCGGCATCTGTAAAATTCTGCCACAGAATTGGTTTGAACTATGTATCATGTTCACCGTTCAGAGTTCCGCAGGCTAGACTTGCAGCAGCTCAGGCAGTAATTGAATTCAAGCAGAGCAAAGAGGAAGAAGGCCCGCTCGGATGCAAGTAAAATAAATAATACTCATAAAATAACAGACAAGAATTAAATTCTTGTCTGTTGTTTTTTATAGAACTAGAGTTTAAGAAAACAAGCGTGCTAAAAAACCAAGTGGAGCTTTAATAATTGTTTTTAGAAGATTATCATCTTTATTTTTTTCGTCAGAATCATTGATTAAATCTCCTAATATAGGACCAAATGCTGCAGATTTTAGACATTTAACGGATTTTGCAACAGGTTTGTCTTGTGCATTCGGAATTTCGGCAGCAGGATCATCTACAGGTTTGTCTTGTGCATTCGGAATTTCGGCAACAGGATCATCTACAGGTTTGTCTTGTGCATGCGGAATTTCGACAGCAGGCTCATCTAAACAAGGTAGCTGTACTTCATTTTTCTCTGCGGGTTTTTCTGCCAGTATTTCTGCAAAATATACACCTGCGTCAAGTTCTGGATATTGTGTTTCCAAATTTTCTATTACTTTTTTATATTTTAAGTATAATGGTCTTTCAGAAAGTGACATACATTGCAACATTTTTTCCTCAGAGAATGAGTATTCCAAACTTGAAAGAAATTTTTCTTTTGAAACATAACATCGCTGATCCGCCTCATATTTACTTCTGATTGCATCTACGATTTCTTTAGCTTCCTGATATTTTTCCTGAACATCTTTAGGAACATTTTTAAGCCGCTCAGCGTGTAATTTGTTCCAGTCGAAGTCGGTTGACCTCTTTCCTATTATGTCAACAAATTCTTCACTCTTAATTTCCAATTTTTTAAGATTACTGTTCTCAATTGTGTTTAAAGGAATTGCTTCAACCCGTGTCATAATTAAATCTCCTTTCAAAATTTTTTTAATTAATAATATCCTCGCTACATTAAATAAAAATTTTTTCGAAAGAAGATTGACAATAGGTCTCCCTATCCTATCCTATCCTATCCTATGAGAAGTATAACAAGGGTTTCGGGTATTTTAAATTCATTTTTACATTTCGTAACATATATAATAGAAGAAACAGCAAATTGTTTAAGAAATGAAAATAATCAAAACTCATAAAACAATAATTATTGTTTAAACTCTTTACCGCCGACTATTCTCAAATGTCTGTTACTTCCTTCACCAATTGATGTACTTTTCATGTTGTGCTGTTCAACAAGTTCATGCTGCAGTTTTCTTATATGCTGATTTTGCGGGGTAAGTTCAACATGTTCTGCACCTGCAAGAATTTTATTAATCGCGGCTTTGGCCTCATCAAGGGCACGTTCTGCATCATCATAATAACCGCATAAGGTTTCCGAAGCTTCTGTTATCTGCAAAGCTTCTTTCAAAACCTTTTGAATTTGGGCCATAGAATTTGTTTTTACGTAGAAAATCTGCAGTCTGTAATCATTTGCAATGCTTAAGACTTTTGCTCCGCCCTTTATAAAATTTTTATGAGCAATTACAATATCTGCTTCATCAAGGTTTCTAGTAATTTCCGCATTCAAATTTAAACGCTCAATTACTTTTTCAACAATTGTTCTTGAAACGGCATACAAATAAATCTTTTTAAAACCTTTGACCTCATCAACATATTTTTGTCTTGAAAAGCTAAACTTTAAACTGTCAGTATTATGTTCTGCAATATTTTTGTCTATTCTGTTAATTTCCTTTGGCAGATCACTTAATGTAGGCTCAGTTTTTTTAGGAGTATCCTGCAGAGGCATTTCTGCTTCATCATAGGATTTGTCAACTTTTCGGATTTCCGGTCTTATCGGCCATCCGCGGAGAATATAATCAACTGCTTCTGCGGTATTTTTATAAACCGCAAGCGTATTTCTGTCTAAGATTTCAATAACAACATCAAATGTGGGCTGTTTTTCTCTTTCAAGAACAGTTTTTTGAGAAGCTCTGCGTTTTGCTTCATCATCGCCTAAAGTAACTGATTGAATGCCGCCGACAAGATCGGATAACGTAGGGTTTTTAATCAAATTTTCAAGGCTGTTTCCATGAGCAGTTGCAATAAGCATAACACCGCGTTCTGCAATTGTACGTGCTGCCTGTGCTTCCTCTTCTGTACCGATTTCATCGACTACAATAACTTCCGGAGTATGGTTTTCAACAGCTTCAATCATAATATCTTTTTGGAATTGCGGCTGAGTAACCTGCATACGTCTTGCATGCCCTATTGCAGGGTGAGGAGTATCGCCGTCGCCTGCAATTTCATTTGATGTATCGACAATTACCACGCGTTTGCCCAATTCATCAGCAACAAGTCTGGAAATTTCACGGAGTTTAGTCGTTTTTCCAACGCCAGGACGTCCGAGAAACAGAATACTTTTGTTCATCATGCAAATATCTTTGATACAAGCAATAGTTCCGGTTACAACTCTCCCTATACGACATGTCAGGCCAATGATTTTTCCCTGCCGGTTTCTTATTGCACTGATTCTGTGGAGCGTTCCCGGTATTCCGGAACGGTTGTCTGATGTAAAATCCTGAATACGGCTTGTGATATAGTTAATATCCTCGTCTGTAACAAATTCATCCCCGAGATACTCTATTTTTCCGCCTGCGTGACGGATTTCAGGGGTTCGGCCGATATCCAAAACAATTTCTATCACATCTTCCATTTTTTCGTAAGTAATATGTTTTTTTACTTTTTCAGGAAGAACTTCTGTCAATCGATCTAAATCATTCTGAAATTGTAGGTTGCTCATTTATTTATTTTTACCTTCTTTCTGCATTTTTGTTAATACAACAAAAAATGCGGCTGATAAGGTTTTTTCGCACCCGCAGCGAAAAATTTAAATCTTTAATCAACTTACCTTTCTAATTATATTATACCACTTTTTCAGGAAATCTCATCAACCAAAGATATTACAAAAACATCAATTTTACATAACTTAATAGAAAAAAAATTACATAAAGCATTTAACCAAACAATTTATTAACAATTGTTACAAATTTCGTATATTTTTTAAAGATTTCCCTAAAAAAAGCCGTAATACGACATGAAAGTTACTGAGTTTGAAAGGAAAATCTTAAAAAATGGGCTTAGCAGCGGGACAAGCAAGATTATTAAGCATCACAAGCAGAAAATCTGATTGTGAATTTCAGTCAATGCGACTTTCTCATCAAAAGATAGCATTGTCAAGAGAGCTTGCTGACCTTTCAAATGAATACCAGAATTCTTTAGACAGAACCAAATTAATATATGATTACTACGGTACGGGCGATACAACTACTCAGTTAAGCTACGGAATTTTAATGACCCCTTCTGTATTGAACGATTATTTACCGGTAACATTAACAGATACATCAGGCCGCGTAACCTTGAACAGCAAATACGCTGCCGCAGCTCGTGCTGCAGGCATTCCGCAGGAAGGCTTAGGTACTTTGCCTTCTGAAACTATGCGTAATGCTTTTGTCACGGGTTTGTGTGATGCCGGCTTAATTAACAGTTTGACTGCAGATACAATTAAAGGTCTTCCTTACAATCAGGCAGCAGGTTTTGGAGGCGGGACAACCGTTGCAACCATAACTGACAGCGGTAATATTACTGATTTGATATCATATTTAAACGAAAATTCCGTAGAAACATTTAGTATTTATAGCCATATACTAGCTGAAAATTGGAAAAATCAAGATGGTGACGATCAAGGTCTTACCCTGCTCATAGGTAAAGATGGAAATATTCGTCAAGAAGGCACTTACACTTTTTCATTAGCAGACTTATTAAGCGACAAAAACCAGTATCATCTGGACTACAACTCTATCAAGGGTGAATGTTCTCCTGTATTAGGTGTAATAAAAATGCAGGATTATCTGACAGAACCCGGAGGATTTGTCGACTGGTTATACGAAGAATTTTCAGCAGTACTGGATACAGGCACCAGCGCAGCTGCTGATGCTCTTGAATACGCTTATACTGAAACAAAAAAATTAATCACTAATCCTGATGTTGATGACACAAGAAATGGTCATAATTACGCACAAGATAGATTAGATTTTTGGAATGGACTTGCTAACTTAGATGACCCAAAAGATATAGATGAAAGAACACAATATGGTGATGAAGATCATGACGATGTCGGTATTATGAGTTCAGATAACACACATAAGATACATTCAAAAGATATCTTAAACCCTGTTGGTACTCATATTGACGGTTCCGCGACAGAAGAAAACTCAAGTTCATGGAGTTCCGGTTGTCATGACGACAATGTATTTCGTCAAAGTCACTATTATGTGGGCTTCTTATTCAGCGGTGAAAACAAAGATGAAGACCATGAATCTTCTGCATCAATAAACCTGAATAATATTGCAAAAGCATTTTTGACATTTTTTGCAGATAAAATGGAAGGTATAAACGATATAGATGCAAACGGTATTGACAAATATTATGTAGGTGCCGGCTCTTGCGTAGACGGAGTTGATGTTAACGTAAACAGACTTGTAACCAATGACTTTTTATATCAATTCACCTGGTCAGTAGGCACTTCAGTATCCAGTGACGATCTTGGTCAGGCAACCTTCTATGATGCATTATTCAACCAGATATGTGCAAACGGCTGGACAGAAAACAACAGCATAGAAGATCCAGAATATTTACAGCAGATGCTTCAAAGCGGCATGTTATATATCACAAAAATAAAAGAAGACGGTTACTACTATCAGGCCAACTACTCAACAGACTCTTACATAAAAGAAATAGCCGACGAAACTTACATTGCTCAGGCTGAAGCTAAATACAACACAGAAAAAGCAAAATTGAATGCCAAAGAAGAAACAATTGATCTTAAAATGAAAAACCTTGATACAGAAATTTCTTCTCTGACAACTGAATATGATACAGTAAAAAATACGATTTCAAAAAACATAGAAAAATCGTTTAAACGATATAATGCGTAGAATCGTTTAACTTTTGCGATTGCGGTTAAGCTTCGATGTCCGCAATGACGAAGAATATACAGCGGCCGGGTATTAAGTGCTGGATTGTGTAAACCCTTCCCTCGCTTGATAAAGGGATTAAGGTAGAGGGTTTATTTTGTAAGCGGGAAAGCAGACTATTTAAAGTAAAAAACTTATCTTCTTATGTTCTGCCTTCTTACCCTCTGAATCTCCGCTCTTACGATTTTAAAAATTTTCTTGCATTATTACCCATATTTCTATTATAATTAATAAAAAAGGCGGTTATGTATGAAAAAATTTTTTTTAGTAATTTCATCTCTATTAATAATTATTGCTCCGGCAAAAGCTGTTAACTGGCAGCCTGTTGACACAAATATACCGAATTTCAGCCTGTATATTGATCAAGATTCGATAAAACAAATTAATGCTCAGGAATATGTTTATGCAATAAAATACAACTCGGCAAATAATCCAGAAAAAGTTGCCTACCTGAAATCAAATGCGTCTGACAATTATATTGGGGTAATTCAGGCCGGAGATTTTGAACAAAAAACTTATCGCCCTATGGCAGTCCTGCACAATCCAATGGTTTTTATGAAACCGATAAATGACGACTCTTTCCTGACATTTCCGCATAAATATGTGTTAAATATGTTCGCAAACAATAATCAAATAGCCGAAAACAAACCCGTTCACAAAAAATTAAAAAAAACAGATTCCCAATCGGATAATAATAAAATTGCCCGTGCGAAACAAAATGAAAGCTCAAATATTAAGCCCGCAGCATATTTAAAAAGCAGCAGCATATCTCAAACAAATGTTTCAAGCATGAAAGAATATGTTTCAGCCGTAGGTGAAATACTTGAACAAAACTGGACTCCTCCGGCTTCCGGACGAAACAGCGAAGCCGTTGTTATACTTACAATAGGCGCTGACGGTGGTCTTTATGATTATCGTTTTGCAAAATCTTCGGGCGATGAAATAACAGACCGTTCAATAATAACTGCAATTAAGCAGACTGTACCATATCCCACATTCCCGAATATGAATAAAAACATAAAAAATTTCAATTTTCAGTTCGTCTTTAACTACGGCAGGTTTAAAAAATCAGTTTTATAAAAATAAAAATCCATAAATAAAAACAAGAGAACTTTAAACAAGTTCTCTTATTTTTAAATTAAAAATATTTGTAAACTACACAGCCTTTTGAACTTTTCCTGCTCTTAAGCAAGATGTGCAAACTTTAATTCTTTTTACAGTACCATTAAGATTAACTTTAACAGACTGCAAATTAGGTTCCTGTGTATGAACAATTTGTTTATGCGAGAATGTTAATTTCGCTGCTTTAATCGGTGCTTTACCGCATATTTCACATTTTTTTGCCATAATTATTATTCCTTTTCTAGTGGTTAGTGTATTTTTATAATATATGAAAAATCTTAAAAATCAAGCTGATGTTAAAATTGATTAAGTCTTAACTGAATTTTGAGATTTTGTAACAATTTTGCAAATACTTGAATTAAATTTTTTGTTATGTTATATTTCATCTATAGAACAATTTAAAAGTTTGTTAGGGTATGGAAAAATGAAAAGTTCAACTATCAGAAGATCAAATTTATCTAAAGAAAAAATGGCTGTGTTGGAAGCTTTGTCCAACTACAAATCAACATATTATGACAACTCCCCCAATGTTTACGTAAGACCGAATAAAGAAAAAGAACTGGATCTTCTCTGGCAGAATTTCAAAATAAACCAGAAAAATGATAAATCACCTAATATTTATCTTGCTGCAGGCTTTATAACTGGCGCTGTTGTCATGCTTTTACTTGTTGTTATGATAAGCTTTTCGGCAAAAGGCATAAATTCATTCACAGAAAAACTTTCATCTGTGCCAACCCCCGCAAAAAAAGAAAAATTAAGCCTCAACTTTATTCCTGCTTCCTCTGAAAAAACAGAAGAACAAAATGTCGCTAATGAACAGTACACTGTGCAGAGCGGCGATACAATGGAGGCTATTCTTGTAAGATTTTACGGATCTTATTCCAAAGAAAAAGAATCACTTGTGCTAAAGACCAACAACATGACAAATCCTAATAAATTATCCATCGGACAGAAACTTATTATCCCTATGGAAGAACAAACTCAGGAATACTAATTACGGAAAGTAAAAGTGAAAAATTTATTATTGAAATATGCCGTTGTATTAATCGTTATACTTCTGGTCATTATTACGTTTCCTGCAAAATCCGGCAAAACAGATAATGAAGTTGTTTTCTGGACGCTGCAAATGAGTGATTTTGCACCTTATATCAACAAAGTTATAAAAAACTTTGAAACTCAAAATCCCGAAATCAAAATTAACTGGATAGACGTTCCCTTTTCCGAAGGAGAAAAAAGAACTCTTGCCTCTGTGCTGAGTGACAACCCGCCGGATCTTATTAATCTTAACCCTGATTTTGCTGCACTTCTTGCCCAAAGAGGAGCTCTTTATGAAATTCATGACAATTATACCTCCCAATTTAACAAACCTATAATAAATTCCTTAAAATATAACGGCAAACTTTACTCACTCCCTTGGTATGCAACTTCATCCATAACCATATACAATAAAAAACTCCTTGAAAAATCAAATGCCAAAATGCCTCAAACTTATGAAGACTTGGCTGAAATTGCTCCAATAATTAAAGAAAAAACAAATGCTTATGTACTGCTTCCGAATATCACGGAAAATGATACCATGCTGAGGATTTTAAACAAGTATGGTGTTAATTCAGCTCAAACGATAAACTCTAAACAATCTCAGCAGGTTTTTAATCTTTTTAAAAATCTTTATGATAAAAATCTCATACCAAAAGAATCAATAACCCAAACGCACAGAGAAGCTCTTGAAAAATATATGGCGGAAAATATAGTGTTTTTTCAGGCCGGAGCAAATTTCTTAACCATGATTAAAGAAAATGCACCCTCAACTTATGAAAATACTGACGTTGCCCCACAAATAACCGGAAAACTCCGTCAAAACGATTTTTCATTAATGAACTTTGTTATTCCCGCACACGCAAAACATAAGCGAGAAGCTCTGAAATTCGCTCTGTTCCTTACAAACGCCGAAAACCAGCTGGAACTTGCAAAATTAACGAATGTTCTTGCGGTTAATGATGAAACATTAAAAAATGACTTCTATAAAAACTATAACAACAATGATCTTATGGCAAAAGCCCGTGTAATCAGCGCAAAACAACTTTATAATATTGAACCGGCAATGAAACCCGAAAAAAATCAAAAAGAAATTAATACCCTTATAAATACAGCCGTTCAACAAATTCTCATAAATAAAAACACCACCAAAAATATTCTTGATGATGTTTCAAAAAAATATGAAAAACTTACAGCTGATTAACATAAAAATCCGCATGGCCCGAAAAAGCTTGGAACTCCAAGTCCGCATCCGAACGGTCTAAAACCGGGAGTAAAGCTATAAAAACCTCCTCCGAAAGGCCCGCAGCCGTAAATAGTTGATGTCATATAAGGACTGCATCCAAATATCCCGAACGGTTGTGAAACCATTGCCGCTCCAAGAGTTCCGATAGTTCCGGCATAATTTGATAAAGGATCACCGTACCCGGCCATGCTATTTACTGCATACCCCAAATAACTGCCGGTATGTCTCTGAATTTGTCTGGAAACTTCGTTTCTGGCAACCCCGTTCATTACACTGGCACCAAAACCCATTAAAGCTTCACCTGTTGAAGCTCCGTTATTTTTCGCTTCAACCATGCCTAATGTACTTCCCATTAAGGCATTAACATTACTAAGTGCGTATATTGCGTTTTCTATACCCATAATATTCTCTCATTATATATACTATATATACATAAAGTATTTTTGTTTTTTAAAATTGCTTTATTTTTAATTAATTGTTAAGAAATATAAACAAAATCCTGCAAAAACTTAAAGTTTACACACAAAACAGCCGATTAATAAAATAAGGAAACAATAAAAAGGGATTGAAAAAAATGGCAATGAGTGTTTACAACGCACAGTACAAATTAGGGATTGACACAACCGTATTAAAGCAGGTTTCTCAGGAGATTTTGAAACGTGCAGCAGAAAAAAACAGCCAATATAATACTTCATCAACAGGCTCTCTTTTTAAAACTGCAGACATCGGCCTTGATTTGTATAAAGGAAATGTTGACACAAATGTGGCAAGACAGGTTGCTATGAACAATTCAGGATTTCAAATTCAATTAAATTCTGAAGTTTTACAATCAATTCAATACTTAAATACAAAAGCTGCACAAAATGTTCAGAAAAATGTAGAAGGAAAAATTACAATTGCATTGAATGAGGGAGTCGGCAACACTCAAAAATCAGAAGCAGCTCCGAAATTCAACAGTATTATCAGCATGTCCGCAGGCAAAGATAAAAACGGCTCAGCACCTTCATACAAAGGTGAATTTTTGTTTATCAAAAAAGATAAAGAAAAAGAAGAAACTACTGTTGTATAAATTTTAAACTATTGACAAATCTTATAAAATTTTCCATAATAAAATTGTCAAAAATTAGAGGAGTTTTATAATGGAACAAGATAAGAAGCTGAAAATGCCCCCCCCCCGAAAAGCTCACGTCTAATAAGAGCTTTCACACTTGCTGAAGTTTTAATTACACTTGGCATTATAGGATTGGTTGCAGCTATAACCTTGCCGATGCTCATTGGTAATTACAGAAAACAGGAAGCTGTTTCAAGACTTAAAAAAAGCATACACAAATATAAATCAGGCGTTAAAATCTTCTGAAACTGAAAACGGGAACTGGGAATATTGGGATATTAATAACATTAGTGGTCCTGACTATGTAAATAAATATTGGGCAAAATATTTTAAGCATATAAAAATATGTATTACATATTCAGATTGCGGATTTTCCGAAATGCATCCTTATAAATTTATGAATAATGAGGAAAGTACGTATACGGTTGCTGCTCCAAACAGAAGAATCGCATTTATTACAAGTGACGGAATAATTTATACAATAAATTTTGCAAGCGGGCCTGATGGGAATCTTACCAGAGGGAATGGGGTGTATATTGATATTAACTGCCCTAAAGGACCCAATATTTACGGCAAAGACTTTTTTTCTTTCAGTCTTATTGAAGGAAAAGGAATTGTTCCTGCAGGATATAACGCCAGAAACCCAACTTTAAATCTGAACTGCTCCACATCCGGCAAAGGCGATGCCTGTGCTGCAAAAATCATGAGAGACGGGTGGCAGATGGCAAAAGATTATCCATATTAATTTACTCTTCATCTTCTTTAAGTTCACGTGCAAGATTGTAGAATTCTTGTTCAAGTTCTTTTTCTGCATCTTTACGTTTATCTTTTATAGGATTTGAAGATTTTTTTTCACGTTCTTTTTGTTCTTCAAGGGCTTTTTTTCTGGCATTGATAACATTCGCGACATTCATCATAGCAAGAGAATTCAGTGTCGCCCGCAGTTGCGCGCTTCTGTCAGTATATTTTTGACTGTCTTGATTTTCTTCATCTTCGGGTTGTCCTTGCTGCGCAAAGTATTCACCGCCCTGCCCCATTTTATCATCCTGGGTTTTGGCTGCAGTTCCGGAGATATCCCCGCTTTTGAAATTAAAAGAGCCGCCGATTCCGAAGAATCCTGCTGATCTGTTATCGACCATGTTTCTAACCCTCTATGTGTGTTTATTAAATTCCTGATAAATATTATCAGATTTAATAGTATATTAACTCGTCTGAATGGATTATTTTGCTATTATTTTAATAAATTTTTACAATTTCTTAACAAAGTCCAAATTTAGCTTATATTACATTTACTAGCTCATTGTGCTTGAAAAATAGTGACAAATATGTTATTATAATATTATGTTTTTATAAAAAACAGGGAAGGATTTTTATGAGAAGATTTAAAGGCTTTACACTTACGGAACTAATGGTGGCACTTGCTGTCATCGGCATAATTGTCGCAATTGTTACTCCTGCAATTGTGCGTATGCGTCCAAATAAAAATAAAATGATGGTAAAGAAAACGTTCTATACTACAGAACAAATTGTCAGTACGCTTATTAACGATCAAAGATTTTATCCCGACGTACATTTGGCCTGTGATTTGGAAGAAGGCAGCGTTGAAGAAAGTGATGATTACTATTGTGCATGGGGATTTGACTATGACAATAAGGTAAGACATGAAGGCGAAGATTATGAAGGAGATGACAAATTTGCCGGATTATTCAAAAGTATGCTTAATGTAAAATCTGTAGACTCTCAAAATGATAACATAGTATACACAAATGACGGAGTTAAGTGGGATTTAAGCCCTACTGTGACCAGTCCTTGGACTAAAGGGGCAGATAAACCTTCTGATTCATCATCTTATATTGAAATCGACGTAAACGGCGATGAAGAACCTAATTGTCGAGAAAGCGATGACGACTGCAGTTCAGAAGATTTTGATACGTATAGAATAACGATTTATGCAAACGGTAAACTTCAAATAGATGAAGATGATGAAAAAGCAATAGAATACGCTACAATTAATACCTCAATAAGAGACAGTATACAATAATTATAAAGCAATCGAATAATCGCGCCTGACAACATTCAGGTGAGGAAAGTCCGTGCATTCAAGGACAGACAGCCGGAGAAATTCCGGACGGCGTGAGCCGGTGGAATAGTGCCACAGGAATGAATACTGCTAACGGCTCAATTGAGCACGAGCGATGGTGCAACGGTGAGTTAAGAGCTTCACCAGCGGTATTGAGAAATACCGGCTAGGTAAACCCCTGTAGAATGCAAGGTTAAGTTGAGGGTTATAAGGTTGTCCGCCAACCTCAGAAAAAACCGCTAGAGATTGAAAGTAATTTCAATACCAGACAGATGATTATTTAGAAACAGAACACGGCTTATGAGTTGCTTTATTTAAAAACAATTCTCCTTTAAAAAAGGAGAATTGTTTTTAAATAAATAATTTACGATGCTAATTATGAAAAAAGTACCTCTTAGTAGAGGTACTTTTTTGATTTATAAAAATTGAATTTATTTTTTATTTTTCTTTTTGTCTGCTTCATCTTTTGCTTTTTGTGCAGCTTCACCGCTGTTATTAAAGGCTTCCTGAACCTCTTTTTTAACCTGTGCCGGGTCATATTCAGAATTTACATATTCAATTTTAGCACTTTTCTTTAATGATTCTGTCAGATTATCAACCAATTCAAGCTGTTTTTGATTTTCCAAATAGCCTTTTATGTCATTCTTAACTTTTTCATAAGGTGTCTGTCCTGCTGCAGCTCTGTCTGTTACCATAATGATATGATAACCGTATTGTGTTTTTACAGGTTTATCCGAAATTGTATTAGGTTTCATCGAAAATGCAGCTTTTGAAAATTCCGGCACCATTTCTTTTGCGGCAAAGAAACCTAAATCCCCGCCTTTTACGGCAGTTGCAGTATCTTCAGAATTTTCTTTTGCTACTTTTGCAAACTGAGAAGGATCTTTTTTAACTTCGGCAAGAAGTTTATTCACTTTAGCTTCTCTGGCTTTAATTTCTTCGTTAACTTTTGCTTTTACAGCGGCGTCATCAAGATCCTTGTTTTTTGCATCTGATTTAATAATTTCAGTTATTTCAGCAGGGTTTACAGAAATCAAAATATGAGAAGCTCTTACCTTATCAGGATATTTGAACTTGTCAAGATTTTCATTATAGAATTTTTTTGTCTCAGCCTCCGAAACAGCAGAACTTCCCAGTTCTTGAGCGAGTTTTTTCATCTTAACTTCTTCTTTCAAATCTTCTCTGAATTGATTGTTGGAAATTCCGTTTTGTTTTAATAAATCATCCAGTTGATCTTTAGAACCGATTTTATCTATTATTGATTTTACAGCTTCATCAACATCTGCACTGCTTACTTTAATTCCGCGCTTTGCAATTTCTTCATCCAAAAGTGCTTTTACAATTAATTCATTAACTATACGATCTTTCAAAAGAAGATAAATAAAGCTGTTTTTGTCGCTTTTAACATCAACTCCCATGGCGGCAAGCATTCCGCTGCCAGCCTGCTTATCCATCATTTGATCAAATTGAGCCTGAGTTATCACCTTGTCATTAACTTTTATAATAGCTTCATGCGATTTTAATCCGCATCCTGCGAACATAACTGCTGACACAGCTAATACGGCTAATAATTTTTTCCCTCTCATAATTTCTCCTTTTTACTATATTGTATTTTTATGCAAATTCATTGCGCGTTTTATTTATATAATAGAACAAATCCGTTAAAATGTTAAATACTTCATTAAAGTTCATATAAGCATTGTTCAAAAGCAGTATAGAATTACCCTCCATACAGGACTTTGGAGCGATTGTATATTTTACGCGTTTTAAAATTTCTCCCGGAAGCTTTTGCTGAATTAATTTCCACTCGGCCTGCAGGTACGGAGTATAAATTCTTATATTACTTTCAGTTTCACGAATAAGTGAAATTCTTGCCTCTGTAGCAGCAAGTCTTATTCTGATAAGTTTTATTAGGTTTTCTACACTTTCAGGCGGTTTGGCAAAACGGTCTTTCCATTCTTCCGTAATATAATCCAGCTCAACCTCTGATTTTACATCCGCAAGTCGTTTATATTCAATCATTTTTTGATCTGCAGAACCAACCCAATCATCCGGAATAAATGCAGTTACGTTAATATCAACAATTGTCGGCGGAGTTTTGTCTACAACTTCGCCTTGAAGTTCATGAACCGTTTCTTCAAGGAGCTGACAATAGGTATCAAAACCCACATTTACCATGTGTCCGTGCTGCTTTGTACCTAAGATGTTTCCAACGCCTCTTATTTCTACATCGCGCATTGCTATTTGGTAACCGCTTCCGAGTGTCGTAAATTCTTTTATTGCTTTAAGACGCTGGACAGCATCGCGCGTAATCTCTTTTGACTTTGTGTAAAGACAATAACAGTAAGCCTGTCTTTGCGAACGTCCAACACGCCCTCTTAACTGGTAAAGCTGCGCAAGTCCAAATTTATCGGCGTTATGGATAATCATTGTATTGGCATTAGGGATATCTATACCGTTTTCAATAATTGTTGTTGCCAGAAGTACATCGTATTCGTGGTTTGCAAAATCAATAATAACTTTTTCAAGTGTTTTTTCGTCCATTTGACCGTGTCCTATTGCGATTCTGGCATTCGGGACCAGTTTTTGAAGCTGCATTCTGAATTCGTCAATCGTTTCCACGCGGTTGTACAGATAGAATACCTGTCCTTCACGGTCTAGTTCATGAACAATAGCATTTTTTACTATATTTTCATTCCATTCACCGACATATGTTTTGATGGGCAGCCTGTTTTTCGGGGGAGTATTAATTATTGACATATCCTTAATCCCTGACAACGACATATAAAGAGTTCTCGGAATAGGAGTTGCCGACATCGTAATAATATCAATATTTTCTCGCAATTGTTTTAATTTTTCTTTATGTCTTACCCCAAATCTATGCTCCTCATCAATTACAAGAAGCCCTAAATCTTTAAAAACAATTCCGTCCTGCAGAAGTCTGTGAGTTCCGATAACAACATCACATTCGCCTGTTGCAAGATGTTTAACCGTTTCTTTCTGTTCTTTTTGCGAACGGAAGCGGGATAGAAGTTCCACATTTACCCCGAAAGGCTTAAATCTTTCGTTAATGGTCTGAAAATGTTGAAATGCCAGAATAGTTGTCGGAACAACAACTGCAACCTGCTTGCCTGATGTCACGGCTTTAAATATTCCGCGCATTGCAACCTCTGTTTTGCCAAAACCTACATCCCCGCAAATCAATCTGTCCATAGGCTGTTCACTTTCCATATCGGCTTTAACATCGCTGATTGCTTTCATCTGGTCAGGTGTTTCCGTGTATTCAAACGCCTCTTCCATCTCAACCTGCCATGTGGTATCCGGAAGGAATTGTATACCCTTTTGCATTTTCCGTTTCGCATAAAGGCGCAAAAGATCATAAGCTACCTGTTCAACCTCTTTTTTAACACGGGTTTTGGTGTTTTCCCAATCTTTTCCGCCCATTCTTGAAAGTTTAGGTTTTAAGGAGCCTGAGCCGCGGTATCTTACAAGAAGGTTAATCTGTTCTGCAGGAATATGGAGCCTGTCTTTGTTTGCATATTCAATTGTCAAATAATCCTTAAGCTGTCCGTCGATTTCCTGCTGAGATAAACCTTTATAAATCCCAACACCGTGAACACTGTGAACGACATATTCTCCTTCTTTTATGTCATTAATATTTTCAATATATTCAGGCTTTTCTTTGTAATATGAACGTTTTGTTGATGTAACCTCTTTTGTTCTTTTATTAAACAATTCACGGTCTGTAAGTACAATTGTTTTAAAATCTTCAAGTATAGAACCGGCTGATGAAATACTTTCGTTATATTCAATATCAAAGATATTGTGTTCTGACAAAATTTCTTTAACACGTTCAGGATAATCGGTTGCAATGATAATTTTGTATCCCCCACATCCTGATGGAGAGGAAGGCTGAAAGGCTTGTGAAGCGTCTTTATATCTTATAATAAAATCAGCTATTTCATCAAGGTTTGCTCCAAAATTTTGAACAGGCTGAGAATTAAATTCAATAACTTCCTCCATTTCGCTATCCAAAAAATTATTCAACCCAACCTTTACAAAACCCGCACTTTTTTGAATAAATTCCTCAAATGTTATGTGGTTACGACTTTTTAATTCAACATTTAATTCGAGGTTCAAATTTTCCTGAAGTTGTTCTTCAAAGTTTTTGTCAACATATTCATATTTGGCATAAAGTTCCGAGGTTTCATCGTATACAAGAATATAGTCTTTAAAATAATCCAGTATACCAACCATATTTTCATTAAAATAGCTTTGATAAACATCAATTCCTTCAAAATATCCGTCTTCGTCCTCTTTTTTTATAATGTCAGGAATACCATTTTTTAGCGTAAATTTATACAACGGCATAATTTTTACCGATTTAACTTTTTCAATGGATTTTTGGGTTTCGTTGTTAAAATATCTTATATCAACAACTTCATCCCCCCATAGCTCAATTCTGACCGCATTTTTGTCAAGAGAAAAAATATCTATGATGTCGCCTCTTATACTGAACTCACCGATGTCGCTAACCATTGTGGAATGGTTATACCCCAGATCCAGAAACTTTTGTGCAATATGTCTTACATCAATTTCATCACCGATTTTTATATTAATTGAATTATTTGTGTAAAATTCTTCAATCGGAAATTTTTCAAGCAATGTTTTAACAGGAGCAATAACAACACCGGGTTTTTCAAGCAGAATTCTTACCTGTTCTGCATAGTCATAACGATTGGGCGGAACACTTTCATACATTGAAATATTCTGAAACGGAATTAAATCAGATTCCACACCGAACGCTTTTTTCAGGTCATTTTGATACTTAAGAGCATTCTGTTCGGTTGAGGTGATTACAAGAATTTTCTTTTCCGTAATTTTTTGAATTTTTTGAATTAATAAAAGTCTTAAAAGCGTTGTAAGTCCGGTTACTGCAAACGAAACAGACTTTGTAAGATATTTTTCAAACAAAGCATAATTGACATCATTTTCCGGACTTTGGATTTTAAACATAATATTATTCTAACATAAAATAAAAAACCGGCTTGTAAGCCGGTTTTTTGTATATTGTTTGAATATTAACGTTTTGAGAACTGGAAGCGTTTTCTTGCACGTTTGCGTCCGTACTTTTTACGTTCTTTAACACGCGGGTCGCGGGTTAAAAGTCCTTCCAAACGTAAAACGTTTCTGTATTCTTCATTAGCTTTAACCAAAGCTCTTGAAATACCGTGTCTGATTGCTCCGCATTGAGCAACTACACCACCGCCGACAGCCTTAACTTTAACATCATATTTTTCCTGATTGTCTGTCAAAACCAAAGGTCTGTAAACTAGCATTTCTACAGCGGGTCTGTTGCCGATATAGTTTTTCAATGTCTTTCCGTTTACAAAAATTCTGCCTTTGCCTTTTACAAGTTTTACAACCGCAATAGAGGTTTTTCTGCGGCCTGTTGCCATAATTTCTTTATCAGCCATTAGTTATTACCTCCTTCTTTTTCAAGCACAATCGGTTTTTGTGCTGCATGCGGATGTTCAGGTCCGTTGTATACTTTTAATTTTGTAAATTGAGTATCACCTAAAGTGTTGTGCTGAAGCATGCCCTTAACTGCTTTTTCAATTAAAAGTCTTGCATCTTTTTCACGTAATTCTTTTACGCTTGCACTTTTTAAACCTCCCGGATAACCGGTATGGTGGTAATAGATTTTATCTGTTTCTTTTTTACCTGAAACCAAAACTTTGTCAGCATTGATTACGATTACGAAATCACCTGTATCAACGTTTGGAGTGTATTCAGGTTTATTTTTTCCTCTTAAAATATTTGCTACTCTGGTAGCCAACCTGCCAAGGATTTCTCCTTCTGCATCAATTAAATACCATTTTCTTTCAACTTCAAGAGGTTTTGCTGAATATGTTTTCATGCTTAGTCTCCGTTGTTTATCCCTGTATCAGGGTTAATATGTTACTTCAATTAAAGTCAATCCGTACGGACTGACGGTTTGTCCTGCCTTACTCCTGTCACAGGCTTCCAGAACCTGCTTCATGTATTCGGCAGAAAGATTATGCCCTTCTATTTCAAGAAGGGTTCCGACGATTGTTCTTACCATATTGTATAGAAACCTGTTCCCTACAACATCAATAATCACTTTGTCGCCGTCTTTTTTACATTCGGCTTTTTTTATAAAACAGACTGTGCTCGGGTTTAGCGTACCGGAACTTTTGAAACTCGAGAAGTCATGCTCACCTAAAAGGTAATTTAGGGCTTTTTGCATTCTTTCAATATTGATGTCGAATTTTATTCTCATTAAATCACCGTCAAAAGCATTCTTACATTTACGATTAACAAAAATGTATCTGTAATGCCTTGTTTTGGCGGATTTTTGAGCATGAAAATTATCATCAACAAGTCTCAAATTACTGACAGAAATATCTTTCGGAAGTATTTCGTTCAAATGATAGACAAACTTTGAAGCAACAATCGGTTTGTCTATATCAAAATGAACTGTCTGTCCTATTGAATTGACGCCTCTATCAGTTCTTCCGGAAAAGACTGTTTTAAATCGCCGGTTATTATTTTCGGTATCACCGAATATCAATGTACTGATTGCTTTTTCAAGTTCGCCCTGTATAGTCGGCGTTTCTATTTCGCAGCCGTTTCTAAACTGTATCTGGCTTCCGGCATAGTTTTTGCCGATATACTGAACCTGAAGCGCGTATCGCATACTGGCCTATACCAACTGTATTAAAGCCATTTCAGATGCGTCACCGCGTCTGGGGGGCAGTCTGAATATTCTTGTATAACCGCCCTGGCGGTCAGAATATTTTTTGCCTATAATAACGAAAAGTTTTCTGAGAACTGTTTCTTCTGCCAATTTTTTATCGGCAGAAGGAGCTTCAAAAACTTCTCCTGTTGCTAAATCCATATATTTGCCTGTTTCCTTGTCAAAAATGAATTTAGCAGCTTGACGGCGTGCATGTAAATCGCCTCTTTTTGCAAGGGTGATAATTTCTTCAGCATAGGGCTTTAAAGCTTTTGCTCTTGCCATAGTTGTTTTAATTTCACCATGTACAAAAAGTTCTGTCGCTAAGGAACGCAACAAAGCATCTCTTTGATCCTTTGCTTTTCCGAGCGTATTTTTTTTAGTTTGGTGTCTCATTTTTGTATCCTTTATTTTTTGTAATTAATTTATCTTGTCTTGGACTATTGGCAACTCGAAACTTTTCATTTCACTCCATAAATTTTATAAATTTATTCCGTTACATTAAGTTTCTCGTTAGGACGTGCTGGGTTCGCTTTGTTGTTGCTCGCTGTTTTTGCATTTAGATATTTCTAGTTTTAAATTCAGCTGCTCGCCCGAGCTCACGCGGCGCACTTGCCAAAATCCGCTACCCAACTTCTTCTTCGGTTTCAGGGTTTGGAGCCAAATCCAGACCGAAGTGGTGAAGTCTTTCGATTACCTCGTCAGAAGATTTCTTTCCGAAGTTTTTAATATTTAACAAATCATGTTCTGATTTTTTCAATAATTCAGCCATTGAATTAATGCTTGCACGTTTCAAGCAATTGTATGCTCTAACGGAAAGCTCAAGTTCTTCAATAGTCATTGAAGGAGTATTTGAATCATCTTCCTTTTCTTCTTCTACAACCATTGAAGGAGTTACGACAGGTTGTCCTGTAATTGCAGCGATCTGCATAAAGTGTTCGATTAAAAGATTTGAAGCCTGACTTAATGCATTAGTTACATCGATTGAACCGTTTGACCAAATTTCAAGAGTCAATTTGTCAAAATCAATAGAATCACCTACACGGGTGCTTTCTACATTGTAACTTACACGTTTAATCGGCATAAATGTAGCATCTATAGGCAGAACATCAATTGAAACGCCTTTTGAATCTCTAGGAACATCATGCGCAACGTAACCTTTTCCTGTTTCTACAGTAATATCTGCATGGAAACTTCCGCCGTCAGCTACTGTACAAATCAACCAGTCAGGGTTAACAACTTTTACACCTGCAGGAAGCTGAATATCACTTGCAAGAACAGCCCCCGGACGATCAACGTCTATTCTTAATGTTTGAGGTTCTTTGGAATCAGTTTTTACAACCAATCCTTTAAGGTTCAGCATAACATCGATTACATCTTCCAAAACGCCAGGAATAGCTGTGTATTCGTGAGTAATACCTTCTATTCTTGCAGCAGTAACTGCAGTACCTTCCAGACTTGAAAGAAGAACTCTCCTTAACGAATTCCCGATTGTTGTACCAAAACCTTTTTCTAACGGCTCAATTACGAATTTACCGTATTGTGATCCGTCAGAACTTGTTGTTGTATTAACACATTTAATTTTCAATTCCATATTTTTTAATCTCCTAGTTGTTGCTAACTAATCTTAGAGGGTAGGAAGGTAAGATGTTAAGAGGGTAGGCTGTTTTATAAAAGCATATCTTCCTATCTTCTTATCCCCCTATCTTCCGTTATTTAGAGTAGTACTCAATTACAAGTTGTTCTTTAAAGTCAGGGTCTAATTCTTCTCTTTCGGGAATTCTGTCGAAAGTTATTTTCAAAGCTTCTTTGTCGATGGTCATCCAAGCAGGTGCGCAAGCCATATCAATCATTTCTGTTACACTTTTCAAAAAAGCACTGCTTTTTGATTTAACAGTAATTACATCGCCTGCTTTTACAAGGTATGACGGAATATCTACTTTTTTACCGTTAACAAGAATGTGACCGTGGTTTACGATTTGTCTTGTTTGTTTACGGGTAATACCCAATCCTGCTCTGAAAAGAACGTTATCTAGCCTTGATTCAAGAATCTGCAAAAGAATTGTACCTGTTACGCCTTTTTTTCTAGCAGCTTCATTGTAATATTTGGCAAATTGTTTTTCACTTACCAGATATGTAAATCTGATTTTTTGTTTTTCTGCCAAATGAATTGCATATTCAGACAGTTTTTTTCTGACAGCGCCGTGCTGGCCGGAAGCTGTTTGTCTCATAGAAGAAGTTAACTTTCTGTTAGACAAATCTTTAACTTTTTTATTTCTGAATAATTTGTTTGATGGTCCTGTATATCTAGCCATTTTTATTTTTCTCCTTTACTTTTGCAGGGCGTCTATGGTTTACTTTTGGCTTATAAAGCAAGCCCCTGCACTACATTGATGATAAGAAGCTAAGATGGTAAGAGGGTAGGCTATTTAATTTAAAAGGCTTATCTTCCTGCCTTCCTATCTTCTTATCTTCTTACTAAACTCTGCGTTTTTTAGGCGGGCGGCATCCGTTGTGCGGGATAGGAGTTACGTCTTTAATCAATGTAATTTCCAAACCTGCAGCCTGAATTGCACGAATTGCAGTTTCTCTGCCTGAACCCGGTCCTTTGATGTGAACTTCAACTTTTTTCATACCCTGGTCGATTGATTTTTTAGCCACAAGTTCTGCTGCTGATTGAGCTGCAAACGGTGTGCCTTTTCTTGCACCTTTGAAACCTGTTGCACCAGCAGTTGCCCAGGCAATAGCATTACCCTGAGTATCTGTTGAAGTTACGATTGTATTGTTGAATGTTGACTGAATGTGAACAACACCCTGCAATACGTTCTTTTTTTCTTTTTTCTTAGTTTTTACTGGTCTTGCCATTTTCTACTTTCCTTTATGTTTTGTTGTTTTGAATTTTCATTTTGTCTTGGATTATTGGCAACTCGAAACTTTTCATTCCACTCCATAAATTTTACAAATTTATTCCGTTACATTAAGTTTCTCGTTAGGACGTGCTGGGTTCGCTTTGTTGTTGCTCGCTGTTGAAATTATGCCAATTTAATTCGCTATTTAACGGCTCGCTTAAGCTCACGCGGTGCACTTACCAAAACCCACTATACTGTTTTCTTCTTAGTGATTGCCAAACCTTTTTTACCGCGTCTTGTTCTTGCATTTGTTTTAGTTCTTTGTCCGCGGCATGGAAGGTTGCGCTTGTGTCTTAAACCTCTATAAGAACCGATTTCCTGAAGACGTTTGATGTGTAATGAAACTTCACGGCGCAAATCACCTTCAATGTGGTAGTTTGCGAGTTCGTTTCTTAACAATTTGATATCTTCGTCTGTCAAATCGTCAGTTCTCAAATCCGGTGAAATTTTAGTAGCATCAAGAATTTTTTTTGCTCTTGTCGGTCCTATGCCGTAGATGTATGTTAATGCTACTTCCATCCTTTTGTTACGGGGTAAATCGACCCCTGATAGTCTTGCCATTTTAATTTTTCTCCTTTTCTCGGCTTTTGGTGCGGGTCGGGTTTGTTATCTTTTACTCGGCATCTTTTATTAATAGGTGCCTTTCATCTTATAACGCGGCCCTTATTTCCGCTCCTTTGTTGTTAGATTTTTTTGTGTATGAGGCTTAAATACTTCCTCACCATTGACCGCTCAAGTCCGTCAATTCGACTATTTCACGATTGCTATGATTTATTGCTTCACGCTACACTGTCATTCGCTTCATTTTATTACATAAAATTTTCGCTCATTCCGTTTCGCGCTTTTTCGAGTTCGTTCACTTGCGTTCACTTCACTCTACGCAAAAATCAGCCTTGTCTTTGTTTGTGTTTAGGGTTTTCACAAATTACTGCGATTCTGCCTTTTCTTTTAATACATTTGCATTTATCGCACATAGGTTTTACTGATGATCTTACTTTCATTGTTTTTTCCTTTATTTTTTGTACTTTTATTATTTGAGTCTGAATGTAATTCTGCCTCTGCTTAAATCATAAGGTGTCATTTCAACTTTTACTTTGTCACCCGGCAAAATTCTGATGAAATTTTTTCTGATTTTACCAGAGATATGTGCAAGAATTTCGTGGTCGTTTTCAAGCTTTACACGAAACATTGCGTTAGGCATAGCTTCAAGTATTGTACCTTCTAATTCGATTACGTCTTTTGACATATATTCCTCATTTTCGGCTGTACATGATACACCTATTTCAGGCGTTATAATTATCATACTTAGAAAATATTCATTTGCAAGCGGTTTGACATGTTTTTGAGGTGCAAGATTACAAGGCTTTAAATAATTGTTTTTTTAATAAAGGCACACTTTCAATATTTATACAGGTGTTTAAAATATATTATTTTGGCAACTTTGCGCTAATTTGTAAATTTTTCTTAACAATTTTAAATATATGTATTTTTGATTAAACAAAAGATATGTTAACTTTTTTTACAAATTTTTTATTTTCTGAAATCTTACGGGAATAATATACTTAATATATTTAGAGTATAAGAATTTCGGAGATATTTATGGCAATAAGAGTAGACGGTATAGAATCAGAAGACGAATTAAGAAAAGCCCAGGCAGCAGCGCAGGCACAAGGAACATCTGTAACAAATTACAATGAATGGGCTCAAATACTCCAGGAATTTCAAGAAAACGGCATTGAGTCAACCGGTTCTTATGCCGGAGATAAAGCCAGAATGCAGGAAATTCAGCTTGCAGTAGAAGAATATGTTAACGAATTGCAGGAACAAGAAAGAATACAGCAAAATACTCCTGATAATAAAGAAACAAATAAAATAGAACAATCAACAGAAAATGATAAACAGCAAGATATAAAAGCAACTGTAGCAAATGCAACCAGTTCGCAAATTATGGCTGATTATATGAAGTATTATCATATGTTGATGTAGCTTGATAAGTGACTAGGGAAATAAGTCTTTTCATAAAGTAGTTATTTTTTTAATTTAAAGAGCATTACTTTTGTAAAGAACTTATTCACGGATTCACTTATTTACCTATTCACTTTAAATTCCCAAACACTTTCACTCTGTTAAACGGCCAAAAAAGCAGCACAGCACGGCCTACAAATCTGTCTTCAGGTAAAAAGCCCCACCATCTGCTGTCATAAGAGTTCCCTCTATTATCCCCCATCATAAAATATTTGTGTTCGGGAATAATGAACGGCCCGCATAGCATATCCTGTGTGCAGGGTTTTTCATAGTATTCACTACGAATGTAACGTTCTTCAAGCGGTTTATCATTAATATAAACTAAACTCTTGCCATTCTTATCTGTTTTTATTTCAAATTTATCACCTGGAACGCCGATAACACGTTTAATATAGGCAATATCTTTACAGAAAAATCCTGTGAGACGGGAAAAAATTCGCCAGGGAGTATTAGGCAATTTTTCAAACGGCGGATAAAATACCATTATATCACCACGTTTCGGAGTTTTATAAAATCTCGAAAATCTTTCAACTACAATTCTGTCTCCTTCAATCAACGTAGGACGCATTGAAGCCGAAGGGATCCAGCGGATTTCTCCAATAAAAAACCTTATTATAATAACCATAACAACTACAAAAACAACCGTTTCTAATGTTTCCCGCGCCATCGGGTTAATTTTTTCGTACTCTGTTTTTATTTTTTTTATTAAATCTTTTAATTTATCCATCTGCCAAAAGCTCTGTAAGCTCCCTCAATTTTTGTTTATAAATATTATTTTCAATATTTTCTAAGGATTTAACGGTTTTGTTAACGTAATTATTTAACAAACCGGCTGTTTTTTCAATACCTTTTTCAACATTCAACGGATCACCTGAAAATATAACAGGGGCTGTATAAATCCCATCCTTAATATCCGATTTTGTTGTTTTGGCATTAATCAAGTCATCTCTTAATTGAAAAGCTGTTCCGAAATTCAGAGCAAATTCTGAAGCATCAATATCTGCCCCCGATAAAAGCATCGCTCCGCATATTGCTGTTTCAAAAAGAGAAGCTGTTTTTTGGCGCGATTTTTTCAAATAGTTATCAAGCGTCGGGATTTTAAACCGGTCAAAATGCTGGCTTATTTCACCCTGACACATTTTATCAAGAGTTTGGGCAAACATTTTCGTTAATTCAATACAGTTTAACAAGCATATTTTTTTCAAAGCAATTGATAAAATATAATCCCCCGAAATTACCGCAAGTTTATTTTCAAACTGATTATTCAAAGTTTTTTGATTTCTTCTTAGTATACTTTCATCAATCACATCATCATGAATTAAAGAAGCATTGTGAACAAGTTCAACTGCAACCTGAAGTATAATTTGTTTTTCATCAATCGGATATCTCGCAGCTTTAAGAAATAAAAAAGCAGTAACAGCCCTTATATGTTTTGAGGGGGCGTTAAGGACATCTAAAAGCTTTGAGTTCAAGGGTTCTTGAACCATTATATCAGATAAAAGCTCATATTTAACTTTATTTATGTCATCTTTAACAAAGGATGTAATTTCAATATATTTTTCCTGAAAGCTCATGTAAAGTATTCTAACATAAAATATTTATATTTTTTAAAAAGCTTGAAATAAGCGGCTTATGCAGAGTCGTAAGCTTGGGCGGGTAGAGCGGCACGATATATATAAAGATTAAACGTTTATGAAAAGCAAAAAAGGTGCGAGGGAGAAGGCACGAAATGCTCAAACAAGTTCTGCACGACACACCCGAGTGCATTGACAGAACAAAGCGAATTTTAGAAAATAGATAAATGTTTTTGAATAACTGCAAAAGCGCCTTATGCAAAGTCGTAAGCTTGGGCGGGTAGAGCGGCACGATATATATAAAGATTAAAGGTTTATGAAAAGCAAAAAAGGTGCGAGGGAGAAGGCACGAGATGCTCAAACAAGTTTTGCGCGAAATACCCGAGTGCATTGACAGAACAAAGCGAATTTTAGAAAATAGATAAATGTTTTTGAATAACTGCAAAAGCGCCTTATGCAAAGTCGTAAGCTTGGGCGGGTGGAGCGGCACGCTCCATTAGGAGAATGCTTTAAAGGATCGTTCTACGTTTTTATCTATAACACTTTTTATGGATTCGTATTCAGTTTGTAAAGCACTGTGCTCGGTATCCAGTTTTTTCAAGTCCTGATCCAGCTTCTTATCATCATTTTCTATTTCGCGAAGTGTGTTTTCGTAATCCACT
>CASFPN010000008.1 GCA_949296425.1 uncultured bacterium
AAGGGTCAAATCGGCTTTTTTATCTTGAAAATCTGTGGTGTTAACACTTATACTGCTGCCGGAACAATCAGTTGTCCCTGATTTGGTGTTTGTGCGTTCCGCAAACATTTTACACAGGTTTGCGCCGCGGCGGGGAAGAGTACGTGCGGCGGGAACACATTTACAATCTATGGCGGCTCCGTTCCACTCCTGGCCTGCTCCGCATTCCGGGGGCCAAGGAACAATTTCTTCCCAAGAACATACTGCTGGACTGCTGTTAAATGTTTTGCCTTGGCAATACTGTGGACGGATCTCGCTTTCATCAGGTAATTCACAACTACTTATTACCGGAGGTTCAGGAGTAGATGAAACAGGCATCAATTTACACACAGGCCAATGTTCAAGGGTTTCTTCATCTGATTCAACTAATTGCCCGGAGTACTCTTGCCCATCTATTGTCATAGAAGAACATGTGAAACGATGAGGATATAGACCTTGACCATATCTGCCGCAATTATAATTTACCCCGTCTCTGCATGAATATTTACAAGAAGTATTAATTGAACTTTCAATTGCTTCTGAACTTGCATCTGCAGCAATAGTGTTATATGTATCATAAAAAAAAGAACCAAAGTCCCAATATTCATTTGTTCTATCCATTATATCGTCTATATAAAGCTTACCGGGGCATTTTATATAGCGTAAATAACCATTTGTGCCAGTATAAGGAATTCTTTCATACCATTTGGGTATAGACGAACAATTAACTGATTCTAAACTTTCATAAACAGGCAAATCCGGTTGCCATCCCTGACCAGCATAATGTCCATCCAAGGAAGTTACTATAGACGGTATATCGTGAGCACAAGTGTAATAAACTTTTCCGTCTGCAGGAAACTGCTGTGTTGCGGCATTTGCCAAAGGAAATATATATGGAAACAACTTGTTAAAAGTATTATTAGTAAGCATATAATCCTCATCTTGAGGATTAAAGTCAGAGAAAATATTACGCGTCACATCACGCAAGATCAAATATGCATTAGTATATGTATAATTTGTTATTTTATCCAGCTTGGCTTTAGTTACACCGATAGTCACGCCTACTATTACAGAAATGATTAGCATGACGATGATTATCTCGGATAAGGTATAAGCTGAGCTTTTTAATCTTATTAGCCGGGAATGCCCCCCCCCCGAAGTTCAAATCGACTCCCTGACGGATTTTTCATCTAATTACCTCCGTTACTCTTTATTAGTCACTTATATATTTTATTGTAACATTTTATGCAAAATTTTACAAGTGATAGTAAATATCACAGATATTTAATCCACATGCGACACAAAACCGTTTGACGCATTTTTGTCAATCTCTATTACATGCCTGATTATGGTATGAGCCATTAAAAGCATATAGGGGTTAATCTCATTGGTATTTGACATATTAATTTTTGCCTGCGGTTTTTCCTGATTTTCATTTACAACAACTCCGGAAGATGTTTCAAATGATACAACAGATGACATTGAATAATGTTTTTCATCACCTTCAATTCTGCGTTCAAGTTCTTCTTTGGGGAATTCTTTTACGCATTCAATATTTACATGAACAGAATTAGAACTTTCCAGAACAAGAGTTGCAACCACATTGCCGAAATTTAATGTAGAAATCGTAATAATAAGAACACTGTCAGAATCGTCATCTTTTGCTCCTGTTTCAATTTCCAAATCAAACCCGACACCTTCTTGCAGAGGAAGCCATGGCAGATAAAGAAGCAATAAAAGCTTCATAGTCTGAGCAGAATCATTTTGAGAAGCAGCTGCGACACTTGCATTTATCAATTTTGCGGTATCCTTAAGCTGTGATAAATCCGTTATTCCGAGTTTTGCTGAATTGGCCATTGCTGTAATAAGTTTTGCAACTGCCTCTTTGCCGTTTGCCTGAATCATTGAGGCAATTTGAGAAAGATTTATCAAACTGTTTGAAGAAATGGCAAGATTTTTTATAGAATTTTGAAACTGTGCCATTACAGACTTATTTCCGTTCAGGATCATATTTTGCGCTTCCGAAAGCGACAAACCCTGCAATTGAGCCAAAATTTGCGCCTGCGTCTGGGACAGTGAATTTTTCTGAAGTGCAAATTGACTTGCAAAACGCTGGTTAAACTGTGCCAGACTAATGTTTCTCTGTAAAATATAAATAAATTCATTAAGATTTTTAGGCAGATTCATCATCTCCTTGACATAAGCGGATTGATCCACCGCCGGCATTGAACCTGTTTGAACCGGTGCTGATGAAGATTGGGCAGACTGTATTGAAGCAGCAGATGATGAAGCCTGAAATGAAGTTTGTGCAGCAGACTTTGCAGCGCTTTGCCTTTGAGAATTAAGCGTCTGGTAGTTTACAAATTTTGTAATCAAATGTCCTAAATTCAAATCTGCCATAGGATTAATTATAATGATTTTTTGCGCTTTGTCCAGAGGAAGAATTACAAAATAAAATTAACAAAATATTTGTGTTACGGAATAGTTGTGATGTGTAGTCGAAAGTGAAAAGGTTTAACCTTATACCTAAATATATAAAAAATCAGAAATAGAAGATCTTATTAAAATTAATCTTTAACCGGTAAATATGCCTGAGGGTAATTGTAGTCTTCTTTAAACCCTAAATGACGGTACATTTTAAGAGCTTGAAAATTGTTTGTTTCCGTTGTTGTGTTAACTTCAGTAATCGGTTTTTCTCCGTTGTCAGCCCATTCAAGGAGTTTTTCAACCGATTTTTTCAACATGTGCTTGGATAAGCCTTTGCCTTGATGAGCTTTTCTTATTGAAACTATCGGAATATTTGCAATTCTGCCGCCTGTCAGATTCATAAAACAAAAACCTACAGGTTCATCATTATAAAGCATAACAGATGTGGCTTCAGGAAGAAATTCAGCATAAATATTTTCTACAATTTTTGAAACTATATCACGCGTACCCTCAATTGTCTTAAATCTTGGATCAAACAAAGCATCAGCGGATGTTTCAAAACCTTCCTGCACAACTTCCACTGCATCATCAATATACTTGTTATCCCATTCTACAAGTCTGTATCCGCTGTCAAGCTGTTTTAGCTGAGCCATTTTTAATATGTCACGGGAATTTGTCCCTACAGTCATAAATCTCAAAACAGCAATTCCCACAAATTTAAATCCGAATCTTGCAATGTCAGCTATCAAATCTTTCTGAGCACCAAGCATCGGATAACATACTATTTTTTCCGTACGCTGTGATTTTGTCAGTTCCAAAAACTTTTTCACAAGATACATTGCTCTTGTTGTCATATCCTCCATTTTAAACGAATGAATAATATTTAATTCCACAGCCTCAGAAATCGCCGTTGTATAAACAAGAAATGCAACCGGAATTGAATTTTCAAATAAAACAAGACAGTCTATAAGATTTTTTTCCACAGAATCCGTAAAATCTTCAAACCCCAGAGGTTCAAGCTCAAACTTATACTCATCACAAGCACGTGTTCTGAAATCGTTATAAACAGCAGCAAAACTTTTGTAATCTTTAGGTGTAAGAAGTCTTGCTTCAAAATTTGTATCATTTTTATCATTTTCGCTGTGAATATAAGGGAGCATAACTTAATTCCTTATTTTTTACCGTCTGTATTTACGGGGCTACAACATGTGGTGCATCTTTTCTTTTTTTGTTTCCATATAACGTCTGTTATAAGAATTTATTTGCGGTTCTATCTTAACTATATCATGTACAGTCAAACCGTAACCATTCAAACCGACGATTTTTTTAGGATTGTTGGTAATAAGGTTGAAATTATTAAACCCTAAATCCCTTATAACCTGTGCCCCCATACCGTAATCCCTTAAATCGGGTTTAAATCCAAGAGAAATATTCGCTTCAACAGTGTCCTGACCTTGTTCCTGCAGATGATAAGCCTTAATTTTGTTTATAATCCCGATACCTCTGCCTTCATGGCCTTTCATATAAACGACCGCGCCTTTGCCGTAATTGTCAATCATCTGCAATGCAGTATGCAGTTGATAATTACAATCACATTTCAGACTTCCGAAAATATCACCGGTCAAACACTCGCTGTGAACACGAACAAGAGGAATCTTATCAGAACCGTCATCTTTTACAAGTGCTACACACTCCTGTCCTGTTACATGATTTACATATCCGTAAATATCAAATTCCCCAAACTGTGTAGGCAGATGTGCCTCAGCCTCACGGGTAACTATTTTTTCATTTTTTAATCTGTATGCAATCAATTCCGCAACAGATATAAATTTAAGTCCGTGTTTTTTTGCAAAAGCATAAAGCTGATCGCGCTTTGCCATGTGACCGTCCTCCGCCATAATTTCACACATCGGACCTGCCGGAATATGTCCGCAAAGTCTTGCCATATCAACAACAGCTTCAGTATGGCCTGTTCTTGTTAAAACACCGCCCTTTCTTGCAACACATGGAAATAAATGCCCCGGACGGCGAAGATCAGACGGATGTGCATCCGGTGCAAGGCAAACCTCTATTGTTTTTGCCCTGTCAAATGCCGAAATTCCGGTTGTAACCCCGTATTTTTCCGCTGCATCAATGCTAACAGTAAATGCCGTCTTCATTGATTCCGTATTCTGGTTAACCATCTGGGGCAAATCCATTTTTTCAGCAATTTCAGATGAAATTGCAAGACAGATTAAACCTTTTGCATTTTCTGCCATAAATTTTATTATTTCAGGTGTAACCATCTGCCCCGAACAGATTAAATCCCCTTCATTTTCTCTGTCCTCATCATCGGCCACAATTATCATCTTACCGTTTTTGAAATCTTCTAATGCATCTTCGATTGAATCAAACTTAAAATTTTCCATACTACATAAACCCGTTTTCTTTCAAAAAATCTTTTGTAATACTATTATTTTTCGTTGATAAAAATTTTTCAACATACCGTCCGAGAATATCTGTTTCAATATTTACAAAACCACCTGCTTTAAGGTATTTAAGATTTGTATTTTCAAGAGTGTGCGGAATTATTGCAACAGAAAACGTATTGTTTTGATTTTTAGAAACTGTCAAGCTGACACCGTTTACACAAATTGAACCCTTATAAACAATATATCTATCAAGTTCCTTTGAAACTTCAAATGTCATATCACCTAAATATTTTGCAACCCCGTCAATATGACCCTGAACAATATGTCCGCCCATTCTTGTTTGCGGCGTCAATGCCCGTTCAAGATTTACACACTCCCCTGTTTTAAAACCCTTTGTAATCCTTAAAGTTTCTGAACTTACATCAGCACTGAATGTATTTGACGTAATTGTCGTAACAGTCTGACAGCATCCGTCAATTGAGATACTGTCGCCGATTTGAGTGTTCTCCAGTACTTTTGAACATTCTACAGTAAGCTTTTTGCCGTCAAAACTTTTTATAAATCCTGTTTCTTCCACAATCCCTGTAAACATAAGTTTATTGTAGCATGAAAATAAATCAGAGAACTGTTTTAAAATATTCTATTGTTTTCAACAGACCGTCTTTAATATTAACGGTCGGAGTATAACCGAGTTTTTCTTTTGCAAGCGTCAAATCAGGACGTCGTTTGCAAGGATCATCGGAAGGCAATGGTTTATATATCAGTTTTGATTTTGAATCAGTAAGTTCTATTATCATTTTTGCAAGTTCTTTTATGGTATATTCTGCATCATTGCCGACATTCACAGGTCCCATAAAGTCTTCTTTGTTCATCAAAACAGTCATTCCTTTGACCAAATCATCAACATAGCAGAATGATCGTGTCTGTGACCCGTCACCGTATATTGTTATATCTTCATTTTTCAGAGCCTGAATAATAAAATTCGACACAACACGACCGTCATTTTGGGCCATACGCGGACCAAATGTGTTAAATATCCTTATAATTCTTATATCGACCTTGTGTTGTCTGTGGTAATCCATCATTAATGCTTCAGCAACACGTTTACCTTCATCATAACAGCTGCGAATACCTATAGGATTGACATTCCCCCAGTAATCTTCTTTTTGCGGATGTACAACAGGATCACCGTATATTTCGCTTGTTGAAGCCTGCAAAATCCTTGCATGAGTTTCATCTGCAAGGTCGAGCATATTTGTAACACCTATTACATTTGTTTTTATAGTTTTTATTGCGTTATACTGGTAATGCACAGGACTTGCAGGACAGGCCAGGTTATAAATCTGATCTACTTCAAGAATAATTGGTTCAATTATATCATGCCTTATTAACTCAAATTCTCTGTTATCCAAAAGATGTTCTACATTTTTTCTCGAACCGGTAAAAAAATTGTCAACACAAATAACATGATTGCCTTCATTAATAAGCTTTTCGCACAAATGTGACCCTATAAAACCGGCTCCGCCCGTTACCAGAATATTTTTCATAAAAGTCCTCTCATTTTTCCTTAATATTAGCACAAAAAGTATAAAAAAACCGTAATTTTGTCGTGTTGAATTTATTTCAGCATCTAATCAGATCCTGAAACAAGTTCAGGATGACTATAATATACAAAATTACGGTTTTTAAATATTTAATTTATAATTTACTTATCATCAAGAGCTGCAACACCGGGCAATACTTTTCCTTCGATAAATTCAAGAGAAGCACCGCCGCCTGTTGATACATGTGTGAAATCCTCAGCTTTAAAGTATTTTTTAGCAGCTGATACAGAATCTCCGCCGCCAATTACAGATACAGCACCATTTTTGGTTGCATCAACAATTGCCTGCAATACAGCTTTTGTACCTTCTGCAAATTTTGGATTTTCGAATGCGCCTACAGGCCCGTTCATCAAAATAGTTTTAGAATTTTTGATTACTTCAGCAAAAGCTTTTTGGCTTTCAGGGCCGGCATCAACGCCTTCAAATCCGTCAGGAATTTCGTTAATCGAAACAACTTTGTTTGTACCGTTGCCTGAGAAATCATCAGCTGCAAGAACATCTGTTGCCATAACAAGTTTTACACCTTTATCTGCAGCTTTCTTTTCAATAGCTTTTGCAACTTCCAACTGGTCGTCCTCGCAAATTGAATTACCGATTTTGCCGCCGTTAGCTTTTACAAATGTATAAGCCATGCCGCCGCCGATAATCATATTATCAACTTTATCTATTAAATTTTCCAATACACCGATTTTGGAAGAAACTTTAGCACCGCCTACAACTGCCGTGAAAGGTCTTGTCGGATTATCAAGAGCTTGAGACAGGCATCTGATTTCTTTTTCCATCAACAATCCGGCAACAGCCGGTTTTAAAACATGAGCCAATTTTGCAGTTGATGTGTGTTTTCTGTGAGCAGCACCGAATGCGTCGTTTACATAGAAATCACCAAGTTTTGCAAGTTCATTTGCAAAAGTCATATCATCGTCTTTTGCTTCCTCAGCTTTATAGAAACGAATATTTTCCAACAATGCAACCTGACCGTCTTTCAGATTTTCCAATTCTTTATCAGCGCCTTCACCAACCGGTGATTTAACAAATAAAACATCTTCACCCAGAACTTTTGACATATATTTTGCAACGGGTTCAAGAGTGAATTCCATATTCCATTCACCTTTTGGTCTGCCCAAATGAGCCATAAGAATAATTTTGGCGCCTTTTTCCTGCAAAGCTCTTATTGTAGGAACAATTGCCTGAATTCTTGTGTCATCAGTTACATTTTTGTTTTCATCCAAAGGTACATTAACGTCAACTCTGACAAGAGCGCGTTTACCTTTAACGTCACCTAAATCTTTAATTGATTTTTTCATATTTTTCTCTCCTTACTAAATGCAAAATAATTATATGAAGAAAAAAATACAAATGCAAATAAAAGGGCGAAAGTTAAAACTTTCGCCCTGTATATAATAATTTTTATATTATTGTCTGTCAATCACCTCTTGAATCCTTGCTTCTTCCGCTTTTAATTCGGAATCCGTCATTATTTCCTGAGCTGCAAATTCTCCAAGATGCGTTAATAATGCTTTTTTCTCCTTATAAGAAAGGTTAGATTCTAAAATTTTTGTTGTCATATCAGTAACACGAGTCATTGTGGCTTCTGTATGGAAATTTCTAAAAGCCATAATACCGACTTTGTCTGCCAAGCTGTTAAGTGTTTGTGTCTGTTTTGCAGCTTCATCAACAGCTTCACGTGTTTCTTCGCCCTGTTTTTGAACTTCTTTTCTTGTATCAAAACCTTCATCATAAACAGCTTCACGTGTTCTTTTTCCCTGGTCAATAACGACGCCACGGGTTATAAAGCCCTGCCACTGAATCTCACTCATCAGGTGACCTTCTGCAGTTCTAACGGCATTAATAATTTCACCTTCAGCATTTTTTATTGCAACTCTTGTTGCGCCGCCTTGAATTTGAACTTCTTTAATAATCTCTGCTTTACCTTCTGTAAGCTGCTTTTGCAATTCCTGCATATTTTCCGCAAGAGATTCTCCGACTGCAACAGTAACCTGTGCATTCAACGCAGCATTTGCATCATCATTTTGCATTATCATAGCAGCAAGATCCTGGTTTGTCATATCAGCAGCATTACGATACTGTTCGGCAACTTTATTTGCCCATACATTCAAATCCGTAACATATTTTGTCAAATTATCCTTATACTGAGGGTCCATAAAATTAGGCCTTTGACCCAAACTATCCGGTATAAAATTATTGTCATCTCCGTGAGCTTTGCTAAAACCTTCTTTTGCAGTATTAATTATTGCATAAGCTTTTGTTTCAGCATCTTTTGCAGTTGCCACCGCATTATTTTTCTTGCCGAACTGGCTTTTGTAGGCATCATTAATTGAATCAGTAATACGTTCCATATTTTTCTTGGTTTCTTTAAAATTTTCCCCTTCAATGTCTTCCGGAATAATTTCCAAACCGTATTTTTCCGGATCAAATCCCATTTCCTTACATTGCTGTTGGAAAAATACCATTTCAGTTTTACTAAGTGATCTTCCGCCGTAAACGTTTGCATTTTTAGCCAATTCATACAATGGGGTACCTTTTAACTTGGCGATGTCAAATCCTGCCATAAATTTTCTCCTTTTATCTTTTGTAGTAACCTTCAACAAAAACTATAACGGATAATTTATGGAAAACTTTACATAACGCTATGCTATACTCTACTATGCTATTAAACAGTATGATATAGTTTGAGGCAATTTAAAAATCACTTTTACATTTCTTTACAACCGACATCCGGTATAAACCAAAAAATATTTAGCATAAATTTTTATTCCGACACACAGGCAACAATCCGACATTACCCGGCAAATATATCCTAAAGGGTAATAAAAATTCCTTAAATTTATACTAATTTTAATTTACAGAAAGGAATTACACAACATGAAGAAAAAAATACTGACAACTATTCTGGCTATCGGAGCATTTGCTGCCGGATATTCAATTAATAACATTGCAATATCTCATGCAACACCTGATTATAGGGTCGCAATCGTTGATATCCAAAAAGTTGTATCAAGTTCAAATGAAATAAACGCTTTAAAAATCGAACAAGAAAAACAAATTCAAAACATGAATGCAACCATTAACAAAGCCAGACAAGAAATTTCCAAAGAAAAAGACCCGTCAAAAATCGCTGCGATAGAAGAAAAATACAGGGATGAAATAAACAAACAGAAACTTGCGCTTGACACATCTTATAATAACAAACTTAAAGCAATTGACAGTAAAATTAAAACAGCGGTTGTAGAAAAAGCGCGTTCAATGAATTACAATATAGTTCTGCCTAAAAATACAGTACTTTTTGGCGGAGACGATATAACAGATCAGGTTAGTGCAACTATACAGTAAATTGAGGATCAAGCAGCCTGAAAGCATCCTCATTAAAAATTACACTACCATCAACATCGTAAAGAGTTCTTTTCTGCTTATCTGCGGTTAAGACGTCTTCATACATCATTAAACCGTTAGGTCTGTACCAGGCAGTTCTCTTATATTCATCCGTAAATTCTTTCTCATAGACTACTGAACCGTCGGGTCTGTAAAATACTTTTTTACGCATATCACCGGACTTTGTGTAATCTATAGCATAGCTCAAATGTTTTCCGTCTTGCGAATTAAACTCCCTTACAACTCTGCCTTCATTGTCAAACTGAACAATTGTATTGTCATCATATCGCATACCTTCTATTCTGGTAAAAGGCGCATCATCAATTTGCGGCTCAGTAACCTGTGTATCAGGAATCTGCTCCCCTCCATTTCGGGGATTCGGATTATGATCAGGTATTTCTATCCTCTCGTTAGATTCAAAACTTTTTATTTTGTGTTCGGGAAACTCATTTTTAGCAGCCTTTCTCCACCAGTTGTTCTTGTGTCCGGCAATCCCTAAAGTTATCAAACCGACAAGTATAACTCCGCCGGCAATATATTTAGGAACATTTGATTTTGCTTTATTTTCATCTGATGTATTTTTCTGCACTCCTTGTTTTTTAGATTCCCCAAACCTCGGGAATCTGTTAACACTCATATACGAGACTTTTCCTATAGGCATAAAATTTTTCCTTTTCTTATTCTACCCTCTGATTGTATTAAATCCTAAAAAAAATATTTTTGCCCTTAAATATTATGGATATTCGGTCTTAATCACATAATATAAGCCGTTTTAGACCATTTTTAACAATTTTACTTAAGTTTTACATTTCGTTACAAAAGCTATATTATTTCTGAACAGAAAATTCCGCGGCAGCTAAAACTTTATGCGGATTATCTTTCGAATAAACCTTCATGAAATAATACCCGTCATCATGCAGTACAAAATAGTCAGTAAAATAATTTATTTCTTCGTCTTTTAACCTCACATCACGAGTCCAGACAAGTTTATACCCGAACTGTCCGTAGTCGTTGTCTTTTTTGACAACCTGAATATACAAATATCGTGACTCAACTTTTTGAGGCATCAGGATAACATAATAAATCCTTGAGCCGGCAGGGAAAACCTTTTCATAATCATAAATATTATCCTTTGTTATAGGATATTTGTTAAACAAAATACCTGCCTTATCGCCTGTACAGGCAGATGTTAAAAAAAGCAGAAAAAAACATGCTATAATCAGTTTTTTCATTTTTCAAGCTCTTTGATTCGCTCTTTCACTACTTTTGCAACTGATTCATCTTTATTGCGGGTTAAAAATATTCTGTAATTGTCAAGGGCTTGCTTTGTATCTCCATCTTGCTCATATGCAATGGCAAGAGCATAGTATGCATAACCGTATGACGGATCCAGCGTTATTACACGGTGAAAGCATTCTTTGGCTTTTGAAGTGTTCCGTTCGTTTGCATACACAAGCCCGAGATTAAACCAACCGTCGGAATAATTAGGATTAACAACAATTGCCTTTTTATAAAAATCAAGTGCATTTTTGTTGTCATTTTTCATTTTATATATATTTCCGATTTTCAAAAGAGTAATTTCATCTGACGGATTCAGTTTTAAAGCTTCCTGATAATTCTGTACAGCATCATCATACTTTTGATTTTTATAATTTTCATCTCCTTTAGAAATTAAACTTTTATTAGTCAGAGTTCTGTCAGTTTTGTCTTGTTGTTCCGCAGGTTCCACAGAAAGTGTAATCTCTTTTATTTCCGGCGTCTCAGTTTGTTGGGTTCCTGTTTGAATTTCTGCCGGTCTGTTAGAAGTTGAAATAAATTCCGCATACTCATTGCTGTATTCGGTGTTATCCGGCGAAAGCGCTATAGCTTTTTCATAAGCAGCTGCGGCTTTATCATTCAACTCACAGGCACGATAAGATTTTGCAAGCCTAAAGTAAGCATATCCGTCTTTTGTCCCGAGTTCGACAGCACGTTCAAAAGCCGATGTAGCAAGAGAAAAGTTTTTATCATTCAAATAAACATCCCCCAATGTTACAAGCGCTGCTGCCAGATTGTTTTTTACCGCAGCATCGTCACTTTTTTCTTTCAAAAGTTCCGTATAAATTGCAATTGCATCATTATACTGCTCCATAGCATGCAAAACAAGAGCCTTGTTATATTTAAGATTGTAATCATCTTTTTTGACAAGAAGCACTTCATTATAATACTTCAAAGCATTTGGATAATCTTTTTTCAGATGGTAGCATTCGGCAAGATCTTCGACAAGCTCGATGTTTCGTTTGTCTTTTTGCAATTCCAGGGCTTTTTCATAATTTGCAATAACATCGTCAAGCTTGTTCATGCGTTTGTAAACCACACCGATATTTTGGTAAGCCCTTGCATCCTGCGGGAAGTTTTGAATATAGATTCTGTAGTTTGCAATAGCTGCTTCATCTTTTCCCATATCGGCAAGAAGATTTCCGTAATCAAGCCGCAGAGAATTTAATCCGGGCTGCTGCCTGAAAATAACATCATATTGAGCTAAAGCAAGATCGTCTTTTCCAAGCTCCTGGTAAGAAAGTGCAAGGCTGATACGTGCCGTTATATTATCCGGCTGTTCTTCAACAGCTTTTTCAAGAAATGGCGATGCTTTTTCGTAATTTTTCAGTTTGTATAATGCAAGCCCGAAATTTGAATATTCCTTAAAAGTTGCGGGATTTTTGACATAAAGACTCTCATACTCATTAGCCGCACTTGAATAATTTCCGTCATTCATGTAAGAATTTGCAAGATTTTCTCTTGCTTCAGAATGCTGGGAATATGTGGCTAAAAATTTATTATAATTATCAATTGCAGCCTTATAATCCCTTAACTGATACTGAACGTTTGCAATATTTAAATAGTTGTACAAATACTCTGGGCACATCTGCGCAACTTTGTTGTAAGCCTCTAACGCTTCCTTGTATTTTCCTTGATTTTCATAAATACTGCCCACGCTTATATAAATATAACCGTCAGACGGTTTGAGTTGGGCAACCTTTGCATAAGCAGCAAGAGCTTTATCATACTCGCCCATTTCACTGTAAACTCCGGCAAGTTTTGTGTAGAGCATTACATCATTGGCGGAAAGCTTCAATGCTTCCGTCAATTTTTGAACAGCTGTCAGGTAATCCTCTTTATATTCAGCAGAACATGCCTGCTGATACAAAAGATTTACCTCAGGTGTCATTGCCTGAACCGGAATACCCGCAAGTATTAAAGATAACAATGCCGAAACTAATAACTGTCTTTTAATAATCCCACTCTCCTAATCTTTAGTTATATAACAATATTATATCAAAAATTAAATTTGTGTAAAGCTGTGAGAATAGATTTGCTTATTTAACAGAATATTTGCTGTTTTTATAATTTCCGACTCTTGACGAGAATTTTTATCATAATCAATTTCATCGATTTCGCCAAAATTACGCACCATATCTGCAAGTTTAAGATACAATCCGTCAAGTTCCGTTCGGGCAGAGCCATTTTCAAGCATCCTGAATATTCTTACAAGCTCTTCATCTCCCGCATCAATAATTGCGGCATCAACACCCGCCCCGAAAGCTAAAACTCCGAATACTCTGTTAATTAACGGCCTGATATCTTTAGGGCATCCGTTTGAAATATTTGAAAGTCCGATAACCGTTTGTACTGGCGGGTCAAAACTTTCTTTAATCATTTTAATAGTATGCAAAGCTTCAAGAGCCTGTCCCTGATCAACGCATACCGGCAAAATTAAAGGATCAAAAAATATTTTTCGGCTGTCAATACTCTTTTCAATACATTTTTCGTAAATTTCAAACGCAATATCCATTCTTCCGTCTGAAGTCTTTGGAATTCCTGTTTCCGCATCAAGAGTCAAAGCTATAAGATTGCTTTCGTATTCAAGCGCAAGTGCTGTCATTTTTTCAAGCCGCACAGAATCGTTTGATGTACTGTTAATAAAAGTTTTACCCTTAAAAGATTTCAGCCCCGTTTCCAGTTCAATAGTATTTGTTGTATCAAACGAAATTCCGATTCCGCTTTGCCGCTGCACTAAGCCTGCAAGCCAAGACAAAACTCCTTCAAAATTTTTCTTTGCAGGCCCGATATTCAAATCTACATAATCCATATTATCTTGAATTTTTATCAGATCGGAAATAAATTTTTCGTCCCGCTTTTCCAGCGCATTCCTAACAGACTTTGAAATAACATGTATATTTTCGCCGATTAAAATCATAAAAGTATTTTAGCATAAATAATTCTTAGGAAAATAAGAGAATGAAAAAGATTGGAAGATATGCTATTCATCCACTTTAATAAAAAATTGCCCTATCGGGCAATTGAAATTTCCTTTTACAACAAGTAAGATACAAATGTCGATAGTGCATCTTAAAATTTTAACAAAAATTTACATCGGTTTTTACCAGACAGGGCGTAAATTTTGATTACTTCTCATTTTCATGCCACTGGAAAAACTTGTCAAGATATGTTATAATTTATACATGAATTATATATGGGGTACTAATGGGAAATCACAAGGAGTACAGTATGACAGTGTTAGTTTCAAAAACAAAAAAGGAAAAAAGAACAAAGTCAAAATTTAATGATGAGTTCGAAACTTATTTAAGAAATCAGTGCTTAAAAACAACATTCAACGGGATTGAATTGGAAACATTCTCCTGGTACAGAAAAGTTCTCGGCTTGATATAGCCAATCAAAACAAAAAGGATTTTAAGAGAAAAATTGTACATTCAAAAAACCGACCATGTCGAAAACTGGCCGGCTTTTTGAATGTGTTTTCGTTTATTTAAATATTATTCATACAACCAACTTTTGAAATAACATGGAGGGTAATGGCACCAAGCGCTTTCCGTTTCATAATCGTAGTCTCGATAGGGAATAATTTTAACAGGAACAATATCTGAGGGGGCATTAGGAACTCTTATATTATCTTTATTTGCAAAGGTAAACAGCCAGCGGTCTTTTCCAAACTTATTCGGGCTTTTTTTGCCATTAACATCTACTATAAAAATGTTTTCCGAAATTGTATAAGTTGCCCAAATCCTGCCTGATACATCAACAAATGCTACAGATAATCCTTTCTTAGGATAGCCCTCATTAGGGTCTCCTAAACCGTCATCACTGCTACCTGTTGCACATGAACCGCTGCAGACTCCTTCACCGCCCTCTGGCCAGCAGTCGTACAGGTTTTCAGTCTCACAAGATTTTATTACTTTAAAAGCTTGTTTTATATAATCAAATTCTTTTTTTGTCTGAGCAGGCTCGAATTGTTCAGTTCTTAATGGTAAATCTCCATTTGTATAAGCCGGCAGCATTACTCGGGATAAGTCGGAATATGCCTTTTTATATGCCGTTTTAAATTCTTTGTCTTTACTATCGTTTATAACAGAAGGCAGGGTCATCGCGGTAACCACACCGATTATGCCAAGAGTGATTAATACTTCGGCTAACGTAAACGCACATTTACGTTGACCTTCCGGCATTGCTGCGTGTGCAGCATCCTCACGAATACATGACAAATGCTGACATGAATTATCTAACAGGGCTACATGCGTAGCATCATATATTCTTATCTTACAACCTTTTAATAAAACCCTCTCCCTTAATCCCTCTCCCGAGAGAGGAAAAATTTTTACGATACTTCTTAGTGCCTTAGTGCCATAGTATCTTACGAGCTTCAAATAGCTTGACTTCCTGACCGCTGATCCTCGGCCTAGCTCAGGAATGCCCCCCCCCCGAAGCGGTACAATAATTTAAATCTTTTCATATTAACTCCTTTCATAAATTCTCTTTATTAATTATAAAAAATTATTTAAAAATTTTCAATATATATTATGATATTTCGCGAATTAATTCCTGAGCTTCTTCACATTCGGGGAAAGCATCTACAACTTTGTCAAGTGCAGCAAGCGCCGAATCTTTATCGCCGAGTTTTTCATAACAGCGTGCACTGTTGAGCAAAAGATTTACATTAAGCGGATTTTCTTTCAGCATACTTATAAATATATTATTTGCCTGCTGATAATCACCTAGTTCAAAATAACAAAGACCTAAAAGATTTTCAGCATCATGAGTTTTTTCAAGCTCGTATGATTTAATCAAAAACATTTTTGCATCGTCATATTGTCCCTGCATATACCTTATTTTTCCGGCTATAAAATACATAAAACCGTTATTTATTTCATGCTCCAAAACATGTTCAATTTGTCCATAGGCTTTATCAAAATCTTTAAGATGTATCTTATTCAAGGCTGAAAATCCTAATGCTTCAATATCATGAGGCTTAATTTCAAGTGCTTTTTGATAATATTCATCAGCCTTTTCAAAATCAGTAGTTGCATGAAGATAGTTAGCATATTCAAAAAGAACATCAAAATCATCCGGCGCTGCCTTCAATGCAAGATTAAATTCATCTTCGGCATAATCAAAAAGTCTTTTGCTCAAATACAATACTCCTAAATCTTTATGAGCAGGTGCAAAATCAGGATTAAGCTCAACAACTTTTTTAAGGATTTTTTCGGCTTTGTCGATATCATTGGTTTTTACACAAATATGAGCAAATTCATAATAAATTTCAAAAGAAACGTTACCTTGAAGAAGTATTTTGTCATAAAGTTCTTTCGCACTCACAAACTGTCCGATTTTCACATAAATTCCGGCTAGTCTTCTTGCCATAGAAACAGATTTGGGGTTTAAAAGCACAAGATGAGCCAAAATACCTATAGCATTTGCATAATCTCCCGCAGCATCATAGCAGCATGCAAGATTATATTTAAAGTTCGGTTTTTCAGGATGATGAGAAACAAGTATTTTATAATGCCTGATGGCTTCTTCAATCTGATTTGATTTTACTTCGGAAAGTGCCAAGGCAACAAGATAATTATCCTGAGGTTCTGTCATATAAGCTTTTTTAAAAAATTCACAAGCTTCTTTATGCTTGTTTTGAAGCTGCAAAACAGACCCGATATTAAAATAAGTTATGGAATTATCAGGATCAAAATCACTTGCCTTCAAGAAATTATCATAAGCTTTATCAAGATTTCCCACCGTTACATAACAGGTGCCAAGATTATTATAAAGCTGGGAATGCTCCGGATTAAGTTCAATTGCTTTTTCAAAAAATTCAACAGCTTCATTAAAATTTTTTAATGCCATACAGGCCGTACCTGCAATATAATAAATCGTATAATCACCCGCAACAAACTCCATTGCTTTCTTAACCGTATCAACGGCCTTTTGGGGCTCTTTATTTTTAACATACACAACAGCCAAATTCTTATATGCATCAACATAACTGCTTCTCAGCCTCAACACTTCTTCATAAGCAGCTATTGCATGCAAATAGTCATCCCTGTTATCATAACAGTTAGCAAGATAAAACCAGCTTGAGGCATCATCTTTATATTTTACAACTGTTTCAAAAACGCCCTGCCCTTCTTTAAATTCCCCGAGATTTATATGGCAAAGTCCGAGAAGTTTTAAAGCTTCCACATCTTTTTCGTCGTTTTTTATAACAGAAATCAAATCTTTTTTAGCTTCCTCAAACTTTTTTTCTTTTATAAGTTCGTTTATTTTTTCTAAATTTTCCATACTAAAATTATACACCAAACAAAATTACTTTACAGATTCTGACATAACGTGGTATAATATTGTATCAACGCCTTAAAAAATTCATTACATTTTTGTCCGGAAAGGAACAAAAATGGGAAAATCCTCTAAATATCCGTCATTTTCCGGCGGAACTATCTCTGTTAACGGGACAGATAAAGCAACCACAAACAAAAAAGGGAATAATGTAATTTCCAATTATAATATGTCTGACGCTGAAAAAAACATATATAATTACGCACAAAATTCTCTTGCTGATTCTCTGTCATCAGTCAACGTCTTTGATGAAGACACAAAAAAAAATCTCCAATCACAGCTTGATGCATACACTAAGAACGGTCAAAAACTCATTAATAATATGTATACACCTATGCTGGATGATTTAAAAAATGATATAGCATCCCGCTTCGGCAACTTTGACAACTCAATATTTATGGATAACTTAAATGAAATTGAGTCCAATCGCGCAGAATCAATGAACAATCTTGCACAGGATGTACTTTCAAAACGAGATGAACTTATAAATAACGAACTTAATCAAAGATATACATACCTTGGATTTTTACAGGATTTGCAAAGCAGCATAAATTCCAATATATTAAATTACATTTCAGGCTCACAGCAAAACAGTTCGGCAGGTAACGATTATAACGCGCGCGCTTATGCAGCAAACCAATCATCAAAAAGCTCATTAGGCAACTATGCTAATTTAGCTTCAGGTGTTTTAAGCACAATGGGACCTTACGGGATGGCTGCATCAGCTGCACTGCAAATTGCAAAAAATTATATATAATTTAAAAAAACAAAACGGGCTTTAAACAAAGCCCGTTTTTTAATAATATTACATTATATTATTTTTATAATTCAATTATACTTGTATGGGGGCGACAATCCGGTTAGTTTTGTTGGAACCTGACCGGCCTTCCTATTTAATTATTAATCACATATTTTATTCAGTTTTCAAGTGGTTTGTTTGAGATATAATAACTTTATGAACATCATACAGGAATTTGACACAATAGCAGCTATTGCAACGCCTATCGGAACAGGCGGGGTCGGAGTTATCAGAATTTCCGGTGATAAAAGCTTTGATATAATTGATAAAATTTACTCAAAACACAATTTAGAAGCGGACAAAATTTCCCATGGCTGGATTGTTGACGGAGATAAAAAAATTGATGAAGTGCTGGTTTTGCCTTTTAAAAATCCCAAAAGCTACACAGGAGAGGATGTTATTGAAATTCACTGTCACGGCGGGATTAATGTTGTAAGAAATATTCTTGATGTTGTACTTAAAAACGGCGCCCGTATGGCAGAGCGCGGAGAATTTACCAAACGGGCATTTCTGAACAGAAAAATGGATCTTTCACAGGCCGAGGCTGTTGCCGATTTAATTCACGCCAAAACAAGAGATTTTGCAAAACAATCAGCAAAAAATTTATCGGGCGTTTTAAGTGTAAAAATTAAAGAAATTAGAAAAGATATATTTGATGTGCTGTCAAAAATTATTGCAGGGATTGATTTCCCGGAAGACGTTGCAGAGCCGGAATATGATTATATAATTTCCGAGTTTGAAAAAACGCTTGAAAAAATAAATAAAATTCTATCATCCGCTGACTCATCAAACATTATGCGGCAGGGAATAAAAATTGCGATTGTCGGAAAACCAAATGTCGGAAAATCATCGCTTTTTAATACGTTATTAAATGTCGAACGCGCAATCGTAACTGATATTGCAGGAACAACAAGAGATATATTAAAAGAAACTCTTGACTGGGACGTTGCAATTACACTGATTGATACGGCAGGAATACGCGATAATGACAAAGTCGGTAAAGTGGAAGAAATAGGTATTGAATACTCTAAACAGTCAGCTGATGAAGCTGATCTGGTTTTATTTTTATATGACGCTTCTAAAGGAATGAACAAAGATGACGAAACTATTCTTGAAATGATTAAAGGCAAAAATCATATTGTAATAGCAAACAAATGCGACCTTTTACAAGAAAGAGAAAGCGGAATATTTTACCTTTCAACGAAAACAAAAGAGGGCTTGCAGGAGCTTAAAAATAAAATTAAAGAAGCATCTTATAATTTTTCTCTTGAGGACACCGAATTTGTCACAAACAATCGCCAGCAGGACTGTCTTAAAAAATGCCGCGAAAGTTTAATTCGGGCGCTTGACGCTGCAAAAGATCATCAATTGCAAGATTTAATTTCAATTGATTTAAAATCAGCGCTTTTATTTTTGGACGAAATCACAGGAGAAGTAATAACAGACGATATTTTGAATAACATTTTTGATCACTTTTGTATCGGCAAATAAGTTTTCAAAAAACAAATTCCCGGAATTATACCATCAATGCAATAGTATTTAATTCATTATCATAATGTTTTTTATCATTCATCAATAATTGCAAATAAGGAACCAAATGTCTGTCTTCTTCAGCTAAATCACCTTCGAGATTATAATTTTTCAAAGTAAGATTAACTTTTTTTCCGTTAATTGTACCGTTAAGTTTTGCTTTATTTCCCCAGGTATTTGTGTCTATCACAAAGTTAACTTTTTTTCCGTCAATTGTACCGGTTATTTTACGCTTGCCCATTCCGAGGAAACCGTCGTTTACTTTTATGTCCATTTTATTCAAAGTTTTAGATTGTCCGGAAAAATTGACGGTATCTTTTTGAGGAACTCTTTCCATATTAACCTGCGGAAGAGAATTTATCAAATCTTTCATAAACTTTTCATAAGGCATTTGGCGAACTCCGTTTTTGTCACCAACAAGCGTAACAATCCCATCTTTTTTAGTCGCCGTAATTGTTTCTCCGTCTTTGGTTTTATATTGTATTGCGTTAAACGGCTTTAAACCTTCTGTTGTCATTCACACACCTCCGATTAATTTCAATATATATAATAAAAAAATAAAGAAAAAATTTTTGCCTTATAAATATTTATTATTAAGTAATATTAACAATTACTATTATCATTTTTCGAGCTGTCACGTGACATCACTAAACCTTATGCACAAGTATGTGTTTGCAAAAACAATTGCTTGTGGGGTAATAACTGTAACCATTTTCGACTACCTTTCTTTCTATTTTTTACACATCTTATACACATGTAAAGTGTAATTGGCTCAAAAAGTTGCTACAGGCACAATACATCCTATGAGATAGGATAGCAAGGGTTTCAGTCATTTTAAATTCGTTTTTACAATTCATTACATTTAAATATAACACCCTCCCTCCCCCATAAGAGTGAAGTTTGAGTTGTGGCTCTCCCTTCTCTTGTTGGGAAGGGTCGGGTAAATCACTTAAATTTTTAGCTTTAATTCTTTTTTATTCTATACAAAAGTATTTATTCATTAATTTTTGAACAAATTCATTAACATTTTTTGCACCACGTCTTACAAAATCTCTTTCAAAAAATTTATCAACAGATGTTAAATTACCATTTTTAACAAAAACAGGTGCAGCTTTTGATTGATATATTAAAGTATCTTTTGCGGCAAATTCTTTATAATCATTGTTTACAAGCATTTCCGAATCTTTCATACCTGCAATTCTTCTTGTTAATCTGGCAATATATGAAAACATAGGTAAATGCTCATCATCAACTTTTATCGGTCTGCCGTTAATTAAAAGTACATCAAAACCGTTTAACGACGAACATTCAATATTCAATAACTCTTTAGAAAAAGGATGTTTATAACCATACTTATTTTTTGGAATTTTTGCAATCACTTCCAAAAATTCCAACAGATCTTTTCCTTTGAAATCATCACTCAGAACCATTGAAAGACTATTTGATTTTATTGTGTTAAGCAAAACCGGCCTTTCAAATCCTACGTAGCCGATATTCCTAATTCCCGTAAAATTTATATTATTCGTTCCGTTCATAATACTTTTTAAAACGCGTAAACAAATTTTTTTGCTCATGTTATAATTATTTTACAGAAATTAATATATTTGGAGAAAAATTTATGGAAATAAGAGAGGAATTTATAGAACAGGCAAAACATTTAACCCGTAATGCAGAAGTTTTGCCGGGCGGAATTGAAGAACTAGCAGTAAAATTGCAATATTCTCATGATAATAACACTCCGTTAAGGATAAAACTGGGAATGGATCCTACACGCCCTGATCTTCATTTAGGCCATACCGTTGTTATGAGAAAGTTAAAAGAATTTCAAACTCTCGGACACAAAATTGTCTTAATAGTCGGCGGAGCAACCGCAATGGTAGGCGATCCATCCGGCAAGTCTGAAACCCGTCCAGCTTTAACGAAAGAACAAGTTGAAGCAAATGCAAAAACTTACTTCGAACAAATGTCAAAAGTCCTTGATGTTTCAAAAGCCGAAGTTGTTAATAACGCAGACTGGCTTCACAAAATGAATTTTACGGATTTATTAAAACTTGCATCTCAGGTAACTGTTGCTCAGATGATGACACGTGACGATTTTGCAAAACGCTACGCAGAAGGAAAACCGATTGCAATTCATGAATTTTTCTATCCTTTGATGCAAGCTTATGATTCTGTTGAAGTTGATTCCGATATTGAACTCGGCGGAACGGATCAAAGGTTTAACACGCTTTTGGGACGTGATATTCAGGCAGCTTACGGCAAAAAATATCCGCAGCTTGTAATGCTTTTACCGCTTTTGGAAGGCACTGACGGAGTTGTAAAAATGTCAAAAACTTACCCTGAACACTGTATCTCATTAACAGACAGCGAAGTTGACATGTTCGGGAAATTAATGAGTATTCCCGATAATATGATTTCAAGATATTTTAGTTTATTGACTGATGCAACAAAAGAAGAACTTGAAACTATCGACAAACAAATTGCAGAAGGTTCTGTCAACCCGCGTGATATAAAAATGAAACTTGCATATACAATTACTAAAGAATACCACGGAGAAGAAGGTGCAAAACGAGGACAGGATGCCTTTATTAATGTAGTTTCCAATAAAGGAATTCCTGATGATATAGAAGAAGTTTCAGGAATGAACGGTAAATGTATTCTTGATGTTCTGGTAGAATTAAAATTTACTGCCAGCAAAGGGGAAGCAAAGCGCTTAATTCAAGGCGGAGGCGTCAAACTTGACGGCGAAAAAATTACCGACACGGCTTATATACTGAACTTTGAGAAAAGTGTAATATTGCAGGCAGGAAAACGCAAATTTGCGAAATTAATATAAAATATACCTCCCTTGTAAAGGGAGGGGAACCGCGTAAGCGGTGGAGGGATTTTGTTTAAAATACTCAAACGCGGAATAACAAAGGTAAAAGAAGACATTCAAGTAATCTACGACAAAGATCCGGCCGCAGAAAATCTGCTTGAGGTAATCCTTTGCTATCCGGGACTGCATGCACTTATTGCATACCGCTTTGCACACAGGCTTTACAAATGGCATATTCCTTTAATTCCTCGCATAATCTCTTACATAACAAGAATTATTACAGGCATTGAAATTCATCCGGCCGCAAAAATCGGCAGAAGATTTTTCATAGACCATGGCGAAGGAGTAGTAATCGGTGCAACAACTGAAATAGGCGATGATGTTCTGATTTATCAGCAGGTAACCTTAGGCGGTACAGGAAAAGAACACGGCAAACGCCATCCGACACTGGGACACGGAGTAATAATAGGTGCAGGGGCAAAAGTTCTCGGCAACATAACTCTCGGTGATTATGTCAGGGTAGGCGCAGGCTCGGTCGTTGTGGAAGATGTTCCGGAATATTCAACTGTAGTCGGAATCCCTGGCAGAATTGTACGCCGTAAAATCAAAGATAAAAACGGAGTACTTATGCATAACAGAATTCCTGACCCTGTTAAATGCGAATTAAACAGACTTAAATATGAAGTTATGGAGTTGAAAGAAAAAATAAAAAAAGTGAAGCGTGAAGAATGAAATATGAAAGAAAATTCTATCATTGCGAATTCTTCACTTTACTGGAAAGGATAAAAAATGTATCACGTTTACACATTAAAAAATCATTCTGAATTTTCAAAAACATTAGTATGTGAAACAAAAGATTACGATGAAGCTCTGCAAAAAGCAGAAAAAGCCGTTGAAGGCAAAGAAGGCTATTCATACGTAGTAGAAGAAACAGACGGTTCAATGAATAGCTACGGCGAACTAATTACAACGGTTGTTGCAGAAGGAGCGTAAAGCGAATTAGCAGGCTGAAGCTTACTCCAACCTGCTAAATCATAAAAAAAGGGAATAAATTCCCTTTTTTATTTATATTAACCCTACAAATTTTGGTTTATTAAATGTAGTTAAACCGGCATCATGACATTTTAATAGATCCGTGTTAATGCTTTGCAGTTTAACTGTTTCGGGGTTAATTCTTTGTATTTTTGGGACATTTACCTTAAAATGTCTCAATGCTTCGAAAATATCATCCCAAGTAGCATTTTGAGGAAGATTTAGTTCTTGAAGAGTTCTTGTAATTTCATTTGTACCCCTCTGTGTTAACTTTCCGCCCTTGTCAAACATATCTTTTGTTAGAACTCGTACTGATTTTGGTGTAATTTCCGATCTGATGCCATGCATGTATACAAGTTCTTCCGCAAATTTTCTATCTTGCACGGCTGTTCTTTTTACTGCGTTAGCAAATCCTCTGATTCCTGATTTTATAGCTGAAATTTTTGACATAATTTAATTTTTCCTTTCTTTAACTTATCCCTTAACTTTGAAAATCGATTTCCCTTACTCTTTTATAAAAACAAAGTATCGGAAAGAATTGCTATGGGCGCAATACATCCTATCCTATCCTATCCTATGAGGATTATATCAAGGGTTTCAGCCTTTTTAAATTCGTTTTTACATTTCTTTACATGTTAAGTTAACTATCACATGCATTGAAATATAAAAAAACTCACTGCTTATTTCATAAAAATATTAATCATAATAGGTTTTGAACCTTTGTCATGGTCGTCTACCCAAATTTGATTTGTAATCTGTTTTTGTTTTATATCTTTGTTGTACTGTTCATTTACAAAAAGCTGGCGTTCTTTCAAAGTTTCATAACAGCTGTTATTAACACCGCCTTCAATTGCATCACATTCTGAAAGATTGTTTTTGAATTCCGTACGCCTTTGAGCCCAGTAATTATAAATTTCCTGAGTTGATTTAGTACCCTCTGGCCAGAACCATTGAATCTCTTTATACTCGGCATTTTCTAACCCTTTAGGACAAAAATCTTCCCACACAGGACGCCCCTGACCCCCAAAAACAGAGGTACAAGATAAATTAATCATAATAAAACAAATTATTAATAATCTTTTTCTTAATTCCGCTGCCATTTTTTATTATTATAATTGAGGAATTCTTTTTTTTCAATCCCGTTAATTCAATACTATGCTATAATTAAATTAATGAATAACAATTTGAAGCAAACTCTAAAACTTCTACCGTCACTTCCCGGATGTTATATCTATTTTAACAAAGATGGAGAAGTAATTTATGTCGGCAAAGCTAAAATTCTTAAACGCCGTGTTATGAGCTACTTTAACAGAAAACATGACAGTGTAAAGGTTAATGTTCTTGTATCTCAAATAGAACGTCTTGAATATATTATTACAAACACGGAAGTTGAAGCGCTGATTCTTGAAAGCCACTTAATCAAAAAATATAAACCAAAATATAATATTCTTTTAAAAGACGACAAAAAATATCCGTATTTTCTAATAACAGATGAAGATTTTCCTCGTATTACAATCGTGCGCAAAAAAAATATGAACCCTGAAAAAGGACGTTATTACGGTCCTTACACAGATATTCGCGCAATGCATGCAACTCTGGATTTTCTAAAGAAAATTTTTCCTTTAAAACAGTGCAAAACCCCTAAATTTAAAGATAGGCCTTGCCTTTATTACCAGATAGGCCGCTGTATGGCACCATGCCAAAATAAAGTTACTCCAGAGGAATATAAAGCAATAGTAAAACAGGCAGAGTTATTTCTATCAGGCAAACAATCAGAACTTTTGAAACAACTTAAAGAACAAATGCAGAAATATTCAGACAGTCTTCAGTTTGAAAAAGCTGCAAAGCTTCGGGACAGCTACAATGATCTCGTAAAAACCCTTGAAAAACAAAAGGTTGTCTACGAAAATACAAAATTAAATGAAGATGTGATTTCATTTATGTCGGATGAGGGTATATTTGTTATTGTAATTCTCATGATACGGGAAGGGCGGCTTATTGACAAAAAAGATTTTGTATACGAGGTTGAAGAAGAAGACAAGACAGAATTCTTTGCAACTTTCTTTAAAGAATACTACAGCACGCTCAAGCTTGAATATCCTGACAGAATTGTTTCAAACGAACTTGAATCAATCGGAGAAAAAACCTTGTATGAAGAATGGCTGGAAATTCTTGCTCAGAAAAAAGTCAAAATCAGTTACGGAAAATCTGCTCAGGGAAAAGAACTCCAGATGCTTGCCGATAAAAATGCAAAAGTAGTACTTGGTAACGCAAAAATTTCAAAAATGTCTAAAATCAGAGATGATTTTAATGAAATTGGCTCATATCTGGCAGAAAAATTACAGCTCAAAAACTTTCCCCACAGAATGGAATGCTATGATATCTCACATATTCAGGGGACAAATACAGTTGCATCAATGGTTACATTTATAAACGGATTACCTAAAAAATCAGAGTACAGAAAATTTAAAGTCTATATTACAGAAGGCAAGCCTGACGATTTTCTTTCAATGAAAGAAGTTTTAACAAGAAGGTTATCACATCTCGGGGAGCCTAAATGGGAAAAGCCGGATTTGATAATAATAGACGGCGGCAAGGGACAGCTTTCAAGCGTTATGGAAATTATTGAAGAACTAGGCGTAAAAGGCATTGATGTTGTAAGTCTTGCCAAAAAACATGAAGAAGTTTTTCTGCCAAAAACATCAAAACCTGTTATACTCCCGAGAAATTCAAGTGCACTTTTCCTTTTCCAACGAATAAGAGATGAAGCACACAGGTTTGCAATAACATATCACAGAAAACTTCGTTCAAAAAACATGATAAAAAGTGAGCAGTAATTTTTTTAAACACTATGCCCGTCCGCGTTCACGTGCAATCTGTATCCAGCACTCATTCAAATCAGCAAGATTACTGCCTTTGTCAAGCCATCTGTATACATATTTTTCATCAGGGCCAAGACCGCCGTTATTTTTTTCTTTTGACCTTAAACTAAATTCAGCCTCTGACATCCCCAAATTAATTACAAGATGAGGACTTGAATTTTTAGCAATATCCATAGAGAATTTTAAATTATTATATCTTTCTTTACGTAGATTCCCTCTGTTATGAGCATCCGACTGCTGCTCAATCATATAAGCTTTTAAGTCATCCGACAATTCTTTTAAGTTCTTTCCCATATAATCATCTTTCACTAATTATTCAAACTGTGTATAGGGGCAGGAATCCTGCCGCCTCTTATGACAAAACCCTTTGACGATAAATTATTTACAGGCATAACAGGAGCTTTCCCAAGTAATCCGCCATAAACGACTTCATCTCCTATATTTTTTCCCGTAACCGGAATTATTCTAACAGCAGTTGTTTTTTTGTTAATCATTCCTATAGCCATTTCATCCGCAATAATACCTGCAATTGTTTCAACAGGCGTATCCCCAGGGATTGCAATCATATCCAGCCCTACAGAACATACAGACGTCATAGCTTCAAGTTTGTCAAAAGTCAAATAACCGTTTGAAGCAGCTTCAATCATACCGGCATCCTCAGAAACAGGGATAAAAGCTCCTGATAATCCGCCGACATGAGAACTTGCCATAATCCCGCCTTTTTTTACTGCATCATTCAACATAGCAAGTGCAGCAGTTGTTCCATGCGCTCCCGCATGCTCTAAGCCCATTGCCTGAAAAATTCCCGCAACACTGTCCCCTTTAGCAGGAGTCGGAGCAAGCGACAAATCTATTACCCCAAAAGGAATACCCAGCTTTTTAGCCAGTTTTCTGCCAACAAGTTCCCCGGTTGAAGTTATTTTGTAAGCAATATGTTTAATTTTATTAGCAAGTTCGCTCATATCAGCATTTTTATCAAGCGATTCAATTGCGGCTCTTACAACTCCGGGGCCTGAAACACCAACATTTAAAGCGCATTCCGGTTCGCCAAATCCGCAAAAAGCTCCTGCCATAAAAGGATTATCTCCCGGAGAATTACAAAAAACAACGAGTTTTGCAGCCCCAAGACCATCCGAATCCTTTGTTAATTCAGATGATTTTTTTATAATTTCGGCCATCTTTAAAACGGCATCCATATTTATTCCGGCCTTTGAGGAAGCAACATTAACGGAGGAACAGAGTCTTTCCGTTTGTGAAAGAGCCTTTGGAATGCTTTCAATCAAAAGTTCATCACCTTTGGTCATACCCTTTTCAACCAGAGCAGAAAAACCGCCGATAAAATTAACGCCTACGTCTTTTGCAGCCTTATCAAGAGTTTTTGCAATTTTAACGTAATCAGGATTAACACAGGATTCACCTACAACAGATATCGGAGTTACGGAAATCCTTTTATTTACTATCGGAATAGAATAATCATTTTCAAATTCATTTGCATATTCAACCAGATGTTGAGCATAATTTGTTATCTTATCATAAATTTTTTTGCAGACAATATCAATGTCAGAATCCATACAATCTCTCAAGCTTATTGCCATTGTAACCGTTCTGATATCAAGATTATACAGCTTTATCATATTTATGGTTTCTAGAATCCCTGACGTATCCATCATAAATGCTGTACCCCGTGATAAAATATATCTGTTATATCAAGTTTTTTAACCTTCAAACGCATTTCAACCCTTCTACTTTTATTATAATCCTCTTTCCCATTGGTCAAAATCGGTTCGGAATAGCTTTTGCCTTCTACAACAAGAATTTTCTTCAGCTTTGAATTATACTGCTTGTCATAATCAGTCTTAAAAATATAAGCTGCAACCGAGTTTGCACGTTGTAAACTAAGCTCCATATTTTTCATATACTGTATATCAGGGTCTTTAATACCCGCAAAAGACTGACTGTCCGTATGTCCTTGAATTATAATATTTTCAATTTCATCTATCAATTCTTTTTTTGAAAAAATTGTATTAATATAAATCGGCACAAGTTTGTCAAGATAAACCTTGCCTTTTGGGGAAAGATTATAGCTGCCGACTTCGAAAAGCTCAAGATCGGAAATTTTTACATCACCTGTCATCGGATCAACTTCCGCATTTATATTTTCTTTTTTAAGGTTTTCAATAAGTTCCTTGTTAACTTCAACCTGTTTCCTTTTTTGTTCAATAGATTCTTGAGTAAAACCTGTCATTGCAAGTACGAATAATGTCATAAAAATAATTGCCAAACCTAAAAGCAAGTCGGCCATAGTTGTCCAGAAGATATTGTTGTCACCTTCCGCCTGCGGTGATTTTCTAAGCATTAAAGCCATAGGAAACATCCTCTCTGATTAAAATAAATCATCAACGTCATCTCCTCCGCTTTTTTTAGCAACTTCTTTTACATTTTTATTCATCTGGTTAATTCCAAAAATCAGGTTTTCAAGATACGGAACAAGGTTACTCGCAATACCGGAATTAAGAGCAACTTTAAACTGCTGCGGCATTGCTGCAATAAGATTTGATATGGAATTATTTTGTATTTTGGTTTCTTTCAAAAGTTCAAGCAGGAATTTTTCAGACGAAATATTGTCAAATAATTTACCCATTATATCTTCACATTTTGATAAAGGTCTCATACAAAGAAGCTGAAAAGCTATTCTTTCAAACATCAAAAACACAAGCGAAGAACCAACTGCAATAACTGATACAAGCGCGGCAGTCTGCATATTTGACATCAATCCTGCAACAGATGCGATTGTTTTTTCCTGTGAGGAGAAGTCTATTTTACCGAAAGCGATTGCAATGTTGAGGAATGTGAACAAAGGCCCGAAACCGGTAAGAATAGTCGGAATCGTTTGTAAAAATTTGTTATTAAATTTTGAAGTAATAAGTGTTTCTTCATTAAAAAAGTAAAGAGGATCAACCGTTGTTTGAATATTTTGAACAGTTGAGGATACTTCCTTATAGGTTAAATCGTTATTTTTACCTTTCAGGGCAACGGACTCCGAGAATACAAGGGTATTTTTAAATTCCAGCCAGAAGGCGGAAACATAAGGATTTGCACTCATCCATTCATCAAGTTCTTTAAAGCGGAAATTCAAGTCTGTTTTCCTGAATCTTGAAATAAATGCAAGAAAAACCTTTAAATTTTTACTGATAAAAAAATAATTTTTCATACAGTAAATAATTGAAAATAAAAACGTGAATAATACAATAAGAATCGGAATATCCGTAAATATGTGTACTAAATTCATAATCTCTCCATCAACATCTTTAATTAAAGTATAGCATAATTTAAGGAATATGGCAAACAAAACAGGAATATAAGAGAACAGACAAAAACGTAATAAAAGGGGCGTAAATAGTTTTTAATAAACAAACTATTTAATCTTGTTCTCAAGAATTTTTAGCCTTGCATCAAGTGCTTTATTTTGCTCTTTCAATGCCTTATTGTCATTGCGGACTTGTTTCAGAATATCTTTTAACTGTTGATTTTCTTTCTCTAGCACAGTAAGGCGGGAATCAAGTTCTTTGATTGCGTTGATCATTGCATAGAACATATCTTCGAAACGTATACTCAAAAAACCGTCAAGACCCTTTTTTACTGCCGCTGGAAAAACTTTTTGC
>CASFPN010000009.1 GCA_949296425.1 uncultured bacterium
AAAAACCTTGAATTAAGATTGAAACAACTTGATACAGAACAGGATGCTATTCAAACTGAAATGGAAGCGGTACAAAAGGTTATTGAAAAGAACACTGAATCTACGTTCAAAACATTCGGATAAAAATTCTTTTAAAAACATCATTAAGTGCTTTTTTGATTGTTTATTTAGTTCTAAATTTATTTTTTTACTAGAAAATTATTAAGCGTTTTACTAAAGTTTATTTTTTGTTTCCTTTTGATAACGACCATAGCGTCGTTTTTTTATTCAGACTGAATTGATAAATTCATAAATTCAATATCATCATAGTCAATATAAGCAGTTTGCTTCAAATTTCGGCCTGTAGTTATTGTAACTTCATTCATCTGTCCGGGCTTAATCAAGCGTTTCGGGATAAAAATTCTTTGTCCGTCGCCGTTAAGCTGTATATCCGCAATTTTAGCACCGTTGAAAAATACCTGAGGCGGGCTTGAAAAAGAATTTACTATTGCATTTTGCCTTACAGATCGTGCCATTAAAGTGTCAATACCAATAATTGAACCGATAACAAGATAATTTTTTTTTGCGATAGATGTTATCATAAAAGTTTTTGTAAAAAATGGTCCGATTGATTTTCCTTTAAATTCGGAAGAATTAGCAGAATTTACGGAAAAATTATCATCTCCGAGATGAAACATCTCTGAAGAAATTATAACATCCTGAACATTACTTTTTTCAATACCTACAATAATGGGTTTTGACGCAATTTTTTCATTTATAGTAAGAGAAAACTGTCTGTAGCCATCCTTTTCTACAGACATGATCGTAGGTTCTTTAATAATTGCCTTTAAATTAAAGGCGCCTTTTTCATCCGTTGTTGTTGTGTAATTTTGTTTAGGCAGACTGACACGAGCTCCCGCTACAGGTAAATTGGTATCACTGTCCACAATTATACTTGAATTTCCCATGCCTGTCTTAGATACCCCCCCCTCCATAACAGCGGAGTAAGCATACAAATTATTAATAAACAATACAATCAGACAAATAAAAAAACGTTTCATAAAAATCCTCATTCAGTATTTGCATACAGATATTTTAGAAAAAAATTGTTCGAGATTAATTGACCTTAGAGAATCAAAAATACTTATTTAAAAAATTTTTAAAATTTTATTTGAATTTTGAAATGTTTTTGATATTATAAAAATGTAACAATTGAATTTATGCCGAAGTGATGAAATTGGTAGACGTGCTAGACTCAAAATCTTGTGTGGGCAACCACGTGCCGGTTCGAGTCCGGCCTTCGGCATTTTTTATTGGTTAGATTTATAAAAGAATCTCTGGCTTAATTGTTTTACAATCGGCCGCTTTTTTCCTCTCAACAAAACTGACATTTAGTCAGTTCAGTTTCGGCAGAGTGGCTTTCTGCAAATAAAAAACACCTATAAAGGTGTTTTTTATTTAGCTCTATTATAGAAAAAAATATTAAAGTCCCAAACGCTTCTTCATTTTAATCAAATTAATCATATTATCCATGTACTGCGGACAATAATTATAGGGGGTCATCAATGGTGTTGTCCGCCCTAATTCCATTGAAGCATTTTCCCTGTCATACATTTCATGCACATAAGTATTTACAAGCAAAATAATTGCGGTTGATGATGAATCCAAGAGCGAACAATACTCATCACGTTGAAATTTTAAAGCATCTTCCTTGTTATTGATTAATAAAACATTACAGTCAGCATTTCTCTTTTTAATAAATTTAAATTTACTGAAAGGATTTATATTCTGTTCAATTAACCTGCCGATCAATTCATCATCCTGACAAATATTTAACTTTTCAATTTTGGTCTGATTAATTTGATAAATATATGCACACCAGAAAGCACCGGCAATAATCAAAACAGATAAAGCAATAACAAATGATTTCCAATATTTTTTCATAACACACTCCAAACCTTTATAAATATTATACACTATTTTTTCATATTTTAAAAACTTTTTTAACATTTATACACACTTTGTACTTTTTTATTTTATTTTTGTTAACATAAAAAAAAATAGTTGGCAAAAAATTTTTTGTTCATATTTTTTAGTTTAGTAAATAAGGATTTTTAAATTGCAAAATACTATTACTAAAACCTATAATAAAATTAATCGAAAAAACTTTAATTATTCTAATGATATTGCTCTTTTAGATTATATAGAATTAAGACTTAATAAAATATTTTCCGATGAGCTTAATTCCGAAAACTCAATATTTATAAAAGTAAAACAAAGTGTTATACATAAAATGGCACTTTTTCTTTCAAACAACATTACAAGAGCCTGCGCAGTCGGAATTGCCGGTGAAACAGCAAGCGGAAAATCTACAATTGCGTTTGATATAATAAATACAATAGAAGCATTTGCGCGGGAATATTCTATTAATAACGTAATTACTAGAATAAATACGGATGACTATTACTATGATCGTTCGGAAATGGTAAAAAAAGCCGGAAGTTTTGCGGAATTTGCAAAACACTATGATCTTGATGTACCGGAAGCTCTTGAACTTGAACTAATGAAAAAACACATTAAATCGCTTCTTTTCGGCAACACGGTTTACTTACCCGAATATGATATGTCAGGCACCGCAATCCGACGCGACAACGTTAAACTTGCAGTCCCTTCTAAGATCATTATATCCGAAGGCTTGTTCACACTAACCGACAAAGTTGTTGATGCTTTTGATTTCAAAATATACGTAGATGTTTCAGCAAAAACGCAAAAAGAAAGATTTTATAAACGGGCAGCAGAACGAGATTTAGGGGATTCTGCCGATGAAGTTTATAAGAATGCTTCCGACAAGGCAAAAACACATATTCATCCTACAGCCTGCAAAGCAGATATTATATTATCAGGAGAAGCTCACAGAGCAGCTTACAGAGATTTCATAGGCAAAATACTGTCGCTTGCTGAAGAAGTTCATTTCAAAACTCCAGTTCTTTGCTAATATTATCTATAAAATTTAATTCTCTGCAAAACATCTTTAATATGCGGCAGTTCAGAATGTAAAATATTAAAAATATTTTCTATTGTTTTTATGCTGTTTTGTGGTAGTTTATCATCAAAAGGCAGATAGTATAAGTCCATAGGCAGGTAACCGTTTTCGTTAGGGTAAAAATAATCACAATTTAGTCTGACGGCTCCGAGATTTTTATAAAAATTAATTCTTCTAATTGTATCTGCAACGTTTTCATCGGGCTTTTCAACTTCTAGATAACAGCCGTAATACTTTGGGTAATATTCCTTTAAACTTTCCATAATTCGCTTTCCATAACCCTTTGAATGAAAATTTTTCATAACAGCAAGATAGTCAAGCCAAATAACAGAATTTTCAATATCTTTAACGATAAAAACATATGCACTTTTTTCAAATGCTGAAAGGATATCATATTTTCCAGAATCAATAAGCTTTTTAAATGCAGCTTTTGACTTTAGTTCCTCTTTAGGAAACTGTAAAATCATATCATTATAAAAAATATCAAAATTAGTTTTATCAGAATGAAGAAGCATAATAAAATTATATCAAAAAAATTTCTTACATAAATAATAAAAATAGGAGCTAGAGCTTAATTTTAACCACAACCTTTTTAACTTTTTTGTCTGTATCTCCGCTTTTTATCTGCGGTCTGTGGGCGTCATTAGGGAACAAAATTACAAATTTTGAAGGCTTTAAAAATACAGAGTCAAAATCTTTCTCCGGAGAATAAAAAAACATTACATCCCTTTCTTCATCGTAATTCAAAGAGATTGCAAGTTCATCACGAAATGCACAATCCAACCTTTCTTCACCGCTCAAAAGCATCTGAATATCTATAAATTTTTTATGCGCTTCAAATTTACAAATATTTATATCCTTGGTCGAATAGACATCAATATTTGCATAAGCTCTTTCATCTATTTCATAATGCCCTGTTTCAGAATAGGGTGTCAGACCTTTTAAAAAATCTGACACCTTTTCTGAAACTACTGAGTATTTATTAATATTTTCTAATTTATCTGTAATCATTTTTAAAAGAATTTAATCGGTTTAACAGTTTTCAGTGAACATTGATTACCTGTAGACTCACCTGCGGCACATTCCGGAAGTTCTGTAATTCCTGCACAATAAGGAGTTGCAGGATCGATATAACCTGATTTACAAGCTCCTTCTCTGAAGGATACACTTTTGGCAAGCCATTTTATAGTACGTTTACCGTTATTGTTAATTGTCTCATATTGAACGCTTGTCTGCAGATAATCTTTGCTGTTACCACCTATTTCCTGATCATCAGGGTTGTTGTAAGCAGGAATAACATAACCGTTCAGAGTTATATAAAATGGGAAAACATCTTCCCAAAGGGTAGAACTGCCGCTTTGGCCGTTTATATCAACATAAACAATATAACCCCATTCTCCGGTATCCATATTACTCATTTGTGACAGCAAATCTTGCAATTGAGCCTGATTAAAATTATTAAATTGAAGATGTTCATTTATAAGACCTAAATCTTTAAATTTGTCATAGAATTGCTGTTTATTATTTGCGAAGTAATCTGCAGAAACCTGATACTTCTGGGAAATATCATTCAAATTTGAATTTAGTGCAGAAGAATTCAAACCAGACTGAGCACTTGAACTAAGGTTTGTATTTTGTGAACTTGAATTTGAAGCATAATTCTTGCTCAATGTATTTGCAGCTATTCTCACATTATTATAACTACGCTTTAAGAAATTGCTCCATCCATCACTTAAGTTTAGAGAAGAACCGGAAGAACCCGAAATCTGAGCATGTTCCAACGCGGCAAAAGACGGATGAGCAACCGTAGCTCCGGATTTGTTCCCGTCAAGCTCCGGCAGTTTTTGGATACCTGCAGATAAGTTATACAGTTTCATTCCGTTTCTTAAAATAATATCAGGAGTTTTGTCACTAAAGTCAGTCGTAGATGAAGTTATAGAAGTTCCGCTGCAAACAGTATCACCGGCTTTTGAGTTAACTTTAGCTTCAAATCTTTCGCAAAAATCATTTAACGGTAATGTTCTTGGTATAGGAACACATTTACAATCAGGAAGGTCTTTCCAAACCTGAGTTAATTCATTACATGTATTGCTAAAACCCGGTCTTTCTGCCCAATGGCCGTCAATACATTGTTGATTACAGGCCGGAAGCGGATCACTGGCTGAACAAGCATCACCTTCATCACCGGAGTTAACACAAGAACATGAATCTTGATCCCATATTTTACCTTCACCGCAACCGCCCGACGGTGGGGTGCACTCGGGCTGCGCGTTCGGATCATCAATACAGGAACAGGAATCTTGATTCCATATTTTACCTTCACTGCAACCGCCCGATGGTGGAGTACACTCAGGCTGCGCATTCGGATCATCAATACAGGAACAGGAATCTTGATCCCATATTTTATCTTCACCACAGCCGCCAGCGGGTTGAGCACAACCTTCAGGCTCATTTGAAATACATTCACAGGTAACTGGATTTTGCGTACCATTGCATGTATTAGGACATACACAGGTGCCGTTAATATTGATTTTAGGAGCAATACATTGTGTTACTACCGGACCTACTGGATTAACAGGATTAACAGGATTAACAGGGACTACCGGATCATAAGGTTCAAAATCCCCACCAGGCTTATAACCCGGGATACATTCACCATCTTGCATAATGTATCCGCTGGGACATACATCATTTTCACGATTTGGGTCTGCTGCAAATGCCGGCTGACTCCAAAGATTGTGGAATATATCGGTAAATTTATTACCTTTTGAATATGCAACACTGCTCAACGGCAGCATTGCCTGATAAGCCTCATCATTCGGGTTATAATCCGCTAACAATGAACGAGAAACATTTCGGACAATCTCATAACCGGAATAATAAGTATAAGATAAAGTAGAATCGAGTTTTTTCTTGGTTACACCTATAGTAACCGCTACAATTACGGAAATAATAAGCATTACTATAATAATTTCCTGTAAAGTGTAGGCTTTTAAAATAGAACGTTTAATCATTCAACCCCCATTTACTCTTAATATCACATTCTACATTATAACAGATTTTTTTCTATTTGAAAACCCTTTTTTTAAAAAAAATTAGCATTATAAAAAAACTATATATTATATGACTTAGTTTTCTTGCTTAATCAAATTTTTTACAATCAATAACTATCCTAGCTCTGTTAAAGCTCGTTCAAAATCTTCTTTGTTAGGAGCTTTTCCATGCCAGCCCGCATTATTTTCCATAAAGCTTACGCCCTTGCCTTTTATGGTATCTGCTATAATTACAGCCGGCTTATTGGCTTTTTTTGCGTCCTCAATTGCGTTGTATACCCCACAAATATCATGTCCGTCAATTTCTGCAACTTTCCAATTAAAAGCTTTTAATTTTTCATCAAGAGGATCAAGCGATTTTACCACCTCTGTACAGCCGTCAATTTGAAGTCTGTTTCTGTCTATAATTGCGATTAAATTATCCAGTTCTTCATGAGCTGCATGCATAAAAGCTTCCCAAACGTTTCCTTCCTGCAGCTCTCCGTCACCCATAAGACAAAATACCTTAGCCGGATTATTATCAAGTTTTAATCCCATTGCCATACCGCAGGCTATAGAAAGACCTTGCCCTAAAGAACCAGTTGCAACATCAATGCCGGGGCAAATCGGTACCGGATGTCCCTGTAATCTCGAGCCGAAAAGCCGAAATGTCATAAGCTCCTCTTTCGGGAAATACCCCAGTTGTGCCAGAACAGAATACAACAAAGGAGATACATGTCCTTTGGACAGTACAAATCTGTCTCGATTTTGAAAATTTTTATCTTTTGTCCATTTAGGACATATATTCATACATTTATGATAAAGCACGGTTAAAATTTCAGTTGCGGATAAAGCTCCGCCGATATGACCGGATTGCGCGTTATATACCATTTTTAAAATATTTGATCTGTTTTCTTTACATAATTTCTCAAGTTTTTCAACTTCAACATCACTCAACATTATTAAACTCCCTTTGGAACAAGCCGTTCCTTCAATACTCTCAATACAAACAAAGGCAGTGTAGGAAATATTCTTTTAAATCTCTGCGGTTCTTTTATTGTTCTGTAGAGCCATTCCAGACAAAGTTTTTGATAAATTACGGGAGCTCTTTTAACCGTTCCCGACCAAACGTCAAAACTTCCACCAACCCCGATAAATAAAGATTCCGGCAAAAGTTTTTTAGCCTCTGTGATAAATTGTTCCTGTTTTGGAGAACCCATAGCACAAAGAACCAGACGCGGCTGCCTTATCTTTATTTCATTCAAAACTCTTTCCGTATCTGCAAAATATCCGTCTTGAACATAAGTTATATATAGATTCGGAAACTCTTTTTGAATATTTTCCTTAGCTTTTTCAATAACATCCGGCTTTGCACCGATTAAAGCAACAGATTGTCTGTTTTTTTCAGCTTCTTCAAGCATTCTATGCGCAAATTCAATACCGGCAATACGTTTTACTTTATGACCGCATATACTCAAACCAAGCTGAACACCTATACCGTCAGGAATAACAAGTTCAGCGGAATTTACTATTTCTTTCATATCAGGATTGCTCATCATCTCCGGATTTATTGTTACAACCTGACCTGAAATTGAATTTGCATATTCTACAGCACTCTCAAAATCAAATGTATTTATATTATATCCTAACAATTGAACTCTATCAGTCATAAAAATATTATAATTTTAATTTATAATTTTTGCAAGTTTAAAAAGGTAATCATCTTTTTTATCGGAATGGAACCCCTCGGGGATAAAATTCTCTTTATACTTTTCAATTGCGTATCTGTCTGTCATTCCGGAAATATAATCGGTTACAATCCTTTCAATTTGGGATTCTTCGCACATTGGTTTGAGCATGTCCTTATACAAGAAAAACAATTCCCTTATTACATTTCTTGCCTTTTTCTCCTCCAACTTGGCGGGAGAATCCACATATACGTTATCAAACATCCATTCCCTGAGTTTTTTAGTATAATGCCATCCTTCTTCTCCCATCGCAACAACAGGTTTCCCGAGAGAATTAGTAACAATTTCATTTATCATTTTATTTAATCTTTTGCTCTGCACGGATGAAAAATAGTTAATACAATCTTTCGGCAAATCGCTTTCTGAAATAATACCCGCACGTATAGAATCTTCTATATCATGATTTATATAAGCTATTTTGTCAGCTAACTGAACAATCTGCGCTTCCGGAGTTTTCGGTTTATAGCCCCAAGTATGGGTTAATATTCCGTCAATTGTTTCGGCACAAAGGTTTAAATCTTCCAGCACTTCAACAACCCTGACACTTTGAATATTATGATGAAATCCACCTGTAACAAGTTCGTTTAAAACACCTTCACCACAATGCCCAAACGGGGTATGCCCCAAATCATGACCGAGCGCGATTGCTTCAACCAGATCTTCATTCAAATCCAGCGCTCTTGCAATTGTCCTTCCGATTTGAGAAACTTCCAGAGTATGGGTAAGACGGGTTCTGAAATGATCATCAAACGGGGATAAAAATACCTGTGTTTTATGTTTCAAGCGGCGAAATGCCTTTGAATGCAGAATTCTGTCCCTGTCGCGCTGGAATTCGGTTCGCAACATACAAGGCTCTTCTTCTCTTTTCCGGCCTTTTGTAAATCTGCTTTTTGTCGCAAACTCTGATAAATTATCTATTTCACGTTGTTCTAATTTATATCGTATAGTTTTTTTTGTCTTTTCCATACTAAAATCTTAACAAAAACACCTAAAAATTGTTATACTTTGTCCGGTTGAGTTTTTACGAGTGTTTTGTTATGAAACGAAACATCCAATGTATATTTTTTACGGGCATTATCAACCGCTTCTCCAGCCTTATTCATAAGCCAGCCAGAAACTAAACCGAAAAGAAGTGCCTTTCCGCCGGCCACCAATCTTGCAGTACAATACAATGATGTTGCAATCGCGCCAATTGCAGGAATTCCGTATTTTATAGCTACAGAATATTTTTCATCTTTGTCTTTTGATTTATTCAGGAAGTAACCGACCGTACCAACAGTACCTAAAATAGATAGCACATCAGTCGGAGCAGAACCGAGTTTTAAATCACGGGCTTTGTCAACATACTGGTTAGTTTCAATATCAATTGCTTTATCAAGAGATTTTACTGCAGACTCAGCCTGAGCACGTAATTTAAGATACTCGTTTCTGGGAAGAATCTTTTTATACAATGTTAAAATTTCCTGAAGTTCGCCTTTTTCCGTATTTCTCAGAACTTGATTAACTTCTTGAATATAAACAGAAATTGATCTGACAGCATCATCGCTGTAATTGTATTTACTGGCAGAACCGGTAAACTTCCCTGAAAGTTCATTCAAATTAGAAATTATTTCTCGAGTTAAAATATCTCTTTCTGTGGCTTCATTTTTACCTGAAAGCTTTTTATATCTTTCAAGATTTTTCCTCAAAGTTCTCAAAACATCATTAGTTGCGGTATCAGCTGGATCAACAAATTCCTGTATATTAGATATAGCTTTCATCGTAGCTTTATAAGTATCGTTAATATCATGTGTAAACTTCTGTCTTAGAGCACTTGTTCTGTTTGATAATGTAAGTTTAGTAGGAATTAAATAATCTTCTGCGATAAAAGAATTGTACATATTTCTTGATTTGAAATTTCTTATATCACTGATACTTGCGTTCCAGAAAAAGTCAAATAATCCGTCACAGCCTCTTTGAATTTGAATATAACGTTCATTCCTTGCGTTCAAACCAAAACCAGTTTCAAGATTTTGATTAACATTATTCATTCTGCGGGAAATTTCATCCAGTATACGTGTGATATCAGAATCATTCGGGTGTTCCTGACGAATTCTTTCATTAATCAGAGTAAATTGATCCGACAGCTCTGAAAATTTGGAATTTGCCTTATTATAATAGCTGTTAACAGTCTTTCTGCTTATTTTATCAAAGAAATTAGTGATACCTTCATGGATTCTTCGCAAAAATTTACGGTCACCATTTTTACCCCACATCAATCGTTGGAATAAAACATCTTTTAAAGTAGTAAAGTTATTTATACTTTCTGTTTTTGCCTGGAAAGATTTTACACGGTTGAGCAAAAACGTAAACAAATCCTCAAACTTTGAACCTTTTGCAATTCTTTTTTCCAATGCTGATTTCCATTTATTCAAAATTTTTCCGAGTCCTTTATTGGCTCCTCCGCTTAATAAAGCCAGCGCCCCAAAACCTATTACCATTGCCGATGCTGCCAGAGTAACTCCGAGTTTATGACTTTTCTTTTCTTTAGCTTCCGCAGCATAGGGCGTATTCATATAGTAATTCGGCTGTTTAAAATCTCGAAATACATTATTTTGATAACTATTTATACCTGTTACAGAATTAATCATAATTACCTAAACTTTACTACCTGTATATATATAAACGTTTAATAAAGTAAAAAATTGCTGATTTATTAAATATTGTTAATTAAAAAGAGCTTCCTTTATAACTTTTGCAGCTTCTTCTGACGAATTTTTGTCAGACAAAAGCGATTTAACCTTACCTAGCTCTTCAATATTTTGTATCCTGTATTTGTCATCAAACAAAAGTTTTTCTATTTCGTAAGAAATTTTCTGCACATTTACATCAGCCATAAGAATTTCAGGTACTATAGATTTATCAGCTATAATATTAGGAAGCGAAACACGTTTAATACATCTGACAATAAGATATATCAGATAAAACAGCCATGGGCCTTTATAAGCAACTATCATCGGGGTTTGATATAAACAAGCCTCGAGAGCAACCGTTCCCGATGCAAGAATTAGTGCATCCGAAACACTTAATAAAGCTTGATTTTCACCTTTAATAACCTTAAAAGCAGCTCCTGATTTTTTCAAAAATTTGTTATACACATCATCTGACAAATTCGGAGCATGGGAAATGCAAAATTGAAGATTCGGATGTTTTTTTTGAAGATTTTCCGCAGTTTTTATAAATGTTTTCATCAAATACTTTAATTCAAATTCTCTTGAACCCGGAAATATTGAAACAAGTTTTTTGTTTATATCCAGTCCGTGTTTTTCAAAAAACTCATTTTTGTCAGCTTTTAACGGTAATTGCGACACTAAAGGATGTCCGCAGTAATGTGTTTTTATTCCGTATTCTTCATACATTTGTTTTTCAAACGGGAAAATGCACAGAACTTCATCAATATTCTTTTTAATTGTATTGATGCGCCATTTTCTGCTTGCCCAGAGCTGAGGCGGAATATAATAAAAAACTTTTATCCCTGCTTTTTTCAAAAACTTTGAAATACTTAAATTAAAAGCACCGTAATCAGTTAACAGAACAAGATCCGGTTTGTATTCTTTTGTCAGATAATCAACTATTTTTTTACCTAGAATAATGTGATTAAAAACTATCCCAAAAGACAGCCCGACAGCTCCCATCTTTTTTTGGTCGGAAAACAATTTTACACCGGCGGCCTTTAAATTTTCACCTCCTACTCCTTCTATCTCGATATCAGGACAAGCCTTGCGTAAAGCTTTTACAACATGGGAGGCATGGATATCTCCTGAATATTCACCTGTCACTATAAAAATCTTTTTCATACTGCCATTATTACAATATTATTTTCATCCGCAAATTGAATAACTTTTTCCTGATCAACAATAATGGTTTCATTTGCTTCCACTGCTATCAAGTCAGCTTTATATCTTTTCATAGTTTTTAAAGTTCTCAGACCGATGGCAGGGATATCAAAGCGCTTGTCCTGAGATGGTTTTGCGACCTTTACAACGACTGCATTTTTCTTCGCAAGTTTTGAACCCCGTTTGATGCACATATCAGTACCTTCAATAGCTTCCACAGCCATTATCATTTTGTCTTTGATAACAACTGACTGACCGACATCAATTTTTCCCATCTCTTTAGCAAGCCAGAAACCATAATTTACATCTTCCATCTGGGACTCTGTAGGCTTAACTTTTCCCAATACACCTGACGGAATCATAAGATTCTTAATAAAAATTGTCTGATCTAAAACAGTTATGCCTGCCTTTTCAAATTCTTTTACTATTAAAAGCATAACCTGATCATCATTCAGTCTTTGTGCTTCCTGCAAAAGTTCTATTGCACGTTTATCAAATTTATGAAGCTGAAGCAGGACTCGTTTGTGAACTTTTCCTAAAAAAGTTGCCTGTTTTATTTCTTCATCCTTTAATATTTTTTCTATTCTGTTAACCTCACCCGGGTGGCAGGAATATATTTTTGAACAGTACTTTTTCAACTGTCTCAAATTATCTTTTGCAAGTGATATACAAACAACTTCAAAACCGTTTTCTTTTGCATACTGAGCCATTTTTACCGGTAAAGTACCGTCTCCGGCTATTAATCCCTGTTTGTTTTCCAACATTAATGACACTTTTGTTTTCCTCTTTTACTAAAATTTATTATATCACAACTATTATTTTTTGAGAGAATTTATCTCCTCAACTTCTTTATCCGTAAAAAGTTTTGCACCGCCGAGCAATTTTGTATTAAACACAACCTGCGCATAGGATTCAGCAAGCTCAAGTTTTAAAAATGCATCTTTGATAGTTTTATCTCCGACAATAAATCCATGATTTGCCATTATTACGGCATCATAATCTTTAAAATATTTTGCGGTCTTTTCAACAAGATCAAATGATGATGGCAGACCGTAATCTGCTAAAGGGATTTGACCGAAATAAAAAACATTTTCAGCCATAACCGGTTCGTCCAACGGGATTCTGCAGCAAGCAAATGTACTGAGAAACGGTGAATGGACATGAATAATGTAATTTACATCAGGTCGCTGCTTATAAAATTCAACATGCAGCATCTTTTCAGAAGACGGCTTTTTATCCCCTTCAACCAAATTTCCTTCAAAATCCATCAATACGAGTTCATCTTCAACCAAATATCCGTTAGCTGAACCGCTTGAGGTTATCAATATTTTATCATTGTAACGCGCAGACATATTACCCGAATATCCCGGAGTAAAGTTTTTGATACCGGCAAGTTTGCCATATTCTATTATTTCTGACTTTAATTTGTTTAATTCATTCATTATATTGCTTCCTTATCAGGATCTTCAAGTTCAATTACTTCAGCGTAAATCATTTTCTTTGCAACAGGTGCTGAAACTGTATTTTCTTCATCAAAAACTTTCAATTTTGGTTCTTTTTTATCGCTTCTTGCAAGTCTGTCCGGATTTTTTATAACCATCTTGTCAAAATCAACAGATGAGCCTTTTGTATCCATTCCAATTACAAAAGCAAAATAAGTTTGACGGCGCACCCAGTCATAACCAAAATTTATTTTAAAATCATCAGGCCCAATAGCTATAATAAAGGAGTTTTCCTGAAACATTTCACCGTTTGGCGCATCACCAGTAAACGTCAAAGTTCCGGACCATGCAAGTGTTAAATATTTATGAACTCTTAAAGCTTCCCTCAAATATATGTTTGCATGTCCGTATCTGTACATATCATACATAGCCATAGGCGTTTTATCATGATATGCTGCGGCAAAAAAACCTATATCTTGCATCCAATATTTGTACTGAGTATGAACTCTCGGCCCTATTCTGCCGACAAATTGCGTGTCGCCTGTTCCGTATAATGCGGCGCTTCCCTGCAATACAAGTGCCAGATCCAAATATCTGAGCCGTTCCTTGTCCTGATATTTGAATAATGACTGGCTTATTTCCGCCATATACCGAGTTCTCAAAGTCCCGACATCCGAAGGCGGAATATTTTCACCTTTTCTGTTAGCATCGTTATTTTGCATATAACCAAAACCAAAACGGTGAGAAAATGTTAAATCTTTTCCTTCATGAATAGTTGACGGAACAATTGTACTGTCTTTATACACTAATTCTGCAATATATTTAGGCATTCTCGGCCCCATGAACCATTCATCCATATACGAATTTGAACCGTATTGCATATATAATTTATCATCAAGATATTGTTTACCTTTCATCATAAATATATCTGCCGAAGAGCCGTATCCTAAATCAGTATAGTTTGTGGCACTGCGGTATTTTAACATGCCGCCGAATCCGATACCGCTTTTGTTATTTAAAATAGGCAGAACTTTTATTGTTGAACCGTCCTGCAGCGGTGTATCAAAAACAAATCCGGGGCCTATATACATACCTAATTTCCCGCGGGAGCCGAATTCAGGATAATTTGCTTCAAAAAATTCCCTCTTTTTATTTGTGTGGGCAGTAATTGACGGAATTGTAAATAATTCATAATCTCCGTATTTTATTTTTGCTTTTTTTAAGGTAATTACATCGTTATTCTTTTTGGCATTTACAAAAATTTCTTCAGCTTTTATATGAACGGCAGTATCTCCGACTCCGTCGGCAATAGATGATTTATCCTCATCATCTATAATCATATTATTAAAATTATTACCGCCGATCATTTTGGTTTGCAGATTTAATATATGCGATTCCTTTGATTCAATTTTACCGTCATGCAGAATTATTTTATCGCCTTCCATTTCGGTCTTTCTTGCGGTTATCGTGATAAATGACTGTTTCATGTTCATTTGGTCAAGAAAAGCACTTTCTTCATTCATATTAACCTGAATAAAATCGCCGCATATATGATTTCCTTCTTTTATAATTTCTACATTTCCGTAAGCCTTTAAAATATTGGAATCTTTGTTATAAACCATTTTATCAGCTTTTAAAACAACATCCTGCTGCGGAAATTTAAGTATAGGATTACCGGTTGCCGTTATATTCTGGTTTGCATCGTCATAATCTACATTATCGGCATCCAAAACAATGTTATTTGTTGTAACCTGTTCTTTTACACCGCCCTCAAGTTCAAGAGTTTCCTCAGGTTGCTGTGTATTTGTCTGTTCTTTAACTTCATTATTATCTTGTTTTTTATCAGAAACTTTTTTGTCTTTTTTATCTTTTTTTGTTTTAAAGCTAACGTCTACATCCTTGATTGAAATACCTTCTTCTTCAGCTTCAATTTCAGCCTGACGCTGTTTTTCTTTTTCTATTAATTCCTGAGTTTTTTGGTAATCTTTTTCCCGGAGATAATTTGTAATTTTTATACGGACTTTTTTAAAAACAGGAGTACCTTTAACGGGTTTTGTCTGATTTCCGCTTTTTACTTCGACCTCAGGCAAAGGAATAAAAGGTGCTTCATAAAATGTTTCATTAAACGTTTTTTCCAGATCGGCAGGGCTTTCGAATAACTCCTTAGAATTTACCTTACAAGGAGTTAATGCTAAAATTAATAATGTAACAAATAAATACTTTCTCAAATTCTCTGCCTTTTAAATATAATTTAACGGATTATTAGGTTTGCCGTTTATCCTCACTTCAAAGTGAACATGAGGCCCTGTGCTGTAACCTGTTGTACCTTCATAACCGACTACATCACCCTTATTAACAAACTGTCCCTGCCCAACTCTTATAGATGACATGTGTGCATAAAGAGTACTTGTAGGTTTGCCGTTCACCACTCCGTGATCAAGAATGACTACTTTACCGTACCCGCCATACCAGCCGGAATATATAACCTTCCCTGAATTTGAAGCTCTTATGCTTCCTCTGTTAGGGCCTGCAATATCAACACCGGAGTGAAAAGTTCTGCTGTTAAATATAGGATGGGTTCTCCAGCCGAAAGGGGATGTAATTCTACCTGATATAGGTTTTAAAAATCCTGCGGATGTAACCCTGACATTCGAGCCGCCTTTATTTCTCGCAATCATACTTTGAATACTTGCAGACTGCCTCGCAAGTTCTCTTTCCGCACGTTCGTAGGTTTTTCTGTCTGTCTTATATTTGTTAATCATACTCTGATTCATTGCAATTGCGGATTTTATATTTCTCTGCTGAGAATTAATATCTTGAATTGATTGAGCCAGAGCAATTTTTTTAGATTCAACATCCTTTTTCATTGCGGCTATGCGTTCCGATTTCGCTTTAACAGCCTGAATACGTGCATAATCTTTCTTTAAAACAATTTTTTCAAAATAGAGAACATCCAACAATGAATTTACATCTTTCGCAGTAAGGATAAGTTCAAACATACCTGTTCTCTGGTTTTTGTAAACCTGCCTTATTCGCTTGCGCATTTCAACATTAGCGGTATTAAATTCGGAAATAGAAGCTGTAAGATCTTTCTCCATTTGTGCCAGCTGTCTTTCCAGCTGAGCATATCTGTTTTTAGAAAATTGCAAATTGTTTGACGCCTGTTCAAGCTTTTGCTGGTTTTTGTAGAGCTTATTCTTTTCAAGATGTTCAAGAACTTTTAAACGCTTAATTTTTTCATGCGTAACACGCTGTTTCTGTTGAATATTTCTTAATTGATCAGCACTGGCAAATAAGCCTATATTCCCTATAAGCAGCACTAAAAATACTATAAACAATCTTTTTATAAACTTATTTATACCCATAATTTATTTAACCAAAAGAGGCAGCATCATCAAACCTACAGTCCAGGCAATAAAAGTAACCGCAATTATTGCGACGATAGCTCTTTGGTGTTTTCTGAAAAATTCCATCCTGTTCCCCTTTAGTTTTCGAATATAATAAAATTGTACTATAAAAATATTTGATTTGCAAAATTTTAAAAAATCTATTAATATAACCTTATGGAATTTATAAAAGACATCGCCGACAGAAAAGAAATCCAAAAACAAGACATAGGAATTAATCAATACTTAATAGAGAATAATACTGAAAAAATAGAAAAAATTCTGGAATATTTCAAATCGGATAATCCTTTGCTAATTGTAAACGGTTTTATGGGTACGGGAAAAATTATGGTTGTAAACCAGGCTCTTTCCTTTTTACACGAAGATGTTATAACTCTCAGGTACAACTGTTTTGAAACAACTATTCTTGATGATGTTTTACTTCAATTTTTTGATGACTTCAGAAAACTAACCGTACAGAATATTATAAAAATTCCGAAAACTAAAACCGAAAATTTTACACAAAAAATTAATGCATATTTTGAGTCAATAGAAAAGCCCGTTGTTATTGTGTTGAACTCCTTTGAACAGGTATTAATTGATAATAAACAGGAAATTTTAAACTTTATTTTCCATCTTTCAAAATATAAAAATATTAAAACAATTTTAATCGGAAGAAAATTTGACTACAACGATTTTAAAACGGATTACGAAAAAATCTCCGTTGGAGCTCTTGATAAAGGTATCTTTGAAAAATATCTCAAATCTGAAGACTTTAAACAAATCGGACCACTGTCTGATGAGCTTTACAAATACACCAGAGGTTATTACTTATACACAACTCTTGCAATAAAAATTATGCAAATAAGAAAACTAAATCTCACAGAATTTTTATCCGGTTACACAAAAAGTTTTCTTTCATTTAATGACTTTATACTCCGGGAAGGCTTATCACTTGTTGATCCTGTCAGCGGGCATTTGTTTAGATTTTTAACAATTATGCGCCATCCAGTTAATGTAAAACTTTTAAAAACACTAAACCTTTATGATGCCGACAAAATTGGCTATTTTGCGGATAATCTGGTGCTTACAAGAGAGGGCTCGCTGATATACCTTCAGGATTACTATAAAGTTATTGCAGAAAATTCCATTGCGGAAAATATTGCGATAAAAATTCATAAAAGCTGTGTGGAACTTTACAATACACAACTGCCTTTAAAACCTCTTGAAAGAGATCTTTTGATTTCAAGACAAACAATGCGCAAAGAAATTGAATATCACAGTATTTTTATACCTAAAAAACCTGTACTTCCGCAAAAACCGATGCCTGAGATTCAGTTTATGGAACAGAAAATTGAGCACCAGGAAATACCGCATACCAAACAGGAAAAAGATGAACAGATAAAAAATATTTCCTTTGTTTTTGAATCTGAAGAAAATGAAATGGCAATTATGAATAAAATCGCAAATTCAATAAATAAATTTGTAGACATTTCTAACAAAAAATCAGAAGCACTTGAGGAAATTAAAAATCTTCACCTTATAGATTTAATAAATCTTGCAAAACAGGAAGAAAAAAACTTCAACTATGCAAAAGTCGCCATGATTTATCAAAAAGCTTTAACAATGAATACGGATGATGATTATTACACTTTCCTTCCTACAATGTATACAAAACTTGCACAAGCTTTCAAAAATATGTCCGACTGGTTCAATGCCCTTAAATATTACGAACTGGCAAATGAATTTTATATTTCAACCGGAGATACGGAAAAAATCGAAGACTGCAAATATGAAATTGCAAATATATATTTTATTACGTTTAAACGTGATAGGGCTGAAAAAATCTTGAACGAAATTTTAGAACAAAAAAATAAATTATCTGAAAACTTAATTATAAAGTCAGAACTGCTGCTTGCTGCTATTACTGGTGGAAATGTTAAAAATATTATTCCTGCAAATACCGAAGCAATAGAAAAACCTGTTCTTGCGGAATTATATTTTAAAAATGCGTTAAATCTTGATGAAGAAGGCGATATAAATACTGCCGTAAAATATTACAAAAAATGTATTGAAACATCGCAAGATCCCAAGATTAATGCATATTTATCCTCATCTCTTTCAAACCTTGCTACAATATATGATGAAAACGACAAATCAGATCTTGCTGTCAAATATCTTAATGAAAGCCTGAGGTTAGATGAACTGACCCAAAATAACAACGGAATTTATTTATCATCAATGAAGCTTTTTGAAATTCTTTCAAATAAATCCCCGGACAAAGCTTTAGAATACCTGAAAAAAGCAAAAGCCTGCGCTGCAGAATTAAATGAAACCTTTTATATTGCATCTGTTAATCTTGCATTCGGAGATTTCTATTACAACCGAAAAGAGCTTAATCTTTCCCTTGAAAATTACGTTAACGCATACAAACTTGCTGTAAATAATTTCACCAAAGAAAATATTGCGAAAATTAAAATGCGGATAAGTGATTTGAAATTGAGAATGGGTGAAGAAAATTTTAATAAAATAGTGAAAGACTTAAACAATGTACAATAAGGATTTTTACAAAAAATATATACAAACATTTTTAGAACTTAATTCAAAAATCAATCTTGTTTCAAAAAATGATGAAAAGGTTTTATGGGAAAAACATATATTTGACAGTCTTGCCATAAAATTCTTTCTTGAAAAATATTTCACTCTTTATCCTTCGCCCTTCACTTTGCTGGATATAGGTACAGGCGGCGGATTTCCTGCTATTCCTATTGCAATTACATATCCTGAAATTGAAGTATATGCTCTCGACAGCATCAGAAAAAAAATTAATGCCTTAGAAACAATTAAATCAGAACTCGATATTAAAAATCTTCACACTATTTGCTCCAGAGCGGAAAATATTAAAGAGAAATATGATTTAATTACTTCACGCGCAGTAGCTCCTCTAAAAATAATAACAGAATATGCAATCCCATTATTGAAGGAGCACGGTTACTTTATAGCATACAAATCACTTCGTACATCAGAAGAAATCAAAGATGCAAAACAAACTTTAAAAAATTTCCATGCAGAAGTAATTGATATAATATCTTATGAGCTCCCTCTGCAAGAAAATCACACAAGAAATTTAGTTGTTATAAAAAAATAACATAAGATATGTTCTGCTAAAAAACCTTGTTGGAGCTCGCTTATCTGTCACCCTGAACTTGTTTCAGGGTCTAATTAACTTTACGCTCAGACAATAGCCGGCTTTGTTGTTGTTTCGCAAACATTGATTGTTCACTACGCTGATAGCCGGACTTTTGTTTTATTGCGATAATAACGGAACGAGCAATAATTGCAGGCGAAGCAAATGTCAAAGGCGTGTATTGTTTGAGCGATAAAGGTGATTCCAAAACAAGTTCGGAATCACTGAGAATATAGCGAGTTTACACGCCTGTATGCTGAGCCTTGCAAATTATTAGTGAGTGAATGTGTGTCGCCGGTTTTGAGGCACTTTTGCCGCCAAAAGTGCCC
>CASFPN010000010.1 GCA_949296425.1 uncultured bacterium
GATAGGATAGGATAGGTGCAGGTATAGTCAATTTTTTACTATGAATTTTGTTTATATATGAGTGATATATAACACGAGGAATAACATGAAAGGAGATTATTATGGCACTAGACGGAGTAAAATCTTCAGATCCAGTTACATCTTTACATCATGAAGATACTGCTCCTGTTAAAACGGGAGAACAAAAGATAAATTCTGCATTTGGGGATGAAGTGAAAGAGAAAACAAAAATTGACGGAGAGATATCTTATGACTTGAAAGACCCTGAATGTCCTAAATTACCTAAAGAAAAAAGCGGTTTTAAGAAATTTTTTGACGGTTTGTTACAAGATATGATTTATTCAATTCCCTTGTATGGAGACTATATGAACATAAAAGATATAGTTAATACTATGAAAGGAGTTGGTACCAAAGTTGAAAAGATTACCGAGAAAGACGGAACGAAAGTGAAAACTTATACAGTTACTGACAAAAACGGAAATATAACCGGTCGTCTATCAAAGAGAACATATACTGACGGAAGTGTAGATTTATCATCTACTCAAGTTGTTTATGATCAATCCGGAAAGCAGCTTTCCGAAAAAACTGTATTTAAATATGCTAATGGTATAACCAGTACGCAAGAAGTGTATACTGATGACAATGGAAATCGAGTAACCGAACTTGCTGATTTTTCTAAAGACGGTACCATGACGTATTTATATACAACTGTTTGTGATAAAGACGGAAACGGGATAGAGATAACCAAAAATTTGAATGATGACGGAACTATGTCTGTAGAAGAAGTCCGTTCTGATGCAGACGGACATTTAATTTCTTCTGTAGAAAAAACAATAGGCAAAGACGGAAAAGTTATAGATAATTAATCAATGAGGAGGATTATTATGTCAGATCAAATCAAAATTGGCAATGTATTATTTTATAATAATGATATAAAATCTACAAGTGTTGTTTACCGTAACGGAGAAAAGATTAACTGTGTATGGTTAAACAATGGAACCAGAATGGAATTTAAAGATCAAAAAACAGATTCAAAAGCTTCGGTCACAATAGGTAATGACTTGGGCAACAACGGAAAATACGGCACATCCTTATACGGTATTACCGGTTTGTATCTTGAAGGAACAAAAGACAGTGATTATTACCATGTTGCTCATTGCGAAGATTATAATATAGATGTTAAAGACGGTAATACGGATGAAGTGCGTATTGTTAAGTCTGACAAAGGAACTGTTAATGCAGATATTTCTGATAATGTAAAATTTATTAAATCTGATGACTTTATAAATATGAATGAAGGATTTTTTACAAGAACAAAAATAAAAGAGTAGATTTGTTTTAAATTCAAAACCCTCACCGGAATTTCCAACTTTCGCCTTAACTCTAGTTCAAATTCGGGTAAGGGTTTTTATTATACCTGCACTCTTATAAGGTTGTTAACCTTATTGCCATCAGCTTCAATAAGTCTAATAGCATTTTGCATATTCTTTTCTTTAACAAGTTCGGTTATGACGGTAATATCTGCTGTGTTATCATCGGAAACGCATTTTTGAACAATGCTTGCAAGACTTATATCATTATCCGCGCAAATCGTTCCGATTTTACCTATAACACCTTTGTTATTTTTTGCGTGGATTGAAATATAATATTTGTTAGTGGTTTCTGAAATATCAAGCATATTAGCTGCCGAGTTGTGTTTGCATCTCATCATAGGTAAGATATAATCAGTTTTCCCGATTTCTGCAGCTATTGCTAAGATGTCGCCAACAACAGAACTTGCCGTCGGAAATTCTCCGGCGCCTGGGCCTGAAAGAGTAATGCTTCCGACAGGATGACCTTTGAGCATAACCGCATTTGTTACATAATCAATATGCGCAAGGGTAGATTTTTTTGAAACAAGCATCGGATGAACTCTTACATCGGCATTGCCGTTTTCATCAATATCTGCTGAGGCTATTAGCTTGATTTTGTAGCCTAAATCGTTTGCCGCTTCCATATCTTTGGCGCGAATTTTTGTAATACCTTCTCTGTATACTTTTTGAATATCAATTCTTTTATGAAAAGTTATTGAAGCAAGAGTTGCAATTTTGTATGCAGCATCAAAACCTTCCACATCACCTGTAGGGTCGGCTTCTGCGTAACCAAGTTCCTGAGCTTCTTTTAATACATCGGCATACGATGCTTTTTGAACATCCATTTTGGTCAGTATGTAATTTGTTGTGCCGTTTAAAATTGCTTCAATATGTGTAATTTTATTTCCCGCAAGAATTGTTTTTACAGGCATGATGATAGGTATTCCGCCCGCAATTGCAGCTTCGTAAAGAATTACTCTGTTGTGTTCTTCTGCTAATTTAAAAATATCTTCGCCGCGTTTTGCAAGAAGCTCTTTATTTGCCGTAACTATATGTTTGCCGTTTTTTATAGCGGTTGAAATTAAATCAAAAGCAGGTTCGATACCGCCTATGAGTTCTGCAACAATATCAATTTCCGGATTGTTTACTATTTTATATGCATCGTCCGTCATAATTGAGCTGTCAAGACCTTCTATATCGCGTTTTTTGTTGATATTTTTTACCGCTATTTTTACAATTTCAATGTTTTCAAAATTTTTTAAAGTTTTAAAAACTCCCGAGCCTACTGTTCCAAGGCCTATTAATCCAATTTTAATTTTCTTATCCATATAAAAATAATACCATAAAATCCAATTTATTGGGAGTTATATCGCAGTTTATACCAATTATGTGTGAAAACGTCATGCTGAACTAGTTTCAGCATCTCATAACAGTTAGACACTGAAACGAGTTCAGGGTGACAATTTAGATATTGTTTTGTGTAAACTGCGATATATGCCCCATTATTGTTTAATATATGAACAATAAAATGCATACCAGTATTTAGGATTGAGAAAACAGAAAGGTCGTTTTTTCCAGAAATTAATGCGGCTGGCTTTTTTGTTTTCATCATACCAGTAGGTTTGTTCTTTTTCTGTTAAAGCCCACGGGGTAAGTTGAAGATATTTAAAATACAAGTCTTTAAAAAATGTGCATGAACCGAATACCCACGGCTTATAGTAACCTATGTAATGAATAATATTAGGATGTCTTGTGAAAGACGTTCTGCTTGCAAAACCGCTTACCTGAACATTCCATTCATCAGGCAGAATTTTTATTCTGTCTTTGAGTGTAAAATTGATTACATCTTGATCGCCTGTTTCAATTTTATCTATATTTTGTTTTGTGTATTCAAAGAATTTTGATTCTATATCTTCTTTACGAATTTTATCAAGGTCAAAAACAACCATTCCCGAATTAATATATTTAGAATTTTTCCATTTCTTCTTGTGTTTTACTCTGGCATCCAGGACTCCTGCTATAATATTTTCTCCCAAATCTGTTTCAAACAAATCTCTTAAAGAAGTGTTAACAACAGTGTCGCAGTCAAGATAGATTATTTTATCCACATCAGGCAGAAGTTCCGATAAGATAAGCCTGTAATATGACGGCAGCGTAATATATTCGTGAGTATTAATTTGTTTATAAATTTCAAGCTTTGTTTCGTCAACTTTTATAAAATCAATTTTGCATGGTTTTATGTTTGTGAGGGCTAAAATTTTTGATTTACTGTCATCAGAAATATTGCCGTCAAGAATGTAAAAATGCACAACATCATCACAGGCATTTGAAAGTATTGACGCAATAACAACAGATGCGTATTTTGCATAATTTTCATCGCATGATATACAGACATTAATTTTTGTCATTTTTTCCTCTTTTTATACCTAAAAATATTTATTTTCCCGAACAGTAATACATATTCGGTGTTAATACTTTCGCGGATGGAAAACAGTGTTTTGCCAAATATCTTAAATCTTGATTTTTCTGCTCGGTAAAGTCCGTCCGGAACATTTATATTTTTTTCTTTAATAAAATCAAGCACCTGACGGCGGGCAAGAATATAATGTTCGTCCTGAAGTTTGTTTCCGCCTTTTTTTACAATGGATTTAGGGTTAACAAAATAATAGTAATAGGTTCCCGGAACAGTTACGAGTTTGTCCGCAAAATATAGTGAGCGTGCGGTAAAATCTCTGTCTTCATAATACATTCCCGGTATAAATTCAAGATTTATTTTTTTTAAGAATTCCGTTTTGTAAATCTTGTTCCAAACGCAGCCTTCTCTGTAGGTTTTGCAGGCAAGATATTTGTCTTCGGGTGTTGTAAAAACTTTTTCTTCAGTAATATTGAGTCTGATTTTTTGTTTTTGCGGGTGCTGCCTTATAAAATCCGCACATGCAATATCGCAGTCATATTTTTTTGCGGCATTGTAGAGTTTTTCAAAAAAATCAGTATCAACCCAGTCATCGGAATCAACAAATCCGATGTATTCACCCTGTGCAATTTTCATACCTGTATTCCTCGCGCAGGATAATCCCTGATTCTTTGTTGTAACAATCTTTAATTTCGGCGAGGGGGCGGACTTGCTGATTTTTTCAAGAATTTCTAAAGAATTATCTGTTGAGCCGTCATTGACACAGATAATTTCAATATCTGAAAGTGTTTGATTAAGCAGAGTATCAAGAGATCTTTCAAGATACTTTGCGGTATTATAAACCGGAACTATCACACTCACTTTAATCATCTTAAAATGAATGATAGCACAAATTTTATTTTTTTGAAACAAATTGTTTAATTTTAAATTTAATACAGTTACATAGTAGATATTCTTTTCTGTTTGTATAGGTTTTTATTTTTAATATTGTCAGTCCGAAAAGTTTTATTTTTTTTAGTTCCAAAAAATAATGATCAAGGTTGATATTATTGTCTTTCAAATACTTTATCATTTTGTTATAAGTATATACAGAATCTCCATCCTTTTTAGGTGATTTAGTCTTTACTGTAGATTTATTATTGGTCCAATAGTTGTAATAAGTATCAGGAACACTCACAAGACCTTTAAGTTTAACAAGAACTTCTGCGGTAAAACATCTGTCCTCATAAAATACATGAGGTTCAAAAATTATATTGTATCGTTTAAGTTCCGATGTTTTGTAAATTTTATTCCATACATAACATTTGTCAGGTACATCGCAAAGCCGGAATTTTTTGTTTGTATCTTCGGTATATTCTTCACATTTTATTTTAAGATGATATTTCCACTTGTACGGTCTTAATCTTTTAATCCCTGCAGCGGCTATATCTGCGTTATATTTTTTTGCTGTAGTGTAGAGTTTTTCGTAAAAGTCTATGTCAATCCAATCGTCAGAATCTACAAATCCGATATATTCACCGGTTGCAATTTCAAGTCCCGCATTTCTCGCACATGATTGGCCTTGATTACTTTGATTAATAACAATAATTCTGTTGTCTTTTTCTGCAAATGAATTGAGTATGTGTAAACTTTTGTCTTTTGAACCGTCATTTATGCAGATAATTTCAATGTCTTTTAATGTTTGTTCAACAACGCTTGTAAGACATTTTTTCAGAAACTTTTCTACATTATAAACAGGAATAATTATACTAATTTTTACCATTTTACTAATTTATGTTATGAACTTCTAACAAATAATTCTAAATTGTTATATGAAATTCTATAAATTAATTAGAAAAATGTCAATATAATTCCTAACATCTGTTAGTAATAATTTGTATTAATTTAATTTATAAACTGTATTATTGAGGTTATATGATAAAAGAAAGATTTGCTAAAAATCTTAAAAAAATAAGAAAATCTCGGAATTTTACTCAGGAAAAACTTGCGGAACTTGTCGGAGTTGATTTTCGTTATATTTCTTTTTTAGAGAATGCAAAAAGTTTTCCCTCCTGTGATTTGATAGAAAAATTGTCAGAGGCATTAAATACTGACATTTTGGAATTATTTAAATCTGATGTAAATTTTTCAAGAAGTGAACTTGAAAGCAAAATTGTTGATTCAATAAAATTGCTTGATGATAAAAACGTTAGATTGCTTTACGAAATTACTAAAAGTATGAATTCTTCTATTCTTTAATAAAAATCTTTTTCAACTTCAGGATAATTTCCGCAACAAATTTGGAAAGAGAGAAATTTTCGTCCGGCATTTCAGGTTCTTCTTTTTCAAATCCGAAAGTATCAACTTCCGGTTTTTGTGCAAAAATGCTTTCGTCTAAATATTTCTTTTCCTGTTTTTCTTCCCTACCGCCTTGAGCCATGTAGCCGAGATTACCGCCGCCGCCGTCATTTTGCATGGATGCTGCTGCTTTGATAACCGGTTTTGTGCTCAAAACATTTACATCGAATGACATTTCCTTACCATTGCTTACGACTTTCTTAATATAGCCATTGCTTGTTTATGCATTTTGGAATTACTGTCATTCCGAACTGGTTTCGGAATCTTTTTGTTTGTTGCATTTGTTTAGCTTTTCAGATTGCCGTAATCCTTTCATATTTTTTCCCTTACATATATATAAAGTATTTTTCATGAAGAAATGTTACAATTTTGATTGAATTGTAACAAAAACTTTACAATATGTTACTCACTGAATATTAAAACACTCTGGCATTTAAATCCGATTTCAAAAAGGTCGCGTTTTCTGATTGCGGTTTTTATGTCGGGTTTGACTGATGCGCTTTGGGGATAAAGGATAAATTCTACAATATTGTTTTTGGCATCGTAATTAATTTCTATATTTTTAAATTGGTTTGAATGATCTTTGCACAATCCGTCTGCAAGTTTCAGAATACCGCCTGCGCGTTTGACAATTTTTCTGTCTTTTTTTTCAAGCGAGCCGTAGATTTCATGTTCATTTTTGTCCGGAAGTCCGCCTCTATGGTATCTTGCGATACAGCCGATAATTTTTGCATCCTTATCGTTGAACCCTAAAAGTCCCTCTTTCATAATTATTTCCATTGAATGTTTGTTGTGGTTTTTGGCTTCAATAAAATATCCGATATCATGTAAGTAAGCGGCGGCTTTTAGGTATTCTCTTTCAATTTGAGACATTTCATAAACTTTTTTGCTTGTTTCGTCAAAAATAATCATTGCAAGCCGTTTAACCTCAATTGCATGGGGTTTGTCTTTGGAATATTTCTCAAACATTTCGTCAACTGCGGGTTTCATAATTAATGTTAAATTTAGCAAAAAAATGGATTGTCTGCAATATTTCTGCTATGATAAAAATGGTATGGAAGTAGTGATATGAGTAATATGAGTGATATGACAAATATAAATTTTGATTTACCTTCGGATGTATTAGATGAAATTCAGCAGAATATTCAAAATATTATTGAAAGTTTTGATATTCCTGAAGATAACAAGTTTGATGTTATCAGGAAAATAAATTTTATGTACACGCAAACCAAACAGTTGTCAATAACGGATGCTTTGACAAATTTATATAACAGACGGTATTTTGAAACGACTTTTACACGCGAATTTGCCAGAGCAAAACGTTACAATACTCCGTTGTCGGTTGCTGTTATTGACATTGACTGGTTTAAGAAAATAAACGATACATACGGTCATCTGTGCGGCGATTATGTTTTAAAGGAGTTAAGCTGGCTGATGGTTGAAAATTTCCGTCAGACAGATATAATTTTTCGCTACGGTGGGGAAGAATTTGTCATTCTTTTGACTGAAACTCCGTCTGACAGAGCGGAAATTCCTGTTGAACGGCTGCGTAAAGCAGTTATGGAAAACAGATTTATATTCAAGGGTAATAATTTGAATGTTACAATCAGTGCGGGGCTTTCTTCAAATAAAGAAGTTGAGGATTTTGGACAAATGTTTGAAAATGCGGATAAAGCTCTTTATAAAGCAAAAAATGACGGACGCAACTGTATTAGGACATTCGGGTAATAGTAATTTTGTTTAGAATAATATAGGATAGTTTATTATGATAAAAAATTTATGTAAATTGTTTGTATTTATTATGCTGTTGAGCGGGGTAGTATCAGCACAGGAGTTTCAATCTGTTCATGCCGAGCATATTCTTGTAAAGACTGCAGCAGAGGCACAGCAGATTAAAAAAGCGATAGATGAAGGCGGAAAATTTGAATACTATGCAAGAGTTTATTCTCTTTGTCCGTCAGGGCAGAACGGCGGAGATTTGGGGTATTTTGAGCGGGGGCAAATGGTGCCTGAATTTGAAAAGGCGGCGTTTGAAACTCCGGTCGGGGAGGTTTCGAAACCTGTGTATACGCAATTTGGCTGGCATTTGATTAAAGTGCTGGACAAAAAGTAATAACAGTTTACAAAAAGTTCGCACAGCAGAAGGTCAAGCTTGTTTTGTGAGATGTGCTCACATAAAATAAGCCTGCCTTCTTGCTTTATGTTATTTCTGTTCTTCTGCCGGAGCTTGGGGTTGAGTAGCAGGAATCGGTGCTTGTTTTGCTTGCTTTGCAAGATCTTTTCTTAACTTTTTATTAATTGTTACTTCGCCCATCGGTTTACTGTAATCTTCCATATTTAAAGTGTACATTCTTTCCCAGCAGCCGGGGATGTTAGATTTTGTGTCACAAATACAGTTTCTCCAGGTTACCCCTGTTTTTTTGTCAAGTAATATTGTCATCATGTTGCTGCCTGTTATAACTTTGTATCTGTTGTTTGCATTTTGCTGTATAAATTGTATCCACATTGAAGCAATAATAACAATTGCAAGTGCTATTAAAATATTGTCTTTCATATAAAGTCCCTTTCACTTATTTAATTTACCGGATTATTATACACTTAATAATTAGGATTAGCAAGTTTATTATTATACTTAAAGACAATGAAATTTATTTTATAAAATTTTAAACTTATATATGAGAAAGGAAAAAACGGTATGGTATTACTAATAAGATGGATATTTTTTACGCTTGCGATACTTTTTGTTGCATGGCTTGTGCCGGGTATTTTTGTAGAGAATTTTCAAAGTGCAATGCTTGTAACAGTTATTATGGCGCTTATTAACATATTTATAAGACCTCTGATTGTATTTATTACACTGCCGATAAATATTTTGACCTTAGGACTGTTCGGGCTTGTAGTTAACGCGCTTTTATTCATGCTTGCAGGTTATATAGCACCGGGATTTTATGTAGACGGATTTTTGGCGGCATTTTTAGGTTCTGTTGTTCTCTCATTCCTCGGTTTGATTATAAATATGATTACCTTAAATGATGGTAAAGATTAATAAGAAAGGCTCCTTTTTAAAGGAGCCTTTTTGTGTTACACTTTATATATGAAAGCTCTTGTTTATAAAGATACCGGAAAAATTGAACTTGTTGAAAGGCCAATGCCGGTTCTTCAATCTGATAGAGATGCTATTGTAAAAGTTGAGGTATCCTCAATTTGTACAAGTGATTTGCATATACTAAGAGGGTTTGTGCCCAGAGCAAATAAAAATACTGTTCTCGGGCATGAATTTGTCGGAGAAATTGTATCTGTTGCAAATGCTGTTAAAAATTTGAAACCGGGTGACAGAGTGAGTGCAAATTGTGAAACTTTTTGCGGAGAATGCTGGTTTTGTAAACGAGGTTTTGTGAATAATTGCGAAAAAGGCGGTTGGGAACTTGGATGCAGAATTGACGGCTGCCATGCTGAATATGTAAGAGTGCCTTATGCAGATACAGGGCTTACAAAATTGCCTGATAATGTCAGTTATGAAAATGCATTGTTTGTCGGAGATATTTTATCAAGCGGATGGTGGGGTGCTGAACTTTGTGAGATAAAAAATGATGATTTGATTGCAATTATCGGAGCAGGCCCTGTCGGGCTTTGCTCAATGCTCTCGGCAAGACTTCTGGGAGCTTCTAAAATTATTGCAATAGATATTGACGAAACAAGACTTGAAATTGCTAAAAAACAAAATCTCGCTGATTATTTTATTAATCCTGAAAAATCGGATTTATGTGGAGTAATTAAAGATTTGACCGGCGGGCGCGGTGTTGATTCTGTTATAGAGGCGGCGGGCGGCAAAAACACGTTTGAACTTGCATATAAAATTGCCCGTCCGAATGCTATTGTTGCGGTTGTTGCAATGTATGAAGAAAACCAAATTTTGCCGCTGCCTGAGATGTACGGGAAAAATCTGATTTTCAAAACAGGCGGAGTTGATGCCTCAAAATGCTCAGAGCTTGTTAAACTTATATCCGAAAATAAAATAAATACGGATTTCTTGATTACCCACCGCTATAAGCTTGATGATATTGTTGAAGCTTACAAATTTTTTGACACTAAATCAGACGGGTGTTTGAAAATTGCTGTTGTATAAGGGGCAGCAGTTTTTGGATGGCAGGAGGGTAAGAAGATATGAAGATAGGTTGTTTACTGGTAAATTATCTCCAAACTGTTTTGTAATAGCAATGTCTGAGTAAATTCCAAATGTAACGAAATGTAAAAATGAATTTAAAAAGGCTGAAACCCTTGATATAATCCTCATAGGATAGGATAGGATAGGATAGGATGTATTGTGCCTGTAGCAACTTTTTGAGCATATTGGACTTTAATAAATATGTGTAGGCAGGCAACTAAAAGAAAGGAATTATTATGTCAGTAGAAAGTGTAAACAATTCAGGAAGCAATACAGGTCTTTATACGACAGGTGCTGCAGTTGTTGGTGCAGGTGCAGGCGTTGCAGCAGGTTATTTAACGAAACCGTTTTTAAAAGACGGTTTACCGACAGATAGTTTTATTAAAAAGATTGGAGAAAATGTTAAAACAGCAGACCCAGAAATGTTTAAAGAAGCTGTAGCAGAGTTCAAAGAAATACTGGATCCTTTGAAACTGGATGAAGCTTCTTCTATGGATGATTTTTTTAGCAGACTTTTATCCGTACATGTTGATGACTTTGAAACACAAAAAAACATAATGAAGAAAACTATTCAGCTCAGTGACTCTCCTAAAATGGCTGAAATTATTGGAAAAATAGATAAAACTTCGAATATTGATGAATTAAAAGCAGCTCTTACTGATTTTTGTGAGAAACAAGTATCTTTTGATGAATTTAAAAGATTTTTCAAAAAAGGACTTGACCCGGAAAGAGTATTTACTAGGACTATATTTGTAAATTTTTGGGATAGCAGTAAAAAACAGTTTGTAAACTGCGAAGAAGGCATTGGTGCCGCAGTAAAAAAAGCAGCAAGAAGTATTCAGGGTAAATATGCATTAATTTACGGAGCAATCGGTGCGGGTGTATTAGGACTGGGCACATTGCTCTGCTGCGGCGGTAAAAAATCTCCTCAGCCTGTACAAAAAGAAATAAATACACAGGCATAATTTAAATTATTTTTATTATATACATTTTGCCGTACAGCGGCTGCTTGAAAAGCAGCCGCTGTACGATTTCCTCTTAATTGTGCAGTACATGTTTCAGAGTTTTGCAAATCAGTTTATAAGCTGATTTTACTCCTTTGCTTTCTCTCAAACCGTTGAGAAGCAGAAAATCATGGAATGTATTGTTTATTCTTACACATGCTGTATCCACGTCTGCTTCGATGAGCTTTCTTGCATAAGCTTCCCCCTCATCTCTCAGAACATCGTTTTCCGCTGTAAGAATAAGGGCTGGTGCAACCCCTTTCAGATACTCAATATCAGCTTTCAAAGGCGAAATATAAATTCCATCTCGCTTATCTTTGTCAGGTAAGTAGCAGTTCCAAAAATATTCCATTGCTTTTTTACTCAGCCAGGGGCCGTCTTTAAATTCTTTGTATGATTCGGTTTTCATTTCATCGTCAGTAACAGGATATACTAAAACCTGAAAAATTAATTCGGGTCCGTTTTCCAGTTTTGTTCTGATTGCTGTTGCTGCTGCCATATTCCCGCCTGCACTGTCGCCCATTATTGCTATACGCCGGGGATTGATGTTGTATTCATTACCATTATTATAAAAATGTTCCAATGCAGCATAAATTTGATTCAGTGCTGTAGGATATTGAAATTCAGGTGATCTGGAATAATTAATAAATGCTACTGTACAATTTGTATGGTTTGCAATAGTTTTGATTGTCATATCGAAATCATCTGCATTTCCCATCACCCAGCCGCCGCCATGGCAGTAAATTATAAGAGGTAGATTTTCTTCTCCTGTATAATTTTTGGGACGGATTAATCTTACACTTATTTCTCCTGCAATTTCATCAGAAAATGATATGTCTTCAACCTGTGCTTCAATATTTCTATACCCTTTTTCCTGAATAAATGTTAAGAATTCTCTTGCATCCTCTGGGTCGATTTCATAAAGCGGTTTTGCATTTTTGTCAAGATTATTCAGAAAATTTTTAGAAACATTATCTAAATACGGGTGTTTTGATGATGGTTCATTCATATTGCCTCCTTTTTTGTTATTTTTGTTTGAAGTTGATTTTTTATAAATTCCCGTAAAGGTCTATAAAAATATCAGTCTTATTTTTAGCCGGTGAGGCAGTAGTTTTTTATATGTATGTATAAAAATAATTATTTGTTATGAAAAGACTGATTATTATATTATTAATATTACTTGTTGGAATTTCTGTTGATGCAGAAGAATGCACCGAACAGATTTGCGCTCAGGAACACATGTTCTGTGAAAAAGGAGCGTTATCAAATACGGTTACGATTACCAATTTAAGAAATATAATATGTAAAGGAAATGCTTTTAAGGTCGCATTTTCCTGTAAGTTCTGGTCGGACTGTGCAAAAGCAGGCGACAGAGTAAATTTTGATGTCCCCGATGCCATTTATACGCAGGAAGGAACTCTTTTAATTCCTGCGGGTTCAAAGGTGGTTGCAACAATTATAAGAATTGACAAGCAGAGAATACCAAATAAAAATGCACGAGTATATTTAAATTTTGAATGTCTGGTTTTTCCGGACGGGTCGGCATTTGAAATGTCTGCCAAACCTTTGACAAAAGACGGAGCACTAAAAGAAGGCCCCTGGAATACCGTAGGGAAATTAACTGCTTACACTCTGGGGCTCGGTATAGTTGGTGCAGGCGCCGGTACGGGATTTGCATTTATACCTAACCCTGCTAAGCTCGGCGTGGGTTATGCAATAGGAATTCCTGTAGGCACAACGGTTGGTTTGATAACAGGTTTAATTACTCCCGGACTAAAATACCATGCCAAAGCCGGTGAAGTTGTGACAATTATATTGTGCGAAGATTTGGATTTGCCTAAAAATTGCGAGGGGTAACAGTTAATTATTTGACGGTGCTTGAACAAATTGTTTTTCAGTGCTAAAATAAAGTTACTTAGCGGCATCGTCTAGGGGTTAGGATAGCAGATTCTCATTCTGTTGACACGGGTTCAATTCCCGTTGCCGCCGAAAAAAACAGGCAATCAAGCCTGTTTTTTTTATAGCCGGCACGCGAATTGAACCAATAAATTTTTTGTTGAAAAATTTATTGGGTAAGCTATGCATACTTATTCGTATGGCTCGAATACCCCATTCTCGCCAACGACTAAACAAATTCCTCTTGCCGCCGAAAAAATGACTCTGTTTTTTTAGCCGCTGGATGAACGTAATTAATAAACATGTGTTTTTTCTTATGATATGATTATTAAAGTAAACAATTGTAACAATATTAAAAAAGTGTAATTATTACAATTGTAGTATTATTTTTTAACTAAACATATAATTCTTTTTCAAAAAAGAGTAATTTAAGAAAAACAAAATCCAATTTTTTGCTATTAATATGCTACAATTGTAGCATATTGCCTAAAATGCTTATTTTATTTATCTTACACGACTATTGACGAATGTTTGTAAAAATAGTATTCTCATAAAACACAAGGAGGTGTGTGTATGAGAATAAGTTCTGTTCAAAATTATTATTGTCCGATTTACACTAGTAACAGTGCCGCAACAAAATCAAAATTAGCTGAAAAGTCAAAGACCGTTACAGCTTTTCCAAAAGATCAAGTTTTGCCGGGATATAAATTTTATCCGCAGGTTAATTTTACTGGAGTTCAATCAACAGCGTTAACTCTTGCAAAAAAAATCCCGCTGGAAGATCGTTTGTCTTCTGTTTTACAGGTTTTACAACAGGGTGATGTTGTTGTTATTGATGAAACATTAAGATCAGCCCAGAAAAGTTTAAAAGAAATGGCAAATTCTTTTCATAACATTATAAAACGTTTGTTTTACATTGAGGATGACAATTTTCATGCATCACTTGTACTGTTTAAAAATCACAACAATGAACTTGAAGCATATAATCCCAATAATTTTGCCATTGATTTACATAGCGGTAAATCAATGTATACAATGAATCATGGAGATAGTTTTTATCTTGTACCTGATGATATTTTAAAATTTAGCGAAGGTGAACTCAGGATTAAAAAGAATCCTAAGGTTGATTTGAGTATGCATAGGAAGATTTTTGTAAGGTCGTTTGATTTCACAAATGAAGTAAATCCTGTTATAAAACGTCAAAATCAAAAATCTGTTTATTCTATTTTACAGACTTTATCAGGCAAAGGTAAGAAGCTTTCTTTCGCCGATGTTGGCGGACAGGAAAATGTTATAGAAGCCTTGAAAAAAGGAATTTTGTATCCAATCAGATATCCGGAAGCTTACAAAGATAGTTTTGTAAACCGCGGATATATAATGTATGGCCCGCCAGGAACAGGTAAAACTCTTATTGCACAAGCTCTTGCAAATGAAACCAATGCTGAATTTATCAAGTTAAACGGTTTGGAAATGGAATCAAAATGGGTCGGTGAATCTGAAGAAAACTGGCGTAAACTGTTTGATACAGCAAGAGAAAATCAGCCGGCAATTATATTTATTGATGAATTTGATGCGGTTGCCAAAAAACGAGGCGGTATTGACGTTTATGGTGATAAAGTTGTAAATCAACTTTTGACTTTGATGAGCGATGTCGAAAAAAACGGAGATGATATATTTGTTATTACAGCAACTAACAGACTTGACATGCTTGATAGTGCAATAACACGTTCGGGACGTTTTGGCAGACATATTGAAGTAAAAGCTCCTGATACAAAAGACGGTATATTAAAGATTTTTGATATTCACACAAAAAATAAAGCACTGGCAGATGATGTGGATAAGGAGAAGCTCGCCGGAGAACTTCTGAAATTGAAAGCAACGGGAGCGGATATTGCTCATATTGTTAACAGTGCTAACGAGAATGCATTTGAAAGAGCCGGCATATACAAAAAAATGGAGGACGGAACATTTAACGCTGAAGATATTGAAAATTTACGTATTACATATTCAGATTTTCAAAAGGCTATAAATAGTTTTGCCCGGGAAAACAAAACTTCATTAAGAAGACCTGTAGGATTTGTTAATTTTAATAATAAAGATTAAAAGGAGCCAAAAGCTCCTTTTATAAATTTTAATTATAGATTTTTGAACAAATTTTTATTTAATATATTATTCTGCAATTTTTTTATTAAGTCTCAGTTTAAAATTTCTTTTAAGTCATCTTCAAATGTTGTTATTGGTTTTATTTTAAATTTTTCAACCAAAAATTTTAAGATACTCTCAGATACAAATACCGGCATTGAAGGACCTAATTTTATGTTTTCAATCCCCAAATATAAAAGTGTCAGCAAGATACATACAGCCTTTTGCTCATACCATGAAAGTATCAGTGATAGGGGAAGTTCATTTATTGTGCAGTTGAAAGTTTTTGCAAGTTCAGCAGCGACTTTTATTGCACTGTATGCATCGTTGCATTGTCCCATATCAAGCAGACGGGGAATTCCGTTTATTTCTCCCAAATCCAAATCATTAAACCTGAATTTACCGCAGGCTAATGTCAGAACTAATGTATTTGCAGGAGTATGTTTTACAAATTCCGTATAATAGTTTCTTCCGGGTTTTGCTCCGTCACAGCCGCCTACTAAAAATATATGTTTTATTTCGCCAGATTTAATTCCTTCTATAATTTTGTCAGCAAGCGAAAGAATTGTATCGTGAGCAAAACCGACTGTTAATATATCTCCTCCGTTAATACCTGTCATTTTCATATCTTCTTTATATCCGCCGAGTTCAAGAGATTTTTCTATAACAGGTGTAAAATCTTTGTTTTCATCTATATGAAAGCATTGCGGGTAGTCAACAACGGAAGTTGTGAACACTCTGTCTTTGTAACTATCTTTTACCGGCATTATGCAGTTGGTGGTAAAAAGTACCGGAGCCGGTATATTATCAAATTCTTTTTGCTGGTTTTGCCATGCGGTACCGAAATTACCTTTCAAATGTGAATATTTTTTTAATTCCGGATATGCATGGCATGGTAGCATTTCACCGTGAGTGTAAATATTTATTCCCTTATCTTTGGTCTGTTCCAAAAGTAATGCCATATCATGAAGATCATGTCCTGTGACAACAATAAAAGGACCTTTTTCTACATTTGTTGTAACTTTAGTCGGGATTGGTTTGCCGTAAGTTTGGGTATTTGCTCTATCTAAAAGTTCCATACATTTTAAATTAATTTCACCGGTTTTTAAAACAATTAGGAGAAGTTTTTCCTGACTATTTTCATTTGCTATTATCTGTAAAGCTTCATAAAAAAAGTTATCTACATCTTCATCCCTATATCCCAGAACTCTTGCATGATGAGCATAAGCTGCCATACCTTTCAGTCCGAAAAGAATTAAAGATTTTAAACTTCTTACATTTTCATCGCAATTCCATACGGTTTTAATATCAAAATTGAAGCTGCATTGTGTGGCTGCTTTAATTTTATCAATAAATTTTTTAATTGATTCGTTATCAAAATTAACGTTTGTTATAGTTACAAAAAGTCCGTCAATTATTAATTTTGTAATTTCTTCATTTTTAATATTGCAATTTGCAAGTTCAATAATACTGCTTGTCAAGTCATCCTGAAGGTTTGCCGTATCAGATTTTTTGCCGCAAACGCCCTGAGCCATTGTACATCCTTTGCCAAGTGCAGTTTGTTCGCATTGAAAACAAAACATTGCCATTTTTACGTCTCCTGTTTTTCTACACAGAAAAATTATAAGATTCTGAAAGAAATAATTTTATATCAAATTGTATTAGCCTTGATATGGGATTATTGTTGTTTTGTTTTTTATTATTTTAATAAATGAAAGGAGAATGTTATGTATTATAATGTATTGAAAGCAAAGGATATTGTTGATTTAGGCGATGAAAAATTCAGACGTGAAATATTAATGGAAAATAATGACAATAGTTTATCGGTTATAGCTATAAAGAAAAATGAAATTATAGATACACATACATCAACATGTGATGCAGCAGTTTTTGTATTAGACGGGGAGCTTGAACTTCATTTTGATGCTGAAAAATTTAAGGTTGATAAAGGCGAAATTTTAATGTTTAAAAAGGATTCCGAGCATAAGGTTTTGGCCTTGAAAGATAGTAAGTTTCTTCTAATTAAAATATAGTAACAGTAAAAGACAGAATGCTTAATTAGACATATAAAAAAACATTTTGTTATTTTGCACAATGTGATTTAAAAGATGCAGCATTGTGAGTTATTTAACCCAAAATATTAACAAATAACCCTAATTTCAGTCGAATTTTTACAAACCCACTTATAACGTGGGTTTTGTTGTTTATAATATAGTTTTGGAATTTTTGTCAAATTTGTTTAATCGAACTTGTGAAAAGCAATAATAAAGAGGGTTTGAACCATATCAACCCTCTATTTTATGAAAAAATACCCTCTGGCACGCAAGATTAGAACCTAGGCAATTCTGAAGGACGCTGCATGATTTTCAGTTTAGTGTCAATACAATATGAAATAATATAATTATGCAGCACAAGTACCGGATGTTCAAAATTAAAGGTCAAAAGTTCGTTGTTAAAATGGACTTGAACCCTCTCACCAACGAGTTTGAATATCACATGTACATCCGGCATTTAGTTACCCCGCAGCAAGCAATCGCCGCATATTTTTCCAAAACATCCGAAATCTACAACGAAGAACGCTGCCGCTATGAGCTGTACAGCAGCAGTCTGGATATAACAGTTTACTCACATATATGAAAGAACAGGAAATATTGTTGATTACAGCATTTCATCAAGGAGGTCAAGATGGATGAAAATAAAATTGAACATATTCCGACTGTCGGAATGGCAGAGGTAAGCGATTACATTCTGTCACCTGCCGAAGAAGAATTAATTCAAGAGTTTGAAGTGCAGGCGGATTTCGATATCGCCGCTATGATGCAGACGGCAAACGTAAATTTCTGCTGGTCTGAATTTGAGATTAAAAGAGCGAAAAAAATTGCTCAAAAACTTGGTATGCACTATCAAACATATCTAAAATCCACCCTGAAACAGGCTATGGACAGGGATGAAAAGAAGTTGATGTAATAAAAAACAGCTACAGTTTCGGTCGGGTCATATCAGCCGTAAAAGCACAAACATGAGCGCTTGACAGAAATAGAAATCAGATGTTGTAATCGTAGTACAAAATTGAATAAAACAAAAAATTAGAGTAAGGCAAGATATTTTAAATTTAATTAAAATTTAAAATTCTGTCTTACTCTTTTTTTTATAACAACTTTGAAAGGTGGTGGAATTTGTGAAAATATATAATAAAAAATTTTTATTTTCGGAGATATTTTTAAAGTTAAATATTGACGGAATAAAGAAACAAATGGTAAAATAAGCAGGAAGTTTAAATAAGGGATATGTGGTTGATGAAAAAATTTCTAATCCTTGTAATGGCAATAATTTTATTCGGACAAACGGCGTTAGCCTCCGGCAAGCGCAAGCTGGATTTTTCGGACGGAGAATCAGACAAACAGGCAGGCAAAGTTCTTTATGAATATGTATTGAAAGAATTAAATAAGACGCCGGAAGAAGCAAAAGATTTTGCACGAATAGAACTTGAAACAGTAAAAGCCTTTGAGGTTGACCTGAATGATGACGGAGAAAATGAGATTGTAGGTATTGTATATTCAACATTTTACCTTGGAACTGCAGGCTATTCCTTGTTTATTTTACAGTTACAGAATGGCGAGTATAAAAATATAGCTTATATGCTAAACATAGAACCGCAAAAGGAATTAAAGATATTGAATGCCAAAACAAACGGCTACAGTGATATAAAGTTGTCAGGTTCAGTAGCATATAATTTTAAACCGTTTATTGTGAAGTATAGAAACGGATATTATCAGAACGATGATCAAACGAAAAGTTTAGAAAGAAAACTTCAGCAGTAAACTCAGAAATATAGATATTACACTAGCAAACGGGTATCAAAAAAGGTACCTGAACTTTGCAATGAAAACTTGAAAGGAAACATTTATGGGAAAAACACTAGACGATTTTTACAATGATTTAGGCGCTAGGGAATCAAGCGGAAATTATGAAGTAATAAATTCTTGGGGATTTGTTGGTAAATATCAGATGGGAGAAGCTGCCATGGTTGATGCCGGTTATTATAAACCGAAACCGAATGGTAATTATAACAACAAATGGGATGGAGAATTTACAGGAAAAGATGGTGTTTATAGCTTGCAAGATTTTCTAAAAAATAAGCAAGCTCAGAAAAATGCCCAAAAGGCATTTAAACAAGCCCAATGGAGACAATTAACTGCGTATGGGGCAGACAGATTTATTGGTAAAGAAATTAACGGAGTCAAAATAACTCAATCAGGACTTTTAGCTGCTGCACATCTTAAGGGGCCTGGAAGTGTTATACAATACCTTACAAGCAATGGTAAAGATATTCCCAAAGATAAATTAGGAACAAGTGTAGAAAACTACATGAAGAAATTTGGCGGATATGATGTATCTGAAATAACAGGTCTAAAAAGTGACAGCACAGCTGATGTACATCCACAAACCGCAAAACCTGTAACTCATACTCAGCCTTCACAACTATTTAAAGTTGGTATAGAAATGAATGTAGACCAAAACGGCAACCATATCTTCACCCCTCAGGAAATAGGCGATATGGCACCTAATGAATTTTACAAGAACCTTCCAATTATAGAACAACAGTTAAAAGATGGTTTAATAAAACCTCAAAACCAAGAATTAGAATATTCAGGCTACCTGAATCCCGCAACGGGCGACTGTAAAATCTTTTCACGAGAGGCAATCTGTCAAATGACAAGTGATGAGTATGCCGGAAACGAATCAGCAATAATGGCGCAGTTGAAAAGTATCGGAATACCTTATGAATCAGACCTTGAAGTTGCAAGTATGCATGGCGGCGGACTGGTTTACGTAAGACCCTACATCAGAAGCGATGGCACCGAAGTCCTAGGCTACTGGCGCTCTGCACCTTCGGTATAAAATTAAGCAGGCGGTCGAACAGGCTTGCAATCCGCGTCTTGGATTTCCTCCACGCTCGAATAGTTTCGCCTTTAAGCCTGACGGCTAAGCCGGCTCAATATTCTCGCTTTCCAGACTAACTCGCTTACGCTCGCGTCGTCCGTACAGAAATCCGCTCGAACGCAAGTTGGCATTCTCTTCTCTATTCAATGCAAATAAAAAGGACGAGATAAACCCGTCCTTTTTATTTACCCTGGATGCGATTCGAACGCATGACCTACCGCTTAGAAGGCGGTTGCTCTATCCAGCTGAGCTACCAGGGCTTGGATCCAGAGGGCTTAGACAAGTGTTTGGTTTCGTGGGGTACCTGTATAATCCCTCATAAAATTTATATTAACACAAAAATTTTTCTTTGCAAGACTGATTGATTGTTTTGTTTTGTTAAAGATTGTAAATCATGTTTCTATAAAACAATTCACTCGTTAAAGAATTTTTCATATTTTGCCGATATAGTTTCAGTGAAAAATGTAAGGAGAATTTATAATGTCTGAAATAAATCCCGTAAATAATAATTCAAAAGGTAATGAAAACTATAAATTACAAAAAAGAGAAAATTCTAAAATTACTGAAAGTTTGTTTAATAAACTTGATACCAATAAAGATAAACAAATTTCGGAAGACGAACTGATCGCTGCAGGTTACAGCGGAAAAGAGTTGAGTGCAATGAAAGAGGCAATATTTTTTGCGGAACGAAATGTCAATAAGTGGTTTAGTTTAGATAAAACTCAAGACGGGCAAACAGATATTGCAGAAATGAAAATGTGGAATATTCATAATTCTGATGGCGGGCACAAAATCGGAGATATGACAGTTGAAGAGTTTATGCGTAAGAATAATTTACAGTATGATCCTAGATTCCATGGTGAAGATTTTGAAACTTGGTGCAAAGGCTGGATTGAGGACGAAAATCCTATGTGTGGTATTAAAGCCATTGCAAAAGAACGCTGCGGAAAAGAGCTTACAGATGAAGAAACACAGCTTCTTTATGATGTTATGAAAAATCAGGCAAACAGATGGCTGTTTAAGGAGCCGGCATTATATAACAGGTTAAATAACGATGCATATACACGTCTTGCAACTAGTGAGCAGACTGTGTCATGTTGCGGCGGAGATATTGCAAAACCGCCAATTGGCCCACAAAATTCAGATGAATCTTGTAGTTTAATATTCAGGGGATTAGATGCTGCAGGTGCTACTAATAGTTCCGGTGAAGTGAAAAACAGATTGGCCTGGGCTGCTTTTACAACTGTCCCTGAGGATGAGGTCGCCAAAATGACTCCGGAAGAATACAAACAATATCAGGCTGAATGGCAAAAAGTCCGTGATATGAAAGCCTCCGATTACAGAAATTTACTAAAACCGGAAAATGAGGCAGCCCGTAAAAATTTTGAGGCAACATCAAATATGACGGTTCAACAAATTGTGGATTATATTGATATTGTTGAAAGTTCTACAGGCAAAGATTATGACAGCGATGACTGGTCAATAGATGTTAATATTTTTTATGAAAAAATAATGCCCAAATTAAATGGAACATATGGTGATGATGTGATTTTGCAGGATAAAACACGCGCTGATATTCCGCCCGAAAAACAAGAATGGCTGAAATATCTGGAAGAACACAACCTTCTTTTAGACCAATTTAAGGAATAATAAAAAAATAAAAAATTATAAATAAAAAAAGAAGCTAAAACTGTAACAGTTATTGTTGCGGTTTTTTTATTGTATAATTCTATTATAAATGGATAGAATTATAAGGGAATTTAATTATGCTAACCGGAAATCAAATCAGAAAATTATACTTAGACTATTTTAAAGATAAACATCAGCACACAGTTGTTGAAAGTTCCAGCCTTGTGCCTGATAATCCGACTGTATTACTAACAACTGCCGGAATGTTACAGTTTTTGCCGATATTTTTAGGTATTGTCAAATCACCGTATAATCCGCCAAGAGCTACATCTTGTCAAAAATGTGCAAGAGCGGGCGGAAAAGATAGCGACATCGAAAATGTCGGAAGAACTCCGCGTCATCATACTTTTTTTGAGATGCTCGGGAATTTTTCGTTCGGGGATTATTACAAAAAAGAAGTTATTCCATGGGCCTGGGAATTTGTTACCGAAGTTTTAAAACTTGATAAAGACAGATTATGGATTACGATTTTTGAAACAGATGATGAAGCTTATGAAATTTGGAGAAGCGTTGGAGTTCCTGCTGAACGGATCAAACGCAAAGGTAAAAAAGATAACTTCTGGGGGCCTCCGGGAGCGTCAGGCTCATGCGGGCCATGTTCTGAGATTCACTATGACTTAGGTGAACAGTATAAATGTGATGACCCGAGAGGGTGCGGGATTGATACCTGTGAATGTGACAGATGGGTTGAAATCTGGAATCTTGTATTTACGGAACTTTATCAGGATGAAGAAGGCAATCAATCGCCTCTTGAAAGCAAAAATGTTGATACAGGAATGGGTTTAGAACGTATAACGATGGTTTGTCAGGGAGTGGCATCAACCTTTGAAACCGACCTTCTAAGGCCTATTATGGATAAGGTTTCCGAGATGAGCGGTGTCCCTTACAAAAAATCCGAGAAAACCGACATTTCTTTGAGAATCATTACTGACCATGCAAGATGTGTTACATTTCTGATTTCTGACGGTGTAATCCCCGGTAATGAAGGCAGAAGCTATGTTTTAAGAATGATTTTGAGACGTGCTCTGCGCCACGGAAAAATTCTCGGAATGGAACTTCCGTTTTTATACAAACTTGTTGACGTTGTTGTTGAAAATTACGGTGAGGCATACCCTGACATTGTTAAAAATAAAGCAAAAATTATTGATACAATTAAAAAAGAAGAAGAACGTTTTGCTAAAACTCTTGACCGCGGATATAAAATGCTTGATGAATTTATTTCTGTTAAAAAAGATATTGACGGCGAAAGTGCTTTTAAATTGTATGACACTTACGGTTTTCCGTTTGAATTGACAAAAGAAATTGCATCGGAAAATGGCTTGAATGTTGATGAAGAAGGTTATAAAAAAGCTATGCAGGGACAAAAAGACCGCGCAAAAGCTGCCGCAGAAAAAATCAGCGTGACAGGCGATATTAAATATGCAAAAGTTGAAGAAAAAGTCGGCTCAACAGAATTTGTAGGCTATATAGAAAATGAATGTGATGCCAAAATTCTTGCAGTTATAGATGGTGACGGCTATACTGATGTTGTGCTTGATAAAACTCCTTTCTATGCTGAATGCGGCGGGCAGACAGGCGACAGCGGCGTAATAGAAGACAGGAAGACAGGAGGACAGGAGGTCAAGCTGGAAGTTCTTACAACTTTCAAAGTTAACAAACTTTTTGTCCACAGATGTAAAGTTATAAATGGCGATGATTTAGTCGGAGTGGAAGTTCATGCAAAAATAGATGTTGAAAGACGTGAAAATATCAGACTTCATCATACATCAGCACATTTGCTTCAGGCTGCGTTGATTAAAGTTCTTGGCGATGAAGTTCATCAGGCAGGTTCTCAGGTAGAAGAAAACAGAATGCGTTTTGACTTTACATTCTCACGTGCTATGACGCCTGAAGAAATCTTTAAAGTTGAAGAAATTATGAACAACTGGATATCAAAAGGTTATGATGTCGTTACTGATGTTATGGATATTGAAAAGGCAAAACTCACAGGTGCAACAGCGCTTTTTGGAGAAAAATATGATGATATCGTAAGAGTAGTTTCAATAACTGACGGCAAAACCTGTATTTCCAAAGAATTCTGTGCGGGTACTCATGCAAGAAATATCCGTGACTTGAGACTTGTTAAAATAGTTACGGAGGGTGCAATTGCAGCAGGCACAAGACGTATTGAACTCTGTGTAGGACGTTCGGCTTTTGATTTTATGAATGCAAAAGTTAAAGAAATTGACAAACTTTCTTTGATGTTCAAAGTTCATTATGACGGCATTGTTGAACGTATAGAAAAACTTCTTGATGAAAATAAAGAACTTCAAAAAGAATTGACACAAGCAAAAGAAGAAAATGCCAGAGCAAAATTTGCTACTTTCCTGTCAAAAGCACAGGATATTGAAGACGGAAAACTCTTTATTTCAAAAGTCGAAAACTTTGACGGAAATGCTTTAAAAGCCGGTCTTGAATATATGTCTCAAAAACTAGGTGAAAGCGTAATAGTTCTTGCTTCAGAAAGAACTGTAGCCGTAAAAGTTTCTGAAAGTTTTGTGAAAAAAGGTATAAATGCCGGAAAAATCGTAGGCGAAATCTCGCGTGCAACAGGTGCAAACGGCGGAGGACGTCCAAATTTTGCACAGGGCGGTGTGAAAGATGCTTCAAAACTTGATGAAATTCTTGCTAAAATTGAGGATGAATTAAAGTCTGTTAAAGTTTAAAATTATAATTTATAATACGATTAAATGAAGAAAGGAGAGTTTATTATGTGGGAAAAGGATATTAACATTAACGAAGTTAAAGAAATCCGCACAAGAACTACTGTTTATTTCGGTGTCGGCGCTATTAAAAAAATTGCTGATATCGCGAAAGTTTTGAAAGACAAAGGCATTGATAAAGTTATCGTAATGTCAGGCAGAAATGCATATAAAGCAACAGGGGCATGGGATTATGTTGAAAAAGCCCTGAAAGATAACGGAATAGGATACGTAAATTACGCGGAAGTAACACCGAATCCGAATACGCACCATGTTAATGATGCAACAAAACTTGCAAAAGATTTTGGAGCAAAAGCAGTTATCGCAATTGGCGGCGGTTCACCGACAGATGCAGGAAAATCAGTTGCAATTCTTCTTGAATATCCTGAAAAAACTGCTGAAGAATTGTATGATTTTGAATTCACTCCTGAAAAGGCAGCTCCGATTGTGTCTATTAATTTGACACATGGAACAGGAACAGAAACAAACAGGTTTGCGGTTGTTACAAATCTTGAAAAGAACTTCAAACCTGCAATTGCTTACGATTGCATTTATCCTATGTTTGCAATTGATGATCCGCAGCTGATGACAAAATTGTCCCCAAAACAGACAAGATATGTTTCTATTGACGCTGTAAACCACGTAATTGAAGCTGCAACATCAAAAGTTGCTTCACCTTATTCAATTTCACTTGCAAAACAGGTAATCGAACTTGTTGCAAAATATCTGCCGAAAGCGATTGCAAATCCTGAAGATTTAGAAGCACGTTATTATCTTGCTTATGCAGCAATGATGGGCGGTGTAAGTTTTGATAACGGTTTGCTGCACTACACTCACGCTCTTGAACACCCGTTGAGTGCTGTAAAACCTGAATTGGCTCATGGTCTGGGACTTGCAATTCTGTTGCCTGCCGTTATCAAAACGATTTACAAAGACAGACCGCATGTTTTGGCGGAAATTCTGGCACCGATTGCTCCGGGCTTGACAGGTAATCCGTCAGAAGCTGATAAGGCAGCAAAGCAGGTTCAGGATTGGTTATTCTCTGTTGATGTAAAAGAAAAATTAACAGATGAAGGTTTTACTGATGCTGATGTTGAAAAATTGACCGATCTTGTATATTCAACTCCATCGCTCGGCGGACTTATTGATATTGCTCCTTCAGGAAACGGCAGAGATGTTGTTGAAAATATTTACAGAAATTCTGTTAAACCGCTGTAAGATCTTTTGAGAATTAAATTAAAGAAGCCTCTGCTAAATACAGAGGCTTCTTTGTTATTATTTTTTTGATTGAGTTTTTATATAAGTATAAGTTCCGGCACCGGCAGCAATTATTCCGTTTGCTATAATTGATGTTGTCAGCGGTTTTGTTTTGAGAAATTTTCCCGCAAAAGTTACAACTCTATCAAGTATCACACCGAAGCCAAACCATGCAGCTGTTGTATTCAAACTTGCTTTCACCGGACTGATTTTAGCAACAGGTTTAACTTTCAGACCTTCCATAGAACTAGAATCTTTTTTTGAATTGTATGTATTCGGGGTATTTGCTTTGAATGTTATGAGGGATATCATTTTTTTTTCTTTCTAAAAAATTTTTCTGCATTTTTTATTATACTACAAGAAAAAATTTTGTTTTATAATAATTTTTATGAAGAAAGTTGAACTTTTAGCGCCTGCAAAGGACAAAAAGACAGCAATTGCAGCTATAAACTCAGGATGTGATGCTCTATACATAGGAGCATCGAATTTTGGTGCGCGCAAAAAAGTTCCGAATTCTCTTGAAGATATCAAAGAAATTGTTGATTATGCACACAGGTTTTATGTAAAAGTCCATGTAACGATTAACACTATTCTGACTGATGATGAACTTGTTGAGGCGCGGGAATTAATTCAAAAACTTTACGATATCGGAGTTGATGCAATAATTGTTCAGGACGCGGGGATTTTTAAACTTGCGTTAGATGGAAAACTCCCTCCGATTGTTCTTCATGCAAGCACCCAGTGCGACAACAGGACATTGGAGAAGGTCAAATTTTTTAAAGAACTCGGCGTTTCGCGGGTAATTCTTGCAAGAGAATTGTCTGTTGAACAAATTAAAAATATTTGTAGTCCACTTTCGGGAGAGGATGTCCGAAGGACAGGAGAGGGTGCGATTGAGATTGAAACATTTGTACACGGTGCACTATGTGTTTCATACAGCGGACAGTGCTATATGAGTTATTATATCGGCGGACGTTCGGCAAACAGAGGAGAATGCGCGCAGGCTTGCCGTAAAAAATACACACTTGTTGACGATAAAGGAAACATAATCGCTAAAGACAAATATCTTTTGAGTATGAAAGATTTTAATGCGTCAAAATATTTGAAAGAACTGATTAATGCAGGGGTTAAATCTTTCAAGATAGAGGGGCGGCTTAAGGATGAGAATTATGTAAAAAATGTCGTAGCCTATTACAGGCGCGAGATTGACAAACATGCTCAAAAAACATCATCCGGCAAGGTATTTTTAGACTTTGAACCTGATGTAAAAAAGAGTTTTAACAGAGGGTTTACGGACTACTTTTTAGACGGTCGTAAAAATCCCTCCACCGCTGATGCGGTCCCCCTACCTTTTTCAAGGGAGGTAGAGTGTATATATAATTTTGACACTCCGAAATCTATTGGTGACAAGTTAGGTAAAATTACGCATGCCGGCAGGGACTATTTTGAAATCGGAGGGAAGGAAGGCAAGAAGGCAGGAGGTCAAGCTTGTATCAGAATAAATCCTCAGGACGGATTGTATTTTAACGGACAGGGTTGTCTTGTAAACAAGGTGGAAGGAAATAGAATTTACCCGAATAAAATGGATGGTATTGCGGTCGGGGTAGAAGTTTTCAGAAATTTTGACAGCCGATTTGAAAAACAGCTTGAAAATTCCAGAACAAAACGCCGTATAGGGGTTAAATTTATTTACTCTGACGGGGTTTTAAAAGCTGTTGATGAGGATAAAAATATTGCAACTATCGAGTTACAAGCAGGCGAACCTGCTAAAAATCCGGAAAAAATGAAAGAAACTTTTATAAATCAGCTTAAAAAAACAGGGGAAAGCGATTTTTATGCTGAGAATATTGAAATTACGGGCGGTGTGTCTTTTATGCCTGTTTCAAAGATTAATGAACTTCGGCGGAATATCCTTGATATGTTAATGGCTGAACGTTTAAAAAATTATCAGCGAGAATTGCAAAAACCGCTTCAATATGCTCAATATCCGGTAAAAAAGCTTGACTACAGAGCTAATATTCATAATAAAGATGCAAAAACTTTTTACGAAAACTGTGGATGTGAAGTTTGTGAAATGGCTCTTGAAAGTAATCCCTCCACCGCTTTGCGGTTCCCCTCCCTTTATAAGGGAGGTATAGAGCTAATGCGGACAAAACACTGTCTGAAATTCGCGTTTAATATGTGCAAATCCCCTAAAAAACTTTATATTATTGATGAAAGAGGACAGAAATATCCCTTAAAATTTGATTGCAAAAATTGCGAAATGGTAATTTTAAATTCTTGCAGTTAACCTCCTGATTTTTGTTTATCAATGTCATCCCGAACTTGTTTTGGGATCTAATAGAGATGCTGAAATAAATTCAGCATGACAAAATCAGAAGGCTAATTGTTTGTAGTAGTTTTTGTTTTAGACAGCCAGTTAATACAGATATTCATAAATTTTTCAGGCTCATCAATGTATAAATCTTCTGCATGAATTCCGTCAAAGAGCTCAAATTGTTTTTCACAAACCGCTTCTTGATAAAGTTTTTCCGTATGCCAAGGGTGAACTGTCGGATCTTTTTTCCCGGCAATAAAGAGTGTCGGTGCTTTTACATATTTTATGATATCAACCGGCTTAATCTTTGAATGTATTATTAAGGAAAATAGCGACGGTCGTACTGAAAACCAGCGTTGAAGTTCGCATTTTTGCAATGTCGGAAGCCAGGCTTCTTTTTTCCACATCTGATTTTCGATTTTGTCAAAATCAGCAGGCGCCGAAACCGTAATAATTTTATCAATATCATTATAAAGTGCGCTGTGAATTAACACAAGCGCCCCGCCGAGTGAAAATCCAGAAAGGTAAATTTTTTCATATTGTTTTTTTGCATAATCAACAACTGCTTTTAAATCAATTGGTTCTTTGCTTGTGAATGTATAAAATCCCGAGCTTTTGCCATGTCCGCGGCAGTCAAAAGATATTACATCGTAATATTTTGAAAAATCTTCCGAAAGGTTTGAAAAAGCCCTGCTGTCTTTTGTCATAAACCAGCCATGAACTATTATTATAACCTCATTATGCCCTGTTTTGTAATGATTTAGCGCAAGTTTTATCCCGTCAGATGTCTTTAAAAAAATCTTTTCCATACAAATATAATATCATGTTTTGACTTTACAGTGAAAAACCTTAAATAAAATGTGTAGATATCATACGAAAGTATGACGCAGTATAGCGGGTTTTAGTATATAGTTAAAATACCAGAGGGTAGATTTTGTGTTAAACGGTATATTTCAACGACCTTATGTTAATAAAGACGGGCGCAGCCTTGTTAAAAGAAAACAGGACGAGGAACAAAATGCGTCTTCTGCTCAGCGTGAACAACAGTCTGATGAAAATTCAAGAAGCAAGGGGCTTCAATATGTTGAACATAAGAAACCTTCATACACTCCTGCTTATCAACAGGTAAATAATAACGGCGAGCAGGTTGACTGGCGTCAGATGCGCTCTCAAATTCAAAGTCAGGTCCAGCAAAGAAATGCGCAGCCTGCCGTACAAACCCAGGCTGTAACGCAAAATACGATTTCTAACCGCAGTACGGTTATCAATATTGCTCAGATTTTAAAAGATTTTAATAACACTGCAATTGCAATCGGTACTCCTGAGGAGTTGAAAGAAGAAGTAAACGGTTATCTGTCACTTATTGAAGCTCAGGTAAAAAAAGAGACCCCTAACACGAAACTTATTAAATCAAACCTCAAAAATGCTTCCACTATTCTTGACGATTATATCTCAAAAACTCTCAATAAAGATTCCAAAGTTGTTGAAAACTGGGTTGATGCTCTGTTCTTGCAGCAGATTGATTTTAAATATAACGAAAATGATATAAACCCTCAGTTTCTGGTAAAATTTCCGGAGGGGAGCACAAACAAACAGGAAAAAGTTGAAAATAAAACAACAGTTCAGGATACCGTAACCGAACCTGTTCAGCAGGAAATTGAAACGAATGCAAAGGTTGTTTCTCTTATTCCGCAGGATAAAGAATTGAAATCATTGTTTATCCAATCAAAAAAACTCGCTTACGCAAACGAACCGGAAAAAGCAATCCAAACCTTCCAAAAAGCTATGGTTCGTGCTGATGAAGTCGGCGACACTGAAACAAAATCAAAAATTTTTTATGAAATAGGAAGAATTTATGATGATCATGATTTTTACGCTCAAGCTCTCAAAAGTTACAACAATTCTATCCAAACCACAAAAGACAATAATGTAAAAACAAAAGCACACTACTCAATGGCACAGATATACGATGATGTCAATCAGATTAAACCTGCACTTGATCATTATTTTAATTCCGTATCATACGCCGGAGAAGCAGATAACCTTGCGGCACAATCAACATCTTTGACTAAAATGGGCAATATTTTTACTGATATGTATGATGATGAGGCAATGGATTACTATTCTATTGCAGATGATTTGATTTCTCAGACGGATAATTCAAAGGTAAAAGGTTTTGTGTCATCAAGTTTCGGAAATGCTTATGAAAAATTTGGCGAGCCGCAAAAGGCTTTGAAATCTTATTCAAAGGCTGTTCAACATTATGCTGATGCCGAATCGCCTCTTAAAGTAGCTCAAAATTACACAAAAGCAGCCGATATAATGGTTGAATACAGCAATGTAAAAAAAGCAAAAGGACTCCTTTCAAAAGCACAAAATTATGCCCGTCAGACAGATGATATTAATTTGATGAATGAAATCAGTGAAAAACTCGGAGCGTTGGAACTTTTGGGATAATAATTACATCTCTTCGAAAGAGTAACAAAGGGAGAGGGTGCTATATTCAAATGTAATGAAATGTAAAAATGAATTTAAAATGGCCGAAACCCTTGATATAATCTTTATAGGATAGGATAGGATAGGGCGGATATGTAGCAATTTTATTTTTGTTTGTTTTTTAATCTAATTGTAGTAAGAAATTAAATTTGAAAGCAGGCAAAAATGAGTAGTGTGAATGCAGTATCTCAAAAACAGGATAATTCATCTCGTAACGGTCTAATCGCAGGTTCTGTAGGTATTGTTGGAGGCGGGGCTGCAGGTTATGCCACAAAATCAATTTTAAAAGATGGAAATTATACAGATGAATTTGTAAGCTCTTTTTATAAAAACAACAAAGATTATAAACAATTGTTAGCATTCTTATCTTTAGATAAAAATGCTCCGACATTCGGGGAAGATTTGTCTAAAATACTACCGTCGTTGTTAAAGGACGTAGGTGAAATCCCCCCTGAGCTGCCGGCCCCCTACTATTATGATCAATTAGTAGACGCGTTAAAAGAGGTATACGGTAATGATTTGACTACAGGTAAAAATACAAACTTTCATGAATTGTATAAAAAATTTATATATAAACAGTTTGATGTTGTTTTTGACCGTAGAAAAAAAGCTTTTAAATCAAATATTCCGGAAGAATCACAATATCTGATTGAATCTGTAAAAACGGTCATGAGCAATCTAAAACTTAAAGCCGGCGCGATTTACGGCGGTGTTGCAGCAGCAGTTCTCGGAATAGGTGCTTACGTTTATACAAAAATGACAAACAAATAGAAAGAAATTATCCAAATAAAAAGACCCGTTTTTTACGGGTCTTTTTTATTTCCTAAAGCTTGTAATTAAACGTTAGCTGTTTGTTTGCTCATTAATTTCATTGTTTTTTCAATGATTTCGTTTAAGCTTTCAGCTTTTAATGAAGCGCCGCCAATTAAGGCACCGTCAATGTCTGATTTAGACATTTGTTCTTCAATTGTGGAAGGTTTAACAGAGCCTCCGTAAAGTATTCTGATAGAATTGGCAGCAGATGCCCCTGCAACTTCTTTAACAACGCTTCTAATCATAGCAATTACTCTGTTAGCTTCATCTGCGTCGCAGGTTTTACCTGTTCCGATAGCCCAGATAGGTTCGTATGCAATAACTGATTTTGCAACGTCTTCTGCTGAAATTCCGTCCAACGCAGCTTTAATCTGTCCAGCAATCCATGAATCCGTTACGCCTGATTCTCTCTGTTCAAGAGTTTCGCCGCAGCAGATGATAGGAATAAGTCCGCCTGCCAGAATTGCTTTTGCTTTTTTATTAATCATTTCATCAGTTTCAGAGAAGTACTGTCTTCTTTCTGAGTGACCGATAATAACATAATCACAGCCCGCATCTTTTAACATATCAACAGAGATTTCACCTGTGTAAGCCCCTGATTTTTCCCAGTGACAGTTCTGACCTGCAATAGAAATTTTGTTTCCGCCGCAGCCGCAGTCGCATCTTACAGCTTCTACTGCTGATATTGATGTGAATACCGGTGCAATTACAACTGTAGGTAATTCAACGGCAGTGTAGTCTTTAACGAAATTTTTAACTCCTTCAAAAACTTCTTTAGCTTCAGAGCGGAGCAAGTTCATTTTCCAGTTTCCTGCAATAATTGGTTTTCTTGACATAATATCTCTCCTTTTTTTTACCATCTGTATAAATTATACGAAAAAAATATTTTATTTCAATCAGATACACAGTATAATTATAATCCGTAAAAACATAAAATCTGATAATTGAAAACCTGTTCCTTTTTTTGTTTTTGAATGCTATAATATTTTTAAAGAATAGCTTAAGGTGTAATTTTTATGATGAGCCAAACCAAAAAGTTGTCTATAGCATTCTACTGGCATATGCATCAGCCTGTCTATCAACTTTCTCCCGAGAGTGATTATCTTATGCCCTGGGTAAGGCTGCATGCTGTTAAAGATTATCTGGATATGCTTCTTTTGGCTGACAAATTTAAAAATTTAAAACTCAATTTTAACCTGGTGCCTGTTCTTCTTGATGCCTTAATAGATTACGGCGAAAATGAATACCATGATATTCATTCAAGACTTACGGTTACTGATATTGATGATTTAACAGATGATGATAAAGAATTTATTTTAAGTAATTTTTTTGATGCTAATTTTCATTCTATGATACTTCCAAATTCAGAATATAACAGACTTTTGCAGAAATATCAGTCAACTTCGGAAAATGATATTAATATATTTTCAGCCCAGGAATATTCTGATTTGATGGCGCTTTTTAATCTTGTGTGGATTGATCCGTCTTTTAAAAATATGTATCCCGAATTAAAAAAACTTATAAAAAAAGGAAAAAATTATTCGCTATCTGACAGGATTAAAATAATTGAAATTCATCGTGAAATTATAAGGCAAATTATTCCTACTTATAAGAAATTTGCAGATCAAGGCAAAATAGAGATAACCACAAGTCCCTATTACCATCCGATTGTCCCGATTATGCTTGATATAAAAGATGTAAAAAAGACATCTACAAATGATTTACCCGGTAATTTAAAGATGGAGCTGGACGCAAAAATGCAGACAGAAATGGCTCTTGACAGAATTGAAGAATTATTTGGTGTAAGACCTAAAGGTATCTGGCCTTCCGAGCAGTGTGTGAGCGCAAAAGAACTTGATTTGTTTAAGAATTTGGGTTTGAAATGGACAATTTCCGATGAAGGTATACTCGCTAATTCCATTAACTTTGAGTTTGTCAGAGATTTCAGAGGATATTTGGAAGATCCTTATCATCTGTTGAAATCATACAGGTACAAAAACGGGCTTGATATAATTTTCAGGGATTCTGTTATTCCCAATTTAATAGGTTTTGAATATCCCAACCATGACCCTGAAAAAGCTGCAAATGATTTATATGACCGAATAAAATCCGCTCAGAACAAACTGCTTTCTTCTCCGGATGAAAATCATCTCCTTACAATTGCAATGGATGGAGAAAACTGCTGGGAAAATTATACTCATGACGGTGCAATATTCTTGGAAACTATTTACGGTCTTATAGAGAATGATCCTACGCTTGAAACGGTACTAATCAGCGATTATCTCGAAAAAGACACCCCAAAACCACTTAATAAAATAAGTTCAGGTTCATGGGTCAACAGAAATTTTAAATTATGGATCGACGAACCTTTGAAAAATCTTGCCTGGACTTATTTAAAACAGGTGAGAGAGGATTTTTCAAATTATGTTAAGAAAAATCCAATAAATCCGAATATTGAGGCTGCACGAAAAGAATTATTTATATGTGAAGGAAGCGATTGGTTCTGGTGGTATGGTGAACCGAATAATTCCGGACGTGATAATATTTTTGATTATATTTTCAGAGAGCATTTAAAAAATATTTATTTGTATCTCGGGCTTGAACCGCCTGAATATCTTGACACTCCTTTGTTGTCTGCAATTTCTAAACCTTCAAGATATCCGAAAGGCGAGTTTACACCTGTCATTGACGGAAAAGCAAAAGATGATGAAAGTTGGCTTAATGCCGGTTGTATAAGTATACCGGATGGCCCGGTGCTTAAGGAAGATAAGTTTTATGACAGGATTTGTTTTGGTTATGACAAAGACAACTTATATCTGAGGTTTTATATAAATGAATATACAAGAAACATTCCTTCTGTTTCCAAACGTGTAAATCAGATGTATGTTTATATGAGAAACCAGAGTAAAAAACAGACGCTTTCGCCTATAAGAATTATCCAAAAAACAGAGAGTCTTCTCCCTATATCAAAAGAAAAATTCCATAACGAAATGCAGTTATCTATTTATGATGGGGCTATAAATCTTGTAAGGCTTGTTCAGGCAATTCCAAATAACCTCTGGGCTATTGCAAATTCCAAAAATATAAAAGCATTCTATGATAAAGTTGCAGATATCAGCATTCCGTTTGATGATATCGGAATTGAAAAAGGTGATACGCTGGAATTTGTTTTTATTAATGCAAATTACGGCGTAAAAGATTTTTATATTCCGAATGAAATGCTTTTGACAATTAAACGATTGTAACAAATTCTTTACAATTGTTTAAAATATCCTAAAGTTTTTGTATTCAGTACCGTTAATAAAAACAGCAAAGGAAACATAAAATGGTTGATTTCAATAGTGACATACCAAAAGGGAAACCAAAATTAGATCCTAAGTACTGGGAAAATTTAAAAAATAACGAATCCCAGAATTCACCAATATCAGATTTTAATACTAACCGTGCTTTAGAAGAAATATCAATTTTTAAAGGCGGTAAGAAATAAAGATTAATCTCCTCAAATTTCTTCGTGTAAAGTTTAAAAAAGAACCTCTTTGAAGGTTCTTTTTTAGTTTATTTCCCTGTGGATCCGAAACCGCCTTCACCGCGAGATGTTGAAGTCAATTCAACCGCCACTTTGATTTCAGCCTGCTCAACTGTGGCAATGACCATCTGCGCAATTCTTTCATCCGGTTGAATTGTATAAGTTTCATTTGAAAGATTAACAACCGGTACACAAACTTCACCTCTGTAGTCTTCATCAATTGTTCCGACACAGTTTATCAGAGTAATTCCGTGTTTGATTGACAGACCGGAGCGAGGACGTATCTGGGCTTCGTACCCGTGTTCAAGTTCAATTTTCATACCTGTCGGAATTAATGCTCTTTCTAGCGGTTTCAATGTAACAGGTTCTGAAATCGCTGCGCACAAGTCCATTCCGGCGGCGCCTTCTGTTTTGTATTCCGGTAAAAATTTGTTATGCGGCAGACGTTCTATTTTTAATACAGTCATTTTTCCCTTTCAATTCTATAAATTGTGACTATTATTAATTTTATTTTAGGGGCTTGGTAAAGCCGGCCTAAATTTTATATATTATGCATGTTATCAAAAATTTCTTTTCTTTGAACCCAGATTTCCATTGAAAGTTCTTCACCGGTTTTTGTGAGAGCTTCTTTAATTTCTTTAAAAGAAAATTTTGATTTTTCAATGTTTCCCAGCATAAACATTACAAAATGTCCCTGCATAAGAGTTTGTTTAATATCTTCAATATTTACTTCATATTCGGCGAGCACTGATGAAACTTTTGCGACAATGCCGACTTTATCTACGCCGGAAACCGTTATGATAATTTGTTGATCTGACATATTACCTCATCTTCTTCATCATTTTCAACGGCTAAGGCAGCCGGTTTTAACCAGTCACGGTTAATCCATTTGCCGAGCTGATGTATTCTGCAGTATTCTTTCAAATCTTTTTTAACTTCAGGTGCCAGAATGTACATTGCAATAATATTTGGCAATGACATTGCAATCATCATTGCATCAGTTATATTAATTACTGATGTAACGTTTAAAACTGAACCTATAATAATAAATGCACAATATAAAAATTGGAATGTAAGTGTTCTTTTCTTTCCTTCTCCGAACAAAAAGTTCCATGATTTTTGTCCGTAATAAGCCCAGCTTATGATTGTTGATAAAGCGTATAACAGAACAATACCTGCCAGAAGTGTCGGGAAGAAGGGCATAACAGATGAAATAGCTTCAGATGTCATTTCAATGCCTGAAGTTTCACCGGCATGAGTTTTATAAACACCTGTAATGACAATTGCAAAAGCTGTCAGTGTACACATAAAACCTGTTAAGAATGGATCCAGCAGTGCAACAAACCCCTGCGATAGAGGCTCATCGGTTTTAACAGTAGCATAAACAATAGGAGCAGAGCCTGTTCCTGCTTCGTTAGATTGTACAGACCGTCTTAGACCCATAATCATTGCAACAAACATTCCGCCGTAAACAGATTCAGGCCTAAAAGCTTCTTTAACAATTACCCATGCCGCATGCGGGATGAGTTTAAAATTACATACAATAACGGCCATTGCTGCAAATAGGTAAATAAAAATCTTTAACGGTACGATTTTTTCTGTAACTTTAACGATATTTTTAATTCCGCCGATAACAATCAAACCTACAACAATTGCCATTGCAAGGCCTATAACCCAGTGAAAGTTATGCATAAATCCGTTTTCACCGCCGCAAACATTAACAAACTGGTTGGCAGCCTGATTTATTTGAATCATGTTTCCGCCTGTAATACCGCCGCAGATACAAAGTATTGCAAATATTACAGACAAAGGCTGGCCGAGCCATCTGAGTTTTTTTCTGGTAAGTCCGTGTGCCATATAATGCATAGGACCGCCCGATATTGACCCGTCAAGATTAAATCTTCTGTACTTGACAGCCAGTGCTGCTTCAACAAATTTTAATGACATCCCGAGAAGCGCCCCGACAATAATCCAGAAAGCTGCCCCGGGGCCGCCCATTGATATTGCAATTGCAACACCGGCAATACTTCCTAAGCCGATGGTTCCTGATAATGCCGTCATAAGAGCCTGAAATGATGAAACTTCTCCGGAACCGTCTTCTGACTTTTTCGGTTTAAAAACGAGGTCAATGGCGTGTTTAAATCCCCAGACAGCAATACCTCTTAGATAAAAAGTAAAAAAGATTCCGGCGAACAAAATCCAGAAAATAATAATAGGAACATCTGTCCCAAACACATTTATCGGATGAAAAATAATTGCAGCTATCTTATCAGATACAGGAGCAATATTTTTGTCCATAAAAGCATCAAGGCTAAAAGCTTGAGCCTGTTGAATGTTAAATAAAAGTGTCAAAAGTACGATTAAAATTTTGTTCATTAAATTATTTCCTTTCGGGGTGTTTCAGAAAATTTCGGTTTCGGCTAATAAAATCACTTATCACCAACCCTCAGATTTTATACTACCAGAAACATGGTCTTATGATGTCAAATCTTTACAAAATCTTAAAAATTTGTTGCAAATATTCATCCGCGCAATGTTTTGAAGTATATTTTTTAATTGTCTGAAAACTATTGTAGCGTATGGTTTTTAAACTGTCATCATCCATGTTTTTTATTTTAAGGAGTGTTTTTCTGATTTCATTTGAAATCGGAAGGGTTAAAAAACCGTTTTCACCGTCTTTGATAATTCCTGCTATCCCGTCATCTTTTGTACATACAGTAATACAACCTTGTGACATTGCTTCCAGATAAACCATACCAAATGTTTCGCCTATACTCGGAAGGATGAAAACATCACTCTCTCTCATTTTTGTAAGTACATCAACATGTGAAAGACGTCCTGTAAATTTTACGTTTTTATCAAGCTTTTCAAGCTTTTTTCTTTCTTTACCGTCCCCGATTACTGTTAATTCAAAGCTTTCAAGCCCCTTGCAAGCTTCTATGACTTTGTCTATATTTTTTCTTTTTTTTAAATTTGCACAGGTCAAAACCTTTACGGGGGGGAAGTCTGAAGAAGACTGATTTTCTCTCGTCCATTCGCTAAATGGGACAATTAGATTTTCATCAATTCCTGACGGTACAGTAAATGTTTTGCTTTCAAATTCAGGATAAAGCCTGAGCAGTTTATCTCTTATTACAAATGAACGGCAGGCAATTGCCTTTGCGTTTTTAAGAGCATTTTCAAGCCGTTTTTTAAAATGGAATTTATAGAGTGGTTTTGTTAAAATTTCAAGATCAGAGTTATGAATCCCAGCAATAAAAGGAAGTCCCAGTTTATCCGCGAACAATATACCTGACGGCATGTGAGCGATTATGAGGAGGTCAGAAGGGAAAGAGGTCAGGAGGGCAGGCTGTTTTCGCTTAATATTAAACCAGAATGGCGTCCAGTAATTTATGTTTAAAATATTACCATATTGTCCTGTTTTATAAAAAGGTTTACCTCGCAAAAATGAATTCAAAATAAAATTCGATTTTATAACATCAACTTTATGCCCTGATTTTTGCCATTCGTGAACAAAATCATAAAGTGTTCTAGGAGTTGTTTGTTCATTATCTTTAACAGGATATAAATCCGTAATAAAAAGAATATTCATGTCCGGATTATACCACATAAGTAAATAAATTTTCCATGGCACACTTGTAAATTCTTCAAAAATAGTGTATAATAGTAATTATATTTTATTAAACGGAATAATATCATGGTACAGGAAAACGGCTATCATTTTTATATAGATAAAGGCATTACCGAAACAAATGAAGGAAAATTTGATGATGCCCTGGAATCACTTGACAGAGCAATAGCACTTGATTACAGAAGGCCTCTTGCTTATTTTTCAAAAGGCATTGTTTTTCAGTACTTAAATGATTTGGAATCCGCTTATGACAGCTATTCAAAAGCCATAGATTATGACTGCAGGATGACTGATGCCTATTTTAACAGGGCACAGGTGCTTTTATCATATGAAGAAGCTGATAAAGAGAATCTGCTTCTGGCTATAAAAGATTTTGACAAAGCAATTGAACTTGATCCGAAATTTGTTGATGCGCTTTACTATAAAGCAGTTGTGCAAAAAAAACTTGAGGATTACAAAGGCGCACTGGAAACTTTGGATAAGATTTTGGAAATTGAACCTAATGCAGTTCAATCTCGTGCGCTGAAAAAATTGATTTTGCAAAAATATTTAAAGTAATTTGATTTGAGTTAAAAATTTTCCGTATATTAAAATGTTAAATATACTTGTTTTTTTATTCCATAATATATAAAGGGGAGCATCCCCATCCAGAGCCTGTTTCACAGTCCTCTTTATAATTATCACGTGTGATAAGGGTGCAATAATTAGGACAGCTGCATCCGTTTGCACTATTGCCTGTGTCGTTTGTCCAGAAAACAGGTGTAAATTGATTGTCTTTTATAAAGAAATAAAATATATCTCTGCCAACAGTATTAGGTTTTTTATATCCGTTTACGTCTATAAAAACTTCATGTGTACAATTAAAATTTATCATTGCACCGTCCGGCAATAAAAACGTTAAGGCTGAGTATCCCGGGTTTAATCTCATTTTTTCCCCTTTTTTATCGAACCATTCATCGTCATCGTGCCAGTGTATATTTGAATTTTTTGGAATTGAATTTGTAGTATAATTCTGATTATTTGATAGTACTTCACATTTTATGCCTGAGCCGATTGATTTTAATTCTTTTCCTATTTCACAAACACAATATGGCCATTTTTCCCAACCGTCAGCTGCAGGAGTGATATAAGTACCATTTTTAGCATAAACCATTTGAATTGCCTGCGCAATAGTTGAATATTGCTTTTTAAACATAGCTTTAAACTGTTTGTCCTGCGCATCATTAATTACTGCCGGCAAAGTTATTGCAGAAACAACCCCTATAATTCCGAGTGTAATTAAGACCTCAGCTAGTGTGAAACCACTTTTCGTACGTGAGTTTTGCGGGGGGGGGGCATTTTGAGCTTTTTCATATTTTTACCTCCTTTTATTATTATGTTCGATTTACAAAATGTTGTCAATACTGTAGATTAAGGGCTGAGATTTCTGCTACTGACAAAAATGAATGTTAGTTTTAAAGCAAGGTCAAATCGTCTATTTGTCTATGTAAATTTTCTTTATATTTGTTATTTTTTCATAAGAATATTCAATATTTTTTCTTAATTCTGTATCTTTATGAGCTTTTTGGGCAATTGTTTCGATTATTTCAATTGTTTCGGGGACGGAATTTCTGTAAATAAACATATTCAAGCCTGCGCGGATACCTTTTTCACAGGCCTGTACAGGTTCAACCCCCGTAGCCCCCTTCATAACCATGTCGTCAGATATTATTATTCCTTCAAAACCTAACTTATTTCTCAGATAAGAGATTGCGTTTTTGCTTAAAGATGTCGGAATTATATCTTCCTCAAAACATGTACAGTGAAGATGCGCTACCATGACCATTTCTATTGTTTTGGCACATGCTGCAAAGGGTTTTATGTGGGTGCACTCCATTTCGTCAAGAGCCAAATTTATTTCAGGAAGTGTAAGATGGCTGTCAGAATTTGCATCACCGTGGCCGGGGAAATGTTTTACACAGGGAATAATGCCGTTTTGGCGGTAAGTTTCGGAAACTATTTTTTCGCCTTTTATAACATCATCGGGGTCGTTTGAAAAAGCGCGTTCGCCGATAATCGGATTATCAGGGTTTGTATTTACGTCAATACAAGGCGCAAAGTTAAGATTCAACCCGTAACTTTTTAATTCCCGTGCAATTTGCTGCGTTTGATTATAAAGAAAATCTTCTCCTTTTTCAAACGCAAATTTCGCTGACAAATATTTTTTTCCGTTATGGATATTTTCTGTACGTTCAACCCTTCCGCCTTCCTGATCTATTGAGAGAAACGGCGGTATAAGAGATTTTGATTTAATCTCGGAAACGAGTTTGCGAAACTGTTGAGGTGATTGGATGTCTTTTGTAAAAAAAATTATTCCGCCTAAGCCTTTTGGAAGAGCTTTTTCATATTCTTCCCCTTCTGTTCCCAGGATAAACATCTGATAAAGCTTTGTTTCCAAATCAATCATTATATCACCTTGAAAACAAGCGGTAACAAATCTTTTAAGTTGCCGTTATCGCTTACTTCTTCAACTTTTTCAAAAATTTGTTCTAATTCTTTTCCTTCAGGATTTTTAAAAGATTTTGGAATTACAATATCTTCGGTGTTTTTTGCGTTTACAAATCCTTTGTTTTCTTTAAGAAATATTTCATAAGCATCAAGAATTTTTAAATTTTCGGTGTCAAAATTAAAATCCTGTCCTGTATAGTATTTTACATCTTTTTTCAATTGTTCAAAATAGTGTTTTATAAAATTGACTTCTGAAAGTGTTTCATTTTCATTATATTCACCCCCGTAGCAGATGTTATTTAAAAGCGGTTTATTGCCGAGAGTTTTAATATAAATTGCCCACAAAATGCATCCTGCGTAAAAACTCAAATAAGTTTCCAAAAGGTTTGCAATTTTGGGGTAAAACCTTTTGAACTGTTGTTTTTTCTGGTTAAAATTTTTAAATCTTGAAAGTGTATTATAAACATATTCAATATTCGGTATAATAGCACTCATGTGTTTTATAAACCCTGGATCAAACTGTACGCCGTCTTCTGTGTCAATCATATTTATTTCCTTTCTGTTATTAGACCTGTTAAAGCATTTCGAATTTAATTTTCTTTTTGTTATTTTCAAGAACTTTTTGTTGAAATTCTTTATCATACTGTAATTTATAACCGTTTGTAAATGCTTTTACAACGGCTTTTGCAAAAGTTCCTCTCGCACTCCAGTACGATGTATGAGCGAATAAAACCGAACGTTTTGACCAAACGCTTGAATTATCATAAATAAATCCTTTGGGATTTTTAATTTCTATGTTGGCAAGTTGTTCCATCTCATCAATTGTAAGATTTCTGCTTGACGGAAATCCAAGCGGGTCTTCCCTGTAGTTTACGGTCAGGAAAAATAAACCTTCTTCGATTATATATTTTAGCATAAGTTTATTGTAATAATTAAGTTCATAATCAGGGTTTGCGAGATCCGAGTAAAAGAGTACAAGCGGACTTGCAAAGTTTACTGCACCTTTTACGGTATCAACCGGAGCACAGTATTTTTGTGTGGCTTCTTTCAGTGCAAGATAATTTTTTTCATTTATGGTACCGGCAGGCCTGAAAAGCAGATTGCCGTTTTCGGAAATTACACCGATTTTGGCTTTAGACAATGCGGAAATACAGGTATTGTCAATCGGTAATTCTTTGATAAGGGTTTTAATGTTTTCGCTGAAATCAAGTGTTGTAAAAAGATTTTCAAGATTTATATACGGAAGTTTGTTAAACATGTATTCATAAGTTACAAAACTTCCTGCAGAATAGCCGTAAAGAACTACTTTATTCCCTTTTTCATTTTCGGCTTTAATTGTTTCATTCAAATCATCAAGAATAGGAAGCATATTGTGCTGTTTCTGCACCCATATTGCATCATGAAGGTATGCAGCAAGCATTGAACGGACTTTATAAGCCAGAGTCGGACTGAATGCTTTTGACAGATCAAGCTGCTGTTGTACAAATTCCAGATCATTCTTGCTCTTATCTCCCCAGAAAAATATAACCGGTTCTTCGTTGATTTTATACTGTGGTTTGTTCAGAAAAACTTCTTTAATCTCTTTGTTGTTTTCAAACTTTTTCTTTAAAACAGGATGAAGTTTTTGAACGCCTTCAATATACCAGTTTGTCATTTTTTCATCGTTGTTATTAGAGCCGTTTATATATACAAAGCTCACGCCCGTTTGGGCAAAACAGATACTTTGCAGAAGCATTAAGATAAAAATAACCGTGAAAATCTTTTTCATAGGTACATTTTACCATAAATTCAGATTTTTGGCGATATAAATCCCATTTTTTATTATACCTTATTTTTAGTTTTCAGAAGGATTTAAAGTGTTTGCTCATTGGAGGTTATTTTATATACTCCGGCAGCTGCTGCACCCGCAACAAAGTTTGTTAAAACTGTTGCAAGTATAAGTTTAGTCTGTGTAATTCCCATAAAAGAAATTCCGAGTGCAACTGCTGGGTTAAATGCACCGTAACAGGTTCCTGCTGTCGCAATCAGGCCGACAAGGACGGTTGAACCGATTGCAAGTCCGTAATATGAATTACCCTTTGTATCCTCAGATGTTGCAGTATTCAATACAACATAGCATAATGCAAATGTAAATAAAAATTCGCAAATAATCATAGGCATCATAGAGTATGTGGTCTCATTTGCATACGGCGGTATTGCAACAAGATATCCGGCAGCTAAGGCAGCAATTGCACCGCCGATAAACTGTGAGATAATATAAGGTACAAAATCTTTCCAGTTTAATGCACCTCTTATGGCCGCTGCAAGTGATACTGCAGGGTTATAATGACCTCCGGATATATGACCGCCTGAATAAATCATTACCATTAAAATAAAGCCGATTGCTATAGCCGGAAAACTTTTCTCGCCGTTAGGGAACAAAGAACATCCAATGGTTAACACAAGAAAAAATGTTCCTATAAATTCTACAAGGCATTTTTTTAATAATTCTTTCATATAAACTCTCCTTTATTTCGGTTGGAATTTTATCATATTTGAAAAATTTGTGCAATTAGCCTTTTATGTTATACTTTTTATATGTTTTATTTTGATGAAATTAACGGTAAAAAAATTTTAAAAAGTAGTGTTTTATCAGGTTTAAACCATTTTTTTACAACAAGAGAGTCTTTTATTTTTACGAAAGATCCGGAATTTGAAGGAGTTGCTGCAGAAAATAAAAAAGATATTTGCAGACATTTAAATATTAATGCTTCAGATTTAATACATCCGTCCCAAACGCACTCATCAAATATTGATATCGCAAAAGCCGGAGTTTCCTGTTATCCTGATACTGACGGATTAATTTTAACAAATTTTGAACAGGCTGTATTTTTGAATTTTGCGGATTGTACGCCTGTCATTATCTATGATCCTGTAAATAAAGCTGCTGCAGTTTCTCATGCAGGCTGGCGCGGAACGGCTGCTCAGATTGCTTATAAAACAGTGCAAAAAATGTCGTCATTCGGTTCTGTCCCCGAAAATATGAAAGCTGCAATCGGGCCTGCAATTTCCTATTGCTGCTACAATGTAGGAGAAGATGTTTACAGACAGCTTATGGTATCTGTAAGAAACTCTGAAAAATTATCTGAAATCCGTCAGGGTTCTATATTTGTGGATTTGAAGGGGATAAATAAAAGACAGCTTATTGAAGCCGGTTTAAAGGTTGAGAATATAGATGTATGTCCTTTCTGTACGGTGTGTAACAATGAACTTTTCTTTTCATACAGGAAAGAAAACGGAACAACGAACAGGCACAGCGCTCTTATAAAGTTATGAAAAAAATCAGGTTTTATAATATCTAAAACTATAAAAATTATTATATATTCTCCAAAAGAAACAGTTCTGGTTCCTTGTTCAGCTTTTTCAATAACAGTAACCGGTAAATTTGCTATTAATGCAGTTTCTTTAATTGAATAGCCTAATTTTTTTCTTTTTTCTTTAATTACAGACGCAATAAAATTCATTCTGTCTTTAGGATTATAAAATTTACTTATTCGCATTTCTTAACAATATTCCCGTTGATACTAAATTTGTATTATATACGAGACAAATTTTAGTTCATTGGAACTATTTTGTCAATAAAAATATAATTTTATTATGAATAATGATAATAAAAGTTATATTCGCTCATTGCTAACTCTTCATAATTTATCTGTTATTAAACTGGCTGAGTTAATGAGTAAAGAATTGGGCAAGCCTTATACAAGGCAGAGCTTATATGGTAAGTTAGATAGAGATTCATTATCCTTAAAAGAATGTCAGGCTATTGCAAAAATTTTAGGCTATCATATTGCCTTCATAAAAAATAAATAGTTTTTTAGTACCCCATAAACATATTCTGCATTCCGCCCTGTATACCCTGCATCATCATCATACTGTTAGAGCTGTCCATGTACTGCGGAAACTGGCTGTAAGTCATCGGAGTTTGTTTATTTGCGGAAGGGGTAATATTTCCCATTTGTTTTACGGACTTAGGTTTCATTATTTCATCGACACCTTCTTCTTCTATAATGTCAGTGGCGGAAAGAGGTTTGTTAAGATGCGGATATGCAGGATGGGCAGATTTGTTATATACACCTGAAAAAGTTTCATGAGGTGTCATGTTTATTTCTTCGGCTGAAACCGGCATTATAAACCCTGCCAGAATTAATACAAAAACTAATTTTTTCAACATACACCTCCGTAAATTTTTTAATATTATTATATAACAAAATTTTCAATAAACAACTTTTCAAGCTTGCTGATTTTTGCTATACTATTCACAGGAAAAGAATTATGGATTTTACGGTAGAGATTAAAGAATCAAAAATTTATTTATCCTGGAGTGATATAAAAGCTGACAGTTATAAGCTATTTATGAAAAAAGGCGATTTGTTCTATGAATGTACCGTAATTAACGGACAAAATTCAATCAGATTGTCGCTCCTACCTTACGGTGAGCATGAATGTTTTATTCAGGCGTATAAAAACGGAAGGCTTGTGGCAGAATCGGACAGGCATAAGTTTTTGTTTGATGAAGTTGATGTTGAAGTCGTTCATGAAAAGGATGCGGAAGTTAAATTTATTTACAGTAAATATGAACAGGCAGAAGGTTACAGGCTGTATAAAAATGTATCCGGACAGGGCTTTAGCGGCTGCAAAAATTCAGATGCGGATTATATAAAATATAAAGTTGGTGATGAGAAGGAATTTAAAATAAAACCGTTTGTTATGCGGGATGGAAAACGTGAGTTTATAGCATCTTCACCTGTTGTTAATGTTGATTCAAACCGTTTTATATCTCTTAGTGTATACAAATCATTCAATTACAACCTTTTTCTTTCCTGGAATTTTGAAGGTTTTGCAGACGGTTTTTTGGTTTATACCGAAAATTCTCAAACTCCGATATTTGAAACTACAGATCCGCTGTGTCATTACTTGTCCCTGTTTGACTATAAAGGCAGTACGCATTTTATTGTAAAAGCCTTTGTCAATACAATTAACGGAAGAGTGATAACTGCTGTTTCTGATACTGTTTCTCTCGGAATAAGACGATTTAAAAAACCTGAAGTATCTCTTATAATCCCTGCATATAATGCACAGGATTATATTGTCAGAAGTATAGACAGCGCGCTTGCTTCCGACTTTTCAGATTTGGAAATTATAATAGTGAATGACGGCAGTACTGACGGAACTCAAAAGATTATTGACTGGTATGATAAAAATTATACAAATGTTGTTTCTGTCGAAAAAGAAAACGGCGGTGTAGCTGATGCCAGAAACGCAGGAATTCAAGCTGCAAAAGGTAAGTATATCGCATTTATGGATAATGATGATTTAATTCGTCCTAATATGATAAGCAAACTTTATTATTCTGCAGAAAAAAATCATTGCGATATTGCAATTGCTCCCCTTTACAGAATAACTGATAAAGGATATTCTGTACACTGCGATTTACCGTTTGCCGAAGATGTACCTGTTGATACGGACAGGTATCTTGATATTATGTACACTCCAGGCTATTACAACTGTGCTATATGGAACAAATTATATAAAGCATCCATTGTAAAAGAGCATCCGCTCGGGAAATTAAAATACGAAGATGTATCTTGGACTCCATGTATTATTTCTTATGCTGAAAATATTTGTTTTTTGAAAAGTCCATTATATGAATGGGACAGAAAAACTCGCCCCGAAACTTTCGGGGATGTGCTTGCCCGGCAAAGTGACGATGATTTGTTTGAACACAGAAAGCAGGCAATGCTTTTCTTTGTGAGAAACGGAAACCCGGAAAAGAAAGACATTTTAAGAACTATTGCAATTCGCCGTTTGAAACGTTATGCAAAAAATTCATCTAACAAAAATTATGAAGATCTGATTGAAAAAATTGAGGACGGCAAGTATTAAATGGATTTTCAAAACTATATTATTTATATAAGTTATTTAACTAAAAAACTTAATGGTTTTTTTGAAAGGCAGTATCCTTATATTTGTTGTAAAAAAGGGTGTGCAAAATGTTGTCAAAACGGAGAATATCCGTTTTCGCAGGCTGAATTTGATTTTTTAATGATAGGTTTTTCACGGCTGCCTTCCGGACTTCAGGAGAAAATTTTAGCTAAGATAAAGAATTTGAAAATTGAAAAACAAAAACAAAATAAAGAAACATTTATATATGAATGTCCGTTTTTGATTGATAATGAATGTTGCGTGTACGAATTTCGCGGAATTATATGCAGAAGTTTCGGTTTGATTGCAATAAATGATCATGGAAATTCAAAGATTCCATTCTGTGCTTTTGAAGGGTTAAATTACGCAAATGTCCTCGATGTTGACACAAAGATTATATCATCGGAAAAATATAAAAAGCTCGGTGATGCGCCTCAACCGCTTGCTTTTAATGTAAGTTATGATTTTTTAACGAGTAAAACTATTGAAAATAATTTTAAAATTGATTTCGGTGAAAAAAAGCCTCTTATTGATTGGTTTAAATAGTTTATATATTACCCGAAAAGTTAAAATACGATTTATTACTGAATTTTTATTTGCTTCTTTCCTATGCTTGTAGTATGCTCCAAAGTATAAGTAAAACTTAAAAATAAAGGCTGTATATAAAAATTGATGAACAACTCTTTTAAGCATAAAATCGGGATACCGAGAGCAATTTCATATTACAATAATTACCCTTTTTATTTCGGATTTTTTAATTCTCTCGGGGTAGAAGTTGTATTGTCTGATAAAACCACAACAGCAATAATAAATGAAGGTTCAAAGTATGTTGTATCTGATACCTGTCTGCCTATAAAAGTTTACGTTGGACATGTTGTTAATCTTCTTGACAAGGGGTGTGAATATATTTTTGTACCGTCTATACAATCTACTGATTACAAGATAAATAATTGCAGTAAAATAAGAGGGCTGCCTGAGATTATCAGAAATGTTGTTGACCGTGATTTTACAATGGTTGAGCCAACCCTTGATAAAACCGAAAATATCGGTTTGTATGATTTTTGCACTCATAGTGCCGAGATTTTCGGTATAACAGATAAAAAAGAAATTAAACAGGCTATGGAGAAAGGTTTTGAAATTTATAACAATTTCTTTAAAATGACACAATCCGGTATGCATTATGAAGAAGCTTTAAATAATGCATTAAACGGTCGTTTGATTTTAAAGCCGGTTGATATTGTAAAACCTCTTTCCGTGGTTATTATGGGACATGGATATAACCTTTTTGATGAGCGAATTTCTTTGAATTTAATCAAAAAACTTGAAAAAATGGACGTAAAAGTTTATACATCATTGAATGTTTCCCGCGAAGCTTCCCTGCAGGCTATTGAGGACTTAGATGAAATTCAATACTGGGCAAATGAGTTGGAGTTGACCGGAACTGCTGCACACTATCTTCTTAAAGGAAAAGTAGACGGAATAATTGCGCTTTCTGCTTTCGGATGCGGACCTGATTCTTTGATGGTTGATGAAATTTCTTATCATTGCCGTGAGTATAATATGCCGCTGATTCATTTGACCATTGATGAGCATACGGGTGAAGCCGGTTTTGTAACACGTTTGGAAGCGTTTATTGATATGCTGATTAGAAAGAAACGTGCATTGATTTCTAAAAAATCCGGACGGATTGAAAAATCCTATGAAGTTTCGCCGTTGCAAAAAGAAAAAGTTCTAACGAGTGCCATAAAATAGATGAAAGAAAAAGTTTTTTATTATAAAGGCGCCGTACATATTCATACAAAATTTTCTGACGGTACCGGAGATATAAATGAAATTTCAAAAGCTGCAAAACTTGCAGGGCTTGATTGGATTATTATAACCGATCATAATTGTATGGCTGTAGAAGAAGGTTTTTATAACGGTGTATGTGTAATAAAGGGAGAGGAGATTTCTCCTGAAAAATCGGATCATTATCTTGCACTCGGTATTAAAACGACAATTTCACCTGATAAAACTCCGCAGCAGTATGTAAATGAAGTAAGAGAACAGGGCGGTTTTGGTTTTGCGGCGCATCCGGATGAAACCGATTCAAGAAAAAACACGGCAAAACCTATCAGATGGACGGATAAATCAATAATACCTGACGGCATTGAAATCTGGAACTGGTTTTCAAGCTGGGCAGACAATTATGACGAAACTAATATTTTTACAATTTTATATTCTTATATTTTCAGGCATAACCTTGTAAAAGCACCGCATGAACAAACTCTCAAATGGTGGGATGATTTAAACAACAATTCGTCAAAGTCAGTTCCTGCAATTTCAGGTGTCGATGCGCATGCACTTAAAATTTCAAAATATGTTCTGCCTGTGACTGTTTTTCCTTATAAATCAAGTTTTAAAACTTTAACTAATATTATTACTTTGAAAAATAAAATGCCTGAAAATTTTCAAGAACAAAAGGAGATAATACTGGATGCATTAAGAAATGCTAATAACATTATCATTAACAGGCATGTGAGAGATGAAAGCCCTTATATTTCATGTATTGACGGTGTATTTAAAATTAAAGTTAACGTAAAAGCGGAAATAAAAATTATTTTTAACGGTTCAGTGATTTACAGAACATGCGCTATAGAATCCGAATTTAAATGTTCAAAGTCTGGAAAATACAGAGCTGAAATATACTTGAGAAATAAGCCTTGGATTTATACAAATTATTTTGTAATGTAGTTTTACAGGTTATAAAAAAATTGCCCCCTGTTAAATTTAGTTATATACTAAATGTACAATGAAAAATGTAAGACAAACCAATATAAATATTCACAGGGACAGCTGGGTTGAGATTAACCTTGAAAATATTGCATATAATATGCAAGCAATCAGAAAAAACACACCGAAAGACAAAAAGCTTTTAGCAGTTGTAAAGGCTGATGCATACGGGCACGGGTCTGTAATGATTGCGCCTACTCTTCTGGCTTCGGGGGCTGATATGTTGGGTGTTGCATCAATTGATGAAGGTGTTGATTTAAGACAGGCAAAAATAAATTGTGACATTCTCGTTCTTGGTGCAGTTCCTGTATGGGCTGTTGAAAGTGCTGTAAATGCTGATTTAATTATAGCAATTTTTTCAAAAGAGCACTTAGCTGCGTGCAAGCAGGCTTTTGAAAGAACAGGAAAAAGACCTAAAGTTCATGTAAAACTTGATACAGGCATGAACCGAATCGGTGTTGCAGCAGATGTTGCAGCAGATTTTATAAATGAAGTGAGAAAAGCTGATTATCTTGACTTTGGCGGAGTGTTTACCCATCTTGCCAATGCCGAAAACAGGACAAAAACTCAAATTCAAATTGACAGGTGGAACAGTGTGATATCTAAAATTGATACAACGGGTTTGCTCTTGCATATATTGAATACGGCAGGTGCTATGTGTTATGATGTGCCGAATTCAAACATGTACAGAGCCGGTATCGGAATTTACGGGCTTTATCCTGATTTGCCGGAGGACGGTGAGATAAGAAAACCTGAATTAAAGCCTGTTATGTCGTTGAAAGCACGTATTGTTAATATTCATGAAGCTCATGACGGTGAAGGTATAAGCTACGGACATACATTCACTGCTCATGGGAATAGAAAAATTGCAACAGTTCCGCTAGGGTATGCTGATGGGGTTCCGCGCGGGCTTTCAAATAAGATTTGTGGAGGTTTGAACGGCAAAAATGTTTCGCAGGTCGGCAATATCACTATGGATCAGATGATGTTTGATATAACCGGTGTGGATGCAAATCTTGGTGATATTATAACATTGCTTGATGAAAAGCATTCAATTGACAACTGGGCAAAGATTTTAGGTACGATAAATTACGAGTTAACGTGCCGCTTAAAAGTCAGACTGCCCAGAGTTTATACAAGATAAATTATACCTTCCCTTGAAAAGGCGGAAGGTTGTGCAAGCGGTGGAGATAATTCCAAACTAAAAATAATAAACATAACCTCCCTTGTAAAGGGAGGGGGACCGCGCAAGCGGTGGAGATAATTCCAAACTAAAAATAATAAACATAACCTCCCTTGCAAAGGGAGGGGGACCGCGCAAGCGGTGGAGGTAATTTCAAGCTAAAAATAATAAACATAACCTCCCTTGCAAAGGGAGGGGGACCGCGCAAGCGGTGGAGGTAATTTCAAGC
>CASFPN010000011.1 GCA_949296425.1 uncultured bacterium
AACAAGAGAATTTGTTAGGATGGTTTCACACGAAAAGAAACTATTAAGAAAAGAGAAACAATATATTCTCGCCTTTTGTCTTAGAAATGGTTTCGATTATAAAGATGGTAATCCGTGGACTGAAGGTCACATAAATTATTTAAAAACCTTGCAAACAGAAGATTTTTTAAGAGAAACGCTAGACGAATTGTTAGATTCTTATAGCAAAATTTTAGAAAAAATTGAAAGATTAAACAGTAGATTAGAAACTATAGCAAATAGAGAAAAATATGCCAAAGATACTAAAAAAATGGCTTGTTTAAAAGGAATTACGCAAACTTCTGCTTTAACAATTATAAGTGAAGTAAGTGATTTTAAGCGTTTTGCTACTGCGTCTGAATTTTCATCTTATCTTGGGCTTGTACCAGGAGAATCATCTAGCGGTCAAAAGATAAACAGATTAGGGATCACAAAAATGGGAAATTCGATTGTTAGGACATTGCTTATAGAAGCATCCCAATCCATTGTTAGGGGCAAGATTGGATATAAATCAAAACGTTTAAAATCAAGACAAATGGGGCAAGATGTTAATACCATTTCTTATGCCGATAGAGCAACAGAAAGACTTATGCGAAAATTTTCCAGACTGGCAGCTAAAGGCGTCCATAGGAATAAAGCAATAGCAGCTATAGCCAGAGAATTAGCATGTTTTATTCGGGGGATTATGACAAATCATTTAGAAGGAAGAAAAGCTTAAGGAGGAACAATTTAAAAGGTGATGATTTGAAGAAGTTTCGAGTTTAAACGGTTCAGTCATTCACGAAAAAACTTTGTAAATAGACGTTAAAAGAGAGTGAGACTATCAGCAGAACCATTGACCTGTAGATAAGCTAGGCTACTAGTGAATTCACGAATAACAGAGTGGCAATAAGCTGATTTGAATCTTCGAAATTTCGTCAAATCATCACATATTTATTTAAAATCACAATTTACTCTTGACAGGAGGTCACATCATAACAGTTTTTGAATTATTTTTTATTTTTGTTGTAAACTGTCGTAAATTATGTTATAATTAATTTAAAGGTGGGAAGCATATATGAGACTTTCAATTGTTAAGAAAAAAACCGAAATTTATTACTACATCTTAGATAGCTATAGAGACAAAAAAGATAAGTCAAAAGTTATAACAAAACGAGTTGAAACAATAGGCACATATTCCAAATTGAAAAAAGAACATGACGATCCAGAGGCTTACGCTAAGTCAGTTGTTGAAGAAAGAAATAAAGAACGAAAAAAAGAAAAAATGCATTATCAGGAAAGCATTGACTTTAACGAAAAAGTTAAAAATGTTGATGATGGAAATAATTTATCTGTAAGTCTTCTTCGAAACGTTGGTTGGAAATATTTAAAGGCAGTTTATGACGAATATGAAATTGATAAGTTTTTTGCTGATAAGAAGGGACGCATAAAATATAACCCTAACGACTTAAATATGATGTTCTCAATTTGCAGAATTTTAGATCCAAAGTCAAAAAAAGCAACCATGGAGGATTTGTATAAATATTATGATGCTCCAGAAATTGGTAAAAATGCTGGTTATGCTTTTTTACAATATTTTGCTCCTTATAAATATGATTACCAGGCCTATCTTTATAAGCATACTTCTCAAATAACAAATATTGATGAATCGATTCTTTACTATGATTGCACAAACTACTTTTGCGAGTCTTCACAAGATGAAGATCTGTTAGACGACGAAGGAAATATTTTGCAATATGGGTTTAGAAGATATGGGGTTTCAAAAGAACATCGCCCTAACCCAATAATTGAAATGGGCTTATTCATTAACTCAGAAGGTATACCATTAGCTTACGATATTTTTCCTGGCAATACGT
>CASFPN010000012.1 GCA_949296425.1 uncultured bacterium
AAAAGTGGACAGCTAAGCCGCGAGTAAACTCAAAGCGAACTGTTTAGGCGACAATTTGTTTTTATTCCACTGCGGTCTGTTATTGTAATCATACATGTATTTGTCAACAACCGCAACAACATCTTCAAATGTTTTACAATTGTTAAATTCTACATAATCCTTCATATGCCCGAAAAAACTTTCTACCACCGCATTGTCCAAAGGGGTTCCCGGACGAGACATTGAATGTATTTTTTTGTATTTATTCATTAAGTCATTAAATGCTTTGCTTGTATATTGACTGCCTCTATCCGTATGTAACATCTTTATTCCTCGTTCCTTCATAAACAATCGCTCTGTTGAGTTTAGGATAAATTCTTTACTTTGGTTTGAGGATAATGCATATTCTAGGACTTCACCTGTTTTGACATCTATATACACATTTAAATAACATTTATTATTTTGGTAATATATATATGTAACATCTCCACAGGCAACAGTCTTTACTGCTTGGGATTTAAAGTCGCGGTTTAATATATTTTCTTTTATATATTCTGCTTCTCGTAAACATTGATTAATTCTTTGTTTTTTACGGATTTGACATATTAAATTCTCTTTTTTCATTATTCGTTGTACCTTTTTTCTATTTATAGTTAGCCCATAATGTTTTAATGCTATGAGTTTTATTTGTCGTGAACCTACTTTTGCTTTATTTGAATAGAATATTTCTTTTATTATTAAGTCTTCTTGTGTACATTTTTCTTTTTTTTTAAGATTTTTAAAATAACCGCTTTTACTTACATTTGCTATTTTGCACAATAAAGTTATTGGGAAATATTGAGATAAAGCTGTTATTATTGAATATTTGTGGATAGATTTTAATTCTCTATCCCCTTCAACTTTTTTAAGAGTTTATTTTCTTCCTCCAGATAAGCAATTTTAGCGAGTAAGAATTGGTGTTCTTTGGAGTCAAAATGCATTTTTTGAGGAGAAACTACCTTATTTTTTTGAGCTATCCATTGAATTAGAGTTTTGCTGGCATAATTTTTGTTAGAACTTATTTCTTCTAAAACGAACCCGGCGTCCCTAAAGATATCTTTAGGGTGTTTGCCCATTTCGTATTCATATATTGCTTTTTCTTTAAATTTTTCTGTGTAATAAATCATTGATTGATACACTGCTTTCACATTTTCATTTTTTCGCAAACGCTCTTTTAATTCTTTACTAAATTTCATTCTGTACCCTTTCTTTTTCTTTTTAACATATTACTTCTTTCTTGTCCACTTTTTGGGGTACACTTCATTATCAAATCCATTACAGACTTAAAAGTCGGATAATAACGGTCACCGTTGCGTCGTCATCCCGCAACGAGAATGTGTGCACTTCACGGTAATTGTTACCTTGCGGGATCTGTACTCGCGTAAACCATTACTGATGAGATCCCGCAAAGCAACGACTCACGCTTCTCGCAACGTAACCGCTGCGGGATGACGTAACAGTTTTTGTGCATCTTTAGCGGTTCTGCCCTCTCCTATGGGAGAGGGCAGACAGGTCTGCTTTTCTACTCTGAGAAACCGCTAAAGACTAACAATTTTAAT
>CASFPN010000013.1 GCA_949296425.1 uncultured bacterium
AAAAACCTTGAATTAAGATTGAAACAACTTGATACAGAACAGGATGCTATTCAAACTGAAATGGAAGCGGTACAAAAGGTTATTGAAAAGAACACTGAATCTACGTTCAAAACATTCGGATAAAAATTCTTTTAAAAACATAATTAAGTGCTTTTTTGATTGTTTATTTAGTTCTAAATTTATTTTTTTACTAGAAAATTATTAAGCGTTTTACTAAAGTTTATTTTTTGTTTCCTTTTGATAACGACCATAGCGTCGTTTTTTTATTTTGTGATAAAATAAAATTACAGGAGGGTGTTATGGGACAGACTTTAGCGGAAAAAATAATATCAGAACATGCCGGCCGGCCGGTTAAAGCTGGAGAGCTTGTAATAGCGGGGGTTGATGTATGTGCGGTGCAGGACGGCACAGGACCGCTAACCGTACAGGAATTTAAAAAATTAGGTAAAGATAAGCTCAATAATCCACAAAGAACTATCCTGTTCATAGACCATGCAGCTCCAAGCCCTAGAAAAGAACTTTCTAACACTCATACGGTTTTAAGAGAATTTGCAAAAGAATACGGAGCTGTCCTGTCAGATGTAGGAGCCGGAGTTTGTCATCAAAGACTAATTGAAACGTTTGTAAATCCCGGAGAAATTCTTGTTGGAGCAGATTCTCACACATGTACATCAGGAGCTTTAGGAGCATTTGCTACAGGCATGGGCTCAACGGATATTGCTGTTGCCATGGCTTTAGGTAAAACATGGCTGAAAGTCCCGTCAACATATAAAATCGAAGTTACAGGCAAATTCAAAGAAGGAATTTGCTCTAAAGATTTAATGCTTCATCTGATAGGAATGATAGGGGCTGACGGAGCCACATACAAAGCATTAGAATTTTGCGGTGAAACAATCGAAAATATGAGTATGTCCGAGCGTTTCACACTTGCTAATATGGCAGTAGAAGCAGGTGCAAAAGCTGGTTTATTTATTGCTGATGAAAAGACAAAAGAATTTTTGAAATCCCGCGGACGTGAGGACAAATTTAGAAGTATAAAACCTGATACGGATGCATTTTACGAAAGAATTATAAAAATAAATGCTCAAGACATAAATCATACGGTTTCATGCCCTCATACGGTTGACAACACAAAACCTGTTGAAGAACTTAAAAATGTCAAAGTTAACCAGGTTTTTGTTGGTACATGCACTAACGGAAGAATTGAAGACTTGAGAACAGTTGCTAAAATTTTAAAAGGCAAAAAGGTTAACAAAGATGTAAGAATGCTTATTTGTCCGGCATCAAAAGATATTTACCTTCAGGCACTTGAAGAAGGTTTAATTACAACTTTTGTAGAAGCAAATGCCTCCATCCTGCCACCCGGATGCGGGCCTTGTGTAGGTGTTCATGCAGGAACTCTTGCTGATGGAGAAGTATGCCTTGCAACGCAAAACAGAAATTTTCAGGGCAGAATGGGTAATACTAAAGGCTTTATTTACTTAGCATCACCTTATGTTGCCGCATACACAGCATTAAACGGCTATATCTCCGCTGTATAATTTATTTTTTAAATCGTAGTAAAAAAAATATATCCCGTTGGCTATATATCAAAGAATGAGTAATTCCTGATAAAAATTTCTTACTATAGATGTAAGGAGAAGTTTATGTCAGGCAATAAATTGCAGTATAAGAAAATGCCTCTGGAAGAACTTGTTGTTCTCTCTCAGCAAAACGATTTTAAGGCGTTGGAAGAACTAATAAAACGCCAGCAGAAAAATGTCTTTGCTGCATTTTCATATCTTTGCAAAAAACAGGAAAACGTTGCAGATCTAACTCAAGAAGCCCTTTTGCGAGTCGCAAAAAATATCCAAAATCTCAAAAATCCAAAACTTTTTAAAAGTTGGCTGAACCAAATTGTGACAAATCTCTTTTATGATGAATTAAGGAAATCGCAAAAAAAGGCAGACACTGTATCACTGGATGAAGAAACAGAAGACACTCCGCCTATAAAACTCCAACTTCTCGATAAAAAATGTAAACCGCATGAAAAATGTATTTCATCTGAACTTGAAAGAATTATAAAAAACGCAATACTTGCTCTACCGGAACAATTCCGGATTGCAATTATTCTAAGGGAATTTCAAGGTTTAAGCTATGAAGAAATAGCAGAAGCTACACATTCTAGCATAGGAACCGTAAAATCCCGTATCGCACGCGCCAGAGGAAAATTACAGGAAGATCTTAAGGCTTATATATAAAGGAGAAAAGTTTATGCAAAATCGACTAACATGTGATCAGGTATGTGCACTCTTGAGCTTTTACACGGAAGATAAGCTCAGCGACAAACTTGCTATGTACGTACGAATTCATCTTGAAAATTGCCCTGATTGTATGGAAAAGTATCTCAAAATGAAAAAAATGCTCAACAAATTTATGGAGATACAGAACCGTGAAATAGAAAACCCGTACGCAACAAAGCAGTATGAAGATTTTAAAAATAACCTCTCCGCTTATATTGATAATGAACTCAATGATTTTGAAAATATTAAAATAAAAAAAATCGCAATATCAAACCCTCTAGCAAGGCATGATTTAGAAAGTATTTACACATTTAAAAAACTGCTTCATTCATCATTTGAAAAAACAAAAAATGACTGTAAAAATGACTATTCAAAAAACATAATATGTCAGCTTCAACATGAAGAAATTCCCGATAAAACAGTTGATCCGTTTTTTAAACTCATTATAAGTTTTTTTGCAATGATTACCTGCATTGTAGCGGGGATTATAAGCGTATTATATTTTTAAGCCTGAGGAGGGATGATTGAAAGATGCAAGTTTCAGATATGAATCCATTGAAATCTTTTCCAAAGGTTTTATATCATTATGTTGTTCATTATCATTCATTTTTGCCAGAGCCTGTTTTTGTTTTTTTGCGGCATACTCGTTCCTCAAAACAGGAGTTACAATATTACAGGAAATAATTGAACCGACAGTACTTGCAACAACGTCAACCCCGTTTTTAAAAGCTTTATAATCACCTTTTATTTCCGGGAAATCCTTTTCAATATTAGAACTTAATTTTCCGATATAATCCGATGGATTAGCAACCCTTGACTTTATATAGTTTCTTATTTTTGATGTAGACAATTTACCGGTTGAAACAAGTTTTGAAGCAAGATTTTTAAATGAACTTGTTAAAACATAAAAAGAAACTATATTTATAAATGCATCAGCACCTTCTTGAGGAATTAAAAACCATTTTTCTTTCTTAGAAATATTATCGTTAATAAGAACAGCAGTAATCTGGGCAGCCGCAGACAAAATCCAACCTATAACACCAGTATGTACAAGCATAGTACCGGGGTTTTCACCGTAATTTTTATACAGATATGTTTTAGCTTTAGAGAATAAGTTAGTTAAAGGCTTCATTTCTTATCCTCCGTTTCCTTATGCTTTATAAAAACATTGGTTAAAAATTTAGTTAAAGGAACATCTATTAAAAAGTTTGTAAATAACATTACTACAAGAGCAATAACCGTTCCCATTGCATTACGGTACTGCTCAAAAGCATCTGTAGTATTGTCTGTAACACCTTTTGGTGTAAATATTGTTTTATATTTAGGTATCCCCTTTCCGGGAATTTGAGAAAACGCCTTAATTCCTTTTATACATGCATATCTAATAAAAAATCCCGTTAAAGTACCCGCGATAATTTTTGCAATAGTACGCGCAACAGATACCTTCCTGGTTTTTTCGTCCACATTTTTATTATGTGCGTCAATAAACGGCTGTGTAGCAAGAGCAGTAACCCCCAAAGCAACACGCTGTTTATCAGACGAAAAATTTTTACCTATATCTTTTAATCTGTATAATAACTTTTCATTTGAAAACTGCGCGTTTGGCAACATGTCCAATCCCTTTTGGGCGATTGAACGCATGGAAGCCCTGGCACGCTGATACAATGGGGCATTTGTAATAGAAGATTTTATACCGTATAACACCATATTTCTACCCAAGTTTATAAAACAGGTGAATAAATTAAATTGCTTTTCAACCCTTATATATTAATAAAGATTTACAATTGCTACAGTATAATAAATCAAATATATTTAAAATGCCAGATTATAATTTTGCACCTTTAGGAACAACTGTTACCCCTCCGTCTGAAACATGAAAACCTCTTTTTTCATCTTCTTCTCTGTTAAAACCGATACGAGAATTTGGTGGGACAACAACATTTTTATCAATAATTGCTCTTTTAATTTTAGAATACCTGCCAATTTCCACATTTTCCATCAAAATGCTTTCTGAAATCTGCGAATAACTGTTTACTTTAACTTTCGGAGAAAGGACACATCGTGAAAGTCCAGCACCGGATACAATACAGCCTTCTGATACCATGGAATTTGTCGCCATGCCGACACGTTCTCCTTCAGCCCAAATAAATTTTGCCGGAGGGTAATTATAATTAAAGGTTCGTAAAGGCCAATCCTGAGAATATAAATTTAATTCAGGATCATAAGCTAACAAATCCATGTTCGCCTGCCAGTAAGCATCAATACTTCCGACATCCCTCCAGTAGCCGCGTTCCCTGTCAGACATTCCGGGGAAAGTATTATCATTAAAATTATAAATATATATCTTTTTACCCTCTTTCAAAAGCATAGGGATAACATTTTTCCCAAAATCATGACTGGAATCTTGAATTTCTTCATCACGATTTAATGCATCAAGCAGAACATTTTTATTAAATATATAATTTCCCATAGAAGCAAGACACATATCAGGATTTCCGGGAATTGATTTTGGCATATCTTTAGGCTTTTCAACAAAATTTATTAATCTCCAGTCATCATCCACTTCAATAATTCCGAATTCATGAGCCTCAGATATGGGAATAGGAATTGCAGAAATAGATAAATCAGCATTTTTTTCTTTATGGTAATCAAGCATCTGAGATACATCCATTTTATAAATATGGTCACCGCCGAATATACAAACATAATCAGGATCTTCATCAGTTATGTGAAAAACATTTTGATAAATTGCATCAGCAGTGCCCCTATACCAGTCCGAACCTGTCCGCATTTGTGCCGGCGCGAGATCTACATACTGGTTTAAAAACGGAGACAAAGCCCAGCCGCGCGTAATGTGTTTATTCAAAGAATCTGATTTATACTGGGTTAAAACTTTAATTTTAAAAAATCCTGAATTTATGAAATTATTCAGAACAAAATCAATAATTCTGTATCTGCCGCCGAACGGCACTGCAGGTTTGGCTCTGTCCTTTGTTAAAGGATAAAGTCTTTTACCTTCTCCACCTGCTAAAATCATCACAAGTGCATCATCAACTGACATGACAATAACCCCTTCTTTCACAGAAGATTATATAACAATATAGAAATTTGGTCTATAATTATTTAGAATTAATTATTAATCATGCCTGCAGCCGCTGCAACTACCGCAATTTTGAATTAAATCCGAAAAATCAAAAACCTGATTGTTCAATAATTTTTCAATAACTATCGGGTACAACAGATCCTCAAGAGCATGAATTTCATTTTCAAATTCATCATAATGAGTTAAATTGCTGATTAAAACAGGATATTGAGCTATAACCGTATCTTTATTTATATCGTCATTAATAAAGTGTACAGTAACTCCAGAGACCTTCACGCCTGAGAAAAAAGCCCTGCTTATGGCGTCAGGCCCCTTAAATGCCGGCAGAAGCGACGGATGAAGATTTATAAATTTACCGAGTTTTAAAACATCACTTTCTAAACGGCGTTTGTAATCCGAAAGAGCAATAATATCAAAATCATGCGATGAAAAATATTCAAAATTTTGTTCGTAAGGCAAAAATTTGTGTTCTATATTTAACTTTTCAGCAGTTTGAAGAAAATTTGAATTTTCTATATCTGAAACTGCAGTTACAGATAAATCTTTATTTTCAAAATATTTAACTATTGCTTTTAAATTTTGTCCGCATGCCGAACCTAAAACTGCTATGTTTTTCATTATTTCATTCCGTTTTTATTTTATTATAGTATATCGCCTGCACTTAGCGCAACTTCTTTATCATGATCTTTTAATATAAGTTCACCGTTATCATTTATATGTAACGCTTCACCTTCTACCGTCATACTATATAACTGTACTTTAATCTTCTTACCTAAAAAATTACATCTGTCTATATATTCATCTTTAATACTAACAAAACCGTTGCTTAAAAAATTATCACAATTTTTAAAGAATTCATCTAAAAGTTTTTCAATAAACAAATTTTTGTCTTCATATTCTCTTGCAAGTTCAATATTTAAAGCAGTAACTTCCTTATCTTTGACAAGGATAAGCTTATCCAAAGGGGCATTTAAATTCACACCTGCGCCAAGTACTAAACCTTTAAAATTTTTGCCTGAATAAACTGTTTCGCACAAAATTCCGGCAATTTTTTTACCTTTTATCAAGACATCATTAGGCCATTTTATTTCAGGGAAAAGCCCATATTCTTCGAATACACGGCACAGAACAACGGACATATACTGTGTAAGATTTGAATAAACAGGCATGAAACTGCCAGAATGTTTCAAAATAATTGACATAAAAAGATTACCCGCTCCCATATCAATCCAGCTTCTGTTAAAACGCCCTCTGCCATTTGTTTGAGATTCAGCTATTATAACAGTACCGTCAGAAAATTTTTCTATATTTAATTTTGCATATGTATTTGTTGAGTCAACTGAAACAAGATTAATAATATTCATAAAAAAACATAAAAAAGCAATAAATACGCAATAATTTTAGGACAAACAAAAAAAATTTGCGATTTTTTTTTTACGAGTTACAATAAAAAACATAAGGGAGAGAAATATATGGAACATTGGGTTTACACATTAAATATTTCAGGGCATGCTATATCATTAAACCTTGATACTATTTTTACAATGTGGTTTGCAATGGCTGTTGTGATAATATTTGCGATTATGGCTACACGACATCTCTCTCTGGTTCCCGGAAAACTTCAGGCAGTATCTGAAAGCATCATGAAATTTTTCTACGGTACACTTGATACAATGATTGAAAATGAAAACAGACAGCATGTTCCTTTAGTTGCTTCACTGTTTTTATTTATCGTTACAGCAAACCTTATGGGGCAGCTTCCTTTAAGAATTCTTCACCTTAAAAACGGAGGAGAATTAGCCTCCCCGACAAATGATATTAACCTGACAGCCGCGATGGCAATAATTGTTTTAATATATTATGTATTTATGGGTATACGTGCAAAAGGGCATAAATTCTTTTTGCATGAACTCAGCTTTACAGGTATTGTTATGGCACTTGTAGAATTATTGGAAATGTTTACAAGGCCTTTAAGTCTTGCAATCCGACTTTTTGCCAACATATTTGCAGGAGAAATTCTTGTTTCAATAGCACTCGGCGGATTGGCATATTTCCTTCCGCTTCCGATTATGCTGTTTGAAATTCTGGTTGCATTTATTCAGGCAACCGTATTTATGATGCTGACAATAGCTTATATAGGCTCAGCAACAGGAGAAGAACATTAGTTACTTTAGAAAAAGTATTAAATAAAGGAGAAAAAAAATGGTAGACACAGCTACAATTTCACAAATGGCACACTTAGGTGCAGGTATTGCAATCGGTTTTGGTGCAGTAGGCGCAGGACTTGGTATTGGTTTTGCAACAAAAGGTTTGATGGATGCAGTTTCAAGACAACCTGAAGTTGCCGGTAAAGCATTCGGTTTCTTCTTGTTAGGCGCAGCTTTATCAGAAGCTTGTGCATTGTATGCATTCGTTATCGCATTCTTGCTGTTAGGCAAATAATCGGAGAATAATTCAATGGAATTTAATGCAACATTTTTAGTATCAGTAATCAGCTTTATTATATTCACAATCATTATGAATATGATATTTTATAAACCGCTCGGAAGGGTGATTAGCGAAAGACAGAAATTTATTGATGAAACAAGAAATGATGCCCGAAATTCTGTTCAAAAAGCTGATGCAATCCTGCAAGACAGGGATAATAAATTAAATAAATCCGTTGCAGACGCTAAAAAACTTGTTGCAGATAAAGTAAACGAAGCAAACGAAAATTCAAGAGAAAAAACAGCGCAAGCAAAACAAAAATCAACGGAAGAAATAGCTTCTGCCAAATCAAATCTTCAGGAAGAAGCAAAACAATACACTCAAGAACTTAAAACTAAAGTTAAAGATCTGGCAGAAGTAATATCTTCAAAAGTACTCGGCATAAATGTAAAAATAGAAAATGCCGACAATGAACTTATAGACAGGATACTCAATTAGTATGAATGAATTGCTTAATTTTTGGAACCTTATAGTTGAATCAAATACATTTAATTTTGTTGTTCTTATACTTATCTTTGCAATACTGTTTAAGAAAATTAATCTTGCAGACAGCATTGAAAAAATAAGACTTGAGATTGTTAGAACAATTGACAGCGCAAAAAAAGAACAGGAAGATGCAAAAAATAAGCTTTCAGGGGCACAAAAAGCTATTGAACATCTTGATGATGACATTAAAAACAGATTAAAAGAAGCTTCGCTTAGAGCTGATGGAATTTCAAAACAAATTTTTGAAAATACTGATGCTCAGGTAAGACTAATTGAAAAAAATATTGACAGAGTTGTTACGGCAGAAGAAAAAACTCTTTCTGCCCAAATGTCCGAGAAAACTTTAAAATCATCAGTTGCACTTGCACAGGAGCAAATAAAGAATATGCTTGAAACTAATCCTGAACTGCACAGCAAATTTATTGATGAAAGTATTGAAAATTTAGATAAGGTATAATTCAATGAACAACAAATTACAAATTTCAACATCAGAAAAAATCTATGCCGATTCGCTGATTCAGGCAGGTAAAGACGGCTTAATGAAATTTGACGAAATATTGAATGATTTAAATATAATAAAAGATATTACTTCACAATCAAAAGATCTCGTTGCTGTTATGGAAAATCCTGGGATTGATGATAAGACAAAAAATGAAATTCTTGACAGCGTTTTTTCCGGACAAATAAATGATAAAATTATAAACTTTTTAAAAGTTTTGATTAATAAAAAAAGATTTAATGAATTAAATAATATAATTCAGGCTTATTCTGATGAACTTGATAAAATTAATAACATAAAAAGGGTGGAAGTTATATCTGCCGTTGAACTTTCAAATGAACAAATGCAAAAGCTTACGGAAAAACTTCAAAATAAACTGAAAAAAAACGTAATCATCACACGTTCACTTGACAGAGATATCATAGGCGGACTCGTTATAAAAATTGATGATGATGTTATTGATAACAGCCTGAAAAATAAATTGGAAAATTTGAGTAAAAATATAATATAAAGGGGAAATTATGGCACTTATTAAACCTGATGAAATCAGTTCTATAATCAAAAGTAAAATTGAAAACTATGACATTCAAACGGAAGTTTCAAATACCGGTTCAGTAATAGAAGTAGGTGACGGTATTGCAAGAATTTACGGACTTAGAAATGTTATGTCGAATGAGCTTGTAACATTTGAAGACGGCAAAGACACTCTAGGTATAACAATGAATCTTGACGAAGACAATGTAGGTGTCGTAATCCTCGGGGAATACACACAAATTAAAGAAGGCATGACCGTAAAAACAACCGGAAGAATTGCTTCAGTTCCCGTAGGTGACGGACTTATCGGAAGAATTATCGACCCGACGGGCAAACCAATCGACGGCAAAGGCGAAATTGAATCAGAAAATGCTCGACCTATTGAAAGAGTTGCACCTGGTATTGTTGCAAGAAAATCGGTACATCAGCCTTTACAAACCGGTCTGACAGCTATTGATGCACTCACTCCTATCGGCAGAGGCCAACGTGAATTAATAATCGGTGACAGACAAACAGGTAAAACAGCTATCGCTATTGATACAATTATCAACCAGAAAGGTCAAAACGTTATTTGTATTTACGTTGCAATCGGTCAAAAGACTTCAACCGTTGCACAAATCGCCAAAACACTTGAAGAACACGGTGCGATGGAATATTCTATAATTGTTTCTGCAACAGCTGACGAACCGGCACCGCTGCAATATATTGCACCATTTGCAGGTGTTGCAATCGGTGAAGAGTTTATGGAACAAGGTAAAGATGTTTTGATTATCTATGATGATTTATCAAAACATGCTCAGGCATACCGTGCAATGAGTTTGCTTTTAAAAAGACCGCCGGGACGTGAAGCTTATCCCGGAGATGTATTCTATCTTCACTCAAGACTTCTTGAACGTGCGGTAAAATTGAATGACGAACTCGGCGGCGGAAGTATTACAGCGCTGCCTATAATTGAAACTCAGGCAGGTGACGTTTCAGCATATATTCCGACAAACGTAATTTCAATTACTGACGGACAGATATTTTTGGAATCCAACCTGTTCAACTCCGGTGTTAGACCAGCTATCAACGCAGGTATTTCAGTATCTCGTGTAGGCGGTGCAGCGCAAACAAAAGCTATCAAGCAGGTTGCAGGGAAATTAAGACTTGACTTGGCACAGTTTAGAGAATTAGAAGCATTTGCGCAATTTGCATCAGATTTGGACCAGGCAACAAAAAATCAGCTACTAAGAGGAGAAAAACTGACCGAAGTATTGAAACAGCCTCAATACAATCCTTTGAGTGTTGCCGAACAGGTTACAATACTTTTTGCCGCAAACGAAGGAATTCTTGATGATATTCAAAATACAGATATCAACAAGTTCAAAAAAGAATGGTTTGCTTATCTGAATACAAATCTTTCGGATCTTGTAACCAGATTAAACGACGGAGCAAAACTTGAAGATACTGATAAAGAACAGCTTAAAGAAGCATTGAAAAACTTTAAGAAAACATTCTAATTCGAAGTAAGAAAGGCAATTACGATTCAAAACAAGTACTTATTTCCGAAAACCTAAATTTGGTGTTAAGGATGCTCGTAAACAACATTATAAATGAAACCTTGTAAGCAGTCGTAAGCTATGGTATAAAAAATGGCAAACTTAAAAGACATAAAAAACAGAATACAGAGTGTACAAAGCACACAAAAAATTACAAAGGCAATGAAAATGGTTGCCGCAGCAAAAGTCAAAAAGGCTGAAAATACCGTAAAATTATCCAGGCCTTTTACTGCGGAACTTGTGTCAATGTTTAAAAAACTGCTTGATTCTGCAGGTAATTGCAGTGTTCAAGGATTAAAAATTAAATCAGCTATTGATAACTATCCTGAACTTCTGCAGGTTAGGGATACCAAAAACGTAGGTCTGCTTGTAATCACATCAAATAAAGGACTTGCAGGAGCTTACAATGCCAATATTATACGAAAAACAATTCAAACTATAAAAGATTATAATTCACAGGGTATAAATACTACTTTATTTATAGTCGGTCAAAAAGGTTTATCGGCATTAAAAAGAAAATGTAAAGAACTAAACTGCGAAATCGCAAAAACATACTTTGAGCCTGCAAATTCGCCTACACCGGAAGGAGCTGCTCTTATTATAGAAGATATCGCAGAATACTTCGTATCTAAAAAAATTGACAAAATAGAAGTTATTACAACACGCTTCAAAAACATGATGAGTTACTTCGTTGAAAACTGGGATATTTTACCTTTGAAAAATTTTGCTGACAGTATAGAACCTGTAAAAGGGCCTGATCCTTTAATGGAATTTGTACCAAGCATGCACAGTATTTTACAAAAAGTTGTTCCCATGTATATGACAAATATACTTTACCAATCCTTACTTGAAGCTCAGGCAAGTGAACTGGCAAGCAGAATGACTGCAATGTCTGCGGCAACAAGCAATGCTGAAAAAATGATATCAGAATTATCGGTTGTATACAACAAAACAAGACAGTTCGCAATTACACAGGAAATTATAGAAGTTGTTTCGGGTGCTAATGCACAACTTGGATAAATATGGTTGACAAAAATAAAGAAAATAGTAATAATAATTAATAAACATTTTCAAACAATTAATAGGAGGTTTATTATGACAAAGATTAAGAAGCTGAGAATTGCCCCCCCCCCGAAAAGTTAGGCTGGGCTTACTCTTATGGAAATCTAATTGACAAGATACAAAATGCATGCCACAATAGTGACATGAAATATCACAATAATAAGTTAACAAAATTCAAGCCTGATGGAACTACGAACGCAGGCCTGTCGAATAATCAACGGAAATGTGGGTTCACACTTGCAGAAGGTACTACGCATACAACTCTGCAGAACTTGAAATATGCGTTCACTTTGGCCGAGGTATTAATCACACTCGGCATTATTGGTGTGGTTGCGGCAATAACTATTCCTGTTACTATAGTAAAACATCAAAAACAAGTTACAGCAAAGCGATTGGCACAGACTTACAGTATATTATCACAGGCAATCGTCCATTCACAGACAGATCACGGGGATATATCAAGCTGGGGCATGACAGGTTCAATAACAATTGACCAAAACAATCCGGCTCAGGCACAGGATATAACTACTGCATTCACAGATACATATCTTGCACCGTATTTAAAATTAACTTCAAAACCTGTTTACACAAACAATATACAAAATTTTGGCTATGTATACCCTAAAACAAAAGACGACCGCAATTATAGATTTGGTAGTGCTTATATACTTGAATTAACAAATGGTACGACATTATTTGTCGCATATAATATTATTCCTGCTCAAAATAGATATTCAACACCAAACATCTTTGTTGATATAAACGGTAAACAGGGACCAAATATTTTAGGCAGAGATTTTTTCTTATTTACATTTGACGGTATAAACCTGATGAGAATCAAACCATCAGGTTATGAGTACAACAGAGATGATTTAAAAAATTATTGTGCAAAACATTCAAGCGGAGAAGAATATGAAAATTTACGCTGTACCGCATTGATTATGAAAGATGGCTGGGAAATAACTGATGATTATCCCTGGTAGCTTTTAACATAGAAACATTCAACCTTCATATTTGAAAAAATTTTTTTGTATGCTACAATTCATACGAGGGTTATGTGATGAAAGAATTTTTTAAATATTTAGGTATTACTGTATTATCAATTATTATTCTGTCTTATATATTATTTTTGATTGTACCGTTTTTTTTATCAGGTATAGCAAATTCATACAGCGAACAAATATCCAAAACTATTGAAGCTTCTTACGGCTTTAAAATTAAAATTGAAAATATAAAAATAGTAACAACTCCCAAATTAACTGCCGGAGCTTCTGCAGGACATATTGAAGCTGCACTGCCTAACGGAGAACAGTTTCTTATGGCAGACAATGTTCAAGGCAAGATTTCACTCCTGCCCCTTATTTTAAGAAAAATAGAAATTGACATGCTCGGGGCGGAAAATGCCAATATTAACCTTAAAATAAAAAAAGACGGAAAATTTTTGCTTGAAGAATTTATGCCGAAAACGGGAAATTCTGAAGAAGAAGCTCAACCGCCTATGCTCTCATTGCCGTTTGGCTTAAAACTTTCAAATCATTTACCTGACATAAAAGTTTTTAATTACAATATTTCATTTATTGACGCTGTTACTGACAAATCATATTCTATAAGCGGTGAAGAATTTTCCATAAAAGATTTTATACTTGATAAAAAAATAAAACTGTATACTACAGGTCAGGTAATGCTTGATGATAGAGTACAATTTAATTATAATTTCAACCTTTTTAACAAGGTAATGCCGAATATAGATTTGAATGATATTGTATTTTCACAGACTTTTGAAAATCAAGAACAACCCCAAACTGTATCTATAAACTTAATTGAAATATTCAAAAATATTTATCGAAATCAATTAGGCGCAAATATTACTGTTGATTTAAAAACAACAGGTTCGTTCGACAATATGCATTTAAATGGTTCGGCTGTTATTTCCGATTTAGCGCTCGCCGTCAAAGGCAACAAACTGCCGTCAAGCAATGTTGACTTAAAATTCAACGGCAACAAAATTAACATGTATTCAAAACTGTTTACTGCAGAAAACGAAATCACAGAACTTACGGGCAATTTTAAAACAGGCAGATCCCCGAAAATAGATTTGAATTGCAAGTCTAATGCACAATTTAACAGCATTTTAAGAATTATTGACAGTATAGCAGAATCTTTTAACTATAAGGATTTAAATACATTAACAGCAACAGGCGGAATTGATACCGATTTCAGCATTAAATCAAATCTTAAAAAAATTGAATCTTCTGGATATATAAAAATTAACCCTTCATCTTTTAACTACAAACTTTATAATATATCAGTTAATAACGTAAACGCTGACATAGACCTTTCAAGCAATATGATTGACATTAAAAATGCAGGTCTTTCCATACTAGAACATTATCTGAAAATCACCGGTACACTTACACCGGATGCTGTAGCAGACATAAAAATTATTGCAGACAAACTCCAATTGAAAGGGCTTTTATTAGCCCTCGGACAGATGCAAATCTTAAAGGATAATGACCTGAAATCCGGAACACTATCTGTTGACGCAAATTTAAAAGGCCGTTTAGACAAAATTATTCCGTCAGTAAAATTAAGTATTGATAACGTTAATTTGAAAAATATTCCTTCAAATACATCAGTAAAAATAGCATCATCTACAGTTAATTTAACAACCGACGGAAAAACACTGAATGGCATAATAAATGTATCAAATGGAGATGTCGTAAATCCTTTGGTAAAAATTTCACTGCCGGAAGCCAAAATTACTGCAGGAGAAAAAGATATTGTAATAGACAAAGCAAATATATTACTAAACAACTCTAAAATTAGCATAACAGGCAAAATTGCGGATTATCTTTCTAAAAATTTAAAACCGGACATAAAAGCAAACGGAAATATACTAGCCTCGGATATTAAATCATTGATTCCGGTTGACCTCAGAAAAGATATTTCCGCCAAAGGGACTCTGCCTGTTTCATTTTCAATTACCGGTGACACAAATACACAGGATATTAATTTCCTGATGGAAGCAAATTCTTCAAATTATGCAGAATTACTAAAAGTAAACCAGCTTAACGGAAAAACAACCACTATAAAAGGTAATATCAAATTGTCGGGAGATACGCTTAAATTCTCTGATACAGGAATTTTTGCCAATAATGAAGGAATTCTATATTTAAAAGGTTCTGTAAATGATTTGTACAAAACACAAAATCTGGATTTAAAAATTTCTGTACCTTCTAAAATTTCGCTGGAAATTCCCGGCTTGAAAGGCTCAAAACTTGATGCATTCGGAACACTCAATCTAACAGGAGCTGCCTTGAAACCTCATCTTTCAGGAAACGTGGAAATACCATTAATTGAAATTCCTGCTATGCTTGTTTCAATGAAAGATATGTCTGTCTTCCTAAACGGGCCGATTTTAAAAGGAAAAGGGACATTGATGAAGTTCGTTTCAGGTGGTATAACTGCTGAGAATTTGGCTGCGAATTTTAGCCTTTTAAATAATGTATTCTATCTCCGAAATCTTACAGGTGAAGCTTTTAACGGCAAAATTAAGGGAGATATTTCGTACAATATTTCAAACGGTTTTATTGGTGTCAAATTTTCAGGTTCTGAAATGGACGCTGAAAAAGCTATAGCAGGTGCAGCAGGACTTAAAAATGCTCTATCAGGCAATCTTGACTTTAATGCGGATGTAACATTACATGGTGCAACCGATGTTGAAATGATGAAAAATTTAAAAGGGAAAGCAGATTTTAAAATTACTGACGGAACTCTTGGCAATCTAGGCCGTTTTGAAAACTTTTTATTTGCTCAAAATCTTCAATCAAACAGCATTATAAAAGCTGCAGTAAATTCAGTTTCTGCACTGCCAACAGTAAAAAATACAGCTGAATTTAAAACAATTTCCGGGAATCTCACATTTAACAACGGATGGGCAAAACTTAACCCCGTAAAAACATCAGGACCATCAATGGCTTATTATATCACAGGTCAGTATAACCTATTAAATGCGACTGCAAATCTAACTGTTTTAGGAAGAATTTCTGCGGAAGTTGTAAGTCTTTTAGGCCCGCTGGGTGATTTATCCGTAACAAAACTTACTTCATATATACCGAAATTTGGGGCATTAACAGGGAATTTAATCAATGCCTTAACCTCTGATCCCAAAAATGAGAATATTTCAGCCATTCCACAATTATCATCAGGTAACAAAAATTACAAAGATTTTAAAGTTATATTTAATGGCGGTGTTGAAAGCAAGAGTTCAGTCAAGTCCTTCAAATGGTTATCAAAATGCGATACATCTGCACTGGAACAGCCAACCGTAAAAGAACAGGTTCAGCAAACAAAACAGGCTGTAAAAGACGCGGTTCAGCAGAAAATTGATGATATAAATGCACGCCGTGAAGCCCAAAAGCAGTCTGTGCAAGAAGCTAACCAGCAGTTGAAAGATACAGTTCAGGGATTGAAAAACTTATTCAAAAAGAACAGTGACACAACTCAAACTGCACCAGCAACAGAAACAACTCCGGCAAATTAATACTTGCAACTTAAGTTATTTTTTAGTTTCTATATAATTTGTATTCGGAATATAGGAACTTTCACCGTTTATTTCAATTTTATTAAGAATTTTAGCACGCTTTTTACGGAAGAGCATATCAACAAATGCTTCCAAACGAGTAATAAAGCCGGCTTCTCCGGTTTGTTCATCAATAGTAAGATTAAGAAGCGGTTTATTAAAACGTTTAGCGCGTCTTGTAATTCTTTCTATCATCAGAGAATCCGGTCCGCAGCCAAATGCTGTAACAGTTATAATTCCGTCAATTTTAGTATCTTTCAGATAATGTCCTGCCGCACCGGTCATTTCACGTTCGTTTGCCCAATACATATCCTCTCTTAAAGCTTTTATACCGTCATCCATCTGCTCATTTGAGAGTTGAAGTGAAGAATATACTCTTACATCCATTTTTTCAAGCTTGTCAAATATTTTCATTGATGTTCTTTCATCAAAGATATTGTATCCGTGAGAGATTAACGCAATTGAAATCGGGAATTCTTTGGTCTGATTTTCAATAAAAACTTTTCCCTGAAGAGCGTAATTCATAGCTTTTTTATAGCTCATACCGGACTTTGACATTATATGAAAATTATTATACGTTCTCCAGCCTGCCTTAGAAGCTTTTTTTATCCTTTCCATATCAGTTATTCCGAAAGGTTCAGCCATTTCTTTTAAGAACTCGTAAAGTCCTTGATTTTTTTCTGATTTATCAAGAGTAGCCTCAATCATGGTAAAATCTTTTTTTACAACATTTCTGACGAGATCAGGCAGACCTCTTATTTTAGAGCAATTGTAAATTTTTGGAGCAATTGACTGAATAGAAGGAACAAGAATTTTATCAACACCTTTATCAATCAAATTTAAGACATGTCCTATATAAACTTTTATAGGCAGACAAGTTTCAGTGACAACAAGAGCAGAGCCGCGAGTCATGGTTTCTTTTGTTGTAACATCAGACAACACTATCTTTATACCTAAATCTGTAAAAAATCCGTAATAGAACGGATAATTATGATAAAAAGACATTCCGCGCGGTATACCTATTGTCATTTCGTTATTTTTATTATTTTCCACGATTATAAATCCCCTTTGCTACTTTTATAATACTTCAAAATTAAAATTTTTGCTATTATTTTGTTTAAAATGTTACATAAGATATGTTATTGGTAACTTTTTCTTTCTCAAGAGAGGAAAAGACGCCAACAGAGGATAGAAAGGCAGGTAAGCTAGATACTATATGCTAATGAGCAAGTAATAAATAATCCGGCATTTAACGTAGTGAACAATCAATGTTTGCGAAACAGCAACAAAGCCGGCTATTGTCTGAGCGTAAAGTTAATTAGACCCTGAAACAAGTTCAGGGTGACGAGCGAGTTTAGCCGGCTTGAGTTGAGCAATTACAATTGATTAGTGAACGAAGTGACTGCCGGGAGCTTCTTTGCGGTACTTTCTTGTCGGCACAAGAAAGTACCAACAAGGTATCTTTAGCAGATTGTTTTGCTTCCAATAACATATCTTATGTTTATGTTAAAATTTAAATAAAGGAGTTTTAAATGCCGCATTTTTTTATAAATTCAAAACAGATAAAGAATCAACAAATTGCTATATCTGATAAAGAAACATACAACCATCTGGCTAAGTCTCTGCGCATTAAAAAAGGAGAAAAACTTCTTTTAATTGACGAAAATCAAATTCAATACGAAACTGTTGTTGAATGTGTTACGAATAAGGAGATAACAGTTTATGTTGAAAATAGTTATAAGTCTTGTAGGAGGCTTGATTTTAGATTATATCTCGGACAGAGTCCGCTCAGAAGCAATGCTCAATCAGTTATCATTGAAAAAGCCACAGAACTCGGAGCAGATGGGATTTATCCTATCTGCACTGATAATTGTTCTCTTAATAAATCACTTATTGAAAAGAAAATCGATAAATGGCAAAGGATTATGTATGAAGCTTCTAAACAATGCGAAAGAGCATATATCCCAAAATGCTTCGCTCCTGCATCGCTTGAAGATATAATTAATCTGAAAGAACAAGGCTGCAAAGTCATTGCCTTTTGCGAAAGATTTTGCGAAAAGACTTTGCACCAATATTGCATGGAAAATCCGATAGCAAAAGATGAAAAAATCATTGTTATTATAGGCCCTGAAGGTGGTTTTTCCGCAAAGGAATTTGAAATTTTTAAAGAAAACAATATCCCAATGCTTACGCTTGGAAATCTTATACTCAAAGCGGAAACAGCAGTTATAGTTGCCTTAGGAAATTTAATTTATGAATACCAAAATTACGGAAAAAATTAAATCAGATAATATTTTATCAAAAATCTCAAACTCATTTAATAACGAAATTTATCTTGTAGGCGGGGCAGTCCGTGATTTTTTAACGGATAAAGATACAACTGACAGAGACATTATCGTAATGGATGAAGATGCAAGAACATTTGCACTGAAACTCGCAGATTTATTTGAAGCAACTTTTGTACCGCTCGATGAAGAAAACAAAATTTATCGTCTTGTGCTTCCGGACAAAATAAACTACATTGATGTGACAAATCCTGTCGGAGGGACAATTGAAAAAGATTTAATGCGTCGAGATCTAACAATTAATGCTATAGCGGTTAACATAAAAACTTGTGAAGTTATAGATATTGCCGGCGGAATTACCGATATTTACAATAAATGCCTTAATTATGTAAATGAACATAATTTTGAAGATGATCCTTTAAGACTTCTGCGAATTTACCGATTTCAATCCGTTCTGGGATTTGATCTTACCCCTGAAACTATAAGTGCCGTATGTAAATATTCAAATCTTATACATAAACCTGCGGTTGAAAGAATTAATTATGAAATTTTAAAACTGTTCAGCGGAGAATTTGCACACAAAGCCATCGAAAATATGAATAAAACATGGCTTTTGGAAGAAATTTTTCCGTTTGTTAAAGAATTAAAACAGGTTCCTCCAAATTCCCATCATCATCTTGATTTGTTTCATCATTCACTTGAAACAGTTAAACAAATACAAAAAATTTACGAAAATTCATCGGATGAAATCAAAACACATCTGGAAAAAACAGAGTTCGGAGGATTTTCAAGACTTACACACTTAAAACTTGCCGGATTTATGCATGATATTGGCAAATTTTCTACCTGGACAATAGAGGAGGGTAAACACAGGTTCATAAAACATGATGATGTCGGCGCAAAATTATCAGTTAAATTGTTAAAAGACCTGCATTTTTCAAACAAACAAATTGATTATATTTCATCAATGATAAAATATCACATTTATCCTTCTCATGTTATGACTTCTCCACAAATAACCGAAAAAATAATGATGCGATATGTAAGAAAAATGGATACTAATTCAATTGATGTAATCATTCTTGCGCAAGCAGACAGACTATCGGCTAGAGGACCGGAAATAACAGAAGAAATTGTTGAACGTAATATAAATTCCTTAAATATGCTTTTAAAATTTTATCTGGAAGCAAAAGAAACATTGAAACCTTTACCAAAGCTTTTATCCGGAACCGAAGTTATGGAAATATTAAATATAAAACCGTCGCCAAAACTAGGTGAAATTATGAATGCGTTGCATGAAGCGCAAATTTCCGGAGACGTTTTAACCAAAGAACATGCCATAAAATTTATAAAAACACTCTGAATATTATATATATAAGATATATTCCTATTAAAAATAAGCGTATTTGTTACAATTATTTACATAAAATTTTGCTGGATATTTTGTTAACTTTTTGACATTTTGATTATTTTTTTTATAAAACTTATTACTCTATGAAACAAAATTTCTAATTTAATGTATTTTTAAATAAAAAATCAAGATTCAATCTTAATATTAACTTTACAATTTAACACTATCGCGCAAAAATTTTTATGCCCGGCTTTTAATATTATTGTGTCATTGTTATAATAGGTGTGAAGTTTTAAGACCAGACATAATTATGATTGAAAAAATTAAATTAGGTAGTGCAGAAAATAATACATACACGCCCCGGAAACAAAAAGGAAATTCTCATGGCGATTTGCATACACCGTCTTTTAAAGGTTTAGGCGACGGCTTAATCAGTGCTGTTCAGTTATGCGAAAAATATCCCATGGTCAATGTCAGCGCATTGGATCTTTCGACAGCTATTATACCAAGAACAATTATAGAAACTAAAGAATCAAACGGTCATGCGGGTTTCGAAGCATTTAGACGGGAATCATCAGGACTTATTGTAAACTGCTTAATCCCCAGCTTTATAGTAATGGGGGTTGCTAGCTTACTTAAACATCCGATTATGGGTAACTTCAAAAAATCAAGTCTTGTAAACACCTGGGCAAACAGTGAAGCAATAGATAAAGTCCATAAATTTTACGGAGAAGCAGGCGGCACAACACCAAGAGAACGTGTATTTAATACATTCAGAGATCAGCTTTCAAGTTTATCCGGTGTAGACGGCTATGATAAAAAAGAATTTGCTGAAATATTTCAAATTTCAACAGATAGCAGCGGCAACAAAATAGTAGGTAATGCTAAAATCAGAGAAGCATTGAACACATTGACTGATGCCGTTATGTCTGAAAAGCTTGATAAGAAGAAAGTAAAACAAGCTTACAATGCAATTATTCAAGAAACCCATATTGCTGAAAACATCAAATTTAAAGGTGATAAAGGATTCTTCTCAAATAATCTGGAATCAGTATGTGATGACACGGTAAAACTTTTAAGAGGGGTTATTAAAGAAAATATAACAGATGCTTCAAAATTAGGCGAATATTCAAAATTAGGCGAATATTTTTCAAAAGCTAAAAAGCTTGTTAACTGGAAGAGTATTGGCGGTCTTGGCTTAATTATACCTCTTGCGATTTCAATGCAGCCTATTAACAGATGGATTACACACAAAACATCCGGACAAAAAGGGGCACCTATTTATAAAGATTTCGGGAAACAAACACCGCACAGAGAACTAACTTCAAAAGAGAAAGCGCAGCTTTTAACTCAAAAATTTATTTCTATCGGATCAATGATAGGTGTTGCCGGACTTTCGATGTTTATGGACAAACCGTCTTTAAAAATGTTCCAGTTTAAGGGACTTTTCCCGACAATGGATCAAGCAAGAATTATTTCAACTGCAACTTTTGCAAGCCGCATGGGAGCTGCGGAAGATGTAAATGAGTTAAGAGAAGCAACCGTTCGCGACATTGCAACATTTGCAAGTTTTTATTTCCTTGGTGATTATGTTGCCAAAGGTATTGCAACATTGTTGGAAAAAATGAATAAGGATAAAGGTGTACATTTGATCAACCGCCTTGGCAAACCTGACAAAAATGCAAATCTGCTGAAAAAATTCTGGTTCTGGGCAAAACACACAACCCTCAAATCATCCGATGAACTTGTAACAGCAAAAGACAAACGTTTAAGAACAATTTGCCAGATTGGCAACATCGCTTTCTCTTTGCTGGCACTAGGTGTGTTTATTCCGCTATATACAAGATCAAAAACAAATAAAAAACATGCGGAAGAACTGGCAAAATTAAATGCGCAACAAAATAATCCAACTGCCGGAGTTAAAATATTACAAAAAACTGAAACCACCTCTGATAGCACACTATCTTATACAGGGAAATCGAAATCATTTGATGAATTTTCAAAATCACTATTAAAAAACGATACCGCATTCAAATCCATAATGAATTCTTAAGGAGTAATAAAACAAATGAAAGTACAGCCGATAATACCCCAAATAAAACAAAATAAAGAAAATAAAAAAGACAATATAAAATTTACCGGAGCATTTGATGCACTCACACTTGGGTTAAGGTTTTTGGAAACCAACCAGGCATGGGGTGCCAATGCCGTAGATTTAGGCTCAATGGTTATCCCGAGAACTACGGTTGATTTTATAAACAGAGGTCCTGCTGCCGGTATGGAAACAGGCCGCAGAGAAGCCTCCGGAACAATAAACCATTCTCTTGTTGGAGTTTACGGAACTGTTGCAGGACTCGCACTTGCAACAACTTTAAATAAAAAATTCGGCATAAAAGCACATAAAATATTTGTTGATGACGAAACTCTTGAAATTCTGGCCAATGCATGGGGTAAACATGCAAAAACAGGCAATTCAAAACCGGTACAAGAATATTTATCTGATGTGTTTAAAGGTGCACAAACCCGTATCGGAGATGATTGGGTTAAGATTCCAGAAAAAGATATTAACGATGTAGTTAGCAAATTTACTGAAGTTTTAAATTCTGACAAGGCTCCGGCAACTATATCAAAAGATTTAAAAGAATATGCTAAATCTGTAATTACACACGCGACAGGCTCAGAAACGAATTTCAGACTTACAACAAAACAACACCCTGTAACTCTTGAAAGCATGGTAGAAAGCATTTACAATGTTTCAAGAACATTTGTCAGCGATAAAGTCGGTAAAGTTTTGACGGGAAGTTCAAGTGAATTTATTAACTCATTGAAAAAAATGAACAAGTACCGCTCAATACTAGGTTTGGGTATCGCATCTGCAGTCGGGATGTCAATTCAGCCTTTAAATATATATCTGACTAAAAAGAAAACAGGAAGTGACGGCTTTGTCGGAGTAGAAGGCCGGACAAAAGATAACTCGGCCGGATTCTGGGGGCTCAAAACGGGTGCTGCTGCAATATTTGGCGGCGGAATTCTGGCTTCTATCGGTCTGAAAAACGGCATTAATGACCTGCTTAAAAAAATTCAGTTCAAAGGTCTTGTTCCTACTATTAATCAATTTAAATTTATTTACGGTGTAACCATAATGTCAAGATTTATGGCTGCACGTGATAAAGATGAACTCCGAGAATCAGTTGTAAAAGATGTTTTAGGATTCTTCAACTGGTTGATTTTAGGCAACTTTGTCGCAAAAATTACGGCCAATGCCATGGATAAATCATTACTGAATTACAGTAAAAGAGAGCATGGGGAAGGCTTGTTCAAGAAAATTCTTAATGCACCGATGAAAACACGTGATGAAATATTACACAGCGGCTTAAAAGCTGCCGGCATAAATACAATTGAAAACGGCAAAGCATTAACATTCAAACAAATGCTTAAAAAGTTATCATCATCACAGGTATCAGAAGCTATTCGCAGAGAAACCAAAGGCAAACTAAGAATTTTAAGTATCGCACAAATTGCAGGTTATCTGTATTCCGGTCTGGTATTAGGTGTAGGCATTCCTAAACTTAATATATATATGACAAACAAATCGGAAGCAAAACGTAAAGCAAAACTTGCAGCACAAAAAGCTGAAGCACAGAAACAGACATCTCCGGCTGATCAGTATCAGTCAATGATGAAGCCTGATAATCTCGCATTTCTTAGTAATTACATGTAAGAATAACTTAAGATATCTCTCAAAAAATTTTCAGTCCAACTGCATTGAATAATGTTTGTAAAGTCTTTGCATTATAGTAAAAAATATGCTAATAAATAATTATGAAAAAGACTGTTATTGCATATTTACACACACATTGGGACAGAGAATGGTACAGAGAATTTGAAGTATTTCGGCTGAGACTTTTACGGGTTTTTGATAACATACTTAAACTTCTCGAAACTAACAAAATTCCGTCATTTTATTTTGACGGACAGGTCGGAGCGCTTCTTGATTATCTTGAAATCAGACCTGAAAAAGAAAAATTAATCAGAAAATTTATTGAAGAAAAAAAACTCTTTATAGGTCCCTTTTATACACTTATTGACGAATTTCTTACAGACAAAACTGTTTTTGAAAAAAATCTGGAAATAGGATTGAAAATTGCAAAAGATTTCGGCTGCACAGACTTCATCGGATATTTCGCCGATACCTTCGGCCACAGTAAAAATGTTCCGCAAATCCTAAAAAAATTCGGCATTGATAAATGCATTGTCTGGAGAGGATGCGGGGACATCCCGTCAGAATTTACATTTAACGGAATTAATACAGTCAACCTTATCCGCGGATATTTTATGGATATTTTCTCTGCTCCTATGACAATTGAACAAAAAGCCGAATGGCTCAAAGGGAATCTTGATAAAATCGCAGCAAAATCGAAGGATTATCTTTTATTACCTATTGGCGCAGATCACTTAGGCGTTGAACCAGATATCACTGAACAAATAAATAAAGTTAACAGTCTGCTTAAAGATTACGAAATAAAACTTTCTAACCCGTTTGAATATTTTGAACTTGTAGAAAATAATTTTAAACAGTTTGAATGGAATGACGAACTCAGGGATAACAGCCTTACGTTTATTCTTCAAGGCTCGTATTCTGCAAGGATGAAGCTTAAACAATATAACGTAAAATGCACTTATCTTCTTGAACAGACTGACAAATTGCAGAAAAAATACGGATCACAATATGATGCAATTATAGAATACGCGTACAAACTTCTTTTGAAAAATCAGGCACACGACGGGATTTACGGCTGTAGTACAGATTTAGTGCACAGAGAAAATATTACACGCTACGAAAAAATTATACAAATCGCCAACACAATTATTGAAGAATTAAGGCTAAAATATAACTTTAAAACGCCTGTTATGGACACCAAAGAGCTTATTCCTGAATATAAAGTTATTTCAAAACATTTCGGGGTAGAAAATTCGCTTCTCTATGACACTCAAAAAATTCCCGTAACAGAAGATTTTACGGATATTTATACACTTAAATACTGCCCTGCCGTAAAACCTGAGATTAATTGTGAAGTCAAAAACGGCAAAATATATATCGTCCCCATTGCTAAAGGGGGGAGGGCCGCTTGCAGCGGGGGAATTTCTATGGAATTTGTCCGTTTTCAGGATGACGGCGATACGTACAATTTCGGCGCAGTAGAAGATGATAAGGGCGAAAAAGCGGAAATATATTCTTTCAAAAACAACATAATAAAAACAAGTTTCTTTGATGTTCATGTAGAACTTCAGGGAGAACTTGTAAACTTTAAAATAGAATGGGATAACAAACTTAAAAATAAACTCTGGCAGGTAAAATTTAACCTGAAATCACCTGTTACGGAAACTTTTTCAGAAGATTTGAACACAATTATACGCAGAGAATTTGACCCGAGTTATGATATGAGAAAGCACCTGCCAAAAACAAGGGGTATTGAAGTTAAAACAAACTTTGCTCCGATGCAGAGATATGTGGGAGCGCAGGGATTTGGCATTATCACAAAAGGTCTGACAGAATACGAGGTAAAAGAAAAATCACTCCTTATAACGCTTTTGAGAAGTACCGGAATAATTTCTAACCCTAAAAACCCATCCCGTTCAACTCCTGCAGGCCCGCCAATAGAAGTGCCGGATGCCCAGCAGCTAGGCTGCAATTGCGCGGAATTTTCCGTCGGATTTTTTGAACCTGAAAATTATCAAAAATATATTGATAAGGTGTTTCCGCCGATTATTTAACACTATTTCTTGGAGGGTGATTAAAGGAAAGGATTAATGCATCCGACAGAATTCACGATCAGCGAGTTGTAATTCGTTTCTTAATCTCAATGCCTTTTTGTGCTTTGTGATAATTTCTTTATATGCATTACGGGCATCTGCAACTATTTCATCAAATAATTGTTTATCTGCATCCGGTAAAATATTTTTCTGTTGATTTTTCAGTTGTTCTTTCAACCGATTCTGATGCTTTTTTGCCTCTTGCCGCAAGATATATACCCAATGCTCCTAATGCAGCAAGGCCTGTCCATAACATCCAGCTCTTATCGCTTTGCGTTTCAGACTGATTCTCCGAATATTTTTGTTCCTGGATTTGCCCCTTAAACGTGACTTTATTTACACAGATTGGAGAGATTGAATCTAACATAATTTACGACCTTTGATTAATAAGCTTACACGTTTATTAAAACATAAAGAGAGAAAATATTGCTAATACGGCTACCTATCCTATCCTATCCTATGAGAAGTATAACAAGGGTTTCAGGCATTTAAAAGTCATTTTTACATTTTGTTACATGTTTGCCCTCTCCCTTAATCCCTCTCCCAAGAAAGGGTAATGATTAAACTTCTCTCTCCAAGGGAGAGAGTTAGAGAGAGGGTGTTTTACACTAATCAATCTCTCTCAAGAGAGTGGAATTATGATTGTTCGACTTTCTATCTCTTGCCTCTGCTCGTCCTAAAAAAAAACCCTATCTGAAAGATAGAGTTTGGAATTCTTTTACAAATTCCTCGTGTGTGTAGAAGGTTAGTGTGTAGTAGGTAGTGTAAATAGTTAGTGTGTATTTATGTCTCGTGTTTATTTAATTCCTCATAATGTTTTATTGCTTACATATTAATAAAGTATTTTTTGAGTATATAATTGCTATATCTTATTTATTTCGTTACATTTCGTTACATTAATCCCCGAATCAAACAACTTAAACTGTTTCAGAAAATCAATAATTTTACTTTTTTAAACTTAATATCCCTGTTTCCATTTAATTTATACCCAAAAAATTGGAATATTTAACGCTATTTTTAGAAAAACATTAATAAAATTGAACAATTTTCTTTGTTTCTTTATTTAATCTTAATACACAAAACACTTGACCTTTTTACAAAAACGTATTCTAATAGAAAAGTTAATAGCTTTAAAGGAAAGAGGTTTATATGAAAGAATTTTTTCACACACGTCTGGACAACAGACAATTCAGTGAAGATGACATTAAGGGGTATATCAAAGAGTACAATATAAAATTTATAAAATTACAGTTCGTCGATTTAAACGGACAGGTAAAAAACATGACCGTGCCCTCACAGCATATTGAAAAGGTTTTAAATAACGAAATAATGCTTGATGGTTCATCTATCAAGGGATTTAGAAGCATTGAAACCTCTGATATGTTTTTCTACCCTGACAAAAATTCTTTTCAGCTTCTTCCTTGGAGAGAAAAAGACGGTATGCATTCTGCAAGACTTATTTGCGATATTTACAATGCTGACGAAACTCCCTTTGAAGGCTGTCCAAGATGTAACTTAAAACGTGTTATGAAAGAAGCCGAAAAAATGGGATTTTCAATGAATATCGGGCCGGAAGCGGAATTTTTCCTATTTTCTAAGGATAAAGACGGCAATGTAACAACAACAACGCAGGACAGTGCAGGTTATTACGATGTAGGACCTGAAGATTTAGGCGAAGATGTGCGTTCTGATATTGTTCTAACACTACAGGAAATGGGATTTGATATAGAAGCTTCGCACCATGAAGTTGCAGACGGCCAGCACGAAGTTGATTTTAGATATGCTGATGCACTCACTGCTGCCGACAACGTTGCAACATTTAAAATTGCGGTAAAAGCAATTGCAGCTAAACACAATTTGCACGCTACATTTATGCCAAAACCGATATACGGTATAAACGGTTCAGGAATGCACTGTAATATTTCATTGTTTAAAGACGGAAGAAACGCATTTTTCGATGAAAAATCAGAATACCAGCTTTCGGATATCGCAAAATATTCAATCGGCGGAATGCTTAAACACGTAAAAAGCATAACAGCAATATTAAACCCGACTGTAAACAGCTTTAAGCGTCTGGTTCCGGGTTATGAAGCTCCAGTATATCTTGCTTGGTCACTAGCCAACAGAAGCGCTCTTTTAAGAGTTCCGGCAAAGCGAGGCAGCTCAACCAGAGTAGAACTTCGTTCACCCGACCCTGCCTGCAACCCTTATTTAGCATTTGCTGCGATTCTGGAATCCTGTCTTGACGGTGTTAGAAACAAAGTTGACCCGCCTGCTCCTGTTGAAAGCAATATTTATAAACTTACAACAAAAGAACGCAAAAAACAGAGAATTGACGCTCTTCCGGGCAGTCTTGCAGAAGCTCTTGATTATTTTGACAAGTCGCTTGTTTCACGTGCCGCACTCGGTGAACATATATTCAATGAATTTTTAACTTCTAAGAAAAAAGAATGGGATTCATTCAGAACATACGTTTCTCAATGGGAAATCGACAGATACCTGGAAAGATATTAAATTTACTCAAAAAAGACCGTTTTAAAAACGGTCTTTTTTTTATTTCCAAAACCAACCAAAATCACCTGCTTCTGTCACATCTTTATTCTGCAGAATAGTTCTGGGTAACCGTCCTCCTTTTTCTGCGAGCGAACAGTATTCATCAGTAAGATAAATTTTTTGTTCGAGAGAACCGCTGCGATCACGTTTAGATAAAGTCATAAAAAAAACATCATAACCCCATTTATTAGGGCCTTTTCGACCATTTACGTCGAGGATTATAAAAGGCCCGTTATTGACACCATCAGTTCGTGAAAATAATATAAAAGCGCCATCTTTTGTAAAATAACTGTCATAAGTTGCAGCTATATTATCATAAGCACAGTTTCCATTAACTGTTTTTCCACCATTTGCAATAACATCATTTTTACTTGTTAATTGATATTCTTTATCATGTTCCCTATCATATAGTTGAAGGTGAAGCAAAGAGATTAATGAATTTTTTAATTGATTACAATCAGTTTTAACAAATGAGTAGGCCCAATCACCTTCAGGATAATAAATATAACATTCTGAAATTCCGTTTTCTAAAACAGTGTAGTTTATTGCATTTTGAAATACTGAATACTGTTTTTTAAAAGCTGTCTCAAAAACCTTCATCTGATATTTATTTAGAAGAGTTGGAATTGTCATTGCTGCA
>CASFPN010000014.1 GCA_949296425.1 uncultured bacterium
AAGGGTCAAATCGGCTTTTTTATCTTGAAAATCTGTGGTGTTAACACTTATACTGCTGCCGGAACAATCAGTTGTCCCTGATTTGGTGTTTGTGCGTTCCGCAAACATTTTACACAGGTTTGCGCCGCGGCGGGGAAGAGTCCGTGGGGTCGGAATACAACGACAATCCGTTACGGAATAATTCCATTCCTCTGTTTCGGGACAGGCCGGAGGCCAATTCGGAATATTTTCCCAACTACAAACGCCGGGCGTATTATTCCATTGCAAACCCTGACAGTATTGGGATGTTTTCTCTGATGCGCTCGGCTCTGTGCAGGCAATCGGCTCACAGCCGCAAGTACTGCCGGATATATAAAAATCATAACCGTCCGGACAATTATACTTCCAGCCGGAAATACTTTGCCATTTACATACGCCGGGAGTGTTATTCCATCTCATACCCAAACATTTACTCCGATAAGTCTGTTCACTTGAACTTGGAGTTACACACGGATCCGGCTCAGGTTCCGGTTCCGGGATAGGCTGGCAGCCGCAGCTCACGCCTGAACTATACCATTCCTGACCCTCAGGACAACTCTTTGACCAGCCCTCAATACTTTTCCACTCACAGACACCCGGAGTATCATCGTATTCTAGCCCCTGGCAATATTTCTGTTTTATAGTTGTTGTAGTCTGGGTAGGACAAGGTTCAGGCTCCGGCTCTTGATAAGTGACCTTATAACGACAGTAAAAACCTGACGCAAAACGGCTGTCGGCGATCAATTCACCATTATGGTCAAAACTGAAATCTAAGTCAAACAGTTCAGAGATACTATTGGCTAAGGGAGGAAAAAATATTGTATCATATACTTGAAACAATGATAACGCGAAAGCCTTACCGCAACCTATTACAGGGTCATAAAGAGGGCCGCAAGTCTTATCTGACGAACCTTCACCGCAAGCAACTCCGCACTTTGTACCAGGAAGAAGTTTATATGTAGGTTTACCCTCATATAAACCGGGACACTGATAGTCAGGATGCTCAGTGCGACATGTCGCGCTTGTTTTTTGAAGAAGTGCTTCAACAGAACCATATAGCCTAACTTTAGCCTGTGCTTCTTCCAGTGTACTTGCACCCTCGAAAGAACAAGTCCCTCCATCTGTAGTAGGCGCAGTTCCATTTGTAGCAACTATACTCCCCGGAATATATTTCAAACTTTGAGAAGGAACTTTATAATAATAAATAACGTTCTCTTTTGCCTGAACAGACGGCATAAATTTCATTGCAAAACTATCCAATGAATATATTAATCGGTTTAATAAAGAATCTCCCGAAAAAAGATCTAATGATACATAATCTTCATCTTCAGATTGAAAATCTCCAAGAATATTACGCGTTACATCACGCAAGGTCAAATATGCATTAGTGTACGTATAGTTTGTTATTTTATCCAGCTTGGCTTTAGTTACACCGATAGTCACGCCTACTATTACAGAAATGATTAGCATGACGATGATTATCTCAGATAAGGTATAAGCTGAGCTTTTTAATCTTATTAGCCGGGAACCCCCCCCCCGAAGTTCAAATCGACTCCCTGACGGCTTTTTCATCTTATTACCTCCGTTACTCTTTATTAGTCACTTATATATTTTATTGTAACATTTTATGCAAAATTTTACAAGTGATAGAAGTAGTTTCACAAACGTAAAAATATTATGTAAATATTATTCTCATAAAAAAAACGCCGTCTTCTTTCGAAAACGACGTCGGAATTCTTGAATAATTCCTCGTAATAGTGTGAAGTGTAGTGTGCAATAAAACGTCTTTTTTTGATTCCTCGTTTTATGCATTTCCTCGTGTCATATATATAAAAAATTTTTTGTATATAAAATTGCCATATTTAAAATATCAGATTTATATTTTGTTACATTTCTTCACAATGTAAATTTGATTAATTCATGGATTATAGTATTATTAATACATAATAAGTTTATATTGAAAGGGAGAAAAAATGAAAATATTAGTATCTAATGACGACGGGATAGCTGCAAACGGGATAAGATGCCTGACAGCAACTCTTGCTAAAGAACATGATGTTTATGTAATTGCTCCGGACAGAGAAAGAAGTGCTGCTGGGCATTCACTTACGTTACATACACCGTTAAGAGTCGAAGAAGTTGAAGCATATAACGGAGTAAAAAGAGCATGGGTCACAACAGGAACTCCGGGGGATTGCGTGAAAATAGGTATTAATGCTATTTTAACTCCCGAAGAACAGCCGGACATAGTTATTTCAGGAATAAATCACGGGCCGAATTTAGGGGCTGATATTTTGTATTCGGGAACCGTAAGCTGCGCAATGGAAGGTGCAATGCTAGGAGTGCCAAGTATAGCAATGTCACTGGCAAGTATGAACTATGAATACGAAAATTTTGAATACAGTGCCAAATTTGTAAATCTGCTATTGAGAAAGCTTAAAGGTTTTAACTTCCCTAAAAAAAGTATTTTGAATATAAATATTCCGGCACTTGACGAAGAAGATATTGCAGGTGTTGCAATAACCGAACTCGGAAGAAAAATGTTCACTGACAACTATGAAAAACGAATTGACCCCAGAGGAAAAGTTTACTACTGGATGGCAGGAGAACTCATAACCGAAGCTGAAGACTCAAATACAGATATTGCGGCCGTAAAAAACAACAAGATTTCAATAACACCGGTAACTTACGAAATGACAAAAGAAGATGTTATGACAAATCTTGAGAATGTCTTATGCAAAGGCGATTCATGCAACTGGTTTAACTAAAATTTAGCGAAGAAATACTATATATACAATTGCGGATATTACCAAAATAACAACAAGAAATAAAATTAATTTTAAACCGCAGCCTAAACCTCCAAAATTTTGCCCGCTGTTAATCTGGTTAATACAATATGAAATCATGGCAAGCCTTTGTGGATCCGTTTCTACGGCAAGGGCTGCGTTATAATCTTCCAATGCGCCTTGCTTATCATTCAATACAAAATTTCTGAAACCTGCTCTTTCGGCAAGAAATTTTTTATCCAGAGAAACAGCTCTGTTGCAGCATTCATAAGCTTTTTGAACATCTTTTTTATATTCATAAATTTCAGCCAGATAAATATATGCCTGTGCTTTACTGCTGTCATTACCTGTTTGAATCTCTTTTTTTATAAGCGGAACAAGCTTATTAACGATAATATCAATTTGTTTTTTTAACGCATCAATTTTCCCTTGTTCTTCAAGGAAATTCAAAAGACCGAGATACGCTCTAAAAAGAGAAGCATAATCAATGATTTCAGTACTTCCGCTTTTAATCTTTAACAAGTACTTTTGAGCTTCTGTCTTATATGCTTTTATCTGTTCATTAACAAAATCAGAATAAGCGGCATCAGAATCCATAAACTACTCCATAATTATTCTTGCAGGATAATTATTTCTCAACAAATCATTAACAACATTTTGCGCTTTATCTCTTGTGGCATAAGAACCGACCTGAATAGTATAAGCGCCTCCGATACTTCTTACAAAAGGAGAAATTCCCAAACCGGATTCAGCAATTATGCCTTTTGCAACCTCAGCCTGTTCCTTAGTTGAATAATAGCCAACCACAACTTTTGCCGAAGTATTTGACTGAACCTGGTTATTCTGCACGTTTTGTGGTGCAGGAGATGCCGTTTCTTCAGGTTTTGGACTAGCCTCTTTTTCAACAAGATTTACCGGCTGCTCCTCACTCTGAACTGCTTCATCAGATCCGGAATCTTTTTTCTGCTCGGGAATAACAACTTTTTCCTCAAGTTCGTCTGCAAACATTTTATCATCAGATTTTTTATCTTCTTCCTGTAAAAGTTTTAGCCTTTCGTCAACCGAAGATTTGTACATATCTTCATCATCATACGATTCCTGCTGTGTATCATCGCCGATAGAAACATCAACCTCGGGAGAAATTTGTTTTGCAATTCCTAAAAACAAAAGAAGCAGAATAAAAAATGCGGAAACGAATATTATTATGCCGTCATTAGGTTTTTTAGTAACTTTTTTCTGGTATTCTTTATAGCTTATATGCGTAGGCCTTTTTGTATCTTCTTCCATTTTATACACCTCTAACCTTTGTTGATGCTAATATTATATCATCAATTTCTTCCGAATAATTTTTCATAATTTCGATTGCAAGATCTCTTATGTCTGAGACTCCCAGTTCGCTTGCAAGACCGCTTGCCTTAACCGGAGCACCTTTTGAATTAATATTAATTCCAGTATGAATTAAAATTGAATTTACCGATTTTGTTGCAATAGAAACCGTCAGCTTTTTGTCCTCAAAAAATAAGTCATCACCGTTTCTTCTGATTTTATAACCGCGGCGTTCAAGAGCCTCTTTAATAATACATATTAAAAGTCTTTGCCTGAAAACGCCCTCAACCAAACCTACATTAAACTGCTCGGATATAAAACTGAGCATAGATTTGCTATAAATCGGTTCGTTGTTTATAACATCTTCGATATCAACCATTTCCGAAAGTTTAACTTCACATTCTCCAATAAAAGCAACAATCGCATCACCCTGAATTTTAAAATTTTTATAAATCCAATGCGGTGCGAGCTGCCAGCCTTCATATTTTATTTCATGTTCAATAAGTTTATTTTTCAAAAAAGTTCCTTTATATAACGAGTGTCATGGTTGTATAACAAGGCATTTTTCAATCTTACACAAGATTCACATTTACCGCAGTGCTTTTCGCCTCCGGCATAACAACTTCTTACATATTGCAGCGGAATATTATTTGCCAATGCCAGTTTTACTATATCATTTTTATCAGAATTTATCAAGGGCGCAATAATTCGGGGCTGTTTTTGCGTTGAGTATTCAAATCCTGCATTTATCCTTTTTATAAATTCTGGCGAATTGTCGGGAAAAGTTCTCCCTTCTTCTTTATTAGCCCCGATGATTATATAATCGTAACCTTCACCGTCAGCAAAACAGGCGGCAATATTTAAAAACAGACCGTTTCTGTTGGGCACCCAGACATTTTTTGCTGACTCTTTCATATTTTGCAGCTCTTTCCCTTGAGGAATTCCTGTATCAGCTACAAGCGCAGTATGTGTAATATTTTTAAGCCAATCAAGTTTTATAATTTCATGTTTTATGCCATAGCAAGTACATATAGCACGGGAAGCTTCGATTTCCTGTTTAACTGATTTTTGACCGTAATCGAAAGTCAGTGCAAGAGAAATTCCGTATTCATCCTTCGCGAGTCCGAGGCTAACAAGAGAATCCAAACCACCTGATAAAAGAACAATTCCTTTAGGCATCTTCATTTTCCCCGTTATCATCCTCATATTCAGATATCATAGAAACAGCTTCCAGTTTCAATGAATCCGGATAATCCGCACCATTTGCCACCTCATCCAGAATTTCACGTCCGATAAGATTATAAAGTGCAATAAGTGCATTTTTTTTAACTTCATCATCTTTATCTTCAACAAGACAAGTTTTAATTGTTTCGACTGCACGCGGATTATCACTGTCCATTATAGCTTCTATTGCATTTATCCTGATTTGGGGCGATTCATCAAGCAGCGAATTTTTTAAAGCGTTAAAAACTCTCTCATTATCGTCAAATCTTAGTTTTCCAAGTGCCTCAATAACCCTTTCTTTAAGGAACGTGAACTTATTCCAAATTCCCTTCTGCGCTTCTAAAATACTGACAAGCGGATCAACAGCTCTGATATCACCAAGCATACCAAGCGCAGATGCGGCAGACTCTCTTAAATATACGGAGCGTTCATTTTCATCTTTTACAACTTCAATCAAAGGTGCTACAGCGTATCTGTCACCTATTTTTCCGAGCGCATCAGCACATGCCAGACGGATTTTGTAGTTTTCATCCTTATTATTCAGACAATACAAAAGCGGTGTAACGGCCGATGTATCTTTAAGATTAGCAATTGCTTTTGTACACATTACTCTTACATTAATAAATGCCTCTTTATCGCCGTCCATATTTTTCATTAAAAGTAAATCTAAAAGAAAGCTTAAAGTTGACTTATCTCTTATTCTGTCACAACATTGAATAATACACATCAAAATATCAGGATTTTTAGAGATTGAGAGTAAATAATTATAAATTTTTACAAGATTATCTCGTTCGTATTTTTCATCAAGATTTTGAATATTCTGAATAACGGAGCCGACATCAGTGCCGTCTGAAATACCGCATTCTTTGGCTATTAATTCTAAATCCAAAAAATCTTTTTCCACTGATATACCCCGTTTTTATTGACTAATATACAATAAAAATCATTTAATTTCAAGCAATTACAATTTATTACTACATATTTAGTAATATTTAATTTCGTTGTCAAAAAAGTCCCGAAAAAGTTTTCGGGACATATAGTGATATTAAAAGCATTCCTCGATTTCAGAAAAATTTTACTGGTGAAATATATTTCAAACGACAGCTGGAGTTACTCGCTGAACACGAGGCTGCGCGAAATACTCCGT
>CASFPN010000015.1 GCA_949296425.1 uncultured bacterium
ACGGAGTCTTCCTTAGTACGAGAGGACCGGGAAGAGGGGACCTCCAGTGTACGGGTTATCGCGCCAGCGGTAAACGCCCGGTAGCTGTGTTCCAAGCGGATAAGTGCTGAAAGCATATAAGTACGAAGCCCACCGTAAGATGAGATCTCTCATGACATAAGTCAGTAAGTCCCCGTGCAGATTACACGGTTGATAGGTCAGAGATGTAAGAATGGCAACATTTTCAGTCGACTGATACTAATAGGACGAGGGCTTTTCCTAAAATGCGTTAGCAGGTGAACACAACGATTGCGAAGTAAGAGTTTATGTAATAAACTTTGCAAAAGCAATAATTAACGCTCGAAAAGTTAAGCGATGATTACAAGTTTATAATCTTTATGCAGCTTTCAGGGTACAGTAAATCCCGTTTAAAAGATTTGCTGGTGACCAAGAGTGAGGAAAACACCCGTTCCCATCCCGAACACGGTAGTAAAGACTCATATCGGTGAAGATACTTGGCGGGCCACCGCCTGGGAAAATAGCTCGTTGCCAGCGCCTAATTTAATAAAAGCCTTTAACTAAATGTTAAAGGCTTTTATATTTTATTTTTTTTATGTATAATTATTTTATGCGGAAGTTTGAAAAGAGAATTATTAGTTTTGGGCTTACATTTTTACTTATTGTAACAGGTATTTATTATTTTGGTCTTAATTACGTGCCGAAAACTTTGTACGAAACTCAAGTTATGCCTTCTGACAGAGATGAGGCTTATTATGTTGAAAAATGGTGTTCTCCTGAATTTGGCAGACGCGAAGCTGTTTTATGGGATTTGACAAGAGTTGATTGTTTAACTAAGGATTATGCAATCGAGTTTGATTTCGCGAAAAAATGGGCTGAAAGTGTCGGGCAGTCATTATATTACGCAAAAATGACAAACCGACTTCCTGCGGTTGTTATAATTTTAACAAAATGGTCAGATATGATTTATGTTAAAAGGATTGAACGTTTAAACAATGGCATAAAAATATTTTTAATCAAAGCATTTTAGTTGACAATTCTAAAAAAATTATTATATGAATAGTATGACTATTCTGGAGTTGTTGAAGTTCAATAAAATTTGTGAGCATTTAAAGGTTAGACCTGACGTTGACTATGCATATTGCCCTGATTGTGGTGAGCTGGTTGAAAATCAGTGGTATCTTATCAGATGTTCATGCTGCGGTGTTAAGCTCAAAGGATTTTTAAAAAGTGGTAAGATTACTCCTGAAAAGCGTTTTTGTCATAATTGCGGGGCTGGAGATTATATTATAGAGAGAATTGATAAAATTAATTTTATTGATATTAGTTATGCGGTTCTTGTAAAGGCAGTTGTACAGCATAAGTTTACGAATTCTACTCAGAGCTGGGTAGAAACTGATTTCAGAACATCAAATTACAGACCGAGATTGCTGCAACAATTCCTATAAAATCAGCAATAAGTCCGACAAGTAAGGCATAGCGTAATTTAGATATTCCGACTGCTCCGAAATAAACGGCAAGCACATAGAACGTTGTTTCACTTGAGCCGACCATTATAGCTGCAAGTTTTGTAGCATAATCATCAGGACCGAGTGTGTGCGCGATATCAGAAAAGACACCTAATGCTGCAGAACCTGAAAGTGATCTAACTATCATAACCGGAATTGTATCTGCTGGCACATTAAAGAAATTTAGTATTGGTGCAAGTGCATGGGCTGTCATTTCAATTATTCCGGACGCTCTTAACATTGATATTGCTACAATAATAGCGACGAGATAAGGTATAATATTCACTGAAACGTGAAATCCTTCTTTAGCGCCGTCTGTGAAGGTTTCGTATAGCGGAATTTTTCTAAATAGGCCGATTGTAAGAATTAATAAAATTATAGCTGGAAGTGCCCACAGTGATATTATATCCATAAATGTTTTGAACATCACTCATCCTCCGTTTGCGGGTGCCAAAATTTTTCAAATATTTTAGCAAGAGTAATTGCACTCAAAAAAGTTATTGATGTTACTAAAAGTGTCGGTGCAATAATTTCAGTTGGATTTTTGTAACCCACACCGATTAAAACTGCAATCACTGTAGCCGGAATAAGCTGAAATCCTGCAGTATTCATTGCAAGAAGCATGCACATAGCATTTGAGGCAGATTTTTTGTTTTTATTAAGTTTTTGCAGTTCTTTCATTGCTTTTATTCCTATTGGAGTTGCAGCATTTGCAAGTCCAAGCGCGTTGGCGGAAAAATTCATTGCTATGTCGCCGATAGCTTGGGATTCTTCTGGAACTTCTTTAAACAGGTGTTTTGTCACTGGTTTGATAATTTTTGCAATAATTTCAACAAGTCCTGATTTTTCTGCTATTTTCATCATGCCAAGCCAAAAAGCCATAATTCCGATTAAGGAAAATGCAACTTTTACAGAAAGTTCTGCGCCTGACAAAATTGCATTTACAACATCTGTTAATTTCCCGTTTATTGCACCTGCAATTATTGAAATTACTATAAGAAAGTAAAAAATATAATTCATATATTGATTATATCATAAATTTCAGTGTCTGCTAATTTAGTATTTAATTTCCCAATTATCCTGCATAATTCGATAAACACAAGACATTCCGTTAGAGTTATTTTTTGAAGGGTCACAGGCATCAAGGTTAGTGCTGTACGGTTCAATTTTATTGTTTTTGATTTTAAAAGCAAATATATCATCTCCGAAAGTATTAGGTTTTTTATTCCCGTTTATATCTGTATAAATAAAAAGTTGAGCATTAGTAGTTCCGACAATATCAAAAAATATATTGGTTCCATCTGCAAGAGTTATGTAATATGAGTATTGATTTGGAGTATTTATATTTGTAGAATTTCCATTCTGGTAATAGTATGGAAAAGCCCAGCAACCTCTTTGATTTTTACAGTTTTGTGCTACTTTCAGGTAAGGAATTATTTTTTTTACGGTACTTTCTGTTGCTTGGAAATCATAATCAACTAATTTCCAGTTTTCTGTTGTACCATCTTCCACAAGCGTTTGTTGTATTGCTTGTGATAAAACAGAATAAACTTTTTTTAGCTTAACTGCGCGGTCTTTTTTTTGAGTTTTGGAAATTATAGTTGGCAAAGTCATCGCAGCTACTATACCTATTATGCCTAGGGTGATTAGAACCTCGGCTAAAGTAAAGGCACAACGACGAATATTGTTTGAAGTGAATACGTACGTAACAGCTTTTGCCAGAGAGAATGTGCATTTGCGTTTAGGATGTGAAAGAGTTTGTTTCGTTGAAGCTTCATACTTTTCTATCTTTTTATCTTGTGAAAAGCAAGCCCAGCCTACTTTTTCGGGGGGCAATTCTCAGCTTCTTACTCTTTTTCATAATAAAACTCCACTTATCACTTTTAATTATACGTGATTTTTTACTGTTTGTCAATTAATGTCTGTGGTGATGGTGTCTGTGATGGTGGTGATGATGTGGCGGTGGCGGAGGAGGAACCATATAATAAGGATACGGAATAATCGGGGGAACAACTACTGTATTAGCCTTTTGTTCTTCATAATCATCCATTATATTATTAAATTCATTATAATTTATTGTATGCGGGTTTGAATTTTCTTCATTGTAGTTTCTTGCAACCCGTCTGAATGTCCTTTGCCATTGTATGAGCATAGAGGATGTGGCCTTTAAGGGGTTATGTAAATTCCAGTTTTTTATTTCGGTTGATACGACTTCTCTTTCCGAGAGGATTCCGTTACTGTTTTTATCAAGTTCTTCAAAAATTTCATCTCTGGATTTGTCATAATCAGGGTAACTGGTATCTCCTATAATAAAGCTGGTAGGAACTTTTAAGCTTGTTGAGTATGTGTAATAAGTATTCGGATAAATAGGATATTGTGCCTCGGCTTGTGCGGAAGGCGACATTGCTGCAAGCGCTATAGCTGCAGCTCCTGCGGCATTTTTCAGTTTATTTTTTGTGGAATTTTCTCCTGTAAATACAGGTTTTGTTTGATAATTGATTGCAGATATTTTCATATACACCCCTTAAATTTTGACCTTATATTTATGATATGCAATAAATTTTGTTTGTGTTTATTTTTTAAGAAAAGTTTACAATAAAAAATACCGGCTTTTTATAAAGCCGGTATTTATATATTTTTTTTGATTAGTGGCATAGAGAGCATTCAGAGCAAGTGCAACCTAAAGCTTCTTTTGCTTCTTCCATTCTTACTTTGATACGTCCGTCAACTGCTATGCCTTCGCCTGTTGTTTCAGAGATTAGCAACGGGTTAATATCTAATTCATCTATGAATTTAAAATCAGATACAAGTTGTGACAATCTTAGAAGTGTTTCCTGAATTTGACTAATTTGAGCCGGTTTTGTACCTCTTGCACCTTCAAGAAGTTTGTATGCCTTGACTGATTTAATCATATCCATTGCATCAACATCTGTCAGAGGAGCAATTCTGAAGGTTACGTCTTTCATAACTTCAACAAATACACCGCCTAAACCGAACATCATCATCGGGCCGTATTGAGGATCTGTTGCGATACCGCAAACCATTTCACGGTTTCCTTTAACCATTTCCTGAATGATTACGCCTTCCAAACCGTCCAGTAAGCCTTTTGCTTCAAGTCTTTCAAGTAATCCTTTATATTCTTTTCTTAATTGTTCTTCTGATTTGATGTTAACAACAACTCCGCCTACATCTGTTTTATGTGATGTTGTTTTTGATGTCATCTTCATTACAACCGGATAGCCGATAGAGTTTCCGAGTTCAACAACTTCATCTTCATTTGTTGCTAAACCGTATTTGCATGCACGGATTCCGTAAGCCTGTAATACGTCAATTGATTCAAGAGTTGTTAATTGTGCACGATTTTCTGACAGTGCGTTTTTAATAATTTTTTCAACTTTAGCTCTGTCTACATCATAGCAAGGGATTTTCCCTTCTTCTCTTTCCATCCATAATCTTTGCTGATTTAATCTGTTCAAACCGTCGGCAGCCTGTTCGGCGTACATAAAGAACGGCATATTAACATTCATATCAGACAGTTTTGAGAAGAATTCATTCTTAGTCATAAATACACCGATAATCGGTTTTTGCGGATTTTTAGCCTTAATTTCCATTAGAGCCTGAGCTACATCAATATCTTTCAAGCCCAAGAACGGAAGATAGATTGTAATAATCATGTCAACATTTTCATCGGCAATAACTGTTTCAAGAGTTTGTTTGTAGTGTTCGATAGGTGCTGAGGCAATCATATCTATCGGGTTTTTAACTGATGCGGCAGAAGGTAAGAAGCTTCTTAATTTTTCTTTTGTAGCATCAGAAATTTTAGCCATCTGCATACCGTATTCACAAACGGCATCGGTTGCCATGATTCCCGGACCGCCTGAGTTTGTAATGATTGCTACTCTGTCGCCTTTTGGAATAGGGCAATTTGCAAATACTTTTGCTGTTTCAAACAAGTTCTGCAGAGAAAATTCTCTGATAACGCCTGACTGGTGAAGCAGTGCTGCCGCAGCTTTATCTGCCCCTGCTAAAGAGCCGGTGTGTGAAGATGCAGCTGAAGCTCCTGCTGCAGAACGACCAGCTTTAAGAGCCAGAATTGGTTTTTTCTTAGTTACGCGCGATGCTAACTTTCTGAAATTTGCAGGGTTTTGGATTGATTCCATATAAAGCAAAATTTGTTGAACATCGTCGTCATTTTCCCAGTATTCGATAGCTGTTTCAGCGTTAACATCAGCTTGGTTGCCGATTGAGATGAATTGTGCAAAGCCTAAGTTAAGGTCTTTCAAAATATTCAAAATACCGCCGCCTAAAGCACCTGATTGTGATACGAAACCAATGTTTCCGCGTTCAGGTAAGCTTTCAGCAAAGCAGCCGTCCATTCTGATTTCGGGGTTAGTGTTTACAACGCCTAAACAGTTAGGACCTACGCATCTCATGCCGTATTCTTTAATTTTTTCTACTAATTGTTTTTCAAGTTCAGCGCCTTCAGCTCCTGTTTCTTTGAAGCCTGCGGTGATTATACATAAACCTTTGATGCCTTTTTCGTGGCACTGGTCAATTGTTGATAATACAAATTTTGCGTTAACAACGATAAGAGCAAGGTCAACTTCTCCGGGAACTTCCAAAACAGAAGTGTATGCTTGAAGACCTTCGATAATACCGCCTTTAGGGTTTACAGGATAAATTTTTCCGTTGAATTTGTATTCCTGTAATCTTTTCATAATATCAGAACCGATGGTGTGTTCTTTTGTTGACGCACCAATAACCGCGATTGATTTCGGTTTCATAATTTTGTCTAACAAAGTCATTTTTTCTGTCCTTTCTTCGTAATTTAAAGTTCTTAGTTTTATATTTTTATGTAAATAAATTTTTTATTTTACCCCAAAAAGTATTTGACTTTTCTTCTTTTATTGAGGCTAATTTGTTTCTGTGCCTGTAACTTACAAGTTTTGCAGTACCTATAATAGCTTCAGGATGTGCAGTCGTTTCCATTGATGTTACTTTTTGAGCTTTATATCTTTCTATTTCATTAGCATTTTTGGCTGCTGTTATTCTTACATTAGTCTGCCAGTTAGTTTCTTCCACAAAGATATCAAATTTATTATTTTTTATAATATTCATTGTATTTAACTGTTTGACAGCCTGTCTAATTTTTTTGCTGCCGTAAGAATTCGGATAATGGTTAATAAAAACAGCTCTGCCTTGAAAATTTGTTGACTGAATGTTTTGAACCTGCATCATATTCCTTTCTAATATCCGTTAACAATCCACTCTCTGACTCTAAATTTTGCGCCTAAATCTTTTGCGATTTGTCCGCATTTTTCAAGGTCAAGATGTCTGCCTTTATAGCCTTCCACAACGCTTGCCGTAACTGATATTTCTTCATCAGAGCAGGCTTTTATAAACTTTTTCATCTCTTCGTATGCTTCGTCAAATTTTGGTTGAGAAAGTTTATCATATTCCTCTTTTGTAGAGCCATTTAAGCTTACTGAAAATTCATCAACAAGCCCTTTTAATTCTGGAACAACATTTTTTTTATAAACAAAATTAGCGTGTCCGTTTGTATTAACTCGAATTTTTGTATCGGGGTATTTTTCTTTAATGTATTTTGCGACTTCTTTCAAAACATCTAATTTCATCATCGGTTCGCCGTAGCCGCAAAAAATAACTTCTTTTGACGGCTTAAAAGTTTCAAACTGTTGTATGACATCAAAAGAAGTAAAATTTTCATTATCAAGCCAGAGTTCCTGACCTTTGACATCACTTTTGTCTTTTCTAAGGCAAAATATACAGTCATTTGTACACCGGTTAGTAAGATTTATATAAATTTTTCCATCGAGTAAATATACTAAAGTGTTTGACATGACAAGCCTTTCGATAACAAAATTATCGCACGCGCAAAAATATTTTACAAGTATAATATTGAAATAATTCAAAATTCGGCTCTTATTTTTTTAGAAAATATGTCAGTAAATGGTTGCACAACACCTTATGACATAGTTATAACTAAGGATAATTACAAAGATGACTGTGAATGCGCTTCCGGCTGGGGATGTTCACCTTTGTAAATTATGGAGTAAATTACTTCTTCTTTTCGCCGGAGTAATCTGCAGTGCCCGGGAAGCTGTTTTGACCCGTTGTCATTCTCGTAATCCAGTATTGCATTTTTGGAATTAATGTAGATAAGAAAAGTGCAGATATTGCAAAACCGACAGACCAGTTGCAGGCATTTTTTATAAAGTTTTCACGGCAGGCTTTTTCAAGAATCTGGGATGTGATTTCGGTTTTGTTTTTGCGTGCTTTTTCAATTATTTTTGATACATATTGGAAGATATCTTCTTTTAATGTTGCGAGTTCTTCATAATTTACATAGCGGTATTTATCTGTAGATGCATTTTGGGTTGCTACGCTGAATACATTTTGAAGAAATTCAGGCTGGTTAATCGCGCCTTCTCTAAAGATGTCTTTAACCTGATTTTTTGTAAGCACGGCAACCCCTTCAACTTCAGGCTGAAGTTTTGACATGCGTTCAGCAAGATCTGTGTATTTTGAAATATTGTCAGATGTAAATTGTTGTGTTTGTTTTAAATACTCTTTAAATTCGTCAAGAGATATTACTTTGTGTTCGTCAAATTTGCGGATTAAATCTCTGTCGATAAAACCTACATTACTGTTATCGCCGGTGGCAAGTCTTGCAAATGTTTCCACATCCATTCTGCCGCCTTGTTTTTTTAATACGGCTTCAAGATGATCGGTAACCTGTTTTGCCGCAACAGGATCAAGACGTGTTTTTCTGCCGTCTTCTATCTGATTGAGCCATCTGTTGATGTTTGGCATACTGAACATATAGAAATATATTGAAGTTAAATCTCTAAATAAGACTTCTGTTCTTTCATGTTTATTTCTTGAACTTATAGCACGTCCGCCTGCTATGCCGACATCTGTAGAAAGAAGCTGGTATGTTGCATCATTTTCAAATTTATTGGCTATTGAAAGAAGTGCGTTATAATTCATTCCGAACGGAATTTTTTTGTTATCTTCGGATTTTAAAAACTTATCCATAGATAATTGCTGATAATTCAATGATTGAGTATTTGAGTTTTCTTTATTTTGTCCGAAATGTTTTTGATGGTAAACAGCCGTTATATGCTGGTTTATTTTCGGGACAACAAAACCTACAAGAAGGTTGGCAAGTATAATGCTGGAGCCTATTTTTAGAGCTTTAAATACGGCTATTTGATTTTTGCTGAGATTTTTGATTAATTTACCTGTTTTGCCTTGAAGTTTAGCATTTGCTTTTAATTTTTTATCATCAAACAGGAAGTTTTTGAGAGGTTTTCGCACTCCGTCTTCCTGAGCATCAAAGTTTGCGGTATGCAGTTTTAAGATTTTTTTGCCTATATAATCGTTCATTTTATTGAACATTTTGACGCCTGCAAACCAGAATGCAGCTCCTATAGTTTCCTCAGTGAAACGTTCTCTGGCTTCTTCAAAACCGCCTCTTTTGTAAGCCTGAACAGTTCTGCCTCCTGTTACGAAGCATTCCAGTAAAATTAAAGGCGCTAAACTGCGGCTTGCAAGTCCGCGGATAAACCGTCGGGGGTAACTAAACTGTGAAATTGTCTGTGGTCTTACATCCATATATTTTTCCGTTTTAAAACATTTTATTTAATATTCCTGAATGTTTTTTTTTGCTTTTAGTTTAAGTTTTTTTAAGATATTGTTACAAGATATAATGTAATTTTGACACTAATTAAGAAATGTAAAAAATCTATGATAAAATAACAATGTTTTTTCTTCAGTGTTTTTGATAAAATGGAAACATAAGGTAGTACATAATGTCAGTTAATAATATTACATCATTTACAAGTCGAAATTATCCCGTAAAAAATAATACAGAGAAAAACAGAGAGAATAAATATTTGAAACCAGGCGTTATTCTTACATCTGCTTTGGGTGTAGGGGCAGCTTTGGCAGTGATTGCGAAAAAACAGGGATTTTCTCTTAAACCTTCAGCTATAAAAAATACTCCGGTAAAAGACTGGGCAATTTTTAGATTGTATGATAAAAATCATCCGAATAAAAAGACTATTGAATTAGAAGACGAAAAAGAAATTATTTCATTGGCGGCGGCTTCTGTTGCTGGAGGTTTGGCAGGAGGTGCAATTTTTGATGATAAAAAACATTTTAAAGCAAAACTGAGAGAGGCGGTTAACCAGCTTTTAGGCAATGTTCTTGTTCCTGTTGCATGTGTTGGCGGTGTTGCAAGACTTTATAAGGCAAATAAGGAAAAATTGGTGTCTGTCATGCCGCAACTCAAAAGTACAGGTAAATTTGCAAAGAATTTTAATAAAGTTATACAAATTTTACCTGGCTCGTTCGCTACAATTGTTTCACTCGGATTTGGAATTATTGCCGGAAACAAAGTTTCTAATTTTATTAACGAAAAATTATTCCACAAAAAAGTTGAAAGAAACATTAAAGGATCTGATTTTGCGCCTCATGTTGATGATCTGGGCATGGCAGTTTCATTGATGGCTGAAAAATCAAAAGGTGCTTCCTTTATACAAAGAATAGTTCCATTATTTTTATGTGTGCCGGGAATTGAAACAGGCATGCACAGAGATTTGTAGAATTATAATTTATTTTGAAAATTTTACTGCTGTGGTTCCGGTTCTTTTAATATATCGGCATATTTTTGTAATTCATTAAGCAGTGGTCTGCATTCTGTATAAAGATTTTTTCTTAATTCTTTTTTATACGGGCTTTGCAATACTGCTCTGTCTATTTCTGCCTGTAAAGCTATTTTTAATACTTCGGGAACATTTATTGCAGTTGGATTTTCACTCGCAAGATTTTTATAATATTTATCTATAAAGTCAGGAGAAAGACGTTCCTGCCAGTTATCTTTTTTATCAACACCGCCGATATTATAAACTATGTCAGTTATGCCAAAAAGATCAGCAAAAGATAATTCAAATTTTTTCCTTGTCATAAGTTCCGCAAATTTTGCTTTTACACGTTCTGCATCGGCTTTTTTAAGTTCTTCTCCTGTCTTTCTTGTTTGATCAGGGTTACAATCTGAAATTTTATCACAAAATTCATCCCGTCTTTTGGCTCTGGCCGGATCCTGATTTAAGTATCCTGCAAGATACAAAGGATTCCATGCCTGATTGTTTCTTACCCAGTCTTTTTCCGCAAGCATTCTCTGTACAGGAATATCATCGTGTGAACCCAGAAGTGCCCAACGTTCATTCCATTTTATTATATTATCTTGTATTGGGAATTTCGAATCAAATTTCGGCGTTTCAGCACGTTCCCACTGCAGGGTCATTAATTCCGGAAGTTTAAGCTGATTATAATAGACTTCTTTAAATATATCAGGATTACTGCAAATGGTTTCCCATATAGGATCTGAGGGCTTCAGATTATGTTCTTTAAGTGTAGGCAATATTATTTTTTCAAGAATTCTCGGGTAGTTATAGTAATCATCAATTTTTTGTCCGTTTTCTTGTGTCTGGGACATTAAAGAACCTTGTAATTTACCGTAATCAAGATTATGATTTTCGTCAAACGCAATGCTGTCTTTTCTTATAAGGAAAGGTTCGACAAGTCCCATTACATGGTCAATTCTTGTATTTTCACAAAATTCCAGTGCATAATCCAGTTTATCCTTTATAAATTGGCCGCCTCTGTTAAGTTTAAGCTCCGGACCTATAAATATTTTTTTAGGGTTAATAACAGGGAGCCACCATAACTGGTGTTTACCGTTTCCTTCATAAGCTCCTATTGAATAGTTATCCAAAAATACATCTTTATAGCGCCATTCATCCATTTTAGAGCAGCCGATTAGCAGGTCGTTAATATATTTAAAATTATTTTCATCGCGCCATTGTTTATTTTCTTTTATTTGTTTTGTTGCAATAAATTGTTCAAACTTATATTGTTCTATTTGCTTTTTATTAGCTTTTTTGATTGTTGCTAATCTGTCTAACGCCTCAATATCTCCATTTGCAACGTAATCCATCAGGTTTTTATCTAAATCATTGTCCCAGTCTTCAAATTTGTCGGTTTTATAATGGTTGGCAAGTACTTTAAAGACGCCTTCATCGGTTAAACGTTTGTTGTGCCGTTTTAAAAACTGTTTAAATTCTTTATCAAGAGCTATAGCCTGAGGCTGGCCTTTTGCGAGGTTGGCTTTGAAGTTGTTAAAACTTTCTGTGAGTGCGGTGTCATAAGTCTTTAATGCTTCATTAAAGTTTGTGAGAGCATAGTCTTTATCTGTAATTTTAGGGATTGAAGTTACTTTATTAAATGTTTCGCCGGATAAAATGTTGCCGTAATTATCAGTTGTAAGCTCCTCAAGATCAATAAATAATTTGTTTTTTGCAAACGCTGAAGAATTGTAGGGAGAAGGTTTAAGCATTCCGGGGCTCATCATTTCTAATTCTCCTCCGGGCCCAAGCTGATTGCCGTTGAAGCCGTATAACTGGAGAAATTTCATGTATTTCTTTGCAGCTTTTCCGTATGGGGAACCGATATAGGAGTCATACCCCAAGGCAGGAAAACATGACCCATGGGTTATTATAATGCGGTCTTTTGTGCCCATTAATTCAAATGTTTTTTGGCATGCCGCCTTTAAACCCGGTTCTTCTTCTTTTGTCGGCCGTCTTTCAAACGTGACAGTATTATTTATCCCTAAAATTTTCATAATATTTTAAAACCTGAACAAAAATTTTTTTGCTATTTAATTTTAAATTTAATTTTTAAATTTCTGAAATTATTTCTATTTGTGAATTACAACCAATTTCTTCACGTGAGAGTACTGCAATATTATTCATGTAGTTGCTTAAAAGTGTGAATATCAGATGTCTAAATTCAAGCGGAACAATCAGTTTCGGATTTTCAATATTTAATTTGCGTACTTGTTTGTTTATTTTTTCAGCCAACTGTTCTGCAAAATCAGCATCAATTCGTATTATGGCATCGTCATCCTCATCAAAATTCGGGCAAAATTTTGATAATGTTGTTTCTGAAATTTCAAATGCACTTATGACACCTTCCGAATTTTGATTGTTTTTGCATATTTGACGTGAAAGTGATAATCTCAGTTTTTTTATCAAATCGGATTTTGTGCTGTCAGCGGCAAAATCGTTAATTTTTTCGAAAATTGATGTGATATCTTTTATTGATATTTTTTCTCTGACAAGGCTTGTTAAAACAAATCTTAAATCGGACAGCGAAAGAAAATCCGGAATAATATTTGATATCAGAAATTCATTCGTGTTTGTTACAACATCAATATATCTATCCAATTCATTATAGTCAAGGAGATCGTCGACATATTTTACCGCACAAAATTCAAGAGCCTGTGATATATATGCGGCACTCGAAATCCCTTCCTGCCAAAAATCTTTTGCCTTATTTTTTTCAATCCAGATTATTTTTCGCCCTGTTATTTTATCAATATCTGGTATTGAATCTTTGATTTTCTTTTCCAGATGCAATTGATCCGTATAGAACATTAAAAATCCGGGATATACACAAGATTTGAAAACTTCAAGACCTTTAATTTTTATGCAAAATTCATAAGGATTCAGATTTTCATCGTCTTTAAACACAATTTTCGGGATTATAAATCCGAGTGTTTCTGTGAGTTTGAGTCTGGATTTAACTGTTTCTGAGATGAGTTCTTCTTCTAATATTTCCTGATTTGGGTTTACATAACCAAGTATTTCTTCGCTTAACAGTATTGACAATTTTTCTTCTTTAAGCATAGAATACATAGCATCCGGGGATGTTGCCCTTGCAAGTTTAAGCTTTAAGTCTTCTAACTCTTTTAATCCGGCTGATATTTTATCATTAAGTTTTTTTCTGTTCACTGAGGCGGGTGCTTCGCCTTCTAATTCTGCTTTTATTTTTGCAATTTTTGTTTTCTGTTCTCTTATTTTTTCCTGAATTTCAAGACAGATGTCATAAGGCGATTGTTCAGGTGAGAGCATTTTTTCCATCTGGCTTTTAAATGTTGATATGTTTATAACGTCAGCATTTGTTTCAGGAGTGCCGTATTCCGCCTCTTTCATAAAAATGCAATGACATAGAACCTGGCCTTCTTCATTTTCAACTTCTTGCATGCTATAGAGTTCCCAGTTGTTCATTGACATTTCATTCAAAAGATTCTGTAATTCCTGGGTATTGTCACTTGAACAGGTTTTTATTACATATTGTAATTTTTTGTTAAACATATATTACTCCTTGGATTGTGATATAAGAATTTTTAAGGCTTCAATTGCTGTTTTTATTGCTTTGTCTGCGTCATGGACAACAGGATTTTCAAGATTTTGTTTTTCTCTTTCCTGATTTGCAACAGTTAAAAATACTGAACCGACTTTTACTTTTAAAAGGCTTGCTACAATAAACAGAGCCGCTGATTCCATTTCTGATGCCAGACACCCCAGTTTTTTCCAGGCTTCCCATTTATTTATGAGTTCATAGCTTACGGGCATTTGTTCAGGATAATGCTGCCCATAGAAAGAATCTTTGCATTGGACTATACCTGTATGGTATTCAAAATTAAGATTTTGTGCTCCTTTTACAAGGGCATTTATGATATCCAGATTTGCAACCGCGGGGAATTCTATCGGGGCATATTCTTTTGAAGTACCTTCCATTCTGATTGCACCTGTTGCAATTACAATATCACCGCCTTTGACATTAATATCAATACCGCCACAGGTTCCTACACGTATAAATGTTTCTGCACCGACCTTAACAAGTTCTTCAAGAGCTATTGCAGCTGACGGACCGCCTATACCGGTAGAAGTTACACTTACCTTAACTCCGTTTAAATAACCGGTATAGGTCGTAAATTCGCGTCTGTCTGCAATCAACTGTGCGTTTTCAAAATATTCGGCAATTTTTTTACATCGTTTCGGATCACCCGGTAATATTACGTATTGTCCCACATCGCCGGGTTTTAATCCTATATGATACTGTTCATTATTTTCCGAATAATTCATTATTATTTATTCCCTTTTTAGTATTTTCCGCTTTTTAATTTTTGGATTACGATATCTGATATATCAACGCCGCCGACAAAGATTACCCTGTAATCCAAAACGGCATCCAGTTTTTGCTGTACAAGAACTTCTTTTGTAGCTGCCTGAATTTTGTTGTAAACCTGTTCTTCTTTTTGATTTTTTAATCTCATGTAAGCTTCTTCTTTAAGTTTGAATTCACGAGCTGTTTGTTCTTCAAAATTTTGTTTTTTCAAAGGTGTGTCCAATGATTTGTATTGTTTTTCTTTGTCAACCATATATTGCTGCATTTCAAGAGCTTTGGCATCAATTTCTTTGATAGCCTGTTGTGCAAACGGGAAGTTTGCCTGAACTTTTTGATAATCAATGTAACCTATTCCGGCTGCATTTGCCTGATTGCCAAATGTCAAAAACAAACCTGCCGTCATTAAAAGTGCTGCTAATTTAAATTTTTTCATTTAATACCTCCTAAGGAATTTTATATTAGTACATTATGTCGCCTACACCAAAAGTAAAGTAACCGCTTCTGTTACCGTTATCACCCGGGTTGGTAAGCGGAATACCGTAATCAATTGACAACGGTCCCATTCCCGGAATATACAATTTTAACCCTATACCTGCAGATACCGCGTATGTCGGTCTGTCGTATATCTGATCCGTAATTGACGGGTTAAATATTTTACCGGCATCAGCCCAAACCGTAAATCTCAAATTGTTTAAGAAGTTTATGCGCGTTCTGTCAAGAAACGGAATAGGAGTTGCAAATTCCGCACTTCCCATAATGAACGCATCACCTGTACCTACACCGCTCATTTTAAAACCTCTTACGGTATAGGGGCCGCCTAATCTGTATGCCATTACTTCAGGCATGTTGTCGCCGTGAATTTTGCCGCCGCCTTTGGCAGTGAATGACAGTGAAGATTTTTTACCCACAGGAATGTATTGTTTTACCATACCGGTTAATTTTCCGTGTGTTTTGTCAAAGTCAATAATTCCGATTTCTTCATCAAATCTGATACTTGCCATTGTACCTTTTCTTGTAACAGTCGCATTATCACGTGTATCGTAAAGCAATGCGGGACTCAGAGAAAGGAAAAAACCGCCTTCAAGCTGTTTTGCACGTTCGGAAATCGGGATATTATATTTAGAATAAAGACTGCTGATTTTATTTCCGTCGCCTTCTGACACATCAATATTTTCAACACCGAGTGTGAATGTCGATGTTACATGTTTGTTGCTTTTCATTCTGTGAGCAACAGTTGCTTCTGCACCGATTCTTCTTTCGATTGCAAGCGGTACCTGATAGCTGCCGAAGTCTCTGTAGAAAATTTTACTCATTAAAGAAGTATCTGCATTATAGAAATATGGCTTAAAGTAGCTTAATTCCGCCTGAAGATTCATTCTTCTTTTGATAGAGGCATCGTTTAATATTACACCGGTACCTGCTATACCGTTTAAGGCAAGTCTTTCGTTTCGTCCCAGAAAATTATTATCAGCAATTCCGACTGAACCGAATACACCGGTTACAGAGTCGATACCGCCTCCAATGGAAACACTTGCGGTTCTTTGTTCTTCGACATTGATTGTAATATCGTATGTGTCAGGTTCTTCAGTCGGTTCAATTTCTCTTGTAACATCTTTAAAAGCCTGTGTTGCATATAACCTGACAAGATCTTCTTTTAAAAGGTTTTCATTATAAATCATACCGGGTTCTGTAAGGATATTTCTTTCAATTACATAATCCTTTGTTTTTTCATTTCCGGCAATCATTATTTTGTTAATAGTACCTTCTTTGATACTGATATTTACCGTACCGTCAGGATCATCAGTCACAGAGTCAATTCTTGCAAGGATGTATCCTTTTGAACTGTAGCAATCCTGAATTTTTGCTATTGCTTCATTAAGTTCGGCAATATTTTGGGGTTTACCTTTCATGGGCATGAGATAGGTAAGTATTTCATCGGTAGATATAACGGTATTGCCCTCGATTGTAAAGTCTGTAATCGGGGCGTTTTCTTCAAGGATAATTTTTAAGGTAACGGTACCGTCATGATTGTTGACGGGGATAGCTTTCATATTTTCCGTGAAATAACCAAGCTGATAAATCGCTTTTAAATCGTCTTTGATTGCGGATTTGCTGTAAGTACCGCCTTTTTGAAGCTGCATTTGTTGAAGTATTAAGGAGGTTTCAATAACGTTGTTTCCAAGGATTTGTATATCTTTTATTGTTCTGGAACCATTGGTATCTTTATTTTTTACTGCAGATGTTTCAAGTTCCGGACTTTCTTCTGTCTGTATGGCAGAAGGCGGCTGGAGTTCATGTATTCCGGAATCAACCGTATCTCCCCAGAAGTTTTCTTCTGAAAAACTCTGCAAAGGACACAGGAAAACCAATAGCAGGGCTGTTAAAGATATATATATTTTATTTATTAAGTTCAAAAAATCTCTACCTTAAAAACTTCGTTATACTATCCTAAAAATATTATATCATAAATTAAAAAAAGTGAAACATTTAAATCAGAATTAAGTTATTTGTATGATATGAGTTAATAATATTTTAGCTCAAGGGTTTAAGCACTTTTTATAAATATCATTTTTGTTGAGTTTGTAAAGTTCAGATAATATTATTGAAATATCTTTTGCTTTATACCCCTTTGATTTCAATAAAGAAATTTTTTCATCTATATTTGTTTCGGTGTTTACAACATTTTCTCTTAATACTGCTGATACAATTTCTCCTTTCAGAGTATTTTGCTTAAAATATTCAATAATTTTTTCCGGTTTGTCGATAACAACTTCTTCAAAGACTTTTGTGAGTTCTCTGCCTACGGCGCATGTTGAATTAGGACGGTTATTTTTGATTATTTCGAGGGTATTTAAAATTCGGTTTGGCGAGTCGTAAAAAATAATATCTGTTGTTTTATATTTATTTAAAATTGCTTCAATATGTGTTTTGTTTTTAGGCAGAAATCCCGTAAACAGAAAATCCTCGCCTTCTCTGGGAACTTGTGAGAGAAAAGTTGCAACTGCATTAGCTCCTGCCAGTGCTGTGACAGAAAAATTATGTTTTTTAAGTTCTTTAACAATAACGGCTCCCGGGTCACAAAACAAAGGTGTGCCGGCATCTGAAACCAGTGCAATTTTTTTACCTTTTTTTAAAATTTCCAGAAATAATTCAACCCGTTCTTTTTCGTTAAATTTATGATAAGAAATGCATTTTGTTTTAATGTCAAAATGATTAAGCAATTTTTGGGTTACTCTCATATCTTCGCATGCAATAATATCAACGAATTTTAAAATTTCAATTGCTCTTAAAGTTATATCTTTGAGATTGCCTATGGGGGTTGGAACTATGTAAAAATCATATTCTTTCATATTTTTTATTATATGCCAAAAACTTTTTTTATGTATATCAGTTAAACCTTGGCTCCATTTCGGTTTTTAAATTATCTAAAATTTCTCTGTAATTAACTGTTACGGGAGTCGGTTTTGATGTCGAAATTATTTCCAAAAATATTATTCTATTCTCTGGTTTTTGTCTGTCTAAGAAAACTTCTGAATTTGCAACACTTTGTCGTGCAGGAACTATTAGCCCGCTTTTTGTGAACTCTTTGATTGCATTTGACGATGACAGATATTTAATAAGTTTTTTTGCCTCCTGTTTATGCTTGGAGGACTTTGCAACAGCCCATCCGGATGCGTCAAGCGGTACAATACTGCCTTTAGTACCATTTGGAAACTTTGCTATATCCCAGTTAAAGTCGGCTTCTTCCCGAATTTTTGGCACCATCCAGCGACCTGATAAATACATTCCTAAACGTTTCTGCAAAAACATTTGAGCCATTGTTGCACTTGCACTTTCATTTTTTTTCGGTGCTGTATGGTATTTTTTTCTTAAGTTTGCATAAAAATCCAGAGATTTTTGACTTTTTTCTGTTTTTATTTCTTCCGGTAAAATTCCTCCGCCGTTGCTCATTAAATAAGGAAGATAAAAAAGCGGGTCCTCTTCAAAACTAATGCCGAAAGCAGAATTGTCAGTAAGCTTTTGCGAGGTAATAAGAAAATCTTCAAATGTCCAGTTATCTGAAGGATAGGGAATATGCTTTTTGTCAAACATATCTTTGTTGTAATAGATTACAAGATTTGAAACATCTCTGGGTATGGCATACAATTGACCTTTAAAAGTAAGAGCTTCAAGCGCTTGAGGGAAAAAGTCGCTGTCTGATATTTGCAGTGGCTCCAGAACACCTGCATTTGCATAAACCGGAAGGTATAAATTATTAATAAAAATAACATCAGGCGAGGTATTTGAGGCAAATAAAAGATGAATTTTCTGGAAATAATTCTGCGGAATATGCATAAATTCCACTTTTATATCAGGATTTTCCTTCTCAAAATTCGCAAGCAGCGGCTGTAAGATTTCTATTTCAGATTTTGAACCCCAGCTTGCAAATTTAATTACTGTTTGTTCGTCTTTTGCTGTACAGCCGCATAACAGAAAAAGGCTCATTAATAAAACAGTTAAAAAACTAAGTATGTTTTTCAGATTCACGCACTACCCTTTTTTAAAGCTCAATCAGCACGCCCATTTTGTCGTTATTTACTTCTACGAGAGATTTAAAATTCTCGGCTTTAACCATATAAACGTTGGCATTATCATGTCTAACCTGAACCGGAGTATCTACTACTTTGTCATATTGTTTTAAAACGGTAATTTCATCATTAACTTTACCGATAAGCGCTGATTTCCCGTCCAGATTTACCATATAAAATCCCTTTTTATCATCAATATTAAAGCCTGATTTAATAATTAAGCTGTTAAGATATGATGATTTTGTTTCATTTTTTAATTTAGATATTGGATTTGTAAGTTTTTTGAAATCATTTCCGGTTTTACGCATAACAGGTGCTGAAAATTCTTGCTGTTTTGCTGTTTTATATTCCTGAACAGGTTCTTTGTCAAGCAGTGAAAAATATTCCTCAACTGACGACATTATGTAATTTGTAGGTTTATACTTAATTCGGTTTTTATCGACATCTTCGATATTCAGATTGGCATTTTTAAGGCTTCTGGGATTAGTATGAAGCGGAGAAGTGCCGAGCTCGATATTTTTTTGTTCGTGCATAGGTCTTTCAACTTCATATTTTTTAAATCTGCTTTTAATTTTGTTTCTGTCAGTTATTTCCAAAGATTGTCTGTGCGTATCGAATGCTTTAAATTTAATGGTATTTGTAATAGAATTGTCTTCACTTTGAACATTTTCAACTATTTCAGGTTCAATATTCGGGTTTTGATAAGCAGGCATTTCATCAAGCAGTTTTTCAAGTTCATCTCGTTTCTGAGTTATGTTATCAGGTTCAGCCGGAGTTTTAATAAATGTATAATTGCCTTTATTGTTGCCTCTGGGAACCGGTTTTGCTGATGCGTCGAGATATCTCTGATATTTTTCCTGCCAGCTTAATTCTTTATTATTGGTTATAGTGCTGTAGTTATTTGTTTTTTGACTGGCTGCCGAATTCGTATTAGGAATAGGCGCATAAGGTTTTTGAAGCGGTGTATTTTGCCTTGAAGAAGGCTTTATAAGTTTAAGCAGGAATAAAAGTCCTAACAACGTCATTGTAATAATGCCTGCTTTTTTAGGTATACGGTTATACAGTGATTTAATTTTATGTTTAAATGTGTAAGCCGTTGATGATTTTGAAATTTTTGGCATTTCAGTGATATTTTTTACATCAGACGGCGGGTTGGTATCTGCTACAACAGTAGTTGGCGGGATTGCAGGAGCTTGTTTTTCTGCCTGTTCCTGCTTTACTTCATTTATAAGTTCCGCAAGATGCTCTTTTCTGGTCTGTTTTTGAAGATTTTCGTTTGCAATTTCCTGAAGTTCAAGATTTGGTTTTATATCAGGTACATGTTTTATATTGAGTTTTTGTGCAGCTTTAGGCTGGTCTTGTCTTACGGATTGTTTTGATTGTGGTGAAGTTTTAGCAGGTTTAGTTTGGGAATCTGCCGTTTTATTTGCAGTTAACGTAGCCTTATTAACGGTAATTTCTGTTTTTGCCGGAGTTTTTTTATGAATCGGTGCAGCTATATTATTTTTTGCTGTATTTGCTTCGGCGATAAGAGTTTTATAAACTTTTTCTTCTTCAGTTACCGGAGTGCTTTGCATTGTGTTTGTTTTTATATCAAGCGGTTTTTTGGTAATCAGTGTAACTTTTGTATAACCGCCGCTTGTATCATTAACAGTTTTTACGTCAATATTTGATACAAGATCTTTTACCCCGTTAAGGCTCGGGCTGCTGTATCCGTAGCTTTGGACTTTAGGAATTAAAATAACGTATTTATTATCGGATTTTTTTCTAACCATAACATTGTCGTTATAGTTATTTGAGGTAAATAATGTTACATTAACGGAATCATTTGATGCACGTTTTAAATCAAGCTGGACAAGATTGTTGCCGCCGGATAAGGAAGCGGCACAAACCGGCGATAATGCAAGAGCCAGCAGCAATGCAATGCTGATTATTTTAGATTTTTTTACTACCATTTTCTACCGTTAATTTTTTCCTATATTATATATAATACTTTGAGATAAAAAAAATTGCTACTTTGTAAAAAAAATATGCTTTTTATGTTACAATTTTTTTATGAAAAGCGGATTTACTACTATAATCGGGCGCCCGAATGTTGGGAAGTCGACCCTTCTAAATAAAATTTTAGGACAAAAAATTGTAATTGCAACAGACAAAGCGCAAACTACAAGAAAAAGGATTAAAGGGATTTATACTACGGAGGAAGGCCAGATTGTGTTTATTGACACTCCGGGAATTCACAAACCGTTAAATAAACTTGGAGAATTTCTTCTAGATGAATCAAAAACGGCTATTCCTGACACTGATTTGATTCTTTTTCTGGTTGACGGTTCAGAACCGGCCGGAAAAGGCGACAAATGGATTGTTCAAAATCTGCTTCAGACTCAAATACCTGTAATTATTGTTATGAATAAGGTTGATAAATTAAAAAATATGAATAAGGTAGAAGAAAATTTATTGACTTATAAACTGCTGTTTGAGAAAAATTATCCTGTTGTAAAAATTTCCGCTAAAACAGGACGTAACATAGACACTCTTTTAAAAAATATTTTTAAATATTTGCCGCATGGCAAACTGCTTTACCCAGAGGATATCGTAACAGAAGAAAGCATGCGTGATGTTGCCGAAGAAATCGTCAGGGAAAAAATATTACTGAATACATCTGATGAAATTCCGCATTCCGTGGCTGTTAAAATTGAAAGTTATGAAGAAAATGACGATATTGACAAAATTTTTGCAACAATTTACTGTGAAACAAAGAGTCAGAAGGGCATTTTAATAGGTAAAGGCGGAAATCTTCTGAAAAAAATCGGTACTGAAGCACGGCTTGAACTTGAAAAAATTGTTGAAAAAAAGGTCTTTTTAGGACTAGAGGTAAAAGTTGAGAAAGATTGGCGAAAGAAGCAGAATTGTCTGAAAAACTTCGGCTATGAACAGAACAACTGATTAACATTTGTTTACCGGTTATAAAAATAAGCGGAATTTATACGTCCAATGTTTCCAGCAGATTTATATCTTCTGAATTTTCCATGGGGTGCGTAATAATAATATCGTCGAGATGTTTCATTGTGTTTTTAACTTGCTGATTATTTGTTCTCATTTCAATCAGAAAATTTTTACCGCCCGTTTGACGGAATCCAAGCCTCATATATTTTGGCACAACCGGAAACGGACCGTTTAATATCGCACACAGTTCAATAAAATCAGCTTTTTGTTTTAAAAAGTCGGAAAACATTTGTTTAAATAATGTTTGACCTGCCAGTGCAACTTTTTTACCTGCTTCGACAGGCCAGGTACAAATACAGTCAAGATTAAAAGTTTTTTTATCGGGTTTGTATGTGATTATTCCGCATGGTTTGTTATCTTTTACGGCAATTACACATTTTCTGTCTCCCAGCCCGGCTTTTGCTATTGCAACTTCAAGCATTGCCTGCCAGCGGCAGAATCCTTCATGAGAAATTCCTTTATCGGCAGGCATGAGTTCTCTCATTTTGACGGTTTCTTCAAGCTTTTTTAAAAATGCTTTGTCTTTTGCGGTAATTTCGTATAAATCAATACTTGTCTCCATATTTTTAACACAGTTTACGGACTTTGCAATATGAATACCGGTAAAATAATTGTTTTGCTGTAAATTTGTAACCTTCATAAATTCCCTTTTTATATGGAAGAAACTCCTAAAAATATAAAAATTTGCTACAAGTTAAACTTTTTTTAATAAAAATTTTTGAAATCTATAATGATTGCAGGATCCGGTATCCTGTGATATAATAAAAACATAACGGAAAGGATATGAACTAGTATGGAACTAAATATTAAAAATTGTAAACTCGGGGGGGGGGCACTGTAGGCTCCGCCGGAGGCAAAAAAGCTAAGAGGCATAGATGCGAAGCTAGTTTAGAAGTTAAGAAGATAAGAAGATATGAAGATAGGCTATTAACAGCAACTACCTCCTTCCTTCCCTTATTATGGAAGGATAAGAGGATTGGTAACAATCAATACCCACCCCAACCCTCCCGAATCAGGGAAAGAGTATCCTGTCATTGCGAGGGTGCTACGCACGTAGATCTGCCGGTCAGTCAACGCAAATACGCTTTTACCCTTGCAGAAGTTCTCATTACCCTTGGCATCATAGGTGTTATTGCGGCTATAACGATTCCTGTTTTGGTTGAAAGTTACCGTGAAAAAGCTCTGGAAACAGGCTTGGAAAGATTTTATTCCGTAATGAATCAGGCTTTTTATCATTCGAGACTTGATAACGGAGATGAAGAATATTGGGAAGATTTTGGAGATAACTCTTGTGCGTATTTTAAAAAATACCTTTTACCATATTTAAAAAATATTGAATATGAATGCGGATATTATAATAAAGTTGCCGATTTGAAAAATCCTTCCAAAGTTGATGATGAGAGATTTGTAGGTATATATTTTGCATCCGGTGATATGGCTGTTTTTTCCTATGGCAAATATTTTACTTATACAAATAAGAAAAAGTATTATAAGGTTTATCCTGAATTTATGAGTAGTAGTCCAAATGATAGTTCGGATTTATACGGCAGTGAGCTATTCGTTTTTAAGATAGCTAAAAATTGTGCGTCTAATGCAAAAGTCGGTGGAATAGTTCCGCTTAATGATTCGTTTATGTATTCTGATAAACAGCTATTAGAAATTTGTAAACTTCATTCTCGTCAATGTTCTACAATCATTGTTCGCAACGGTTGGAAAATTCCGGATAATTATCCTTATAGGATAAAATAGTAATCTTATATATTCAGCTTATACCCACCGCCATAGATAGTTTCAATATATTTTTTACCGTCGGCGATTTTATCTATTTTGCTTCTTAAATGTCTTATGTGTACTCTGATTGTTTCAATATCATCATCTGGTGAATATCCCCAGACATCCTTTAACAGACGTGCGGAAGATACCATATTGCCATGGTTTTGAAACAGCAGATTAAATATATCAAATTCTATGGGAGTTAATTTTGCCTGTTTGTCGCCTATTTTTACACTGTAAAGTTCAGGCAGAAGAGTTATTTCTCCCAGTGTCAAAAGTTCCCTTGTAGAAGCACTTTCAGGAATTTGTCTAGTCCTTTTTAAAAGTGCCCGAACCCGAACCTGTAATTCTTCCATTTCAAAAGGTTTTACAAGATAGTCATCTACACCGATATTAAAGCCTTTTACCTTATCATTTACTTGTGAAAGCGCGGTCAGCATTAATATCGGAATATCTTTGGTTCCTTCATTTTTTCTTATCCTTTGTGCAACAGTAAAACCGTCCGTATCAGGCATCATAACATCAAGAATAACAAGTGACGGCAATTCTTGTTTGCAAAGTGCAAAACCTTTAACTCCGTCAAAGGCCTGTATAACTCTATATCCGTTTAACTCCAGATTGACTTTTATAAGCTCGTTTATAGCGTTGTCATCATCTATTACCAAAATTTTATTCATATCTAAATTCTATATATAAAAAATAAAAATACAACCTGTATATGTTAAAAAATATTAAAAAAAATAACCCGTTTGAATGATACATTATTTTTGACTTTCGGGCATATTTATATGATAAGATTTGTAAAATATTTTTTTTCAAGTGTAAATTTTACAAATTTTCTGATTTTTATTGTAATATGTTAATTGCGTAATGCAAATTGTAGCAGGTATAAGTATACATTTATAGATAGGAGGCACATGAATTGGCAGTAACATCACCTTTTACAGCGTTTCAGGAAAACGGCAAAAAAGAAATCCACTTAGGACAACACGTTTTAGCAGAATTTTTCGAGTGTGACCCAAACACACTGAACAGTATTGATAAAGTAGAAAAGTACATGGTGGATGCCGCCCTTGAATGTGGTGCTACTATCGTCCAAAAATGTTTCCATATGTTTAACCCCTATGGAGTTTCTGGTGTAGTTATTATATCAGAAAGTCATTTAGCAATTCATACCTGGCCGGAACTGGGGTATGCGGCAGTTGATTTGTTCACTTGCGGCGACAAATGTGACCCGAAAGTTTCTTATGAATTTTTAAAGAAAAAATTTAACTCTAAAAAAGCAACTTTCTCTGAGTTAAAAAGAGGAATTATTGATGAAGAAACCCTGAGAGTTGCTGAAAAACCTTTTGAAATTATGCAGCAATTCGCTGACTAGGAGCGGGCCGCTCCATCAGAAGCCAGAGAAGTGTGTCTGAACTTTTAAAATTGATTTAATCATAAAAAGGAAACCGAAAAAAAACGGTTTCTTTTTATGTTAAATCATGTAAAAAATTTGACTTCATGCAATGACAATTCCTTTTGGTTTTTATATTATTTTCTTAACAGGGGGTAGAGATGCCGGAAGATTTAATAGAAAAAAAATCAAATTTTGACTTAACTTCAAGAAGTGCTTTTTCAAGAAACGATGAAGTTTTTACATCACGTTCTTATGCGGCGCTTTTAGCAAAAAATATAATTCCTTATTCACACAGAAAACTTGCGGATAATTATATTATTATAAAAAAAGTGTTTAAATTCCAGGCTGTTATGCCGAGAATTACAAACGCAGAAAAAAAACTTCTCGCTAAATACGATTTTAATACTCTTGAATACACAACCGTTAAACAAATGTATGAAGAATTGGCTCTTTTGCAAAAATGGTCAATGTCTGCGGATGAAAATTTGAAAAAAGATTCTGATGAGATTTTAGAAATAAGAACAAAAGAACTAAAGTTTATTGTTGCAAATAGTTATGCAAATATTTCAAATGAAATATACAAAGGCTATTTAGCACTCGAAAGTTACTTCACAGAAATAAGCAAATACAATGATTAGGATACACTGTGAAGCAGGGACTTATATCGCAGTTTACAGTAGGTATTCTTGAAAATAGTAATAATGTCATTCCGAACTTGTTTCGGAATCTTTTCATTATAAGACCCTGAAACAAGTTAGGAATGACGATATTCTAATGCTATAAAAATCAATTAAAACATTGCTGGACACACGTATGAATAAGTGTATAATGTGTCTATGAAGTAGAATAATCAAATAAAAATTTGATAAGCCTGTGAACAAGTTTAATCGCTGTTGTTGCCCTTTTAACGGGTGGGATAGTCGGTATTGTGATAACTGATATTAATACTATTTTAAAAGTCTTTTTACTTATATTTGGGATATATTTTGAAATATTATTTATTAGTAATATTATGAATATGAATAAAGAGATTATTAAAAATATAGGAGTTATGAAAGATGACATTAAATGATATTGTTTCAATAACCGGAATTATTGTTCTTGGTATAACTGGTATATATTTCAATTACAAATTTAATCAAATAGGTAAAGATAACGATTGGTCATCTGCGAAAAGCAAGAGATAAATAATGATGCTTATTCATTGATTGTAGCTTTTATAATTTTATAAATTGTTTCTATTTTTTGTCTGTCCTTGAGGTTTTGGACATCTGTAATAATTTCATTAACCAAATCTTCCTGAGGTTTAATATGATCAACAGCAAACAATTCAGAGCTTGACACATTAAGAACATTAAGAATTTTTTCAAGCGTATCTGCAGTTAAAAAGTTTTCACCGGTTTCTATTCCGCTGAGTGTGCGCGGAGCTATATCAATTCTTTCTGCAAATTGCTCTTGCGTTAATCCTTTTTGGAGTCTTAGTCTTTTTATTTTTGCACCTAATTGTTTCTTGATATTCATGATATTAAACCTCAAGTTTATTCTAAAAGATAACTTTTTATATCAAAACGAGATTAAATTGTTAAAAATATGTATATTTGTGTGTTAAACATCTAATAAATTAAAGAAATGTTAAGGAATATAAAGTATCAAATCCCTTGATATATAAAGCATATACAAAATATATGAAATTTAATCTCATAATTTGGGCAATTTATGAGATTACAATGTTTTTATATAAATGTACACATAAACACGAAAGGAGTAAAAACTATGACATTAGACATTAACAAAACCAATCAAAATCACCAGGTGAGGGGGGGGATGGACCAAAAACAGGCTAAAATGTACCTTGTTAAAGCTGGTGATACTTTAACAAGTATTGCAAAACGTTTTGGAGTCTCTGTTAAGGATATTTTGAAAGTAAACCCGGATATTAAGGACGCAAATAAAATTATGGCCGGAGAAGTTATAAGAATGCCGGCAAAGGCAGAACTTAATCCTAATCATATAAATATATTTGATACGGTCGATAAGAATAATCCTAAGCTAAATATGGCTTTGCAATTGAATATGACGACAAAAGAAAATCCAGGTTTTAAAAATTAATATTGCTATTCTAAAATAAAACCGGCAGATTTTTTGTCTGCCGGTTTTATTGTTTTCTAATTTTCGTTTATGCTTCCGCAGGAGCTTCACTTGCTGTTTCTTCTGTTGCAGCAGCCTCCGCAGCTTTAGCTTCTTCTTCAGCCTTAGCTTTTGCTTCAGCTTCTGCAGCAGCTTTAGCTTGGGCTTTTTTAGAAAGTTTTACGGTTTCTTTTTTCTTGTAGTTTAAAGTGCCGTCATCATTGCAATTTTTAATTAAATAAGCAACAGTTTCAGTGGGCTGAGCGCCCTTTTTAACCCATTCCAAAGCTGATGTTTTGTCTAATTTCATAACTTTTGTTTTCGGGTTATAGTGACCTAATTCCTGAACCGGTCTGCCTTCGCGTTTTGTTGTTGAATTTATTACTACTATTCTGTATGTAGGCTGTTTTTTAGCGCCTAGTCTTTTTAATCTGATTTTTAACATTTTAGAATTTCCCTTATTTTTTATGTAACCATCGGGATGTCATCCAACGCAGCCGCCGCTTTGTCTGTCATTCCCTTGAACAAGGCTAAGAGGAATTGCCCTATTCCATATTTATCAAATCACAAAAATTTTTACTAATCAAGACATGATTAAGAAAACATAATAAATATTATGTACTGAACATTGTGAATACTTTTTCAACATTTTTGCTGATTAGGTTTTTAACCGTATCATATTCTGTTGTTAATGCGGATAATTCAGTATCTATATTCTTCATCTTTAATTCAAGAGTTTCTTCTTTGTAGTTTAATTTATTTTTTGTCAATTCATATTCAAGTTCAGCCTGTGCAATAGCTTCTTCATCAGTAACTTCCTGAACATAGCCGTTCAATATATAAGCCCCCTGATAAAAATATCCGTCTGTATTCAAACTTGATATAAATAATTGCCCGTTTTTCAACGCTTGCATTAAATATTCTGGGTCGCTGACCATGTCACGTTTGATTGAATCAGTTGTGGCTCCGTTCATACATATCTGGTTATACAACTGGTTATAAAAATCAGTTGTTAATAAATCAGTTTCAGTAACTGCAGCTTTTTCCTCAAGTAAAAAAGTATAATTTAAGTCATCCGTTGCATAAGTACTGTCTTTAACGGAATCATTAACACTAAATAAAGTTTCCTGTAAACCGTCAATAGCAATTGCAAAGTTTGTTATATAAGATTTTAAAAGGTTGGTCAAATTTATGGTTTCAACCCCTTTATCAGTCTTTACAATACCATTGTAGTTCTTTGATTCATTTGTAGAATTTGCAACTGCATGCGCAGTTGAAACACCTGTTGTCGATGTTGCAGGATCACCTATCAACAGTGATTCCGTAAACTCCATCGCAGTTTGCAACGCGTTATTGGCTTCCATGTCAACATTTAAACCTATACCGTTAGCAGTAGTAGAACCAGGAGCATATCCCAAAAGTGTTGCCATTGCTTTAAGCATTTTACTTGCTTTACCATCTTGCCCGCCAATACTGCCAACAACAGTCATTGCATAATTCCCTGATAACAAATCTCCCAGTGAAAGATTTTGGATTTGTTCTCTGGAAAGAGCCGTTCCGTTTTGGGTGATAATTATTTTACCATTATCATTCGTAGTATCAGGAGAGGTTGTGTAACAGAACGTCTTATCCCAAGCTGCATTGATATCCTCGGTATTTATAGTCCCATCACTATTTGTATCGGTAACCTCAACTCCCAACGCACTTAAAAGGCCATACGTTCCTAATATACTGTCATTAAGTCCATATTTTAAATCGCCTTTTTTATGTGTATTAGTGTCTTCGTCATATTCTGCACCTAATGCTTTTATAAACGAATTACTTGTTAATGCATTTGCAATTGTTTTGTCAATAATTTCTCCGCCAATACCTGCTTTGGTATATTCATAAGACTTGACAGAATTTGCCGTGGAGAAAGCTATTTCCCCTTTGCTTGCCATTTCATCTATAAATTTATTCCTCATTTCTTGCGTAAATAAATCTACAGCGTTACCGTCAGCATCGGAATGTATGGGATCACCATTTTCATCAATTATGCCGGCAGCTACCGCAGCATCAAACATAGAATCCGTAAGGACAACCTTACCTTGTCCGTCAGTTATAATATACGGGTTATAATCATTAAGAGCGGAAGGTGTCATCAACAACTCATAAGACAAGTCATAAACTTCATCCATATCTGTGTCCCAGACAAGTTTTGTGGCGTTTAGGGCATTTTGATATTTTGTAGTGGCAGACTGCAAATCACGGGTAACAGAAAGTTTGTCCTGAGCAATCTGCATGGACTGAAATTCACAGTTCATTTTCCGTGAAGTTATGGCTAAAAATCTTGCTTGTGATGCCGCCAATCCCATTTTTTTTAATCCTTTCTGATGGTTTTGCCTGAATTTATGGTATCTTAGTGAGTCGCTGCGCGCTATTTTTGTTGCTGTTTTATTCCTGCGCTTGTTCCCGCTTGAGATTTCCTTTCAATTTTGCTTAGTAACAACATGTCTGTTATTCGATTTGACGGCATTTTTAAACAAAAACTTTAAAAAATAGGGGCACAATGTAACGAATTATTAACATTACTTTAAATCAATAAGTAAGTCATACATTTTATCAATTTTCTCTTTAACTTCAGAAAACTGATCTTTCAGATCAACAAAACTATTAATCGTTACAAATTTTTCTTCTATTTCTTCAATAATTTCTCTATGTTTTTTTTCTAATTGCTCAGGCGTAACAAAAATACGCTGTTGAATAAAAAACATCAAAACAACAATTATTATCGGTGAATATTCTATAATTTTTTCCATTATATCCTTTCTTTAAAGCGTTATAGGCCAGTAAAAATCCACAAGATATGATGCGGCATCCATCGGATGTGATAAAAATTTTAGCTCTTTTGATTGTTTTATCTGCTGGTATGTCGGAATATCAATACGTGATGAACCTTCTCTATATCGCAAATTATATATATTATAAAGAAGTTTTTCGCATTTTTTGTCAACAAAAAGACACACTTCACCATCTGCAGAGCGAACTTTAGCATTGAATGCGGCTATTCTGTTTTTTATCGGCGGGTTAAAGGCTTTAATTTGAATTTCTGCATCATAGCCGTACTGAAGAAGTTTTTTCTTTATAATTACATAGTTTGTATATTCGCTCGTACAGCTTCTGTTGTCACCGGATGCGTCGCCGTTTACAATAATTCGTCCCTTATGAGCGGGATAACGTCTGAAAAATTCATCACATGCTTTAGCGGTTGTAGTATTTTCCAGTGCTATTTCGTCAAAATAAAAAACTTTGTCATCAGTTTTATGCGCAAAAACCCAGCACATAGGATCAACGTTAAAATCGCAGGAAATATGCAAATCCATATCCGGTTGATATGTTATGTTTTTTATATTTGCATCGGTAAAATCTTTTATAACAAGTCCGTTATTATATTCTCCGTTCTGCGCAAGTACAAAAATATTGTAATATTGTTCATCGTAAAGTTTTTTCAATTCATCGCAAAAACCTTCCGGCAGATAAATATTCTGGGTTGTCGGGGCGGTAATAAGCCTGTAATTTGGAGCAGGATTTTCCACAAATGTTTTATAAATCCAGCCCCTTTGCATTTCAGGGTTAGTATGCCCGAAAATACGATAGGTAAAATTTTTCCAGATCTTTTTAACTCTCTGCCTCATACGTCCCAGAAGCATTTTAAAAGTGTCATAAGGAATATCAGACATTTCCTCAATCTCTACAAACCCCAAATTTAAAGACTTTAATTTATTAGGTTCATCAAAATGCCTGAAAAGAATTTCCGAACCGTTTTTGAAAGAGAGTTTCTGCAAAGTTGAAGACCATTCATAATCTTTTCCGTCTACAAAACCGAAATTTTCCAGATGTTCAAAATAAGTCTGTAACGTTGTATCTCTCACAAGAGTATAAGTTTGGGCGCCGACTAACCCGCGTACTCCCGGGAACTTTAACGCAAGCAAAATCCCGAGAAGCGAGCCTGCAAAAGTTTTCCCCGAACCGTAACCTCCCTGATAAACTGCAACATCCAGAGTATAATCATGCGGAATTTCCAAAAATTCCCGCTGTGCTTTTAATAATTTGTACAACATAACTACTTCCGTCTGTAATAACCTTTCACCTCTGTTCCGTCGCTGCGTTTATAACCTTTCACATACACAGCATCACCTGACTGAATAACATTTTTTACATCCTTTTCAGACATTACATCCCCTCTGGATAAGGCTTTGTCAATAAGTTTTTTATTTATTTCATATTCATCAGGTGACATTGAGTCGATTTCTTCTCTTGTATAAATTCTTCCGTTATAAGGACTTGTTTCAAAATCTCTCAAGTCTTTTATTGTTGTAATCATTTCGCCGTTTTTCATACGGTTATAAATCTTTTCGACAATCATATCTTCAAACATTTTTTGAGTTGTGAGATGTTTGAAATGACTTGTTTCATTTTTAACTTCTTCGCCAATCTCTCTGCCAATTGCGTTATTCCACAAGTCCATATTACGTTCACCTGCAGGCTGAGTATGTGTAATATCCCCGATTTTTTCATACACATCCCCGACGAATTTAGCGTTTCCGGCTCCGCTGTTTGCCGTAATATAAGCCTGCATAAACGCATGTCTAAAGGCGTCAATTTCATCATCCCATCCCGGACTTACTTCATTTTCTTTTAAACCATATTTTTTCCCGTATTCCATAGCTTTGTTTTCATAGTACAAAGGCATCTGGTATTTTTTTGCAGCCATAAAAATTCTCCTTTCTAAAAAAGCCACCCGTTTGTGCGGATGACTTAATGTGTAATATAAAACTTTTGATTTTCTATTCTTAAATTTACTTTATCTGCCGGAATACATCGTTTATGATAATCAATCTTATCACTTGTATATAACATTGATGCGCCTATGTAAAAAGGTATTATATTACCGTTATTTTTTACCAGAACTACTGAAGATGCACCCTCTCCGGCAGGAGTTGTATATATTCTAAACCCTATAAAAGGGCTGTATTTTGCATTAATTCTTTCTAATTCAGGCTTAATAGAGCTGATACTATATATGGAAATAAAGTAACAAATATACTTTGTATCTTTAATTTCGGTTTTGTAAGTTATATTTTTATTTTTCAAGGCAAGATTAATATATTTCAGATCGGGGTTTGAATTTTTGATTATGCCGAATATAATAATCAAAATAATAGGAAATAATATTAAAATCTTTTTCATTTAAACATTATAACTTAAAACATATTTTTTAGTATTACCCGAATAGATATTTTATTTTTAAATACTGAGAAAACTAATCTTTAATTAAAACATGATTCCCGTTAATTGTAACCCATTTCCCTTCTGAAGAATCGCCTGACCTTTTGTCTGCTGAAGATTTGCTGACTGATTTTTCTGTTTTTTCAACAGAATTTTGAGAATATTGGCTGCGTGAATTGCCTATTTTGTTGCTTGCCAGACGATTATCAATTTCACGCTCGTAAACAGCAAATAAATCAGGATTCATTTGCGCGATATCTTCTCTTGTAATATCAGCATCGGAAATTTTATTAATAAATAACGGATGTGATTTTTTGTATTCCTCCACGGGAACTGACTGCATACAATCGCCCATATCATCTATTCCGTGCGACTGAACAGAACCGAAAGGTGTTGTTGTCTTTTTCATAAAGAACTCCTTTAAAATTGCTGCCGCGGTCATAATTATTATCAACCACTTTCCAGCCGTTAGATGTTATTTCGCCTTTATATTCAGGTCTTGACATTTTGTTTGCTTCCGAGCACAAAATTTTGTATTCGTTAGCCATTGCGTGTTTGTTCATTTTTTCCTCCTTTTTTAGTGAACATACCAGCTGCTATCTGTCACCCTGAATTTATTTCAGGGGCTAAAATTATCAAAATATAATCATTCGACCCGGTTCAGAATGGCTATATTTGACATGCTAAATGCAAATTTTGCATTAAAATAAAACCGCTGTTTTTAAGCGGTTAGTAAAAAATCATACTTCTCAGCTATTCTTAATTATTTGCTTGTATTAATTCCTATTGAAAAAATTTCTTTATTATCTTTAAAAGAACCACCAATACTTATATCAATTTCATCATATCGTTGAAATCCCAGATATATTCTCATGTGCATCTCATCGACATTCATTCCTTCTCTAAACGGGAGCGGTTTTACTGACAATATGATTTCTTTTACTTTTTTATCATAGTAGTCATTTTGGAAGATGGCACCTTTCATACCTTTCATTTCTCCGTCACGGGTTAATATAAATTCATATTCTGCTCCCCAGCCGCGAAGACGAAACATTTTTTTTGAATCCAAGGCCTGTTTTAAGGCTTTGCCATAATCTTCAAGATAACCCCAGTATATTGGGTTAGTTTCTTTCGTTACTTTTATTCCTGCACCGGTAGGAGGGAATTCCTCGCCTAAGACAGGAATTTGAAATATTAATAATAGTAATATTAAAATTAATTTTTTCATAATCATATTCTACTAAAAAAGTTTTATTTGTATATAGACTTTTTGCTATTTAAATCGAATAGTGCCGCATAGCGGCACTATGACTTGTTATTTTCAAGCAAAAAATTGTTTGAATTTTCTACTCCATACTGTTCAAGAACAAATTTGAAGCATTCGAGCCAATCAATTTTTTCTTCAACTTCAGGCACTTGAGCAAATGAACTTACAATTTCAAAAAGTTCTTTCAATTTTGCCTTGCGTTCAAATGTTGCCTTACGATCCCCGTACCTGTAAACATAATCAGCATTTCTAATCTCATCTGTTATCTCCAGAAAACTTGTTTTTCCGCGGTCATTTACGCCGATAATTTCAGTTCCGAGTTTAAAATAAGAGATAATCTCGGCTGTTTTTTCGACCATAGGAACTATAATCTTCCTGTTTATTGCATCCAGTATCATATTCAAACGAGCTTCCTGCCCGCTAACCGAATAATTAAGTTCCGTTGCGGTACGCTGTGCCGTCTGAATATTTCCTGCCATATTCTTGAAAATACCTGTCGCACTTTCAATTGTTGATTTAAAATAATTTAAGAAGTCCCAGCCGACCATTGCTTTGTCAAATGACAAAGGAGTCGGTGAAGCCGGCATTAATGCAGCATCATACTCTATAATTTTACCGGGTTTTACATCCTGCTGTCCCTTAAAGCAGCCCTTTGGAGCAAGGTACGGAGGGTTCATCATCAAGGCAAGCGCATCAACCTGCTTATTCATTATTGTTGATGCAAGGTTATTCAAAATAAGCGCAACTCTCAACGGTGAAATGCCGCGCCTTGTATATGGTGATTCAATTATATTTGCATGAATAAACGGATTCATCACAAACGGATTGCTTTCAAATCTTATTATTTCCCTTCTTGCAGCAACAACAATGAGCCAGTTTTTCAATAATTTTCCGTTTGAAAGTTCAATATCTCCCCAGTATTCCAAAATTTCTACCTTTTTGCCCTCAACCGCTCCGTCATTATCATCGTTATTAGGGTATTTTTTACCGGCCACCACTCCTTTCAATACTTCCAGTTTTGTATCATCAAGCAGGTTGTTTGCTTTGTCCGCAAACAATTCATCTATTGTTGAATAAGTACGGTAAATCTTTGCACACTTATCCCAGTTGTCAAGATTATATTTGTCAAACACAAAATCTTCGGATTTTATATGTCTCACTTTCGGATTGTCATAAACAACTTTTTCATCTATTACAAATCTCTTTGTATCAGGATTTAAAATTTCTTCTTCAATTGTTTTAGGGCGTCGTACTGATTTTATTTTTGTTTCCCAACCTACAAAAAGCGTACTTTCACCTGTTTCTACGATACTGTCAATAACTTTTTCAATTTCATTTTCAATCTTCATATTTTCAAAAGTATTAACAAGCATTGCCTTTTGTTTATTCGCAAAGCCTTGTGTTGTCGGGGTTGTACCTGTTACATCAAACATTGCATCCGGATGTGAATACAAATTTTGACTGATATGAGATTTTAAAGTCTGAGCAAGTTCATAAATATCGGGGAGTTCAATTTTATTGTCCCAACCGTTAATTTTAGGGATATCAGAACTGTAAACAGCATCCCTGACAAGTTTTATATCTGATAATTGTGAACTTCTCTGTTCATTAAAACGATCATATTTTTCCGTTATGTTTCCCAGTAAAAAACTTTCTTCCACATCAGAAAGCTTCTGTGTTAAATCTTCTGTTTCAATTTTCATTTTTTTACCCTTTCTATTTTTTAAGAAATTTAAAAGCCCAGTAGGTCAAGCCTGTTAGAATATAGTTAGGAGAGTAGAGCTGTCTATCTTCTTATAACTTGGGCTGCCTTCTGGATTTTTGTTCTTTTCGTTTTATTTGTTAAACACTGAATACACTTCTATATCCTGCAGTTTACCTTTTCTTATTGTCTCATTTTTTAATAATGCTTCTTTCTCAAAGCCTGCTGATTTCAAAAGTGTTTTTACTCGAAAATTCTCAGGATAGACAAGTGCTTTTATTTTTACAAAATTGTATTTTTTAAAGCAGTATCCGAAAAATAATTTTGCACAATACTTTGTGTAACCGCCCCAAAAACGCTTATCAAAACAGGTTGTAACTTCTGCACTGTGCAGCCTTTCATTGCCGCCTATAATATTATCAAGATAAACAAATCCGCTGACACAATCATTTTCTACAAAAACATAGAAAAAAGGCTGTGTTCTTAATACAAGATTATAAAAATATTCATAAGCCGATAAACCGTTTAAAGCATAATCATCATCCAAAAATTTTGAATACTTTGTATATAAAAATAAAGCCTGCTCAAAATATGCAGGTTTTACAAAAGGCGATACAAGCTCTGTCATTTAAAATACTGCTTTCTCAAATTTTATATAGCAGTCATCGGTTGTAAACACATCCAATTCCCCTTGAAGCATCTTTTTTCTTATTATATCCTGTATTCCGATATAAGCATCCGCTTGGATTCCGTTTATATATGTTTCACACTTTGTATTTCTGTTAAAGCAACGGAAAACAGAATTTTTAGAAAAAATTTTGTCCTTCGGAACATCTTTTATATTTGTATATTCAATTTTTTTTGGTTTTTCTTTTGCTTTTTTAAAATCTTCCATAAATTCTTTTTCAATACGCATCTTTATCAATTCATCCAGAGATGCATTATTCAATAATATTTCTTCCGCATCATTATTTTTCATAAAAAATTTCTCCTTTTTATTAAATTTTGCTGTCATCAAGATTGGAAATAGTTATAATTTTGGCTTGTTTATGCTCCTCTTCATCTTGATTTGCAGTAAATCCCAGATATTTACAAAGGCTTTCTAGCGCTTTCAAGCCTGCTGATGTATCTCTCAATTTCTTTTTGCCTGTGGCATATCCTTCTTTATCCAGAACATCTTCTTCTTCCAGTGAAAATTCCGCTATTTGAAGCAATTTTTGTATAACATAGCCCTTATTTACTCTTAATGAAGCTATCTGTTTTTTTAACTGATATTTAATTTCGTGAATAACAGAATCTTTTGAAAGAAGTTCTGTTGCAATTGCTTTTAAATCTTTTGATTTATACCCTGCTTTTTGAGCTGAAAGCTCGCCATTGAGGGATTTTATATATTCTAAAACAAATTTTTTTTGCTGATTGGTTAATTGTTTCATGGTCTTTTAAATTTGTTTAATTATGTACTTTCGTTACAAATCTTCGTATAATTTGTAATTTTTGAAAAAAAATTGTATAATAAACATGCTATTTATATTTCGGCTAGTGTAAATCTTAACAGGAGGGGAAAATGAATTTTAAACTTCCTGTTTTTTTTGTGTGCTACGCACGTAAATATGTCAAGTTTTGCATAAATTCGTCAAACATGGCGGCTAAAAAAGTAAAGGTATGAGCGTAGCGAAAGACGAACGACAATCAACGGAAACGTTGAGTTTTCAGTGTCGTTGTGAGCGGTACCGTTTAACGCGAACGGCAATGCTGCGCACGCAGCGCTTTGTTACCTTCTAAACATCCTCACAGACGGCACATCGTCAACACTTGCCGATATTCTTGAACGTAAATTCATCAATGCTTCTTTATACATACTGTACCAGTAGCTGAAACGTACATGCTCCGGATTACCTTTTAATTTCATACAGGAGCCGTACACAATAATAGGTTCTACATAAGGTTCAGGTATCAAGGAGCAATCTTCTTCATTTTCCAACGAAAATTTTTCTTGTCCCTGAGCATTCGATGCACAATTTTTTGTATAGTATATGATTTCTAAAGTTTTGTCCGAATTAAAAATCGGAAACAAAATCTTATCATTAAACAAACTATACGTATTTTGAGGTTGAGAATTAACAAAAAATCTTTCAAAATCCTGATAATATTCAAATTTAACTCCGTCTGCAATTATTGCTTCTATTCTTCCTTCAATTGTATTTTGTATTTCTGCGGTTGTTGCCGGCAGGGTAATTTCTTTCTTTCGAATTAAAAAATTCCACTTTTCAGAACCGCACACATCTGTGTTTACTATATTTATAATATTCTTTAATTTTTTATGATCATTCTTTGTTAATTCGGAAAATGTATTAACCTGTTTGTAATTCAATTCCACAAGACATTTATTTATAAGTTCCAAATAATTCATAAATTTCCTTTCGTATAAATCCTAAAGGGAAACAGCCTTAAACAAGACTGTTTTCCCTTAAAAGATTTTTTGATTTTTTGCTATTTTATTAGACCTTTCCTTAGCTGATCCATAATCATACGTTCGTATTTAGCAAATTCTGCACCACTCATTTTGCCGATTTGTTCACGGGTAAAAACCAAATCCTTATTGCCGTCAGAAACTGAATTTTGTGCATAGGCACGCAATTTTTGTTTGGCGGCTTCATTTTCGCTGTTTAATGTTTTTTCGTGATCTTTTTCTCTCAAGTATCTTTCTATTGCGGTATTTTCAATTTTTTCCACAAGAGCGGATATTTTAGAGAGTTCATCCTCATCAAATACGGCATTTGCATTTTTCAAATAATCAAATACGTCAACTCTTCCATCTCTGTTAAAGAACTCAGGCATAACATCTATACTCTGAACATTCTCAACTGCTGGCTGAATTTGTTGGGCATTAACAGGAGTCTGACTATTCTGTTGACTTAATGTATACTTTTCAAACGCCTTTTTAGTTACATAATTCATTAAATTTTGTCCTTGTTCTTGCGTCATTACACCTGTTTGCACAAGGTTTTCGATTAATTGAATATCATTTAAAGCCATTTGTTTTACTGATTGTACATCTTTTGACAAAGGCTGGTTTGCAGCTGCCGATGTTTGATTCCCGGCAGAGGATAAAAATTTTTCATTATTTATTGAATTCATAGTACCTCACTTTTCATATATTCAACCGCAAATTCAACAGCGTCATCAATAAATGAGGATAACAGCATTGAAATAAGCGGTTTTAAAGGAGCAAACACAGGAATATGGCTTACGATATATTTAATTGCCATATCTTTTTTCTGCTGGCCCTTCTGGCTGCCTAAAGCATCTTCTGCCTTAACAACAGCAGTTTTTGCAAGCTCCTTTATAGTGTCTTTTAATTTATCAAACATAATTTACCTCTTTATTTTTAAATAATGCACCTCCGGAATAATTTACCGGAGATGCATTCGGGGTATAAATGAACAATCAGTCGCTAAGAAGCTGACGGTGCTGTAACTACCATTTTAGCTAATGCGTTTGGCTGAACGACTTTTGCTCCGTAAAGATATAGACCTCTAACAAGATCTGAGAAGCTGCTTTGATCTCTCAAACTTTCAATTTTAGCCAATTGAGATGCAAAAGTAATAGCTTCGTTTGTACCTGCAAGAACATAGTACTTATTTGAAACAGCAGTTAAATTTGTGCTTACAAGAACATCCATGCCTGCGATTCTTCCGATTGCACCTTCTCTTAAAGTTTTATCAGCAACATTGTGAGCACTGATAAATTCTGAACTCTGAAGCAGGTAGGATTCAATCGTCGGGTTAATAACAACCCAGGGTCTTACACCTGCGGATACTGCATCGGAATTTTTCAAACGCAAGGCAAGATCTACAAATTTTGAATAAATTGTTGTTTTGTCAAGAGAAATTGCTGAAGATTCAGTTCCGACTGTATTTGCTGACGGAACACTTGAGTGCAGAGAAAGCAGATAAGCATCTTGAACTTCTTCAATAGCTTTTTTAGCATTTCTCAAATGGGCTTCCATAATATCTGTATTTGACTGAACCTGCGCAACATCATTAATTTTAAATGCAAAGAATTTTTTCTGATCAATTACAAGATCTGTAGAGGTAGGTGTTAATTCTTTGTATTCAAGAGTATCTGTACCCAGAGTTGAAATTGTTACGTCTGCAGGCTGAATAATTTTAACTTTATCACCCTGATTTTTAATTTCTCCTTCCCAGTTTCTGTTTACACATTGGAGCATAACACATTCTTTGGTCAGCATGTTGTTTAACTTCTGGCTCCAAATTTCCGGAATAAATACGGAATAAGCGTTAGTTGATGTTTGTGATGCCATTTTTGTTTCCTTTCTTTTTTGTTAATTGGTGTAAATATGAGTAGTGCAAATATTCAAAAATTAATCGTCATTATAAATTTCTCTGAATTGAAGTCCTATAATTGCACAGGACTGTCCTGAATTTTTTCCTGATACACAAAGCTGAATAGAATAGTTAGACTCGGAAATCTCAGCTTTTTCAAGAGTATCTTTATTAACAGGCCAAACCGGATAATTTTCATTATCTTTTGCCCAGTGACAGGGGAGATTATCGGAAGTTGTATCATCTGCCCATAGCAAATGTTCCGGGTGAACTGAATAAATTCTTTCAGAATCATCTGACATCTCACTGTCATAATCTTTATAAACGGAAAAGTTAAAATCATTATCATTTTCCGTATCAAGAAGAAAATAAAATTCATCAATCATTTTCCTGTGATGCGGATTTGAAATAGCAAGAAACGGGGATTTCCACATAAATTTAATAACCTGACCGTTAAAGGTTGTTCCGAAATCTTCTCTGTAAATCTTTCCCTCTTCATCAGCAGTATAAACGTTACCTTCATACATACAGGCTGTAACAATATTTTGTGGCACAACTCGCTTATACCAGGCTTTATTTACATAATCATTTATCCAGATTGTATGAAAATAATCATCATCTGCATAGGGAAAGAAAAACCACATCTGGCTTTTTGCTTCATAATGAAGACAGATTGTATTTTCTAATTTACCGAAAAGAGAAAATTCTTCTTTTATTTTTAATGAAATCTCGCTTCCAAGCTGAATTTGGTTTAATTCTCCGACTTGTTCAAGTGCAAAAATGCCGTTGCTCAAAAAATACTGTTTATTTTCAACATTAACTATAGCATTTGGTGCAACAGCACCTTTATTGGCAAAAAGAGTAATCGCAAAATCATCGGGGCTGGTTCCGGTCAGAAGATAAACACTATCTTTTTTATAAATCGCAAGATAGTCTTTATACATTTTTAAGGCAGTAATAGAGCCTGTATCCGTGTGAAACTCATTAATATATCCTGCATCATTTTCACTTGTAAAATCATTATACGTTCCGAGCGCAGAATAATAAATTGTCGCATCTTTAGCAGCCCAGACCCTGCCTTTATAAACAGCAAGAACAGCTCCGGTTAAAGTATTATCGGACAAATCTTTTAAATTACAATCAACAATATCGTATGAAGCGTTATTTTTAATATAAAATAACCCGTCACTTTCACTCATAATGAGAATACCGTTTAAAAAATTTAAAAAAACCGGTTTAACACCCGTCAAAGTTTTGGAAATCAGGGTAGTATCAGCAGAAATATTATCATAAATATAAATTTTACCCGATACTGTTGTTATAACGAGTTTATTTTTATCATACGCCGACAATTCCGCAAGACCCGTAATTTTTTCATTTACGGTTGTTAACAAAGTATTGCCAAGCTGTCTTATAATTCCTCTGTTTTGGAATATTTCAACGTTTTCGGAATCTGACCAGTAAATTTTTTTTGTATCAAGACCTAACTCAGTTTTGGTCAAAGATTGATTTATACCGCCTGCTAAGTTATAATAAGAAACTTCCATATTTTATACTCCCTTTAATTTGTACCACTTGATTTTTGAACGAATAAAACTTCCGACTTCGTCTTTTGACACCCATGGATATGGAGGAAGATAAATAATATCAATTTTTCCCGCTGATGTGGTTTTAGGATTTTTTACTCCGAACTCGTAATGTGTCATAACATTTTGTACAGTTATTGGAATGTTATACTTTTCACAAAGTGATGCACAAAAATCCATTGCACTTTCAAATTGTTTTTTCAGAATCGGATAATTCCCGACAGAAGTCTTATTTTTAAACCCTGCCATAGCACAAATTGCAACACCTATGCTTCCGGTATTTCCGCCTCCTGTATGCGCTGCATATTTGCCTATTTTGCATATTTCATTGTCTTCCGGCTTAAATTTCCCGTTATGAATAAGTCCGTCTTTATCTACTAAAAAATGATAATGTTCTTTTTCAAAATCAGTCGGATAATATCCTCCCGCACTCCAATGTATTATTATTCTTTTCATAATATTCCTCTAACCAATCTTTTTTAATAAATTTGTAAATCATCACCGCATGAGTTCTGTTTTGGGCATTTAATTTTAAAACTGCTTTATCAACATGGTTTCTTACTGTTCCGTATGTAATATTCAATTTCCTCGCTATTTGTTTATCGGAATACCCAAGTGCAACTAAAGATAACACCTGCTCTTGTTTGAAAGATAATATCATTGTCCTTAATTCCTTTATGCTTCAATTTTTACATTCAGATTACTAAAAAACAGATAAAGTTCATTCATAATATTTCCGTTCAAAAAAAAGAGGGCGGGTAATCCGCCCCGGAGAGTAAGATAATTTTAAGGATTTATTTTCAAATCTTTGTTTTCAGCCAGTCCTATTTTTAATGTTCTCAAATTTGAATAGCACCTTTTTTTTACGCCGAATTCGTTATAATAAAGATAAAATTTCCCTGTATTTATCCTATTGTAATTTATTGGACGAATTTCATACAAAATCACATTTTTTAGCTTCTCAAAAAATAATTTTGCTTTTTTATTAACTTTCCTGACAATAGAAATATTATCATCATCATCAATTCTTGTAAGCTGAACAACTGTATGTCCGCATACAGGACATTTTGAAAGATAATCCAGTTCGCTCACAACAAAGTTTTCCTGCGGAACAAGGCGAAAAGTCCTTGTTTTATGCAAGGCGCCGCAGCAATGAATATAGCCCATACCCTATCCCCTCGCGTGGTAAACGATTTTGCCGTCTTGGGCGTGAACCTTAACCACATTTTCAGTATAACGTATTCTAAATATTTGAAAAGTCCACGATTATATATACATGACCCCATGTCCATGTTTTCATGAATTTTTATATCCTAATATAACACGTTAAAGAAAAAATTTATTACACAAAATGCCTTAGAACTATTTAACAACAAGCTCACAGCACATCTGGCAGGCACCAAAAACTTTTGACGCTTTAAGATTTTTTCTGAAGCATCTGTAATGAGGCAGGTTAAAAACTTTTTTTAACGACATATCTTTGACATTGCCGATTTTTTGAGAAAGACACGGATAAACATCTCCCTGAGGATTTATCATCATGTTGGAATATGGATACATACAGGGTTTATAAATTTCTGACACAGACTTATCTGCAGGTGTGTTAAAAAATTCTTCAATTTTGGCAAGCGGATCTTTTGAATACTCAAATTTCGGTGAAAATCGTATCTTTACCCTGGATTTTTTGCTTAAACTCATTAATTCTTTATAAACTTCTTTAAAATGTTCCATATCAAAATATTTTTGTATAGGATAGCTGGCATTAAATTCAGGTACAAAACTATCAAACAATACGGAATTTTGTTTTAAATTATTGTTTCTTAAAAATGAAATTGACAGAAAATTAAACTTTTTCTCATCACACATTTTATATAGTTTTACAAGGTCATCAAGATTATTTTCAAGAACAATTGTTTTAATATCAACCATCGGACGTTTTTTACGGGAATTCATGTTGTCAAAGTTGTCCATAATTTTATCCCAAATACCGTCTTTAGCCCTGTTTAAATCATGGTTTTTGCCGTAACCATCTAAAGAAACAGATAAAAGCATCATTCTGCTTTTTATAAACGCATCAATAATTTCGTCATTAATCAAAATACCGTTTGAAACTACATTAAGTTTTCCAAAAGTTTTTTTTGAAGTTTTCATCAAAATATCAATAAAATCTTTTCTGATTAAAGGTTCTCCGCCAACAAGTGTGACAAACGAATACCAAGGAATTTGATCAATAATTTTAAACCATTCATCAGTTGTAAGTTCATCTTTCTTCCTGTCATCCCCGACATAACAATAAGGGCATTGAAGATTGCACCTGTATGTCAACTCAAAAAAGTATCTCAGAGGAACAGGCGCAAGGCCGCTTCTGTTATGGTAAGCAGGAAGTGCATATAAATTTCTTCCGATATCAAATAAATTTGATAAATTCACCATACTAACCGCCAATTAAAATTAAACTTACCCAGATAACCAAAATTCCGGAAATTATACCTATCAATGACTGGTGCCAATCGCCGTATTCCTTTGCAAGAGGCAATAAAGTATCAAATGAAATATAAATCATAATACCTGCAACAGCCGCCATTAAAACCCCGATTAACGCCTGCGGTAAAAACAATCCGAAAATAAACATACCCACAAGTGCGCCTATTGGTTCCGTAATACCTGACAATGCAGCATAAAGCATTGCATAACGTTTTTTACCGGTTACATGATACATAGGAAGCGCAACTGCGATACCTTCCGGAATATTATGAATTGCAATTGCAATACCTACAGAAAGCCCTAAAGTTATATTCTGGGTTGTAGTAAAAAAAGTTGCCATACCTTCAGGGAAATTGTGAACACAAATTGCAATAGCCGTAAAAATCCCAGCACGTTTAATCTTATAATCACGTCTGGCAGGTTCATCCGGATGTAAAACATCATCTGTATCAATATGATCCGGAAGAAAATAGTCTATTAAAATTGCGACAACCAAACCTATTATAAAGCCTGCATAAGCCAACCACTGTGATTTATGCGGAAAATTTAATGCCAGAAGTTTTTCAGCTTCGGGAACCATATCCATAAAAGAAACAAAAATCATTACGCCTGCAGAAAATCCCAGCCCAACAGAAAGTGCTTTCAAGTTATCTTTTTTTACTATAAATGCTATAGCTCCTCCTATTGCAGTCGACAAACCGGCAAACAGGGTAATTAACATAGCAGGGATAAAATTCTGCGGTAAATTCATAATTCATATTTCCTTTCGGAAAAATTGTACCACAAAAGTATTATTAAATATCAACATCTTTCATCATATCAATCAAAGTCTGCACTGTAGTATCCATACTTACAATATCTGATGTTCTTTGCTGCAAAAAAGCATTAATCTTTGGCATAAGTTCAATTGCAGTGTCAAGGCGCGGATTAGTTCCGGGCTGATACATACCAACATCAATTAAATCTTTGTTTTCTCTGTAAAGCGCCATAATTGCCCTCATTTTACCGGCTGCTTCCTTATGTTCAGGAGTAACAATGGATGACATAAGCCTTGAAATACTTCCGAGTACATCAATTGCCGGGTAATGATTCATTTCGGCAACCTTCCTTGACAAGAAAATGTGCCCGTCAACAATACCTCTTACAATATCAACAATAGGATCCGATATATCATCACCTTCCATTAAAACAGTGTATAAAGCTGTAACTGAACCCTTAGGGCTGTTTCCTGCACGTTCAAGAACCTTTTGGAGCCATGAAAAAATAGACGGCGGATAACCCTTCATGGTCGGTGGTTCACCAAGTGACAAACCTACTTCACGTCCTGCCATTGCGCAACGTGTAACTGTATCTGTCATTAGAAAAACTTTTTTACCCTGATCTCTAAAATATTCACATACAGCAGTAGCTGTAAGCAGGGCTTTTTGACGTATTAAAGGCGGCTGATCACCTGTTGAACAAACAAGAACCGATTTTGCCATACCTTGTTCTCCAAGCGCATCTTCTACAAACTCTTTAACTTCACGACCGCGTTCACCGATTAGGGCAACGACGTTTACATCAGCATCTGAATTTCTTGCAATCATGCCCAGAAGTGTACTTTTACCGACACCCGAGCCCGCAAACAATCCCAAACGCTGACCGCAGCCCATTGTCATGCAACTGTCAATAGCTCTAACACCGGTTGAAAAAATTTCCGTAATAATAGGTCTTTCAAACGGCCCAGGCGGCGGCCCTTCAACGGCACGCCATGTTGCGCCCGTTGTATCGAGCGGTTTTCCGTCAATCGGTTCCCCCATAGGATTAATAAGTCTTCCGAGCAAAAAATCTCCGACGGGAATAATAATAGGTTTACCTGTAGATGTAACAAGGCTCCCCTGTCCTATACCTTCGCCGTCATAAAGAAGCAAAAGCTGAGCAGCTTCCCCCTTAAAAGCCTGAACTTCCGCAGGTTTTTTGCGACCGTCTTTAGTTTCTATATAACATAGATCACCGACTTTCAAACCCGGCAGCTTAACCTCAACAGTCAAGCCCAGAAGTTTTGATACACTGCCTTTATACGTAAATAATTCTGTTTCATCAAGTTTATTTTTTACTCTGTTTTTAAGTTCATCAAGCCTTGTAGTATCCAAACCGTCCATGATTTTTATTATAACGGTTTTCAGATATTTTTCAATTTATTTACATAATATTTATTATGTAAAATATAAATATTTCCTTAAGAGATATCTATTTTTTCTTATCCGTGTTAGTATTATAAATATAATACCAGACGGAGAGGAAATTTTTATAATGATAAGTTTTTTATTAAAGTTATTAGGTGATCCTAACGAGAAAAAAATTAAAAATATAATGGGTATAATAGACCATATTAATGCGCTTGAACCACAGTTTGAGCAGTTGACAGATGCGGAATTGAAAGCTAAAACCGATGAATTTAAAGCAATTCTTGCTAAACGTCCCACATCTAATGATTTTAAAACCGATAGAAAGCTTGAAAAAGAAGCTTTGGATAAAATTTTGCCCGAAGCATTTGCAACGGTAAGAGAAGCCGGTAAACGTGTTTTAAATATGCGTCACTTTGATGTTCAGCTTATAGGCGGGTATTTTCTTCATAACGGTCACATCGCAGAGATGAGAACAGGTGAGGGTAAAACTCTGGTTGCTACGCTTCCTGCTTATTTAAATGCGCTTACGGGAAAAGGTGTTCATGTTATTACCGTTAACGATTATCTGGCTAAACGTGACAGCGAATGGATGGGTAAGATTTATAAATTTTTGGGGTTGTCTGTAGGTGTAATTCTTTCCGGCGGCAGAAGCGCCGAAGATTTTGCCGCTAAAAAAGCTGCTTATGACTGTGATATTACTTATGGAACAAATAATGAGTTTGGATTTGACTATTTGCGTGACAATATGGCAGCAAGTCTTGATATGCTTGTACAAAGACCTTATAATTACGCGATAATAGATGAAGTTGACAGTATTTTGATTGATGAAGCCAGAACTCCTCTTATCATAAGCGGTCGTCTTGAAAAGTCTGCAGAAACTTATCAGCTTATGGCTAAAGTGGCACCTCAGCTTGAAAAAATAAAAGATTACGAAGTTGATGAGAAAAATAAAAATATTATCCTGACAGAAGATGGTATTGATAAAGCTCAGGAAATTATCGGTGTTAAAGATTTGTTTGATATTAATACACAATACGCCCATCATCTTTTGCAGGCCTTAAAGGCTAAAGAATTGTTCGTGAAAGATACTGATTATGTCGTTAAAAACGGTGAAGTTATGATTGTTGATGAATTCACAGGCCGTATAATGGAAGGCAGACGCTGGTCTGATGGACTTCATCAAGCTATAGAAGCTAAAGAAGGCGTGAAAATTCAGGATGAAACTCAAACACTTGCAAGCATTACTTTCCAAAATTTATTCAGGCTTTACCCTAAACTTTCCGGTATGACCGGTACAGCAATGACCGAGGAAGCGGAATTCGGGAAAATTTATAACCTTGAAGTTACTACAATTCCGACAAACAAACCGGATATAAGAATTAATTATCCTGATGTTATTTATAAAACAGAGCGTGCAAAGTTCAATGCAGTGGTTGACGATATTATAAAAATGCATGAAGCAGGCAGACCTGTTCTTGTCGGCACAATTAGTATTGAAAAGTCGGAATATGTTTCTGCGCTTTTAAAACAACGCAGAATTCCTCATCATGTTTTGAATGCAAAACATCATGAAAAAGAAGCTTATATCATAGCACAGGCTGGTCGTGTCGGAGCTGTTACCATTGCAACAAATATGGCAGGACGCGGAACTGATATTTTATTAGGCGGAAATGCTGAATTTCTTGCAAAAGATATGCTTGACAGCAAAGGTATAACGCCTGACAACCCGAATTATGAGCAAGAAAAAGAGGCTGCTCTAAAACAGGCGCGTGCTATAACAGAGGCTGAGCATGCAAAAGTTGTTGAAGCAGGCGGTCTTCACGTAATAGGTACCGAACGTCATGAATCCCGCCGTATTGATAACCAGTTAAGAGGTCGTGCAGCCCGTCAGGGAGACCCCGGATCTACCAGATTTTTCCTTTCAATGGAAGACAATTTGATGAGAATTTTCGGCGGCGAAAAAATGATGGCATTGATGGATATGCTTAATGTCGAAGAAAATATGGCTATTGAAAATACTCTTATAACAAAACAAATTCAATCAGCCCAGAAAAAAGTTGAAACATATCACTTTGACATAAGAAAATCTGTTCTTGAATACGATGATGTGATGAATATACAGAGAGAAAAATTTTATGCTCAGCGTCGTAAAGTGCTTGCGGGTAAGAATTTGTCAGAAGATATTTATTATATGATTGAAAAAGAAATAGACAGGCTTCTTAAAAGTTATATTGCACCTGACCTTCATCCTGAAGAATATGTCTATGAAGATTTACAGACTTTAATTAAGGAATTGCATTCAATAATTCCTCAATTGTCAGGAGTAAAAGTAGCTGATATTCAAAATTTAAGGTTTGAACCGGTTTACGATAAATTGAAAACACTTGCTATAAATGCATATAGACAACATGAAGAAGAAATTATACACTTCTATAATCAGGTTGTATCCCAGTACGAGCCGGATGCTGAGCCTCAAGAACCTTTTAGTGATAATAATGTTGTCAGAAATCTTGAAAAAGATATTTTGCTACGTGTTGTTGATAACAAGTGGATAGATCATCTTCATAATATTGACATGTTAAGGGATGGAATTGGTCTTAGAGCTTACGGTCAAAAAGATCCGTTGATTGAATACAAACGCGAAGCTTATGACATGTTTAATAAAATGATGTATGAAATTCAGGGTGACACAGTAAAACACCTGTTTAGAACAAAATTTGGTATACAGGTAATTGGTCCTGATAACGAGGATGTAGCGTAAAAGGAGGTTTTTTAATGTTGAATGTAAAGAAATGTGAACTCGGGGGGGGGGCACTCCTGAGCTAGGCAGAAGTCAAGAGGTCAAGAAGTCAAGCTATTTAAATCTCGTAAGATACTATGTCACTAAGGCACTAAGAAGTATCGTAAAAATTTTTCCTCTCTCGGGAGAGGAACTAAGGAAGAGGGGTGCTACGCACGTAGTCCTACCGACCAGTCAACGCAAATGCGCGTTTACATTGGCAGAAGTTCTCATCACCCTCGGCATCATCGGCGTGGTTGCAGCGATGACTCTGCCTGTTTTGATTACAAAGCATCGTGCTCAGGTTTTACAGACTCAATTTAAGAAGTGTTATTCCGAGGTCTCTCAGGCTCTTGCTCAGTTAAAAAAAGAGGATGAATATTTGTCGATTACTAACGGCCCTGAATTGCAGGATTTTTTGGTAAAACAGTTTAAGGAGGCTAAAGCTCCTGATCGTTTAATTTATTCGCAAACACCTGAAAAGCAGAAAGAATTAATCGGTTTTGAACTACCTGTTTATAAATCGTTCGACAAGAAAAATGAATTTTATAAACGAGCGCTTGACGACGGGTTTATATTTATAAATAATGAATATTTTGTTTTTATTAATGCAGATTATTCTAGTATTTCGGATGCTGCAATAATAATTGATGTTAACGGACTTAATGGCCCTAATGTAGCCGGTTATGATTTATTTGCTTTTAAATTGGATGAAAATTTTAATTTGCGTTCTCAAGATAAAAATTCTCTTACCTGCACTGAAACATTTCCAGGAGATCATAACGGTTTTTCCTGCAGTTATAATGCTATGACTGATAAAGATTATTTTAAAAATTTGGGCTGGTAAATTTTTCTTTATAATTTTCTATGTTTAGTATAATATAGTTCTATCACAGATTATTAAAAAGGAATTATAAATATGCTCAGAACAGGAATAGTGGGACTGCCGAATGTCGGTAAATCAACTTTATTTAATGCCTTAACCAGTGCCAAAAATGCACAGAGCGCAAATTATCCGTTTTGTACGATTGAACCCAATGTCGGAGTTGTTAATGTTCCGGACGAAAGGCTTGCAATACTTGCCAAATTATGCAAAACAGACGTTATAATCCCGACGGCTATTGAATTTGTCGATATTGCAGGGCTTGTAAAAGGTGCAAGCAAGGGAGAAGGGCTGGGTAATCAGTTTCTGCATAATATAAGAGAAGTTGATGCCATAATTCAGGTCGTAAGATGTTTTGATGACCCTAATACAATTCATGTTGCAGGTAAAGTAAACCCTCTTGATGATATAGAAGTTATAAATACAGAACTCGCACTTGCAGATTTGGCTTCTGTTGAAAAACGTCAGGCAAGAATTTCCAAACAAGCAAAAGGCGGTGATAAAGCTGCAGTATTAGAAGATAGTGTTTTGACAAAACTTGTGGATTTATTGTCTGAAGGTACGTTCATAAATGTAAAAGAACACTTTAATGAGGATGAAATTCCTGTTGTAAAACAGCTTAATCTTATGTCCACAAAACCGGTTATTTATGCTGCTAATGTCTCAGAGTATGATTTGAAAAATGGAAATAATTATACTCAGCAGGTTAAAGATTATGCTTCAAAACATAACGCAGAAGTTGTTCTGATTTCTGCAAAAATAGAAGAAGAACTTGCAGAACTCGGAGCTGATGAAGCTAAAGAATATTTGAAGGAACTCGGGGTCGAAGACAGCGGTATAGATAGAATGATTAAATCAGTTTACAAGCTTCTTAACTTACGAACATTTATAACAGCAGGAGAAAAAGAAGTTCACGCATGGACTATTCCTGCAGGTGCCAGGGCTCCTCAGGCTGCCGGTGTAATTCATACGGATTTTGAAAAAGGATTTATAAGAGCCGAAATTACTCCTTATGATGATTTTGTAAAATACGGTTCATACGCAGCCTGCAAAGATAAAGGTGTAACTCGTCTTGAAGGAAAAGATTATATAGTTCAAGACGGTGATCTTGTACATTTTAGATTTGCGGTCTAGCTAAAAAATAACCCGTTTTATTAACGGGTTATTTTTTTATTTACTTATTAACGCAAGTTTTGAACCTGTTAAAACTTCCGATTTTGGTTTATAAGCATTTGAAAAAGTGAAGTTATACTGAGGATTATACAGAATTTTTCTTCCGGTGAAAGTAAGATTTTCTTTCGTTAAATTAGGATCATGATAAAGTATTAATGTTGAATCTTTAAATTTAATTGATGTATGATCCGGACCGGTTATCTGATTGTTGCCGTTAACATAGTAAATTGTTTTGTCATTCGGATCTGCATTTCTGAACATCAATCCCGGTTTAAGCCCGCCCGGCAGTCCAAGTTTATTGTCAGCATTCAAATCAATGCATTTAAGTTCAACTTCTCGAGGTTCATAATGTTGATCATATTCGTGATTGAGTGCGGTTGTATTGAACAAAGAAACAGTCATTCTACCGTCGGGACTTTGTCTTAGCAGACCTGAGAGAGAGGCCCCGTTTGCATTTTGCTGTTTTAAAATAAAAGGTGTTCCGTCGTTCAACGGCTGCAATTCTTTTCTCGTTCGCAGGTTGTACTGTTTGTCCATTTCATCTTTAAAATCTTTTACAAATTTTTTGAATGCCGGACTGTTTGTATCAGCCCATTCTTCATGAATTATATTTCTGTTCTGGAGATAAATATTTTTTGTGGTTGTTTCAAAACCGGTTGATGCGTATTCATCTCCTGCATACAATGTCGGATTACCGGCAAGAGCAACTAAAAATTTTGTCTGAGCCAACAGTCTTGACATTGCAGGTTTTAATATATATTCAAGAGCTTTATTTTTTAAGTCTTTTTTTGTATCTTCACTCAAACGCTGAGAGGAATCTCTGTTTATAGAATCCATTTCCATTAACACCAAATCTAGTGCTGTATTATAATCTTTAGTTCCGAAGCCGTCTGCCTCAAAAATTTTTCCTCTGAATTTTCCGTTTGAAAGATGGGATAAAGCAGATACCATTTTTTTGTAAACGTAATCTTTTTGGCTTTGTTCCATATTTAGCTCTTGAATAGCTTTTCCCATTCCGCTTGCAATTGCTTCACATTTTGCAACGGCAAGTGTACTTACACGGTCAAAGTCATAGTTATTTACTTGTTCCGGAGTAACATTAACGCCGTATAGTATGCCTTCCAGAATTTTGTATGCTCTTTCACGGTACTTGTACTTAGCAGGATCGGTTAGATCAGTATAAACCATGTCCATATCCATTGCAAATCCGTCTAAAGCGCGGGCTTTATCGTGATTGCCTGCGAATGTATAAGAGTATATTAGTGATTCTAACGGCCCTGAGTGGATGAATTCTTCTAATTTCCCTTTGATAGTATGGTCTTGTGCACAACCTTTGTCAGGAGAATGTTTACCGTCAAAATCAAAAAGTTTGCCAACTATTTTTGTAATATCTGATGAGAAGTGGTCATAATTTGCAAGTGTTGTAAAGCCTGCTTCGTTGATGAGTTTCTTTACGGCTTCTTGCGGATTTGAATATCTTGTCCCGGACTTGTCTCCTTTTCCTTTGGAATAAATATCATTAATATCAGTAACCTCAGCTGCAATATAGGCGTCAGGATGGTATTGTTTTACTCCATCAGTAAATTTTGACCAGAATTTGATTACATCATTCCAGGTATATTCAAAATCGGTTTTTTCATTTTCTAAAGATGTGATATCCGCAATGTCTTTTGTTGCGTCAATTCTCCAGTCTAAACCTGCTCCTGTTCGTCCGACAATCATTTCTGCAAGTTTGAAACTGTTTGCATCAGTTCCTTTAATTGATTCCCACAAAATATTTGCAAATTGTCTTCTGTCTTCTTCAGTTATTTTTTTGATTCTGTGTTTTAGCTTGTAAATTAAAGATGTTGCTTCATTTTCCGGAGTAATTGAAATTATCCCCATTGTATTCAATGAAGTATTTTTGAGTTTTTTATAATCGTAAATCATTGCACCTGAGTTTTTATCAAAGGAATAATTTGCTTCAGGCAAAACTGATTTAATTACAGCGAATTTTACAATTTCGGCAGTTAAAAGCGGAATAATATATTTTGCATAATCCGTTGGGTTGCCGTTTTTATCACGAAGTTTAATTCCTTCTTCTTCTTGTGCGCGGCTTTCTATAATTTTGAATACTTCATCTGCAAATTTTTTCATTTCATTTGTGTACATTTTGTCAGTTAATTCATAAGTGAATTTGAACTGCGGAAGTACATGTTTGTTTCCGTTTTTATACATATCAAAACGGCTTACGCCTATTTGTTTATCCGTAATTGCCCTTTTTGTTATATATGGAGATGCAAGAGCTGCAGATATATCGTCACCTACTTCTATTGAATCAAGCGGTACATCCATAAGACCGCGTAGTATTAAATCATCATAAGAGTCTTTTGAATCAGCACCGTGTAAAAAGTAAGTGCCGTTCAAAACATTTGTAACAATGTCTTTATCTACATCTAAATTTTTAGGGAAAACTTTGCCATCAGCTAAGCTGGTGATTTTATTGTAAATTTCCTCTGTAGTTTTACCTTTTATATTTTTTAAAGTTTGTGCAACATAAAAGTTTAATATATCATTTGTTTTCTTTGTCCAATATTTAGCGGATGAAACAGCATAATCCTGAACCTGCATATTGCTTTGTTTAATACTTTCGGCTATTTCTGCACGTTTTTTCGGATCTGCAATATTTTTCAATTTTTGTGTATCGGAATTTGAATAAACATAATTTAGTTTTGCAATATCCGGATTTGCATTCCAGGTTTCAAATCCGCTTTCATGTTTGCCGTCCAGTCCGAAGTATTCAAAATGTGTAACCATTTTGGTGCCTTTGTAGCTATATAAACGTATACGGTTGTTTAAATCTATTTTTTTATTGTATTCGTTCAATTCTTCTACATTTTTTTTGTAAGTTTCGTCATTTATTCTGAAGCTGTAAGGGATTACCGTGTCATTATGGTTATTGAGTTCGACATGTGTTTTGTTAAGATTATTGTATGCATTGAGCAATTCTTCGGATGTCATCTTTTCGGCATTTTTAATCCTATTGTCATAAATCTGTATATATGTCGGGGATTTTTTATCATACAAACGATTCATTCTTATTTTAACCGAACCGTCAGCACGCTGTTCATAATCATATCTTGAATTGATAAGTCTGTGTGTTGTAAATTTTGATTTTTTACCGAAAACCCCCAGACTTAAAGGTCCTGATTGGAGTTCAGAAATTTTAAACCAGTTCATATACGGGGATTGATCTCCATATTTTAAAATATGCTGGAAGTGTATTCCTTCAAGTCCTTCGTTAACAAAAGCACCGTCTGATACATAGTTTATTCCTTTAGCAAAAAGTTTTTTCTGTAAGGAAGCATAGTTGTTGATGTTGCCGAGGCTTTGCACTATCTGCATGCAGTTTTTGTTCCAATAACCATGGGCTGTAAGTTTATCATCGGTAAATAAAGGTAGTGTAATAATTCTTGTAAAGTTATCAAGTTTGCCTTCTTCAACATCTTTTTCCAATCCGGCAAGTGAGCCGCCGTATTTATTTACGAAGTTTTTTGAGGTATTTTTTAAACGTTCTATATGTTTGGTCTTATTTTTAATTATATTATTATTGTCATCATAAGTCCAGATAACATTATTTATATCCAGATCAATAAGTTTCATTGCTCCGCCTTTTGAAACGGTTGAAGCTCTGTCTGTTACAATATTATATTTCTCCCACGGACTGTCGTCGGTAGAATTGTCTATCATATTTCCGGCTTCAATTTGCCACTTTGCATTTTGATGGGTTCCTTTCGGATAAAGTTTATAGTGATATGCAAATGCCTGGTCAGGAACTATTCCGAATTCGCATGCGAGATCTATTTGTGTGGCTTTACCGCTTTGCAATTTAATGCCGTCTTCTCCTTTGATAACATCGTCAGGATTTTGCGGAGCCCATTTTTTTTGCTCATTTATAAAGTAGTTGCCGTTATTATCTTTGTCTACACTGAAAATTTCCAGATAACAATCATATTTATCATCATCAAATACGTAATTAAAATCATATACCTTGTCACCGTATTCTGATTTTACCGGTTTGTATCCCTCAAATTTAATATTACTATTGACTTTCGACTGGTTTAAATTAAGATTAACTTTCACTATAAACACTCCTTACTACTTAATTTATAACTCAACTGAAGATTTTTTTTTGTCATGATACCTCTCTTTATTAAGAAATTTTTACAAAAAATTATAGTATTTATATTTCCTTGTTATAATATTGGCAGAAAAGGAGAACTAATAAATGCAAGCTATGGAAATGAAATATGATATAAAAGATATAAGTTTGGCTGAACAGGGTAAAAACCAGATTGAGTGGGCATTTAAGGATATGCCTGTTTTAAAACAGATTCAGGAAAGATTTATAAAAGAGCAGCCTTTTAGAGGATTAAAACTTTCCGCCTGCGTTCATGTTACTAAAGAAACAGCAGCATTATGCATTGTTATGAAATCAGGTGGAGCAGACGCTGTTCTTGTTGCATCAAATCCGTTGTCAACTCAGGATGATGTAGCTGCTGCACTTGTGAAATATTACGGTATTCCGACATTTGCAATTGCCGGCGAAACTGTTGAAGAATATAAAGCTCATATTCAGGAAGCATTAAAACATAATCCCGATATTGTTATTGATGACGGATGTGATATTGTTTCCACTATTCATGAACAGTATCCTGAAATGGCTGAGAAAATTATAGGTTCAACTGAAGAAACTACAACTGGTATTATTAGACTTCAGGCACTTGAAGCGCAGGGACTGCTGAAGTTTCCGGCTGTCGGTGTAAATACAAGCCTGACGAAGCATCTGTATGATAACCGTTACGGAACAGGGCAGAGTTCAATGGATGGTATCTTAAGAGGAGCTAATATTCTTATTGCAGGCAAAACAGTTGTAGTATCAGGTTATGGCTGGTGCGGTAGAGGGTGTGCCTTGAGAGCAAAGGCTCTTGGCGCAAATGTTATTGTTTGTGAAGTTGACCCTCTTAAAGCTCTTGAAGCAGCAATGGAAGGTTACAGAGTAATGCCGATTTCAAAAGCGGCACAAGAGGGAGATATTTTCCTGACTGTCACGGGCGACAAGCACGTTGTTGATGTTAAGCATATTCTGTCAATGAAAGATGGAGCTTTTCTTGCAAATGCAGGACACTTTGACTGGGAAATCAATGTTACTGGTTTAAAAGAACATGCTATTGAAATTAAACAAATAAGACCGAACTTGCAAGAATATAAACTTGATAACGGCAAATCCGTGTATGTTTTTGCGGAAGGCAGATTGGTAAATCTTGTTGCTGCTGAAGGACATCCGGCAAGTGTTATGGACATGAGTTTTGCAAATCAAGCTTTAGGTATTGAATTTCTTGTCAAAAACCGGGGTAAATTAGAGAATAAACTCTATACGCTGCCCCATGAGGTTGATGTTAAAATTGCGGAATTGAAACTTAAGTCAATGGGCATAGAAATTGATACATTAACTCCTGAACAGGAAGAATATTTGAATAGCTGGAAGTTTTAATAATTCTAAGATTTGAAATTTCGTCAGACTCAATTTATTTTGCTATTCCGACCAAATTTTGAAACGAGTACAGAATAACCGCGATAGACGAAATTTCAAATTAGTATTTTAAAAATAAAGTAGAGTACATTTCTCATGCCGAGCTTTTTTCTCTGCTGCCACAAGAATTTTATAGTTTCAGGGCGGATTTTCAAATTATTTTTAATATTAATTTTTGTTATGTAATCACTGTGTAATTTTTTATTACCCGTAACCTGTGTGCAGTTGCAGGCATTATTTTTGTGGCGTCTGTATCCGATAAGCGGTGCATCAATTATTGCCGAGCCGCCTATTAAATTTGCAAAGTTGAATACGAATTTATCAGGACAAATTTTCCACTTTTCAGGTACTGTATAATATTTAAGGATATCGATTGAAGCTTTACGAAACATTGCCGAACTGTTCGGTGACCAGTACCAGCCGCCGAAACGTTTGTGTTTAAGGGGTTTATACTTAACAGGTATGTCGCATAAAATTTCAATTCCATTAACGTCATTTTGAACTTGTTTTAAAATTCCGCATTCATTGTTGGAAGCTGATGAAATTGAGTTTAGTGTATGAATCTCATCCTCTTCGCCTATTTCAATTATACGGCATGAGGTAAAAGCTACTGATGTTTCAAGATGAACTCTCAGATGAACGGCTGCATATTCTTTACATAAAACATCATCGCTGTCAATAAAACAGACAAATTGACCGTTTGCTTTATTCAGCCCTTTAATCATTGCTGCAAACTGCCCCTGATTTGTATCTTGCTTTATAAGTGTGATTCGTAAATTCTGATTATCTGAAATAAAATCCTCAACAATTTTACAGGAATTATCACAGGAACAGTCATCTACAACAATAATTTCATAATTTTTATAAGTTTGTGCTTTTATACTTTCAAGTGTTTTTAAAATATATTTTTCGTAATTATAAGATGTAACTATGAAAGATACAAGCGGGAGTTTAAACATTTTCACCGCCGTTGTTTTCTTGGGCAAGCAGTCTTTCCATTTTTTTGTTATGCATAATTGAAGAAATAAATGCAAGGACAATAAATCCGAGTCCTATTCCGCCTGTTACGGCTTCAGGAATTTCTTTGACGGTTGATACAAGCATAAGACAAGCCAAAGCACCGATTGCCCAGTGTGCGCCGTGTTCCAGATATAAAAATTTGGTCAGGGTTTTCTTTTCAACAAGCATAATGGTCAAAGACCTTACAAACATCGCCCCGATTGCCAGACCTATTGAAATAATTATAATATCTTTACTTAATGCAAAAGCGCCTAAAACTCCGTCAAGAGAGAATGATGAGTCAATTAATTCAAGATATATAAAACTAATCAGGCCGGTACAGCCGGCACCTTTAGCCGCACAGCTTGCAAGGCGCATTTGTTCATGTTTTTCAAGATAATGTGTAAATCCGTCTATTGCAAGATAGGTTATTATTCCGGAAATACCTGATATTAAAACATGAATTTTTTGTTCAGCAGGTACAAAATTTTGGGTTGCCAGAAGCATCAGAAGTGAAATTATTACTTCAATACCTTTTATATGGTCAAAATGTGCTAACCAATATTCAACTGGTCTTATCCAGTGAACCTGTTTTTCGTGGTTGAAAAAATAGTTCAGGAAAAGCATAATCAAAAACATGCCGCCGAATGTTACTATCGGAGCGTGTGTTTGATGTAGATAATATGCATATTTATCGGCATTTGTAAGTGCAATGTTAGCTACGTCAAGCATACTTAATTTCGCGAATATTGAAACTACCAGTATCGGGAATAAAAATCTCATTCCGAAAACAGCAATTAAAATACCCCAGGTTAAAAACCTCATACGCCATTTATGACTCATTTTGTCAAGCTTCATCGCATTAACAACGGCATTATCAAAGGATAAGCTTACTTCTAATACCCCAAGAACCATTGCTATAAAAACGCAAGTCCATCCTGTTCCTCCGTGTACGTGTTCTCCCCAGAAATAAGCGCCGATAAGACCTGCTATTGTAACTATATAAGAGCCTAAAAAGTATTCTAACATTTATTTTTTCTCCTTATTCAAATTGATTATATATGAAAGATTGATTTTATACAACTTTATTAATGACTTGCATATTGTCTGAATATATTTTATACTTGAAACGTCACTTATTTAAAAGAAAGGAGAAGCAAAAATATGGAAAAGATGTTAGAAAATCAGGTCTTCGGGGGGGGGGCACTCGCCGCTTAAGTTTCTTTCCCATCGCCTTTTGTGAGAGGGAGCAGTTGGGTGAACAAATTGAACTTACAACTGCTGGTGAGAGTCTTTTACAGGTCAAGAAGACAGTTTTTGTCATCCTGAACTTGTTTCAGGATCTAAAAAGGAGATTACGAAAATGTACTTCCCTCTCCCGGGAGAGGGTGGAGAAGGAAATATTCGCAAATCCCAAACTAACTCATCTACGTGAAAAACAGGCTGAGTTCACTCTTGTAAAAAAGTCAAAAGTATGTCATAATAGTGATATGATACATCTCAATAATAACTTCGATTTACGTTTCACTCCTCACCCTTCACTAAAGAAGAAAGCCGCGTTTACACTTGCTGAAGTCTTAATCACTCTCGGCATTATAGGTGTGGTTGCGGCCATGACTATTCCTGCAATAATATCAAAATATCAGCATAAAGCATTGGAATCTGCGTTTAAAAAGTCATATTCCAATCTAATGCAGGCAATGGTGTATGCAGAACCTGAATTAATATCTGATATTACAGGCAGTGGAGTTGTTACTGGTGATTCTGAATTTTATAATAAGTTATGGGAAAGATATAAAATAATTGAAGATTTAACAGCACATAACAAATTTAATATGGTGAATGTGTATTCTCAAGGAGTTAAAACTTATAATAAAAAGGCTGATGCAGATACTGCTTGTCCTCAGCTGCCTAATTTAGTTGTTTCTGACGGTTCATCAGTCGGCGGAATGTTCAATTGTGCAGGAAACTGGGTGGTCATTGATACAAACGGTCCATATAAAAAACCTAATGCTGTGGGACATGATATTTTCTATTTCGCGGTTGACTCAAAGACAAAACGTTTATTCCCTTTAGGTTCAAGTATAGTTTCAGGCTACTGGAATTTTAGCAATCAGGAGCAGTATTGTTCCATTGATTCTTCTAATGCACGAAATGGTTATGCTTGTACAGCTTTTGCTCTTTCAAATAAATGTCCTGATGATGAATCAAAAACATATTGGGAATGTCTGCCATAATTTATTATAGCGTTAATAGCTATATGCTTGCAGCGTAACTGTCATATAAGTCTAAATTATATCAATTTGAAAAAAAATATTTTCTTGATATACTTAAGTTATGAAAGATATGTTAGACAAAATTCTCCAAATTGAGAAGAAATATAATGAACTTGGCGTTACTCTGTCGGATCCGTCAGTTATTCATGACTATAAAAAATTTCGCGACCTTTCAAAACAGCGTAAATCAATGGAAGAAACCGTAAATCTTTATTATGCATGGAAAAAAGCTGTTGATGCCATTGAAGAAGCAAAGCAGATGATTCATGAGGAAAAAGATGAGGAAATGAAAAGTTTTCTTAAAGCTGAAATTGAAAATAATGAAGCTAAACTTCCTGAATATGAACAAAAAATGAAAGTTTTACTTCTCCCTCGCGATCCTATGGATGATAAGGATATTATGCTTGAAATAAGAGGCGGAGCAGGTGGTGACGAGGCAAACATTTTTGCCGGTGATTTAGCAAGAATGTATATGAGGTATGCTGATAAAAAAGGCTGGCAGACACAGGTTTTGAGTAAAACAGAATGTGAAGCCGGCGGTGTATCGGAAATTATTATTTCAATAAAGGGCGACGCCGTATATTCCCAATTGAAATATGAATCCGGTGTTCATAGAGTTCAAAGGGTTCCCGCAACCGAATCTCAAGGACGTGTTCATACTTCAACCGCTACAGTTGCTGTTATGCCTGAAGTGGATGATGTTGAAGTTGAATTGAATATGAATGATGTTGAAATCTCAACGGCACGTTCAGGTGGCGCCGGCGGGCAAAATGTTAATAAAGTTGAAACAGCCGCAAGAGTTTTTCACAAGCCTACAGGGATTATGATTTTCTGTACGGAAGAACGTTCACAGCTTCAAAATAAAGAACGTGCACTTCAAATTCTTAAAGCAAAACTTTATGATATGGAAGTTCAAAAGCAGATGCAGGAGATTACGGATTTGCGCCGCTCTCAGGTAGGTACAGGCGATAGAAGCGAACGTATCAGAACATACAATTTCCCTCAGGGTCGGCTGACAGATCACAGAATAAATCATAACCTCAATGTTAATACGGTTATTGACGGTGATTTGGACGAATTAATAAATCTGCTTATGGAGCACGACCAGAAGCTTAAGCTGGAAAAATTAGCTGAGGTAAATTAGTGGTTGACAGAAAATGCGCCGGCTGCGGTAAACTGAAAAACAGAGAACAACTCATAAAAATAACAAAGCAAAACCCTGACGGTGAGGTTATTATAAACCACAGTAATAAAATATTTGGCAGATCAGTATATCTCTGCTATAATAATTCGTGTATAGAAGCTGTTTTTAAAAAAAATAGAATATCAAAAGTTTTAAAAGCTCCTGTACCGGAAGACTTGAAAGGAAAATTAATAAATGAGTTTTGATACAATAAGGATAAATGAATTAGCAAAAGAATTAGGGCTTACAAGTAAGGAAGTTATAGAAAAATTCTCTCAAATTTCCGTAACAGGCAAAACTCATTCAAGCACGGTTACCCTTGAGCAGGTAAATAGACTAAAGGAATTTATTTCATCCGGCGGTGTTAAAGAAGCTAAAAAACCTAAAGCATTTGTTGTTAAAAAAGCTAAAACGCCTGACAGTGAACCGGAGGTAAAAGAAGAAGTTAAAGAAGAAAAAAAATCCGAAACAAAAAACATGATACCAAAAGTTGAAGTGGTAAAAAATAAACCACAGAATCGTTTGGAAATTGTTCGCCGTGCTCCTCAAAGACCGCTAACTGAAAGAACTGCTGATTCTGCTAAACGTTCAACCCCAAGACCAGAAAGAGCCCAAAGGAGTGAAAAAGGTGAAAAGGGTAAACCTTTTCCGGCTAAAAAGGATGGTAATGCACCGGCAAAAAAACCTTTTGAAAGACCGGCAGGAGAAAGAAAACCTATTCAAAGGACAATTATTTCACAGGATATTTACGAAAATAAAGGTTCGGGTAAAAGACGATCTGGAGATAACAAGAAAAAAGGTAAAGATTTTAATTCAAAAAAAGAAGAACAGGAAAGAATTTCTTTAGAAAAAGCTGCAGCACAAAAGCATAAAAAAAAGGTTCATAAGGAAGAAGAAGTTAAAGAAGTTAAACAAATTGTTGTAAACCGTGCGATGACAATCAGTGAGCTTGCTGACAAGATTCAAAAGACGCCTGCTGAAATAGTAAAATTTTTGATGTTTCAAGGCATTATGGCAACTGTAAACCAGCTTATAGACGTTGATGTTATAAAAAAAGTCTGTGCAGAATATAACTTGGAAGTTCTTGACGAAGACTTAGACGCCTATATGGAAGAAGAATTGGAAAAAGAAGAAAAAGTTAAAAAACTTACCGAAGTAGACAAAAAATTATTGAAAAAACGCGCACCTGTTGTTAGTATTATGGGTCACGTTGACCACGGTAAAACAACACTCCTTGATAGTATAAGAGCTTCCAAGCACAAAATTGTCGCAACGGAAGTCGGCGGTATTACCCAGTCAATAGGTGCTTATACTGTTTATCTTGATAATAACAATGAAAAGAAAATTGTATTTGTTGATACTCCCGGGCACGAAGCATTTACCGAGATGAGAGCACGCGGAGCAAAAGCAACCGATATTGCTATTCTTGTTGTTGCCGCAGACGACGGTATTATGCCACAGACAATTGAAGCTATAAATCACGCGAAAGCCGCTGAAGTTCCAATAATTGTTGCAGTTAACAAAATTGATAAACCGGGTGCTAATCCCGATAAAATTTTGCAGCAATTAACGGAACACGGTCTTGTTCCGGAAGAATGGGGCGGAGATACAATTACAGTCAAAGTATCTGCTTTGCAAGGTACAGGTATTGACGAACTTTTGGAATATATTCTTCTGGTTGCCGATTTGCAGGATCTCAAAGCAAATCCGAAGGCTGAGGCATCAGGGGTTGTTATTGAAGCTAACCTTGATAAAGGTAAAGGTCCTGTTGCAACGCTGCTTGTTCAAAACGGAACTCTGCGTGTGGGGAATTGTATTGTTGTTGGTACAGCGTGTGGTCGTGTAAGGGCACTTTTGTCTGACAGTGGTGAAAGAATCCAGAAAGCCGAGCCGTCTACACCTGTTGAAATTCTAGGTTTAACTGAAGTGCCTCAGGCTGGAGATTATTTTGAAGTTGTGAAAAATGAAAAAGAAATGAAAGCAATTGTTGAAGAACGCAAAGAAAAAGAACGCAGCAAACGTCTGGATGCTATGCTGCCAGCTCATGTAAGACGTGAGGCAGTGGCTGGAGAAGATGATATTCCTCAATTGAATTTGATTATCAAAGCAAACACAAATGGTGCGGCGGAAGCTGTTTCACAGGCTATTGCACAGCTTGATTCCAAAGAAATTAAAACAAAAATTATTCATGTTGGTGTAGGTGATATCTCGGAAGCTGACGTTATGCTTGCTTCTGCATCAAACGCTTTAATTTTAGGTTTTACTGTAAAAGAAGACGCCAATGCTCTTGCAGCAGCTGAAAAAGAAGGCGTTACAATCAAGAAATACGATATCATTTATCAAATTCTGGAAGATATGGAAAAAACAATGTTATCGCTTCTTGAACCTGAAATTAAAGAGGTTGAACTCGGTAAGGCAGAAGTACGTCAGGTGTTTACAATCGGTAAGACAACAAGAATTGCCGGCTGCTATGTAACCGAAGGTAAAATTGTAAGAAGTAAAGATGCTGTTCTTATACGTGACGGCAAAGAAATATTCCGCGGCGCAATTGATCAGCTGAAGCGTTTCAAAGACGATGTAAAAGAAGTTGCTCAAGGTTTTGAATGCGGTATATCATTTAGCAAATGGAATGATATTGAAGTCGGCGATATTATAGAAGTTTCTACAAAAGAAGAAGTTGAACGGCAGAGTCTTTAAAAAATCAATATTTTCATTTTTTGTCAATCCGAAGCGGTAATTTATTTTTTGGTATTTTATGCTATAATTTTTTTACTAAGGAGAAAATTATGACTCTAAGAAATGAACGTGTAAGAAAAGAATTAATGCGCGATATCTCTGATATATTAAGGAAAGAAGTCAGAGGACTTGCAGGTGTTGTGTCTGTTGTTGATGTTGAAGTTTCTCATGATAATTCTTTTGCAAAGGTTATATACAGTGTTCTGGGTTCTGATGAGCAGATTGAAAAAACAAAAGACATTATTGAAAAAAGCACCCCGAAAATTCGCTATGAAGTCGGTAAACGTATAAGATTAAGACTAACTCCCGAGTTGAAATTTGTTTATACTGATTCTCTTGAAAAAGGCTCAAGAGTAAGCGAAATTATTGACAAAATTTCCCGCGGGGAACTTTAATTTGTATGTTTGGATTTTTAAATGTTTATAAACCAAAAGGCATAACATCTCATGATGTTGTTGGCAGACTCAGACGGATTACAAAAATAAAACAAATAGGTCATACCGGTACTTTAGACCCGTTTGCAGAAGGTGTTTTGCCGATTTGTATAGGTAAAGCTACAAGACTTATTGAATATTTGAATGACGATAAAGAATACCTTGCTACTGTGCAGTTTGGTGCCGATACAACAACTTATGACCTTGAAGGCGAAAAAATATTCGTTTCTGAAAAAATTGTAAAAGAGGATGATGTGCTTGAGGCATTAGAAAGTTTTCAAGGTGAAATATCTCAGATTCCGCCTGTTTATTCAGCCATAAAAGTTAAAGGGAAAAAACTTTATGAGTATGCAAGAAAAGGCCAAACAGTTGAAGTCCGGCCACGAAAAGTAACTATTTATAATATCAGGCTAAATAACTTTGATGAAAAATTGCAGCAGGCTGAAATTTTAATAAAGTGTTCAAAGGGAACTTATATTCGTTCGATTGCTCATGATTTAGGGCAAAAGCTTAATTGCGGTGGGTATCTTATAAAACTTATAAGAACTCAGGCCGGAGATTTCAGGATTGAAGATTCAATTAAACTTGAAGATAAAATTGATGTTGTGGCTAATCTTATTAATCCTATTGATAAATTGAATTATACAAAATATTTTGTGACTGACGTAGAGTTAAAGAAAATCTGTCATGGTTTGTATATAAAAAATAAAGATATAAAGCATGGCAGTATTGTTATTTTGATTTATAATAAAAATGAAATCTGCGCGGTTGGCGAAGCAGAAAATGGTAAAATAGTATTAAAGAAAGTGTTTGTATAAATGAAAAAGATATTATTAACGTTGTTGCTTGTAACAGCAGGTCAAATATGCTTTGCATCATGCGGCAATTTAAGTTGTACAGTCCCTTATGATTTAACATCAGGTGTTTCGAGATTTTTCAGTAAAGTTACGGGGCAGAATTTTCTTGCCTCAAAAATCGGAGAAAGTCTTACTAAAAGAGCTATAAAAAAAGAGATTACAAGCGGAAAAATTGATGTTAATCTTAGATCTTTCAGTACTCGTGATTTGAAAGCCGGCAGGTTCAAGTCGCTTGAAATTACAGGTAAAAATATCGTAACGGACGGTGTTTATATTACATACTTTAATACAAAGACTCTGTGTGATTTTAACTATGTTGTGCAGAACAAAGACGGTAATGTAATAGTAAAAGAAGATATTCCGGTTTCCGTAAAAACAATAATCAGCGAAGATGATTTGAATAATACAATGACTTCTTCCGATTATAAGCGATTGGTCAGTGATATAAATACAGTAGGCGGAACGTTGAACTTGTTTCAAATAGTTTCAACATCCATAAAACTTAAAAATAATAAAATGTTTTATATAATGAAATACTCAGTTCCGTTTGTCAGAAAGCCTCAGGAAATAGTTATAAGTGCTGACTTATGCGTTCATAACGGAGAAATTATTTTTGCTAATACAGAATTGGTTAATGACAACTTGTCTTTGGATGTACACAATTTTTCAAAAATATTGAATTATATTAACCCACTTGATTTTTCTGCCAAAATACTGGAAAATAAAAATGCAAGATTTAATATTCAAAATGTAAATATCTCAGGAGATAAAATTACAATAGACGGTACAATTACCGTTCTGAAAGATAAGGAATAAAAGCTATGCGTAATAACGAAAGAGTCTTTTTATTTGTAACAGGCGTAATAATGGTTGCAGTATGCTGTGTTTTGGGATTGAGAATGCTTTACCATAATGATGAAAATGTATCAGGTCCATTAACACCTGTTCCTGAAACCCAAATTCCTCCCGAAGAAAAAGAGCCGGTTCAAAAGCCTGTTGAAAAAGTGTATGTAAATGTTTTCTTTATCGGGCAGAATGCTAATAAAGAAGAAGTTTATAAAGCTGTTAACAGAGAATATGACAAAGATGTTGACGGAACAAAAATAAAATTTGCTATCCAATCATTAATCGCGGGTCCTAAGCCTGATGAAATTGCAAAAGGTGTTTATTCGGAAATTCCTGCAGGTACAAGACTTATTTCAATTAATGAATCTGCAGATAAAGTTATTATTAATTTAAGCGGGGATTTTGAAAACGGCGGCGGAACAGACAGTTTATATAAAAGAATTTATCAAATTATAAAAACCGCTAAAAGAAACACAACAAAACCGGTTTATCTTTATATAGAAGGTAATAAGGCAGACGTTATAGGCGGTGAAGGCATAATGATAACACAGCCCTTGAATGACAATTCTCTGGACGGATAGATGAGTGCTAAAGATTTAGATTATTATCTTAATTTGAAATGGACTATAATTGAAGGTGAAGATTTGGATTTTGATGGAAATCCTTACCATTATATTGAAATAAAAGAAATTCCGAGTTTTTTGTTTTGTGCAAAAACAGCGGAAAAAGCAAGACAAAATTATATGCCCCAGCTAAAATGGACATTGCAGGTGATGCTGGAGCAGGGAATTGATATTCCCGAACCTGGAGATGGTGACAATGAACCTGATTGGGAGCACTTGTGTCCTTAAAAAAATTATGTTATAATGGGGTTATTACGGGCGGAAAGGAGTTTTTATGAAAAACATTGCAATGAAATGTAAATTCGGGGGGGGGGCACTCCTGAGCTAGGCAGAAGTCAAGAGTTCAGGAATTCAAGCTATTTAAATCTCGTAAGATACTATGTCACTAAGGCACTAAGAAGTATCGTAACAATTTCCCGGGAGAGGGGTGCTGCGCACGTAGATCTGCCGATCAGCCAACGCAAATCCGTCTTTACCCTTGCAAAAGGTACTACGCACGTACTCCTACCGACCAGTCAACGTAAATGTGCGTTTACTTTAGCAGAAATTTTAATTACACTCGGTATTATAGGTGTGGTTACGTCGATGACTATGCACTCTGTTGTCGCTAATTATCAAAAGCAAGAAACTCTATCAAAGCTTAAAAAAGTTTATTCGATTCTGAATCAAGCCTATTTGAATGCAGAATCAGTTTATGGAGAGGCAAATACTTGGGATAATGCATTTAATATTGGTGCACGAACATATTATGAAAAATATTTTAAACCGTTTTTGAAAGGCTCACAAGTCTGTTTAACAGCTACTAAATGCGGTTATGAAAGCAACTACCCGATTTTTCAGTTAAACGGTAATCCAAGTGATGTTTATATTGCCGGAGATGGAGCACTAAGTACGAGAATTTTATTTTATTTGAATGACGGTACTTTTGTTGTTGTTTTTACAGCCGTTGGTGGCGATGTTGACTCGATTTCTCATTCAGAGAATATATACGTTGATATTAATGGAAACAAGAAACCTAATACTTTCGGAAAAGATGTTTTTGTCTTTTCTCGTGTTACAGGTAAAGGTATATTACCGTACGGTTACGATCGTTCTGAACAAACTGTTGACAGTAATTGTTCAAAAGTCGCTTCCGGTCAGTATTGTGCCTCAAAAATTATGCGCGAAGGATGGGAAATAAATTATTAATTATTTTTGTTGTAAACTTCAGTGTATTTCGGATTGACCGCAAGCCATTTAAATGACTGTTCATCAGTTTCGGGAACATCTATAACAAATGTTCCGCCGTATCTGCCGCGTGAAAAAGCAAGGTAACCTTGGCGTGCAAGGTTATGAAACGCCTTTCTTATTGTATTGGGGCTCAGGTTCAGCTGTTTTGAAAGCTCGGTTATGGAAGGAAGTTTGGAACCTATTTCATATTTTTCTGCAATAAGTTTTTTGATATGATTTTCTGTTTTTTCATAGTAATAAAATGCTGTGTCAGGTGCAGGTGCAAATATGGATGTTTCTTTTTTTAACGGAATATTTCTGTCATCCGGCATTTTTATAACTGTTGTACCGTATCTGCCGCGTCTTGCAAGCAAAATACCTTCATCAATCAGAATTGCCAGTGCATCATGGATAGTTTTAATGCTTACGGATAAACTTTTTGAAAGTGCTTCATGAGGCGGTATTCTGTCACCAATTTTTAAGTTCTTAGATATATAATCTTTTAAATCCGATTCAACTTTTTTTACCAGTGACATATTTTTTCCTATATTCTCGTCAATTGTAAAGTTGTTAGATTTAATTACCCAGCCGCTTTCATTTACCTTATTATATTTGCGCTCAAGTATATTTGTTGTTTCAAGATATTCAAGAGCAAGCCTGGTTGTGTTTCCTGAACATCCGATTTCTGCGGATATTGTTCTTGATGACGGAAGCAATTCGCCTATTGCAAAGCCGTTATCTATAATATATTTTTTAATGGATGAAATCGCAATTTCACGTTTAGAAGTTAGTTTTCGTATCGAATTTTGAGGCTTTTGCCGATCACGGATAAGTGTTCCTATGCATTGTTTTGATTCTACATAGCCACGGTCTTCTATATAGCGCAGGGCATTTTGTATAGTTCCGATACTAACACCCAAAAGATATGCAAGATCAGGTTTGGAAGGTAGTAACAGATTGGGTTTGGCATTTTCATCATTATCAATCCAGTTCATGAGCCATTTCGCAATAGCTGTAGATTTTGGTTCATTTATATTTTTAAGATCCGGTAGTTTTGTATCAATATCGCTTACTTTAATTTTATGAAAATTTGATTTTTGAACAAGAATATACTTATTTTCTTCCATACACACATACCTCTTTTGATAATAAAATAATAGTATACTATTTATAAAAAAACATCAATGATTTTTTTGCTGTTTTGTAACGACAAGTTTACAATTTATAAAAGGTAATAGCAATATGGTGTATTATGGATTTCAAATTGTTAGTTTCCTGAGAATGTATTTCTTTAGGCGATAGTACAGCAGATTTTTGGGTAGACCTTAATGGCAAAAAGAAACTAAATACTTTGGGTAAAGATATTTTTATGATTTCTTTTGATATCGTTACACGAGAACGCCTAAAGCCAGGTTACATGAAGCGTTGGTGGACAGATGTACCTCAATATTGCAATAGAGATACTTCTTCAGGAACCGGTTGGACAACCGGAGCTTCCTGCGGATTCTGGATATTAAGATACCATAATATGGATTACCTTCATCTTCCGTATGAAGAGGTTAAAAAGAAATGGAACGGCGACTGGTGGTAATAATAAAAAAGACCGCTTTAGCGGTCTTTTTTTTATTCCAGCATAGATTCCAAAAGTTCGGCGTTTCTAGCCGATGTTGTTGACTGGCGAACTTTCTGTTTGTAAATATAGGTTCGTAATGCTTCGCGAATAAGCTCGCTTCTTGAACGGTTTTCACCGTCAGCCACCTGATCAATCCTGTGTAAAAATTCTTCGGGCATAGAAATTAATACTCGTGCCATATATTCTCCTTTTTTTATTAAATAGTTCGCTTATATATAAATAAAAACAATTTGCTTTAAAAAAGTGCTATTTTTTATTTATGGAATATATATAAATTTTGAAAAGCCTTTTATAGAGCTAATTTGAGGTGTATAATATATGTTTACAATACTTAATATTTAATTTGGCATTTTACATAATTAATCTCTTTACAATGGAGTTGTTTTACGCTAGTATATGGAAAAAAGAGGTATCCTATGGAGATGAAATATAAAAGAATACTACTGAAAATAAGCGGAGAGGCATTGTTAGGCGAACAGCAGTTCGGTATTGATCAAAAGCCTGTCAGGATGATTGCAGAAGAAATTCAAAAAGCCAGAGAAGCAGGTGCACAAATAGCTGTTGTTGTTGGCGGCGGAAATATTTTCAGAGGAATGAAAAACAGTGCTAAACTCGGAATGGATCAGGCTTCCGGTGATTATGTCGGAATGCTTGCAACTGTTATGAACGCTATAGCATTGCAAAGTGCACTTAATCAAATGAATATACCATGCAGAGTTCAAAGTGCAATAACAATTAATCAGGTGGCAGAACCTTATATAAGATATCGTGCAATAAGACACCTTGAAAAAGGTAGAGTAGTTATTTTCGCGGCAGGAACAGGAAATCCTTTCTTTACAACAGATACAGCAGCAGCATTAAGAGCTTCTGAAATCAACGCAGAAGCTATGCTTATGGCTAAAAATGGAGTTGACGGAGTATACACAGATGACCCTAAAACCAACCAGAACGCAAAAAAACTGGACAAAATTACTTATGATGATATTATTATTAAAGGTTTAAAAGTTATGGATACATCAGCCTGTGCTCTTTGTAAACAGAATAATATCCCGATTGTAGTGTTTGATTTTGAAGCAAAAGATGCTATTATTGATATTTTAAAAGGCAAAGAGATAGGAACTTATATAAATTAAAGAATTATTTGATAAAGGAGAAAAAAATGTCAGAAGCTTTAGATGAATTATTTTTATTCGGCGAAGAAAAAATGGAAAAAGCAATAGCGCAGCTTCACCGTGAATTTGGCTCAATTCGTTCAGGCAGAGCTAATCCGATGATTTTGGATAAGGTTTTGGTTGATTATTACGGAGCACCTACACCTTTAAGACAGATGTCGCAGGTTACAGTGCAGGAAGGTACAACACTTGTTATTACTCCGTATGATAAATCAATATTGAAAGAAATTGAAAAAGCCATTATAAAAGCTGAAATAGGAATTACACCGAACAGCGACGGTATTTGTATAAGACTTGCTTTCCCGCCTTTGACCGAAGAAAGAAGACGTGAAACAGCAAAAGAGGTTAAGAAAATCGGAGAAGAATCAAAAGTCGTAGTAAGAAATATCAGGCGTGATATGACCGATGATTTGAAAAAAATTGAAAAAAGTGAAAATCTTCCGGAAGATACCGTAAAAGATAATCAGGATAAAATACAAAAATTGACTGATAAATACACAGGGATAATTGATAAAGCAGTTGCTGATAAAGAAAAAGAGGTTATGACCGTATAATGGAAGAAACCAGAGGCTTGAATAAGAACGCAACAAGAATGTTGACGGGATTTATTATGGGTACGATTGCCATGGGATGTATTATTCTTGGCGGTGTTGCCCTTCTGATTTTGCTTGCTTTTGTAATTTATTTTGCATCAAAAGAATATGTAAAAATTCTTGAACATAAAGGTTTTTATCCGAGCCTTAAAATTATTCTTGCTTCTGAAGCACTTCTTGCTATAATAACTTATTTTGACAGAACACAATATGTCGCGCTTGCTCTGACTTTGTGTACTTTTGCATCGTTCATGTGGGTTTTATTTAGAGGTCGGCAGCCATATATTGCAAATGTTGCAACTACAATATTAGGATTTGTTTATTGCGGTTATTTCCCTTTGCATCTGCAGCTTTTAAGGGATATTAGTTCACAGCAGTATCATGACGGGTTGGGCTTTGTAGTAATGATGTTTGTGGCGATTATGATGACCGATATCGGCTGCTATTATGCCGGAACAAGGTTTGGAAAACATAAACTTGCGCCTGTTGTAAGTCCTAATAAAACCATTGAAGGCTCAATCGGAGGTGCTGTTTCTGCCGTAATCGGAGCCTGTATTATCGGCCTGTTTATAAATTATTTCTTTGTTGAAATTCCATGGTATATTCCGATCTTGGTTGGCTTTATCTGTACAGTATTTGCTCAGATTGGTGATTTGTGCGAATCTTTGATTAAACGTGATGCTGGTGTAAAAGATTCCGGGAATTCGCTGCCGGGGCATGGTGGTTTTCTGGACAGATCAGACAGTTTTATTTTCACAATTCCTATTATGTATTATTTTTGTAAATACTTTGTATTTTCGCATGATATTGTAAACTATATAAAAGGTTTGTTTTAGATGAAGGATTTGGAAAAAATTTTTTCAATAAAAATTGATAATCCGGAGCTTTTTTCCAGAGCCTTGACCCATCCTTCTTTTACAAAAGAAAGAGAGCTGCCTTATACAGAAAATTATGAGCGTTTGGAATTTTTGGGTGATGCGGTTTTAAAGCTTGTGACTTCAGATATTCTATATAATCATTTTCCTGATTATGCAGAGGGAAATTTGTCAAAAATTCGTTCTATAGTTGTTTCTGATAGTACTTTATCTAAAATTGCGCATAATATAAATTTGTGTGATTTTATAATTGTAGCAGCTCATGAAGCAAAACAGGGAGTTGCTCATATTGAATCTGTTTGTGCGTGTGCTTTTGAGGCTGTTTTGGGAGCGTATTATCTTGACGGCAAGTTAAATGAACTAATCCCTTTTTTAACTAAGATTTTAATGCCATATATTGAAGAAGTTGATAAAAATTTTGAAAAATATAATGCAAAAGCTATGCTGCAGGAATATACCCAATCCATTAACAAAGAAATTCCGCTTTACAGGCTTGTCAGTGAAACAGGCCCCGCTCATAACAGAACATTTGAAGTCGAAGTTTTATATAAAGGCGAAGTTGTTTCTTCCGGTTCCGGTAAGACCAAAAAGGAAGCGGAACAGCATGCCGCATACGAAGCCTGCAAAATATTCGGAGTAATATAAAATGTCAAATATTGTTTCACCTTCAATTTTGTCAGCTGACTTTGCAAACCTTGAACGAGATATAAAGCGTGTAGAAAATGCCGGAGCGCAATGGCTTCATATAGATGTTATGGACGGACATTTTGTACCTAATATTACAATCGGAGTACCTGTTGTTGCATCAATAAGGAAAGTGACCGATTTGTGTCTTGATGTTCATTTGATGATAGAAAACCCTGAAAAATATATTGAACCGTTTGTAAATGCAGGTGCTGATATTTTGACTTTTCACTATGAAGCTGTTAATGATGTAAGCGCGATTATAAAGTTAATTAAATCTTTTAATATAAAAGCAGGAATGTCTATAAAACCTAAAACTTCTGTTGATGTTGTATATCCTTACATGAATGATTTGGACTTGGTTCTTGTTATGACGGTTGAACCCGGGTTTGGCGGTCAAAAATTTATGAATGAGTGTGCAAAAAAAATTCCTTATATAAAGGATAATTCCCAAAAAGATTTAATAATTCAGGTTGATGGAGGAATAAATGCTGAAACAGCAGGAATTTGCACCGCGTTTGGCGCAAATTCCTTAGTTGCCGGTAATTATATATACAAGTCAGATGATATTACATCTGCTGTTAAATCTTTACTCTAATCCGAGCCTTTGTCTGCGTTTCCTGATTTCTTCCGGATCTGTTGTGAGTGCGGGATCTGCAAGGGTTGCTTCCACATCCGTTTCATCCGGCTGTTCAGTTTCTTGTGTTGGCGTGTAGGCTGCATTCCCCGGTTTTGGGTTCATAAATATATTTTCATTTTCATTATTTTCAGGATTAGTTTCCTGAACTAATGCAGGATCCTGTACTGCATCCGGTTCTTCTGTTGCTGTGGGAGCTTCGGCATTTGCAGCTTCAGGCCTGAATTCGGCCATTTCTTCAGGACTTAAACCCAGTTTGTCTAATGCATCAAGACCTACATCTCCGTCAACCTGTTCATAGGTTATGTCATCTGGAATTTTAGAAAATGCTGCCATTTGCTGAGCCCAGGTCAATATTTCTTCAGGAATTTCCTCTCCGCGGCCTTCTTCCTTTATTATTTCTTTTGCCGTAAGTTTTTTCCATTTCTCAAGATCAACATTTACGCTTGATGTGTTTAAATTAATCGGATCTGCCATTAATTTCTCCTTTCTTATTTAGTTTGGTTAACGGCATTTTATGGCAAAATCTTTAATAAGTGTAAAGTTTTGTAACAAAAATTATATAAATTGAATATAAAAAGTCAATAATTTTTTATAAAAATTTTTTATATAAGTACGAGAGCTAAATAAAGAAAAAGAGAGGTTTTAAGGCTATGTCAAATATGCTGTTATTTTCTAATACGGTTACAGATTTATATAAAGAAACATCGGATGCAGTAAATTCAATTGATTTAAATAAAAAACTTGTAATTAAAAAAACTCTGGTTGACATGATGAGGCAATCATTCTTTCACGGAGCAAGCAGGTTTGGAACGAATTTTATAGCATAGTCGCAGGAAAATCATAGGAAAGATAGGAAATTATTTAGGATAGGTTGGAATGAATAAAAAAGACCGGTTAAACAGCCGGTCTTTTAGTTTTTAAAAATGTTCATTTATTGTTTCCTGTGTTTCTTCTTTGTTTTGCTGATCTGCATCAAAGAAAACTTTAATTGTTTTTTCCTGTTTAAGTGCATTTGTTGCCTCCTCGTTTACAGTGTTATTTACACTGTTAAGATCAACATTAAAATAAACCCAGGCACCGGCTGCAACTACCAGTAGAATAATAATCCATTTCATCATATCAGAACCCTCATATTATACTTTCTTTATCAGTATATAATTATATTTTATTTTTAAAATCAAATTAATAGTTGATTTTTAGATATCCATGCTTCCGCTTCTTAATCCTTCAATGTCAATTGTCAGATATTTTAGCCCTAAAGGTTTTAATTCTTTGATTAAATCTGATTTCTTTTGAAATAACCGTGTGAATTGTTCCTGCCGGATTTCAATTCTTGCAATATCTCCGTGAAGTCTTAGACGGCAAGATGTAAATCCATAATTTTTTAAAATTTGTTCACCTTTTTCAACTGTTTTTAAATTTTCTTTTGTAAGTTTTGTATAATATGGAAAACGTGTTGCAAGACACGGAGTTGACGGTTTATCATAAATTTTTATCCCGCATTGTTTTGAATAATTTCGGATTTCCTGTTTTGTAATTTTAAATTTTGCTAGAGGAGATATTACATTTAGTTCATCAAGAGCTTTTAAACCGGGGCGGTAAACTTTTAAATCATCAAAATTTGTTCCGTCAATCATGTATTTAAAACCTGCTTCATGTGCTTTTTGAATTGCTGTTTTAAAGAGATATTTTTTACAATGATAGCAGCGATCTTGCGGGTTGTTATTAATTAAAGGGTCTTGTAAAATATCTGGTTCAATAATAAACTGTTTAATATGATATTTTTTGCAAAGCTCTTGAGTTTCTTTAATTTCATATTCAGTCTGAAAATCTGTATTAAGAGTTATTGCCAGTATGTTCATATTTTTGCACAGGTACAGAAGGAGTGTGCTGTCAATACCGCCTGAAAAAGCAAGGCATAAGCCCTGCTCGCTCAGTTCGGTTAAATAGTTTTTAAGTTTTTCAAATTTATTTTGCATCTTCTTTTACCGTGTTGCTGCATAAGTTTTTACAAATAATGTACATTGCAAGTATAAGAATGCTTAAACCTGCGATATTAGCGGCAGCAGACGGAATTTGTATTAATAATGCTGTTTTAGTCTGTATTGCTTCCGCAATATTGAACAATTGCCACTGGGTTTGTGCAATTACTGAATCTGAAATATTCAATAATGACCATTCCAGGCCGTCCGGTTTTTGAGAGGCATACTGTGATATGAACGCAGCCACAAGAACTGAAATTCCTGCAAAAGAATATGACAGTTTTTTAGTATCTGCAGATTTTGCAATAAAAGCTATAAAAGCTGTTACAAGCCCTTCAATAGTTCCTATCGGTAGATGTATTGCCATCATCAATCCTGTGAAGTTTGCGATGCTTGCAAGAGTTATTGAACCGGATAAAGCGCCTTCAATTACAACAGCAAAAGCACCAAGTTCGAGCGCTGCAACGGATGCAAGAATTGCTGCTAAAATCGGTTTGTCTGCTTTTTCAAGCGGTTTAAAAATAATCGGATAAGCAGTAAAGCAGGCTAAAAATCCCATATTAAATATGTTGCATCCGAGTGCCAGCAACCCTCCGTCCGCAAAAAATACCGACTGAACCAATAATATTGAACACATCGCTAAAAATGCCGCATAAGGTCCTAGAAGCGCAGAAAGCAGAATAGCTCCTACAATATGACCGCTTGAGCCTGTTGAAGGTATAGCAAAGTTTATCATTTGAAGTGCAAAAACAAGTCCTGTCAGCGTAACAGCAGGTATAATTTTATCTTTTGAAAACTCTTTCTTTGCTTTTTTATATGCGTAAAATGCTGCCGCACCTGCCGCAATTAACATTGGAATCCCTGTAACGGGACAAATAATACCGTTTCCTAAATGCATAATTTCCCTCCTTTTTTATCCTTTTCGCCAATTATCGTCTGCCTTTCTATACTCTTGCCAGAGGCTTCGCCTCCTCTTTTATCCTTTTCGCCAGTTATCGTTTGCCTTTCTATACTCTTACCAGAGGCTTCGCCTCCTTTATTGCCATTATTCTTAATATAGGATTTTTATAAGCTCTTTTTCCGGCTCCATAGCCTGTTTTTTCAATAACAAATTCTTCCGGCAGTTTTTCTCCTGTATAAAGCGAAGCAACAATTGCCGCTCCTGTCGGAGTAACCATTTCTCCGTCATTGTCGGTTATTTTTAAAGGCAATTTGTATTTTGAAGCTATTTCACATACGGCAGGTACTGGAACCGGGATTTTTCCGTGCTGGCACATTACAAAACCCTGCCCATCTGTAAGAGTTGATATATAAACTTTTTCAGGAGCTAAATCATCAAGTAATACAGAAAAACTTAAGATATCCGCAATTGAATCTATTGCGCCGACTTCGTGGAAGTGAACATCTTTTACATCTTTTCCGTGAGCTTTTGCTTCGGCTTCCGCTACAATTTGAAAAATCTTTTTTGCAAGTTTTTTTGCATTTTCTGTTGTATCTGCCTTATCAATAATTCTTGTGACATCTTCAAGATTTCTATGTTCATGGTGCTGTTCTTCCGAGTGTTCATGGTGGTGATATTCAGGCAAAATTACATCAAAATCAGTTGCCATAATACCGTTTATCGATTTTTTCGTGATGTTGTATTTAAATTCGTGATCTAAATTCATTGAAGCTAAAGCCCTGTCGAGTTTTTCACGGCTTGCTCCCAGATCAAGAAGCGCAGCAACCGACATATCACCTGAAATCCCTGATTTACATTCAAAATATAAGTTCATCTATTTACCTCTCGTTATAAGTTTATTTATTTGAGATGCGCTGTAACCTGCATTAAATCCGTTGTCAATATTTACAACAGTCATTCCTTCCGAACAAGAGTTCAGCATTGTCAAAAGCGCAGAAAGTCCTTTCATTGAACTCCCGTAACCGACTGATGTTGGAACAGCAATGACAGGTATATCGACAAGACCTGTTATAATTCCGCCGAGCGCACCTTCCATTCCCGCAACGGCAATAATTACATTGGCGTGCTTTATTTCATCAATTTTGTCAAAAAGTCTGTGAATCCCTGCTACTCCTATATCATAGTATGTTTTAACATTGCTGCCGTAAAATTGTGCGGTTTCAGCGGCTTCCTCGGCGACCGGAATATCTCCCGTTCCGCCTGTACATATTGCGATCTCTCCCAATTTTTCAACAGGTTTTTGGATCAAAGTCACTATACGACCCTGTTCATTGTATTCTATTTCAGGAAAAACCTTTTTTAAATTTTCTGCCTGTTCTTTAGAAGTTCTTGTTCCAATTACATTTTGCCCTTTGTTTTTGAATTCAGTGAAAATTTTTATTAATTGTTCATTTGTTTTGCACTCGCAAAAAACAGCTTCTGACGCCCCGCGACGGTTTTGTCGGTCTGTATCAAGTTTTGCAAAATTTATGTCAATGTATTTCTCACTCATTAATATTTTCCTTTTTAGTGTTTATTTTTGCAAACAAAAGTCCGGCTTCAAAAAGTAAATACGTCGGAACCCCGAGCATAAGCTGGCTCACTACATCAGGAGGTGTGAAAATTGCTGCCAGAATAAGGATTATAACAATTATATAAGGTCTTAAATTGCTTATGGTTTCGTATGATATTATATCTGATTTAATTAGTGTAACGGTTACAAGCGGTGTCTGAAACATTACTCCGAATGCTATTGCCATCATAAGGGTTAAATTTATTATGTTTGAAATGCCAAACATCGGGTTGATATTTGCTGCTGAAAAGCTTAAACCGAATTTTACAACCACAGGCATGATGACAAATATACAAAATGCAGCACCGAGTATAAAAAGCAGTGTTGATAAAATGACCGTATTTTTTATAAATTTTTTTTCATTCTCATAAAGCGCCGGCAAAACAAAATCCCATATCTTTTTTGCCATATAAGGGAAACATATTATTAAATCCAATACCAGGGCCGTTTTAAGCTGGATTAAAAATACTTCCATGGGTGAAAAATAGTTGAAAGTTATATTATTTGCTCCTGCAATAATTTTTACAAGCAGATTAAATGCATACGGTGCTAGATAAAGCGTAAAAGGAATACCTATGCACAGGGAAATTACGCATTTTAGCAGTGTTTCTCTTAAAGCTTCAAGATGAAATATTAAGCTTTCTTCTGAATTTTCGTCCATTATTACACGTCTTTAGGCTTGTATTCTTCCGGTTTTTCTGCTGAATCTTCTATTGCATCTTTTAACCCTTGAGCTTCTTCTTTCAGAATATTTTTTGCTTTTTTGTATTCGTAAGATGCGCGGCCCAATGCACGTGCAATTTCGGGAATTCTTTTCCCGCCGAATAACAACAGGATTACAACCAGTATTAGTAAAATTTCAGTTATACCAAGTGACATCCTTTTTTCCCTTTCTGCCGATATTCGTTCGACTTTCTATACTTAGCCTGCCCTCTTCTGTGCATCTATTTATTTTTTCTTGCCAGCCTATCTCCCGATTGTCTATCTTACAATGTTTTTTGTTCTTTTATCTGGAAGATTTCTATTGCCCCAAAATGACAGGCGTTTTTGCAAGCTCCGCAGCCGATACATTTCATTGCATTAAGTACGGGCGGTTTTCCGTTTTCTTTAATTATAGCATGTACAGGACAGGATTTAACACATTCTCCGCATTGACTGCATTTATCTTCATTTATCATTGCCATAGCTATTCTGGTTTTTTGTTTTTCTTCAAGTGTAAGTTTTTTGATAGCACCTGAAGGACATACTTGTGAACATTTATGGCAGTTATAGTCGCATAAGCCTTTTGAGTAGTCAATATGTATGGCACCATATTCTTTATCTGCTTTCACGATGATTTTTTGAGGGCAGTTTTCAACGCAAAGATTGCAGTTAAGGCATTTGTTGAAAAATTTCTCTTTATTTTCTGCGCCCGGCGGCAAGATTACGTCTTTTAATTTTTCAACAATTTTTTCTTGGATTTCTATTCCTGCTTTAATCATTGAACCAAACAGTGCAAGTGCCGTCCCTGCTATAATCAATTGTCGTCTTTTAATGCTGAATTTTACTTCTTTTTTAGGATTAATACCATATTTTATCCCGCCTTTGGGGCAGACTTCAAGACATTTTAGACATTTTATACATGTTTCATTATCAACAGTTTGTTCTTTAGAATTTATACAGCCTGATGGGCAATTCTTTTCACATTGTCCGCAAGAAACACAAATTTCAGATATATAAATTTTGTTCGCCGAAACTTTTGAAATAAGTCCTAAAACCGTTCCGACAGGGCAGAAGTTTGTACAAAAAATTCTGTCTTTTAGTAGTGCTGCAATTATTATGATAATTATTGCAGATATGCCGAAAATTGTTCCGGTCATTGCAGAGCCGAATATTGAGTAAGGCTCTGTGTATCTTATCACAATTGCGCTTCCGCCACAGAGTATTCCCCAGACAATTGCTGCAATAAAGTATTTCAACGGGAAATTAGTTTGTTTTATACATTGTTTTTTTATCAGATTATTTCTTATAAATCCCGTTATTTCCTGCAAAATCCCGAGCGGGCAGAAAAGCGAGCAGTATATTCTTCCGCAAAAAAAGGTTAATCCGGCTACAATGAGGAATAAAATCAGTACAATTAATGAGAAATCAATAAATATTCTCTGTAAAAGCGGCATAAATTGCAAATCGTAAACATTTATACCGTAAAATATTCCGAAAATCCCTGTTGTTGCTAATATGAAAATTATTAATGCCAAGGTAAATCGTATTTTATAGATATTTTTCATTAGATTTTAACCTTTTTTGGCTGCCTGCTTTACTTCTGCATCAACTTTTTTCAACAGTGCCGGTATGTCAAGTCCCTGCGGGCAATTTTTTGAACAAAGGTGGCAATTGATACATTTGTCTGCGCGTTCATCTTCTTTCAAGGCTTCATAGTTAACGTTGAACATAAATCCGTTACCGTTTGATTTATAGACGTTATAAAGCCCGAAAATCGCAGGGATATTTATGCCTCTGGGGCAGACTTCCATACAGTATCTGCATGCAGTACAGTTTATTGCCCCCTGTGATTGTATAATACGTGCAATTTCATTTGCGATTTGTTCTTCTTTCTGTGTAAATTCTCTGAAATTAGTAAATGTATCAATATTTTCTTTTAATTGTTGTAAATTACTCATACCGCTGAGTATTGTAAATACGCGCGATTTACTTGTTACCCAGCGCAAACCGAATGATGCCTGTGTATCTTTAGGGCATTCAGCTTTGAGTTTTTCTGCTGCTTTTTGAGGCAGATTGCATAAACCGCCGCCTCTTAAAGGCTCCATTACAATAACGGGAACTTTTGCTTCATCAGCGATTTCATAAAGTTCTTTTGCATTTATAACTTCCCAGTCAAGATAATTTATCTGGAGCTGGCAGAAGTCCCATTTATGCTCTTTGATTACTTGTCTGAGCATATTCGGATCCCCGTGGAAAGAAAATCCAAGATGTTTTATAAGACCTTCTTTTTTCAGTTTCAATAATTCTCCGTACATATCGTTGTCGCGGTAATTATGAATTGTATTTTTATTTATATTGTGAACCATGTAGTTGTCAAAATATTCAACCTGACATTTTTTTAGCTGTTCATCAAATAATTTGCGAACATCAGATGGAGAATTTACAAGATAAGCAGGATTTTTATCGGTTAAAAAGAAACTTTCTCTCGGGTATTGCTTCAAGATTTCTCCTATAGCGTTTTCTGATTTGCCGTCAACGTACATATATGCGGTATCAAAATAGTTTGCACCGTGTGCCATTGAATATTCAACCATTTTGTCAAGTTCAACCATATCAATTTTACCGCTGCGCATAGGAAGCCGCATACAACCAAGTGCTATTAAAGGTATTTCAAGATTGTCAAATTTTCTTTTGATAACCTGTTTTTCTGTTTTTTTTACTTCTTTTTTGCCGCATCCTGCAAGCATTGCTGCTCCGCCAAGTGCAAGTGCCGAGTTTATTATAAATTCTCTGCGTTTCATTAAGTTCTCCTTAGAATTTCAATCCCGTAATCCAATTTTTTATATCGTTTTCTTTCGCGGAGTTTTCGTACGATGTGTAGCCTTCAAGAATTTTTGCATCCGGTGCCAGTTTTTGCATATCAACGTATGTTGTTGATTCTCCGCCGCCTCCATGTGTGCAAAAGGGTACAATAACTTTTTCTGTAAAATCATTTTCTTTTAAAAAGGTTTTGACAGGACCTGCCATTGTGTACCACCAGACAGGAGTTCCTACAAATATTATATCATAATCTTTTACATTTCCGTTATCTGCAAGTTCAGGGAAATAGTTTGCTGCTTTTTCTTTGTTCGCCTGTTCTACTACAACATTATACTCTTTCGGATAAGGAGTTTTAGGTGTTATTTCAAATATGTCACCGCCTGTAAGACGCTGAATTTTTTCGGCAACCGCTTTTGTGTTGCCTGAATGTGAATAGTAAGCAACTAAAACTTTTTTGTCATTCATATTAACCTCCTGATTTTGATTTGCAAAAACTTTGTATATACCAAATGAAAATATAAGTGCTAAACATAACACTATACCTGTAATTATTTTGTAATTCATAAGCATCTCTCCTGATAATTATTTTACGAGATAATTATATAACTTGATAGCAGCTCTCAGTCAATACTTTTTATAAATCAATTTCTGATTCTTTAATAGGAGCGCCGATTACTCGTTCAAGTTCTGCGGCATTAACATTATAATTTAAAAGGTTTGAGTAATAATCAAGCTGGGCATTAAGATAAGAATTTTCTGCATCTTTAAACTCAATTGCATCGCCTAGGCCTACCTGATATCTTCTGAAAGCTTGATATTGCCGCTCTTTAGCCTGCTGTAGTGCAAGTTTTGAAACCCCAAGGCTGTCATGAGAATTTAAAAGGCTTATGTATGCGCTTTTTACTTCAAGATAAACATTTTGTCTTTGTTGTTCGTAATCTGCTACTGCTTTTTTGTAGGTTGCATTTGCTTCATCAACCTGTTTTTTCAAAAGCATTAAATTTAATGCTGTATAGTTAAGCTGAACTCCGAATTGATATCCGTAATCAGCATCAATCTGGCGTCCGCCCTGATTGTAGGAACCGAATGCGCTAATATCAGGTGTGAATGCTCTTTTTGCACTTCTTACGTTCATTTCGGCCGCATCCATCTGTTTTTTAGCGGAAAGCAGTGCAGGACGTGAAGCTTCTGCCGTTGCAAGAAGGTCTTTAAAATTTACATCATATTTTTTCGTATTTAATTTATCTTTTAAAATGACATTTTCAAGTTCAGGAATACCTACAGAATTTGCAAGTTCCGCTGCGGCAAGTTCAAGTGTGTTTTTGGCTTTAATAAGGTTAACTTTGGCATTGCCCAGGTTGTATTCGGCAGTAGTAACGTCAATTTTGGCTTTTCTTCCTATTTCATACTGGGCTTTTGCCTGTTTAAGCTGGAGTTCAAAGTCTTTGACGGTATCTTCGTATACGGTTTTTTGAATTTCCGCGAAAACAAGATTATAGTAAGCAACTTTCACATTATAAATAACAAGCTCGATGCTTGTTTCTGCGTCATATCTGGATGCTTCAAAAGTCCTCTTTGCCGAATCCGCAAAAGATTTAGTTTTGCCGAAATCAAAGAGCAGCATATTAGCAGATACTTGCGGCATATAATACATGTTATATTTCTGGTTCATATTGCGCATAAAGGAGCTTGACATTGTCATGAACATGTCATTTCTGGAGTAATTTACGCCTGCACTTAATGTCGGGAAATAATTTGACCAGGCCTGGCCTATTCTTGATTTATAGATTTCGGCGTTGCTTATTGCTGACATAATTGTAGGATGGTGTGTAATGGCAAGCTTTATGCAGTCACTCAACGTAACTTCACCGTTCATGTCAGTGTATTCAATTTTACTGTTTATAGTCGGGAATTTTGTTTCATACATGCCTTCGGCTTCTTTGGATGTTTCCTGTTTGGTTTTTGCATTTTCTTTATTTTGTTTTTTCTGGCGTTTTAAATTAATTTTTTTGGTTTTTTCGGGTTTTACTATGTGTACTTCTTTATCTTTTTTGGCAACTTTATTCAGTGGAACTTCATCAGCAAATGCGTAATTCCCAAAAGTAATTATAAGCGAATATATTAAACACAAATTTATAAACTTTTTCATTTTTCAGCATACTCCAAATCTTTTTCGGTTATATCCTGTTGCGGGAATTTGTCAACAAATTCCTGAATAATTACGTAGAATGCCGGTGTTAAAACAGCACCAATTGTTGCTGCTGCAACCATACCGCCAAATACGGTAGAGCCGACAGAAATTCTTGAATTTGCACCGGCTCCTGATGCAAAAAGCATCGGAAGAACACCGATAACAAAAGCAAGTTCTGTCATCATAATCGCCCTGAAACGAAGCTTTGCGGCTTTCACGGCTGCTTCTTTTACCGGAAGTCCGTATTTTTCATGTTCTTCTTTGGCAAATTCTACAATCAGGATAGACTGTTTTGCCGCAAGACCTATTAATGTAATCATACCAACCTGAGAATAGATATCAAATGACTGGTTAATCATCATCTGGAATATCAGCGCTCCGAGTGCCGCAATCGGTGAAATCAAAAGAACAGCAATCGGTATTGTAAAGCTTTCATATAGAGCAACAAGGAACAAGTATACAAACACAAGCGCCATTGTAACAATAATAATAGTTTGTCCTGATGCTTCACGTTCTTGGGCTGATGTTCCTGACCAGTCGAAGGTAATGTCAGATGGGAGAACTCTTCTTGCAACGCTTTCCATTGCGTTCATTGCATCGCCGGAGCTTTTTCCTGCTGCTTCCTGTCCCTGTATTTGAACGGATTTATAAAGATTGTACCTTGTAATAGATGCCGTACCTATTGTTTGTTTAAGTTTTACGATTGAAAGTATCGGAACCATTACACCGTTTGTATTTTTTACATAAATGCCGGAAAGATCAGAGGCTGTGTTTCTGAAATCGCTTTCAGCCTGCATTTGAACCTTAAATACCCTGTCGTATTTATTAAAGTCGTTTATATAATAAGTTCCTAGCATTGAGGCAAGTGTTGAATAAAGTTCCTGCAAGTCAACACTCTGCGCCATTGCTTTTTCATAATCAATTTCGAGCGTGTATTGCGGAACGTTTGCCTGAAAGTTTGTATACACGCTTGAAAGCGACGGATCTTGATTAGCAGCCTGTATGAGTTTGTTTGCCCAGCTTTCAAGTTGCTGAGGGGTGTATTCGCCTTGTGACAACATCTGGAATTCAAAACCGCCAAGCATACTCATACCGCTGATTGCAGGCGGTGAAAAAACTACAATGGACGCTTCTTTAGTCTTAGATGCAATTGTTCTTATCCTGTTTAAAATAGCAGTGTGAGAAAGGTCTGTAGGACGACCTTCTATTTTCCTTTTTACCCAGTCTACAGGAGAAATTTTTCTGTCGGCATAATCATCAAGTGATATAATTGCTGTTGCGGTATTTGTTGCACCGTTTCCGCCGAACAGCATAAGTCTTTTTTCATCAACACCTTCAAGATTTCGTATTTGATCTATTAACCGCAATCCTACTTCCTCTGTTCTTGAAAGTGATGCCCCGTCAGGCAGAGTAATACTTGCAAGCAGAACTCCCTGATCTTCATCAGGAATAAAACCTGTCGGTACCATTTTAAAAGATATCAAAGTCAGTAAAACAAGCGATACGTAAAGAATTATTGTTTTCTTTTTGTCATGAACAAACACATTGACATATTCAATATAGAAATCTTCAGCCTTTGCAAAGAATTTGTTGAAATCTTCAATAACAACAGCTGTTTTGCGTTTAATTCTTTCAACTATATGGTCAATATGGATTAGAAATTCGGATTTAGTTAAATCTTCTTGTTTATGTTCTTTTTTTCCGAGGAAATGAGAACACATTGCAGGAGAAAGGGTTAGTGCGCAAATCGCAGAAATGGCAATAGATACTGCGATACATACTGCAAATTGTTTGTACATAACACCTGTCATACCGCCCATAAATATAATCGGAACAAATACGGCCATTAAAACAAGAGCCATTGCAACAAGTGCAGAACCTACCTCTTGCATGGTTAACTGTGTTGCAATTACGGCGGATTTACCTTCTTCAAGGTGCCGTTTTACATTTTCAATAACAACAATGGCATCGTCAACTACAACACCGACAGCAAGGACAAGTGCAAACAGAGATAATAAATTTATACTCATATTAAGCGCTTTAAGGGCAATAAAAGTTCCTATAAGTGAAACAGGAATAGTTACACAAGGTACAAGTGTTGCCATTGCATCTCCCAGAAACAGGAAGATAATGATAACTACGATAATACCTGTCAAAAGAATTGTAAATTCAACCTCTTTCATTGATTCATGGATGTAATCCGAGTCGTCTTTGATAATTTGAATTTGTAAACCGTTATCAAGTCTTGAATTTATTTCATTGAGTTTTTGTTTTACGGCTTTTGAAAGGTTTAAAATGTTGGCGTCAGAAAGCTGCGACACCATAATCAATGCGGCAGGTTTTCCGTTTACCGTACCGAGTGTGGTATATGAAGAAGACCCGAGTTCCACGCGAGCTATATCTTTTAATCTTACTTTACTGCCATCCATGTTTGAACGGATTATTATATTTTCAAATTCTTCAACATCAGATAGTCTGCCTTTTGATTTTAATGTTAATTGCAGCGCCTGTTCGTCATCTGTCGGACGGGCTCCTAAAGAACCGGCTGTTACCTGAGTGTTTTGTGCAACAACAGCATTTTTTACATCGGTTGTTGAAATATTTAATCCTGCCATTTTTTGCGGGTCAAGCCATATTCTCATAGAATAATCGCCGGAGCCGAATACATCAATATCTGCAACGCCTTCTACACGTTTCAACTCATCTTTAATATAAATTGAACCGTAGTTTGTCATATCAAGTTGTGACCAGTGCCCTGATACAGGATAAATATTCAGGATAATTGCTCCGGAACCCGAGGTTCTGCTTAAGGCTGTGACTCCTGTTCTTTGTACTTCTTCAGGCAATTGAGATAAAACCTGTTGGATTCTGTTTTGAACGTTCATCAAATTAACGTTTTTATCTGTGCCGACTTTAAAGTACATATTTAAAGAATATGAACCGTCATTTGAGGTGGATGACATATAAGAAAGGTTTTCAACACCGTTGAGTTTGTTTTCAAGAACTGTTGCAATTGATGATTCTATAACTTCTGCGTTAGCTCCCATATATGATGCTGAAACTCTTACCTGTGGCGGAGTTACATCTGGATAGTTTTCCTGTTTCAATGTCGCCATTGAGATTAGACCCATAATAACTATACAAATGGATATTACAAGTGCAAATCTCGGTTTTCTTATAAAAAAGTACAATTTATCTTTATCGAAAATTTTCTTCATTATTTCCCTGCGTTTAAATTTTTAATATATTCTTCATTATCAATAATTTTTAATTTTTGGCCTTCCGCAGCTATATTTTGGATACCTGAAACAACAACGGTATCATTATATTCAAGTCCGCTTTCTACAATCCAGTTATTATTTATACTATCGGAAACTTCTATGTCTTTACGTACAGCTTTGTTATCCTGTACTACCCAGACGTAATAACCGCTCATAGGATCGCCTTTGGTACAGGATTGTGGAATTGTCATATATTGAACAATTTTTGGTGCAATAAGTTTGACTTTCATGTAATTTCCCGGAACAAGCCAGCCTTTTGAGTTGTCAAATACTGCGCGCATACTTATAGAACCTGAATTTTTATCAATTTTGTTATCTACAAAGTCGATTTTCCCTGTTTTGTCATACCATTGACCGCCGTCAAACTGCACCTGTACCTGAACATCTTTAAATTTGTCACTGGCTCTGAGTATATTTACATAATCAGCACCTTTCAAGCTGAAAGAAACATATACAGGGTTTGTACTTGAAATATTAACTAATGAACCTGATGTTGCAGTTACGTAGTTGCCTTCTGTTATATTAACTTTTCCGATACGACCATCTATAGGAGATTTTATGTCAGTGTAACTCAGATTAACTTTTGCAAGTTCGTACTGTTGCCTTGCTGCATCTAAAAGAGCTTTGTTCTGGTTTCGTGTAGCAAGACTCTGATCAACATCTGACCTGCTTATCAAATCCTCTTTAATCAATGCATTTGCTCTGTTTAATTCCTGCTGTGCATTTTTCAAAAGAGCACTGTACTGATTGACATTAGCTAAAGAATTGTTTACCTCAATCTGGTATTCTCTAGGGTCAATTTTGAATATAAGCTGGCCTTTTTTTACGAAATCGCCTTCTTTAAAATATTTTTTGATAAGAAAGCCAGGAACCCTTGCAACTACATCAACTGAATATTTTGCTTCTACACGTCCTGTTTCTTCGGCTGTAATAAAGGTATTTTCTGTCTTTGGATGATCAACTACAACTTCTTTGGGTATGGCATTAAGTCTGCTTTGAATTATTGCTGCAATTTTCCCGCTAATTTTATTATAAATAATAGGTGTTATGATAACCAGCAAAATAACAATTGCTACTTTTTTGCGTGTAACGTTTATATGCATATCCCAGCTCCAGTCTTTATTATGAAATACCTAATTCTATAATAATTTATTAATATATACCTGTCAATTTAGTTAAGAAGTTTATATAATTCCGATAATATTTTGGTTAATCGGTCTTTTTAGAGTTTAATATATTTTCTAAATTTTCAAGTGAGCATTTTCTTATAAAATTGATTGTATTATTTAAATTTGTGTATAGATTATCATATTGTATACTGTCCATATTTATACATTGTATCAAGGTCTTGGTAAAATTTTCATTATTGTCGTATACAACTGAGTTTTCATGATTAAAGTAGTGATAACGTGCAAATTTTTCATGAATTATGCAAGGTTTGCAAAATCCGTAACTTAATAGAAAGGATCCAGATGTACCTGTTTTTATATATCTCAGGTGAGTTGTGTTTTCGGGATCAAGAAGTGTCAATATGAAGTCGGCTTTTTGCAGTTCATCGTACATATCTTTATAAGGTAAGCGGCCTTTAAAATTGATATAATTTCGAATATTTCGAGGAATATATTTTTTTTTGCCTGCTCCGATAATCGTAACTTTGAAATTGCTAACACCGCTTTGTATAAGTTCATTTATCCCGTTAAACAGTAATGAGTAATTACGGCGTATCGGGTTTAATTCTCCTATTACAATAAAATTTGTAACTTTGTTCTTTTTATGCGGATGAATATCTCCGAAGTAAGCAGGGTTGCAAAATACAGGGTTATTTTCATCTTGAATTTTAAGATTTGCCAGCTGCATAACTCTGTTTTCTTTTAAAAGTTCTTGGTTAATTTTATCTAAACGATGTTCTAATACAATATAACCATATTGAGGTTTTTTTATATTTTGGAAAAATTCAAAAAATGATATGAAATTCCTGTCTTTTATAAGATTATTTGAATTAAGAATTATGTATTTGTATTGACAAACTTTATCTGAACTCAAAAATTGTTGTATATCATACATTTCCAGAGGGTATATTTTGTTATAGTATTTAGCCGGAAGCATTACAAACGGGTTTTCTTTATAACTTTCCGGGGGAACAATTATATCAACGTTATAACCTAAATCAGATAAATATTTGCTATAGCCCGGTATACATTCACTGTGGCATGTATTTGCTTCTATAATTAATATACTGTTTGGCAGAATATTATTGTTCAGAATTTGTTTAAGTTCTTCTTTATTGGTTTTTAAAAATTTGAATTTTAGTCCTAATATTGTTAAAACATTTGCTTCTTTCCCAGGAGAAGTTTCCATGCTACGGGAAAATATTTTTTTTCTGATTGATTTTAATTTAATCATAAAGCTACTTTTTTTGTTTTTATAGTATATTGTCGTAATAATATTGTCCAAACTCCGGCTTTTTACTTGATAAATGGTTAAATACATTTTTTAAGAGAAATAACCATATCATCAAGTATTTTTAAAGTATCCGGATTTGGCTGTGTGAGTAATTTGTTTATATTTTCTTCAAATCTTTCCGGGAGAATTTTGCAATGATCAAGCGCATATTTTACAAGTTTTTTCTCTCCCGGGTGCAAAAGTTTATTGTTTGCAAAAATTATATCAAAATAACTTGCCATAAATGCTGCAATACGATGGTTAACGCTGTTATAATCTTTTCTGTACAAAGCTTTTTCTATTTGTTCATAGTAAGATGCAAATGGTTTGTCTTTTAAAAGCATCATATTTCTTTCAATTATATTTTGTTTTAGCTCTTTTGGATAGGGGGTATCAAGCTGTTTCTTCAAACCCGCAAGCCAGCCGGTTTGGTCATAGAGAGGCTCGCAGTTTTTTACGGTAAACAAAAAACATGTTGTATAACCGTTGGAGGGATGATGTTTTCCCCAAACATTTTCTATGATATTTTCTATCCAATTTTTATTAATGTACATAACATCCAATTGAGTCTTCATTTTGTCAACAAAAAATTCATCACCAGAACCGAAATATTCGCCTCCTGCTTCATATTTTGTTGAATATTTTTTTATAATTTTCAGTCTATCTTCAACAGGTATATCTGTTTCTATGAAAATATATGTATCAATATCTGATCTTTCGTCTGCCGTTAAAGCTTTTTGTGAACCGCCAGTTGCAATGGCTGTTACTTGTTTAAGTGTTTTAAAATCATTAATAATTTCATTAAATGTTGTATCCATCTCGCTCTTTTTAGTTTTTCTTATCTTTTTATCAAACACATCCATGTCAAATCCGGTAAAATAAATTTGATTAGAATATTGGTGCGGGTTTTTAATATTCATATTATACAATTTATTTTTAAATTTTGAAATATGTGTATTTGTAAAGTTATGTATTGTTAATATTTGCATTTTAGTCTGTAAAAAATTATTTCATGAACATATTTTGATTGCCAGTAATCTTAATTTTTCCGATCCGAAAATGTCCACACAAAGCGGGCTTTACCAAAATAATCTATCTATCCGTACAAATCAAACTGGGAAAAAAGTACGACGAGGCTGTCTTGACCTGTTCGCGTTAAACGGGACTATGGTTGACGCCTTCAATGCCGTTGGCATTTTGTCGTCAAGCCTCCGCCCTCTGCTCTCAGGTCGCTCGAACTCGCGACCTCATGCGTGACAGGGGCTTTTTTAAGTATAAAAATGCTGTATTTGCACCACTTTTAGCCCTATGCAACTTTTCAAAAACAGCCTAAACTACATATCAATTACCCACCCATTACACATAGTTTTTTATTGAATAAAATATCTGCTTTAATGCAAAATAACAAATAACAATTTGTCTGTAATTTAATATTCATAATACTTTTGGTGTTGTTATCTTTTGTTATTTTATGTAGACATAAGTATCTACATAAACATAATTATGCTATAATAAACGCATGGCAAAGCGAACAGAGGCATTGGAAGTATATTTTTACAAGACAAGTTCAGGTAATGAACCTGTGAGAGAATGGCTTAAAGATTTACCTAGAGAAGATAAGCGTACAATCGGGTTTGATATTAAAACTGTTCAATATGGCTATCCGATAGGTATGCCTTTGACAAGAGTTTTACATGGCACAAATGGTCTTGAAGAAGTCCGCAGTAATGTATCGAACGGTATTGCAAGAGTTATCTTCTATGTTGAAGATGACACAATGGTGCTTTTGCACGCATTCATCAAGAAGAGTCAAAAGACGCCGCAAAAAGATTTAGATGTTGCTATCAAACGCTACAAAGAATTATGCAAAAGATAAAATAATACGTTTTCCTAAGTATTTAGCGACTTTTTCTATTGTATTCAATGTGATTGAAGTATTTTCAGGGTCTAAAATACGACAAATAGCTGTTCTTGAAGTTTCAAGTTCTTTTGCCAAGCGATTTACTGAAATATTATCTTCAAGCATTTTTTGTTCTAATGCGTAAGCTATAACTCTTTTTATTGCAACAGCTTCTGACTCTTGAAGCATATCTTCTTCTTCAAGAAAACTGTCAAAACTGGTGCCTATGTGTTTTTTATCAATCATTTTTAATCATCCTTTACTTATATTTATATTGTACCAAAATTGGTACAATATTTCAACCCCTGTGTCATAAATTTGTTAAAAAGCCTTAAAACACAGTTAAAACAAATATGTACAGGGTACTTTATTCCAAATATAATAATAAAAATGGCTATTTCAGGCATTTTTGAACATTTAAACAGAATTGCTGAATACAGAATAAACGAGATTAAACGGAAACAGTATTTTAAATATAAATATATATAAAATTCAAACAAGTTCAACGAGTGTCAATCTCGTATTAGCAGAGGTATTTTTATGGAAAAGATAGATTATTTAAAAGAATTCATGGCAAAATTGCAATCGTTAGACCGTTCAAGAAGTTTAAAGATAGTGTTTAAAGACTTTTTGATATTATGCACTTGTTCATTAGTACAGACAATTCACAGAAGAGATGAACTAGAGCAAAAATACTTACAAACAGTAAAACAATATACAAAAGAGCAAGCAGAAGAACTTTCAAAACTGCTTGCTCTTTTAATTATGGCACTGGAAGAAAAGTATCAAGATTTTCTAGGTGAAGTATTTATGCGATTGAATTTAGGCAACTCTGCTATTGGTCAGTACGAGACGCCATATACAGTAAGTAAATTCATGGCAGAAATAAATTTTTCAGAACTCGAAATTTCTCAAAAGATTGAAAATAATCATCTGATAACACTCTCCGAGCCTTGCTGTGGATGCGGCGGTATGATTATTGCTTTTGCTGAAACAATGAAAGAACATAATTTTAATTATCAGAAACACCTTTATGTAGAGGCGATTGATATAGACGAAATGAGCTTTATGATGGCATATATTCAATTAACACTGCTTGGAATTCCTGCAAAAGTAATACAAGGCGACACTTTGACCTTGAAATTTCAACAGGTGCTTTATACTCCGTTTTATTTTCTAAGCGGGATTGAACAAAAACTGAAAAAGCAAAAAGAAAATAACGAGTTAAAGTTTTCAAACAAATCTGAAAATCAACAGCTGACTTTGTTTAATTTTTAATAGAAAGGAATATTTCAATGAGAACATATAAAGCAGTAATTACACCGACTATAAGCGGAGGCAATATTGAAGTTAAAGTATCTGCAAACAGTGTAAGTCAGGCTATCGGAATAATTAAGACACTACCGTACTTTAAGAGTTTAGTCAGACAGCCTGTACAAGAGGGTACAGAAGATAATAATCTTACAAAAATCAGTGATTTAATCAAAAAAGCTAATGCTAAAGCTCAAGCGGATTTGGCAACAATTTATTAATATAATACTGCTAATATATCTTATTATATATATTTAGAATTCCAATTTTTAAACAAATTAATATAGCTTGGCAATAAGCCACCGCAAGCCAGCAGGTATATCATTATCACCATTATAAAAATACTTAAAATATTTTGCTCATTGTTGTTAGTGCTGTAAAAATTAAATAATAGAATGACTCCGGTAATATCCAATAAAAATGCAATCAACAAAGTTATTTTCTGCCATTTTTTGTTAGTTTTAAATTCATCTATTATTTTGGCAATAGTCAACTCTGAATATTTATCAAGAATACAATTATAAAGTTTAATTAAACCTTTCATTTTAATTTGCCAATGCACTATAAACAAAAATAAAAACAATGGTATATATACAAATAGTAAGATTAGTAATATAAAAAAAGCATCTTCTGAATATAGTAGAAAAACTACAGCATAAAAAAAGATTACAGCAAATAAAATAAACGAAATATTGAAATATAATAAAGTATTAATTAACACAATAAATATAATAGATAATATGTTAATAAGTTTTTTCACCAGAAAAATTGTTTAGTAGGAAATTTATTAGCACATATTGTGCTATAATAAAAACATGAAACAGAAGGTGTTACAAATCGGCTTAATTATAATCATTCTTACTATTTTGGTTTTAGTGTTTATTTTCGTAAAAATTACTAATAATTCAAATATATCTGATGTCGAGAAAAACTATCAAAAATCATTGAAATATATAACAAATCAATCAGGAGTTAAACATTTCCCTGAAAAAATACCTGAGGATGCTAGAAATATAACAATATATAAAAATGCGGGTTATTTTGGAAGTGAGAAAATTTATCTTAAATTTATAACAAATAAACAATATATTCAGAATGAACTTTCAAAATATGATTTTGTGGAAGTTGAAAAACCGGAAGAAAGAAATCGAAACTTGGAATTTTTGTCCTTATCTCCCGGAAACATCAGTTTATATACTTATAACCTTTATATAATTAAGAAAGGCTGTAATGTGCGAAGGAGATGTTTTTCATACGGGATTGCCGTAAACAACGAGTTAAATGAAATATTATATTATTACAGTTCTCCGGATTAAAAATAAAAAAGATGTTCTGTTTTGCAGGAATAAAATTCAAATAAATTCTTTATCTGTCACTTAAGAATTTATCTTTAATCCACCACCAAATATACAAAATAACATAACTTGTAAATCCGGTCAGGCAAATTATATTAAACGGAAATCGTTCCGGATAGTTAAAATCAAAGATAATTGGGGATATCATTGTAATTAACAAAATTCCGATTTTCCATTTCCAGCTGTGCTTTAGATTATGGATAAACTTTAACAGTATAGTTTCTTTGCTATGTTTTTCCATATATCCGTATAATATTGGCAACGCTACAATCCGAATAATAGTAGCTATTAACATTAATAATAAAAGAAAATATAAAATATAATCAGGTGTAGATTCACTTAGTAAAGCAAAAATCGTAAAAAACAAAAGAGTGGCTTTGTAATCAATTAAAAAATAATTAACCGCCAAAACTATAATTACATCATTCCGATAATATTTTAAAATATTCATAAAGGTATTTTATCAAAAACAAAGAAGGGGAACAAGTTCCCCTTCTTTTAACTATTCCCATTTAAATTTAATAGGGATAAGAATGTAGTAGTTTTTAAGCAGTCTTATTTTTTGTAGTATAAATGCAGCATCATTTATGATATTTGTTTGTAAATTTTCACGATTAATTGGTAACCAATCAAAGTCATACCAGTCAAATAGTATCCCTTTAAAATACCCGTTTTGCTCAATTTGTGGTCTTAGTATAGTGCCATGCCCGACAGAGTAATGTAAGTTTTTGTCCTGATTTAATTCAATAGGAATTTTGTCAGATAAAAATTCCCCATTTCTGTATAATGATACAACTTGTTGTTGAAGCTGAGACGAATTAGACAGATTTTGAGAGGTGGGGCTGTTATCCTCAAACGCAACTCCGTTCCAGTCTCGAGGAATATCTACATTTAATTGTTTACTAACTGCTTTATTAAATTTTTTAGGAATTATCATATATTCAGGAGTCCTTGCATATGCATCCGGGAATGCTAATGCCATATCAATAAATTTCTTTGCATCCGGACGATCTTGGTTCATTGTATCATTTATAAATCTTAATGGATTTACTTTTATCACATCCGGCTGTGTGTACGAATTGATATATGGAGACGGATACGGTGCAAAATTCATACTATTAAGGTTTGTTTTGTATTGTGCAGGTGTGCTACGCTCTATTCCCGGCTGTGAATTTATGGGATTATTTGCAGCAATATTTCTGATTATGTTATTTTGCAGGTTCATATAATTATTTAGTTCTTTTACGACCATTTCGTAATCCTTATTTTGTGTTGCATATTTTATTTTATTTAGTGCATCCGAATTCTGTTTGTATATCTCATTTTCATTTACAAATGATTTGTATAAAGCGGCATATTCATCTTGGTTTTTAGTAGATGTTAATTTCTTTAAGCTATTTTCTAAATTTTGTTTCATAACTTTTTGATTCTCTGTAAGAAAATTAACTGCATTATTCAAATGAGGCATTAAATTATTAACCGTATTTTTATCTGACAAACTAGCGGCTTGATATATTTGAGACGCAATTGGTAGGGCGGAGAGTGCTACATTTGCAGTAGTATTTATAACTTGTCTTATTATTGAACCAACATTATCCCAGTCAATTCCATTATTAACCTGATTAAGATTAACATCCATACTAACTCCGCCTGTCAGCACAGGTGTAGAGGCGGAAGTTTGATTGTAACTTTCTGTAGCAACAGTAAAATCGTTAGAATCTATAGTTCTGGAATGTTCTCTGACATAAGTACCATCTTTTTTGGTGTAAGCATTTACATGAATTTCTTTCATTAGTTTTATCCTTTCGTTTAAAAGTAACAAGCATACTCAAATAACCCTTGTCATTAGAACAAGAGTTTTTAAGTATTAGGAGTAAAATAAATGAGCGGTGCTGTAATTTAATTAGAACATATGATTCTAAAAATCGTCAAGTAACAATTTACTGTATATGTGTTTACAAAACTTTTGTAAAGATTTTAAAAGCTTATTATTGCACAATTTGTTACAAATCTAAACTCAAATACACATCATCCATTTCATCTTGTGTAATTCCTATGTAGCGGAGTGTAATGCTAGGTGATGAGTGATTGAAAAGCTTTTGAATTAGCGTTATATCGTAGCCGTTATTGTAGGCATGGTAGCCAAAAGTCTTTCTTAGTGTATGAGTACCGATTTTTTCTTTTATTCCGACTGATTTTGCAACATCATTGATAATTTTGTATGCCTGTTGTCGCAGTAAAAAGCCTTTATTCTTACGTGATATAAATAAAGGCTCATTTTCGCTATATTCTCTTGTCTTTAAATATTCTTTCAGTGCTGATTTTGTATTGTTTGATAGCGGAAAATCCTTGAACTTATTTGTCTTTTTCTCTCTTAGTCGTATTCTGTCTTTGATTTTCCCTTTGTCTGAAATATCAGAAATCTTAGGACATTCAAAGATTACAACAACACAAAGATATGCTCACCCTGTACCACAACGAAAACTCGATGCAATTGAAGTTCTTAACTCCTATATAAATGAGAGCCCTTAACATTACGTTAAGGGCTTTTTAGTGTGTTTATATTTTTCAAAATATTTAGATATAATATCATAGTAAAATTCATTTATCCTTAAAATTGTATGAGTAAACGTAGAAGATAAGATTATATTCAATCCTATGCCAAACAATCTTGCATTTATATAATTTGCATCAGCGGGTACGCTACTATAACCGCTCTCATTATTTGGGAAGGCAACTTCGCAGCTATTTTCTTCAATAAATTGATATAGGATATCTTTTTGCATAGGCGTTAGTTTCATAATTACCTTTTCAGCCATTTTATATATATGTTCTAACTCGTTTAAATATACTTCTTCCTGTTGTTTCTCAATTTGTTTTTGTCTAATATATGCTCTTACATAATTACAAGTTTTATCAAATAAAAAAATAATACTAAACAACCATATAATAAAGAAAGTACTTCGTAATATATCTGTAAAAATAGTATGAATCATATAATGTCTAATAACGAAAAAGTCAAAGACAAAATAAGCTGTTGATATAAGCAATGTGAATATAATAGTGGGATAGTTAAAGTTTTTAATTTCTTTTATAAATAGTTCTAAAAGACTTTTATCCATTTTGTACTCCTTGATGAATTTTATTATAACATAACTGATGAACTATTTATGTATAAGTTGCTCAATATGAACAAAAGTTGAGTTTATAGAATTACCCACAGATTACACACAAGAATTTTTGCATTAAAAAAGAGGGCTTGAAACCCTCTTAAAATGGCGGGAACGACGAGGCTGTCTTGCCCTGCTCGCGATAAACGGGACTCCGGACTTTCTTTTCAGCAACAAAGTTGCTTCCAAAGAAAGCTCCTCCGCCCTCTGCTCGCAGGTCGCTCGAACTCAAAAAGAGTTCTCCCCTCTATCATACAAAATTAAAAAGCGGTAGAAAAAATCTATCGCTTTTTAATTCGGGAACGACGAGGCTCGAACTCGCGACCTCATGCGTGACAGGCATGCGCTCTAACCAAACTGAGCTACGCTCCCATTTATTTAGTTACTTTTTTATTATATGTACTAAATAATAAAAATCAAGTCATTTTTTTTATTTTTGTGAATAAAGTTAGATTATCTTACAAAAGAGTCTGATTTTTCACTAATAAAAATTGTAAATTTAAGAAAAATTAAAAAGCCTTGATATTAATCAAGGCTTTTTAAATATGTATTGAAAATTAATTTTAGTCCGCATACAATGGTGCTAATTTTTTAGATTGTTGCGGAATTACTCCTTCTTCTATTGATTGATATACTCTGTAATCAATTACTGGGAAGCAGTTATCAATACTTTCGATTTGCTTTAAGGCAGTATCGTCAATATTTCCACTTTCAATCATATCGGCAATTTTTTCAAATCGGTCGACATGTTCTCTGAATCTGTCTGTAGCATAGTCTTTTGCCTGCCAGGTTGTAATCAAGAACGGCCAGTCTGAACTTTGCAGCAACAGATTTTCTCTTGCAAGCTGGTTTAATGCTCTGTGCAGAAGTTTATCTTCTGGAATTACAGAATATTTATCAGCTATTGAGTTTATTCGTTTTTCACAAGCATGGATTATCGGCCACATCCACTCTGTCAAATGGTTATTCCATACATAGAAGTGACCTCCCTGTCCCCATGAGCTTTCCGGAATTTGTATAGCTTCTTTGGGCGGGTATTTGTGGATATATTCCCCTGCTGTCATTCTTTCAACTTCAGGCAGATATGTAGCAAATTTTTTAATTACCTGTTTAATAAATTCAACACCTTCAAACCACCAGTGGCCAAAAAGTTCGGTGTCGAAGGATACCATTACAAGACCTTCTTTACCTGTTGCTTTTTTATAGTCGTTTAACATATGGTAAATAAGTGTTGTGTAGTGATCCGAGTTTTCATTAACTTTATTTAATGCGAGAACAGGATCATACAGCATTTTATCACCCAAATCAGTAGTCGGTGAAGTTATTCTCCAATAATGCATTCCGGATTTATCATCTTTTTTGTGGAACTCTCTGAAACATCCGTCGCCAGGATAACCGTCAGCTGCTGACCAAACTTGATAACCGGCTCTGTCGTTTCTTCCCATAACAGCCACCTGTGCATCCGGAAGCCAGTAGGCAGAATATGTATCATAGCCGGTTGCAGGACGTTCAGGCAGCGGAATGTATTCAATATTTCCGTAAACACCTATTACACGACGATTCCCGATGGAGTTTCCGCCTTCTATAACATGGGATTCGGTGAAGAAGTATTCAATTCCGTTGTTTTGCAGGGTAACTTCAATAGCAGGTCTCCAGTGCTTTTTACCATCTTTGCCAATATACTCATAACCTTGTCTGTAAGCACATTCAGGCAGCCAGCATCCGCATGCTTTTTTACCGAACAATCTTTTGGTTGTATCTGAGCCTACTTTAAATTGTGCATTAAGGTTACTGTCAGTTGCCAATAATGGAGAAAAACCATGAGTTGCTCCGGATGTTGTAATTTCTATACATCCGAGATCCTGATATTTTTTAAATTGGGCAATTAAATCCATTCCGTATTTATTCACAAAAGAGTCTTTTATGTGTGTAAACCAGTCAAAATAATATTTTGCCAGATATTTTAAGTGCTGTGAATGAGCGACTTTAGGATCGGGATATCTTTCCAAATCCTTAGAAACCTGTGCAAGTCTTGAGTCCAAATATTTAACAAATCCTTCCTGCAAATATCTGTCATTAAGTTGCTCCGCAAGGATAGGCGTAATTCCGACTGTCAATTTGGCTTTAATTCCTTCATCATACAGTTCGGAAATTGCATTCAATAACGGAACGTAAGTTTCTGCCATACATTCATAAAGGTTTTCCTCCCCGAAAGGCCACATACCGGCTTTTCTGTAATAAGGAAGGTGGCTGTGTAACATAAATACGAATTGTCCTACTGACATTTTTGCCTCCATATCTTATTTAAAACGAATTATTTATAAATATAATTCTTTCTTATATAATATTTATACCACAAATGTCTAAAAAATATAATCCTAAAGAACTAATTCTTGTGTATACTGTTACAATTTTTAACAGTAAAAAATACACTTTATACTATAATGATAGTAATAGCTTGAAAATTACGAGATTATCTGCTATTTTAATAGAATAAAATACAGGTGAAAGGAGAATTCATGAAAAATTCATTTAAATTCGGTATCTTCGGGGGGGGGGCCTCCTGAGCTAGGCAGAAATCAAGAGGTCAAGAAGTCAAGTTATTTAAAGTTCGTAAGATACTATGTCACTAAGGCAGTAAGAAGTATCGTAACAATTTTCCGGGAGAGGGGTGCTGCGCACGTAGATCTGCCGATCAGCCAACGCAAATCCGTCTTTACCCTTGTAAATGGTGCTGCGCACGCAGCCCTATCGAACAAGCAGCGCAAATGTGCGTTCACCCTTGCTGAAGTCTTAATCACCGTCGGTATTATAGGTGTTGTTGCGGCTATGACGTTATCGACAGTAATATCTAAAATACAGGATAAACAAAATATTGCCAAATGGAAAAAGGAATACTCTGTCATAAGCAACGCGTTTAATGAAGTCGTGGCTGACGGAGTGCAGATATGCGAAGCATATAGCACTGATGGCAAATGCATTAGTGTAGATAATAAGTATATTGGCGTCCCAACTGTAGAATTTTACCGTGCTATGATGTCAAAGTTAAAAGTAATAGACTATTGCGGAACAAATGTTTCGGATAGTAATAAACGTTGTGATTATGCAAAATACAAATGGTCCGGAGTTGCAAATAGCTATAGCCGTTATAAAGCTTTGGGAGTAAGAG
>CASFPN010000016.1 GCA_949296425.1 uncultured bacterium
GCCAGGGATGACAAAACCTGACATTGTTATATAGAAGGGATAAACATCTTCCCATAGCTTTGAATCTCCACTTTTGCCGTTGATATCTACATAAACGGTATAACCGTATGAATTAGTATTCGGAACCCCAGCATAGCTGCCGCCTTGTTTATTATTGGACAAAACTGCTATCTCGGAGGGATCATGACTTAAGTTATAGACCAACATGCCATTACGAAGGGTCAAATCGGCTTTTTTATCTTGAAAATCGGTGGTGTTAACACTTATACTGCTGCCGGAACAATCAGTTGTCCCTGATTTGGTGTTTGTGCGTTCCGCAAACATTTTACACAGGTTTGCGCCGCGGCGGGGAAGAGTACGTGCGGTCGGAATACAACGACAATCCGTTGCGGAATAATTCCATTCCTCTGTTTCGGGACAGGCCGGGGGCCAAGGAACAATTTCTTCCCAAGAACATACTGCAGGACTGCTGTTAAATGTTTTGCCTTGGCAATACTGAACTTTTTTTTCAGCATCAGAAGGTTCTATACAAGAATCCGGCTCCACAGGTATTGTTTCTTCATCATCATCATCGTCATCATATTCATATTCACAAATCATAGTGGCTTTTGAACAACTGTACATGTCACTACACATAATTTTACCCTCAATATACTGAGTGGGTTTAATTATATGACCGCTTTCAACAACTTCTGGAATAACATAATCCAAACAAGTATAATGTCTTATGACAGGAGTGTAATACTCTCCACAATTGGAAGTACCATCCCCGCAAGGAGAATTACATGAAGGAGTACCTCCAGTTTTTACTAAATCAAAAGTATATGATGAAGATTCATCATTCGCCCAGTAGCGATAACGTACATCATTTTTATTGCCTGTATAATAGTGACGCCCCGGGCATTTTACATAGCTTCCGGTATGGGGAGGAGTAAAAAAAAGACCCGGAGCTACAACTGTACCGCTAAACCATCTAAAATTTTGTGATGAACAGTCAACATCATCCAAAGACTCATAAAAATCTCTGCTGCCAGCCAAATCCGGCCTAACGTAAACGAGTTCTGTGTTAGGCCTATCTATAGCACATGCATAAACAGTTTTAGCCTGAGCAGGAGGAAAGACTGCTGAGAAAATTTTTGTGATAAAAGAGTTATTAGTAAGTATATAATCCTCATCTTGAGGATTAAAGTCAGAGAAAATATTACGCGTTACATCACGCAAGGTCAAATATGCATTAGTATATGTATAATTTGTTATTTTATCCAGCTTGGCTTTAGTTACACCGATAGTCACGCCTACTATTACAGAAATGATTAGCATGACAATGATTATCTCGGATAAGGTATAAGCTGAGCTTTTTAATCTAACTAGCCGGGAACCCCCCCCCCCGAAGTTCAAATCGACTCCCTGACGGATTTTTCATCTAATTACCTCCGTTATTCGCAATTAATATATGATTATAATTCAGTATAACATATTATTGCCTGTTATGCAAGTATTCAAGTGGCTAAATCAATTTATCCAAGCAATACAAACTTACAGACGTAAATAAATTCTTATATTATATGCAGTTGCCGTTATCCGTTATTTTTTTATATTATTCTCTTTTGCCTTTTTATGTTCAAGATATTTTTCACAAAGCATGTTGGCAGGTTTTGTTACAACAACCGGAACAAAGTAACGATAAACAAAACCAAATACTATCATTGCTCTTAAAGGCGACATTCCTCTTACCTTTGTCATCAAAATTTTTGCGTCATCTTTTGAGCTTTTGAGAAGTGTTTTATAATAACTATGCTTTTCAACAAGTTTTGTTACTTTAGGCATTGATTTTAATTCAGGCTTAACACCCTTAGATTTTGCTGCCGCTAAAATCTTTATGTTTTCCTCTTTGACAGCTTGCTTTTGCTTTAAATAGTCTTCATAGAAATTGCTATCCTGTACCAGATGCCCGGCAAATCTTGCCGTAACATCATTCCACCAGCCCTTCAGATATTTATCAAGTGCATAAGCGCCAATTGTGGATAAAACAAATGTAAGTCCCTGATTAACAGCAAGTGTATTTCTTCTGTCTTTTTCCATCTTGTCATTATTCAGAGTTCTTTCAACATAAAGTCCGCTTGTTATCACCGAACCGATTGTCAGACAGTGCTGATAAAAATTGTCGCTGTTTTTAAATCTATCGGCAAGTTTTGTCAGGGCTTCGGATTCAACTATCCTTGAAGTGAATTTTTCTGCAATAAAATCAGACAGCTGATCATATTTTTCATTAAAATACTTGAAAAACTTTGAAGGTTCCTTCATAGTTTTATTAATAAGTTCTTCAGGCACTTGAGCTTTAGCCGTAAAAGCCTGCTGGTGTTTAAACCGGTTATTATTATTTGTATATCCGTAATTTTTAGGGAGAGTGTTATTAACAGTTAAATTCATTATTTAACACCTCCTTTGAATTGTTCAAATACAGATTTGTCAATGAAATCCATTTTAGGAGGCTCCGTAATATTAATTGTATTCGCACTTTTATTCTGAGCAGAAGCAGATTTTTTCTTCTTCTCCACTCCAAACACGTATTTCAAAATCGGAGGGATTAAAGCAATTGTTAAAATTGCTCTCGGTACACCTATTACCCAGTCCGGAATATTCTTAATAAGAGTGTTCAAAGTTTCTCTGCGTTTTGTTAAATTTTTCAACTCCTGCTTAGCCGCTTCTGTAATGTGGCCGATATTTTTTTGAGCTGTAAGTTCTGCTATCCTATCGTCAATTGCTTTAAATTTTTCCCGTCTGAATTTTTTATCATCAAATATCTTTTTAATAGACTCATCAAAAGGACTGGTAATGGCTGTTGATACAGCAAATCCCATAATACCGGATGCTATTGCATGACCAGCCGCATAAATTTTATCGTCTTTATCTTCTTTTCCAGGCAAAGAAAGAATCGTTGCAGGCCGCATAACACCGGCAAGGACAAGCGCTATAAGTGCACTCGCTGAAATATTATGTTCTTCTGCATATTTTGCAAGTTTTCCAAACCAGTTACTTGCAAGAATTTTGTCAAAAAAATTCTTTTTTAAAACAGTTGCGGCAGGTTTACTCTTTCCCGTAAAACTGCCGCAATATACATTATATCCTCTGTCTTTTTCATACAAGCCCGCGTCATTCTTCTCTCTGAAATTATGAGATTCCGAATGGAGCCTTATATTGTCCTGTTTAAAGGACGTATCATAAAGTATCGAATTTATTTTCATTTTTCACCAAAAAAATTATATCTTCTACATTCATTTTAAAACAAAGAAAAAAATTTTTTGCTAATGAATTTAAGAAACTTTACAATTAAAATTAATCAAAGGTGAAGAACAAACAGTTGCACGTTTTTATCGTGCTAATCTTAATCTGAAGCTTAACAATCTACATATCTAAAGCGAGATCCAGAGTCGGTGCTTTTGCAACAATTGCACTTGAAGAAATTATATCAACACCTGTTGAGGCAATTTTATTAACTGTTTCCAGTCTTACATTGCCGCTTGCTTCAACAATAGCACGGTGATTAATAATTTCAACAGCCTTTTTCATCTCATCAACAGACATATTATCAAGCATTATAATATCTGCACTCACACTGACAGCTTCTTTTACCTGTTCTAAATTATCACATTCAACCTCTATTTTATGTGCATGGGATAAATTTTCGCGCAGCTTCATTACAGCATTTGTGATAGAACCTGCAAATTTTATATGATTGTCTTTAATCATTGCACAATCAGATAAATTAAATCTGTGTAATGCTCCGCCGCCGGTTTTAACGGCATATTTTTCAAACATTCTAAAATTAGGAGTTGTTTTTCTGGTATCAACAATTTTTGCAGAAAAAGGCAGGATAGCTGCCTGATATTTTGCAGTTTCTGTCGCAATACCGGACATTCTCTGTATATAATTCAATGCAACCCGTTCTCCCATGAGAAGATATTTAGCAGGACCTGATATATCTGCAATCTTATCATCTTTTTTTATTTTATCACCGTCTTTAAAATAAAATTTTACCTCGATATCAGAACAAAGAGTTTTAAAAACTGTCTTAAATACATCACAGCCACATAAAATTCCATCATTTCGTGTATTAAGAGCACCTTGCAAAATTTCATTTTCTCCTGCTAAGTTTTCGGTTGTAATATCGCCGTAACCGATATCTTCTTTCAATGCGGATTTAATATGATCTTCCATATACAATTTATTTAATAACAAAATCAGGTACTCCTTCTTCTTTAGTAATTGAACTGTGAACTGCTATTTCAGATATATCGGGATAGTCTGATCTGAAATGTGCACCGCGTGATTCTTTTCTTTGAAGAGCACAATATGCAATTAACATTGACACAGTCAACATACTTTTAAACTCGTATTCTTCACGACTCAAACATTTGTAATTACGTGGAAATTCGGATTTCAATTTTTTTATTTCTTCAATCGCCAGAGTCAAAGTTTTTCCGCTCCTGAAAATTCCGGCATTATTCCACATGATATCCTGAAGTTTCTTTTTTAAGAGAGGAATATCAAGTTCTTCAAGAATAACATCTTCATCTGAATATTTATCTATCAATAACTTTATATCTTCATCAATTTGTTTAGGCGTTTTCAATTCTACGGATTTTAAATACTGAGCTACAGAATATGCACAAACAACGCATTCCAATAACGAATTGCTTGCAAGCCTGTTACCGCCATGAAGACCTGTTGAAGCCGTTTCTCCTATTGCATAAAGTCCTTTTACGGAAGTTTCGCCGTTCAGATTAGTCTTTATCCCCCCCATAAAATAATGAGCAGCAGGAGCTACAGGTATAAAATCATGCGCAATATCAATACCGTTTTCCATACATTTTTTATAAATAGTCGGGAAACGTCCTGCAATTTTTGAGCTGTCAATACATGCAGCATTTAAATACACATTATCCACACAGTTTTCTGACATTTCTTTATAAATTGCTCGGGTTACAATATCACGCGGAGCCAATTCTTTTCTGTCATCGTATTTTGACATAAACTCAACGCCGTCAGAATCACATAATTTTGCGCCTTCGCCTCTTACGGCTTCAGAAATCAAAAATCTGTTTTCCCCGCAGTCAATTGCAAGTGCCGTCGGATGAAACTGTACAAATTCCATATCCTGCATAACGGCACCTGCCCTGTAAGCAAGCGCAAGCCCATCTCCTGTAGCTCCTATCGGATTGGTTGTATATTTGTATAACTGGCCTATTCCTCCGGTTGCAAGAATAACTGCAGGAGAATATATAATTTCGTATTGCTGAGTTTCATCATTAAAAACAATTACTCCCTTCAAACCATCTTTTGAATTCACAATAAGTTCGACGGCAGAAGTTTGCTCATAAATATCAATATTTTCATTTTCCCGAACTCTCTGGCATAAAACCTGTTCAATCAGTCTGCCTGTAGCATCGCCGCCTGCATGAAGAATTCGTCTTACACTGTGTGCAGCTTCTCTTGTAAAACACAAGTTGTTATTTTCATCACGATCAAAATTTACTCCTAATTTCAACAAATCCTTAATAACTTCGTCGGAATTTTCGGAAATAAATTTTACGGTATTAAATTCACTAAGCCCAGCGCCTGCTTTTATTGTATCCGAAATATGAGAAGCCGTTGAATCAACTTTATTTTCCTTAATCACGCCCACTATTCCGCCCTGGGCATATAATGAATTGCTCTCTCCTAGCTTTGACTTTGTAACAATCAAAAGTCCGTCAGCAAGATTTAGCTGCTGTTCAATTTTTAATGCGGCATAAAGCCCTGCAACACCGCTTCCTATTATTACTGCCGAATACTTTGAATATTTCATCTTATACACCTTATGTATATTTACCATTCACATAATAACTCAAAATAAATTATTTTGCCATTAATTAATATTAAGATTTAATTAAATTACAGGCAAAAATTTTTTATCATGGTTCCTTAAACTGTGTAAAAAACTTGAACAAGAGGCAATTCGAAATGAACATGTATTAAGGATTATAAACAGAATTGCCGGATAAAAAAGCCTCTTTAAAAAGAGGCTTTTTTATTATTATTTTTCAGATTTTGGAGCTTTTTCAGCCGGATTTTGTTTTTCAGGCTTATACGGTTTCATTTTGTGTTTTTTGTAAGGGCAATCCGGTCTGTATTCCCCGCCGCCGTAGTACATGTCATATCTTGGGACGGATGAACACGAACATCTTACCGGAGTTCCTACAGATGCATAATACAAGCACAACGCAATAAGACAGCCTACAAAAGACCCTAAAATCATAAGTAAAAACCTTTGAAAATCATAGCTTACAGCCCATCTGTTGTAAGCAGCATTTTCCTGTTTGTTTTCATCGCTCATAAACACTCTCCTTTAAATTTTTCTGACTGTATTATATAATTCAAAATATATTATAGCTTATTTTTTCAAAAAAGAAACCTTTTTTTAAAATTTATATAAAAATAAATTTTATTTCCCATCTAAATCCAAATATTATTTATCAATCAGCAATATATAATATAATTCTAAAAACTTAACAATTACGGGATTTATTAGATACGGAAAAATTTTATAAGTAATACAGGGAGAAATAATCATGACTATAAATGTATTACTTACTGAAGATCAAAAACTTATCCGTGTAGGCTTAAAATCACTTTTTGAAGGGCAAAATGAAATAGAAGTGACCTCAGAAGCGCAGTCAGGTAAAGAGGCCGTCGAAAAATTCCGTACAGACCATCCGGATGTAGTTGTCATGGATATAGGGCTGCCGGATATATCAGGAATTGAAGCCACAAAACGAATCCTTGAAATAAACAATAAGGCTAAGGTAATAATACTAACATCGCACCTGAGTGAAGCGGAAGTTATTGATGCACTTCATGCCGGAGCCTGCGCCTATGCCATGAAAGATATAAGCACAGATATATTGAAAATGGTAATCAAAACCGTTATGGAAGGTGCCATGTGGCTTGATCCCAAGGTCGTTCCGATTTTAAGAGAAAAAAATTGCGGGGTTATACCGCCGCGTCAAATGTCAAGGGCAATGTTTAAAGAGCAGCATGCAAATCTTACTCAAAGAGAATATGAAGTACTAAAACTTGTAGTCGAAGGACTTTCAAACCATGAAATTGCTGAGGAATTAACTATTTCCGAACATACTGCAAAAGCTCATGTGTGTAATATTATACAAAAGCTTGTTGTTGATGACAGAACTCAAGCCGCTGTTAAAGCTTTAAAAGAAGGATTGGTTTAATATTTATTGATAAATCTGTTAATTTCTGGTATACTTGTAAAACCGGATGAGGATTAATTTATGAAAACCAATATTTTTTCAAACATAAAAGGAGATCTAACAGGCGGTATCACCGCCGGAATAATCGCCCTGCCGCTGGCAATAGCATTCGGAGTATCCAGCGGACTGGGAGCAGCTGCAGGTATTTACGGTGCCATAATAGTCGGAATGCTTGCTTCAATATTCGGCGGCACCCCGACGCAGATATCCGGGCCTACAGGACCGCTCACAGTTGTTGCAGCATCAGTTGTTGCAATGCATTCGTCAAATCCGGAATTGATTTTTACCGCAATATTTTTATCCGGGATTTTTCAGATTATCCTCGGAATTTCTAAAGCCGGCAAACTTGTTAATTTTATTCCTTATCCTGTTATTTCGGGTTTTATGAGCGGTATAGGAGCAATTATAATTCTTTTGCAGATTAATCCGCTCTTGGGTCTGAATTTTTCGGGAACACCTGTTGAAGGTTTAATAAACGCAATAAAATCTTTAAATAACATTAACTATCAAAGCATTATACTGGGACTGATTTCACTTGTTATAGTATTTTTTACCCCGAAAAAAATTGCAAAAATTATTCCGCCGCCCCTTATTGCACTTATTTTAGGCACAATCACAGCTATTACTTTTAATTTTGATGTAAATACCATAGGTGAAATTCCAAAAGGCTTGCCCTCCATTATTTTGCCTCAATTCAGTTTTGACAATATTGAAGAAATTATTCCTATAGCTTTAACAATAGCGGTTTTAGGCTCAATTGATTCTTTGTTGACATCTCTTGTTGCAGATTCAATGACAAAAACAAAACATGATTCAAATAAAGAGTTAGTCGGTCAGGGCATAGGAAACTTAGTATCAGCATTATTCGGCGGACTTGTTTCCTGCGGAGCGACAATGAGAACAGCCGTTAACATTAAAAGCGGCGGCAAAACAAGATTATCAGGTGTTATTCATTCCGTATTTTTACTGATAATTGTTGTATTTTTGGCGCCTGTTGCCGCTAAAATTCCTCTTGCGGTTCTTGCCGGTATTTTAATTAAAGTCGGGGTAAGTATTATTGATTACAAATTTATACGTCTTATCAAAGCAGCACCGAGAAACGATCTGCTTGTCATGCTGCTTGTATTTTTAATAACTATATTTGATGATTTGATACTTGCTGTAGGTGTTGGTGTTGTATTATCGTCAATTCTTTTTGCCGCAAATGTTGCCAAACAGACAGATATAAAACTTGTCGGACTTTCTGATGTTGCCGACGGGAATTATATTGATGAAGACTTAATAAATCATACAATGATTATGCATATTGACGGAACTCTTTTCTTTGGCTCAGCTTCACAAATTGCCTCACGAATTGACGATGTTATCGAACACAAAACAGTTATCATTGACTGCTCAGGTATTAAAAGTATGGATATATCAGCAATTTTTGCACTTGAAGATCTTATTCTTACGCTCAAAGGCAAAAAAGTCAGGGTTATAATTATTTTTAACAACCGTGAAGTTGCAGCCTCTGGCTTAAAATTAGGGTTGAGAAAGCATATTACCCAGAATGACATTGCATTTTCATCTCAAGAAGCTATTGAAAGTATACAAAATTAAAAAAAAATGTTATTATAATTTTATTAAGAAGGAGGGAATATGAAAAAAATATTTGTAGTATTGTGTATGCTTCTGACAGTTCAAACAGCTTGTTATGCCGATATGGAAACAGATATGCATCAGGCCTATATTGCAAAAATTCAGGCTCAGGATATTAAATATAACACCTATAACTTTTTTAAAGCAATAAGCAGCGGGAATGTACAGCTTGTCGATTTGTTTTTGAAAGCAGGTATGAGTCCTGACTCTACTTTTTTGAAAACTCCTGCAATTTATGTTGCAATTTCAAGCAATCAGAACGAAATTGTAAACATGCTGCTTGAAAACAATGTTGATCCGAATAAAGAAATAGCCGGACTTTCACCTTTAATTATGGCAATCAGAAACAAAGATGCACAAATTGTACAGACACTGATTTTACATGGAGCTGATGTTAACAAAGAGGTCGGATACACTAAACCATTAGCATTAGCTATCCAAAAAGAACAGCCCAAAATTGTTGAACTGTTAATAAACGCAGGAGCCAAACCGGATAATGAAATCCTGATTAAAGCATTAAAATCTGATGATAATTACATTAAAAATGCAGTATTAACTAAATTTAAAACAATGGATTAAAAAAGAGGCTTTAAAGCCTCTTTTTTATTTAAGCATTTTTTTCTTTTTCCTTTTCGAGTTTCTTTTCTTTGTCTTTTTCTTTTACTTCGTCTATCTTTTCCGCGACTTTTTCTTTTACATTATGAGCCTTTTCTTTAATATCTTCTTTAACTTCGTGTGCTTTTTCTTTTGCTTTTTCAGCATCTGCTTTTATATTTTCTTTAATTTCTCCGGCTTTTTCTTTTGCCTTGTGGGCAGCATCATGCATTTTTTCTTTCAATGTTTCTTTATCATTTTCATGTTTCATAGAATATTCCTTTCTGTAAGGGTTTACAAATACATTATTTACTCTCTGCCGATATATTTTATGCGGAATAAGTATTAGAATCTAAGCAATTTTTCTTAGATCGGTAAAGCAATTTATTATTTTTCACAAATTATGAATGTATTGAATTTTTATCAATTTTGGAGTAAAACTAAATATATTGGATGTATGTTAAGAGGTGGATGAAATATGGAAACTTACGGGCTTGAAAAATTGGGAATAATTAACCCTAAAGCGGTTTACAGAAATCTTAGTCCGGCACAACTGATTGAATCGGCACTGCGGCTTAATGAAGGTATTTTGAGCAACAGCGGAGCTCTTGTTGTTACTACTGGCAAATACACAGGACGCTCCCCTAAAGATAAATTTATCGTTGATACCCCTGGAATTCACAATGAAATATGCTGGGGTAAAGTTAACAAACCTATAAGCCGTGATAAATTTAATTCCATTAAAGATAAAATAACCGCTTACCTTCAAAACAGAGAAATTTTTATTTTTGACGGGTTTGCCGGAGCAGATAAAAATTATACGCAAAAATTCCGTGTAGTAAATGAACTCGCAAGCCAGAATTTGTTTATTCATCAATTATTAATCAGACCCACAGCAGAAGAACTAAAAAATTACAAAGAACCGGACTATACTATTCTTTGTGCTCCGGGATTTAAATGCATACCTGAAATTGACGGAGTAAATTCCGAAGCTGCAATTATTATTGATTATGAAGCCCGTTTAATTATCATTTGCGGCTCAAGATATGCAGGAGAAATAAAAAAATCTGTATTTTCAACAATGAACTATGTAATGACAAAAAAAAATGTACTGCCAATGCATTGTTCAGCTAATATGGATCCTAAAACAGGAGAAACGGCAATATTTTTCGGGTTATCGGGAACCGGAAAAACAACTCTTTCCGCAGATCCTAATCGCAAATTGATAGGCGACGACGAACACGGTTGGTCACCTGACGGGATTTTTAACTTTGAAGGCGGATGTTATGCAAAATGTATAAATCTCTCAAAAGAACATGAACCTCAAATTTATAATGCAATCAAATTTGGCACGCTTGCTGAAAATGTTATAACAGATAATCAAACACGTGAAATAGATTTTAATAACGGAAGCTTAACAGAAAATACGCGTGCAGGATATCCTATTGATTACATAGAAAACGCCCAAATCCCGGGTATCGGCGGGATACCGAAAGTCGTAATATTTTTAACTGCAGACGCATTCGGAGTATTGCCGCCAATATCTAGACTTAGTAAAAATGCTGCAATGTACCACTTTGTAACAGGTTTTACATCAAAACTTGCTGGTACTGAACGGGGCATAACAGAACCGCAGCCGACATTTTCGACACTGTTTGGCGAACCTTTTATGCCGATGCCTGCTTATGTTTATGCAAAAATGCTCGGAGAAAAACTGGACAAATACGGAACAAAAGTTTATCTTGTAAATACCGGCTGGTCAGGCGGCAGTGCATCAACCGGGGCGAAACGTATAAAATTAAGCTATACCAGAGCAATGGTAACAGCTGCACTAAACGGCTCTTTGGAAAATGTGGAGTTTAAACATCATGATGTTTTTAATCTTGATTACCCTGTTTGCTGTCCTAATGTTCCTTCTGAATATCTTGACGCAAGAGGTATGTGGAATGATAAAAACGCTTACGACGAGCAAGCAGACAAACTTGCCCAAATGTTTGTAAACAATTTTGAAAATAAATATCCGGACATGCCGGCTGAAATTGTTACAGCAGGGCCAAAACCTAAAAAACCTTAAAACTAAAAATTTAATAAAAATGTTTTCTAGGGTTCCGCGGACAAATTACTCCGGTCAGGTCCAAGAGAAAACTCAAAGGTAAAACCTTTGGACACGGAAGGATAAAAGCCAGGGAGATATTAAAAAATATCTCTCTTATTTTATATAAAAAGAGAAAGGGAAAAATTATGGAATGGATACATCTTTTTGTTGCAGGGTTATTTGAAATCAGCTGGGCTGTAGGGTTAAAGTTTTCACATGGATTTACTCTTATTATACCTGCCATAATAACTGTTATATGCATGATCGCAAGTTTTTATTTTCTTGCACTTGCGCTAAAGAGTCTGCCGCTCGGAACGGCTTATGCAATATGGACAGGTATAGGTACTTTAGGAACGGTAGTTCTCGGAATCATCTTATTTAAAGAACCTGTAAGTGCTATACGATTCTTTTGTATATTCTTAATACTATGTGGCATAACAGGCCTAAAATTGATTACCCGTTAAATATCGAAAATTTTTAATAAATAATAAAATTTATCTTTATTTCTATTTAGGAAAGTAATATATTTACAAAAAAATAACGATTCCTTTAAAGGAATCGTTAAATATTGTAAATTTTTCAAAATATATTATTGAAACCGTATTGGGAATAATGTTTTTTTAAAGAAAAGGAGATAATTATGGAAAAAATCGAAAAAATGGAATATTCGCCTCATAACAGGCCGATGGTTTGTTATCAGATATTACTGACGGTATTATTGATCTTGAACCGAAATTCCAAAGAAAATATGTATGGAATGAAGCTATGCAAAAAGAATTAATTTATAGTGTCATGCTAAAAAATCCAATTGGAACTATAACTTTATGGGAAAAAGAAAGAAATGATTTGAAAGTTACAGATGGTTTACAGCGTTTGACAACATTAAAAAGATTCGTGGAAAATAAATTTTATGTAGATGGAAAAATTGCGAAAAATATTATTAATCTACATATGGATTTTATAAATAAAACAATTGAAGTTAATGCAAATAAAGACGATGTAAAAAAAGCCATAAAACTGAAATCCATGTTAACAAAAAAGAACCCCAAAGTATATTATTCTGATTTTGTTGAAAGAATGGTTCAATATTATAAAGATTTTGAAATTCCTGTTATGGGTATTAGATATGCTAACGAAACCAGCATTAGAGATTACTTTAGAAGAATTCAAATTCAAGAAAAATTAAAAGCTGGTGAAATTATAAATGCAATTGAATCTTCAACACTTGAGCAAATCATGAATAATATTGAAGATATTGAATTATTAAAGAAAAAACTAGGCTTTGCACTTGATAAAAGAAAGGAATTTGAAAAAGTTTACTATAGCTTAATCGGCATTTTAGAGGGTAAATTTACTCTGGGGGTACTAGATAAAAAGATTATAAAATACATCGAAGAACTGGATGAACGAGCCGAAGACTTTTATGCTAACAAAGAACTTCAAAATAAAATAACTAAAATAAACAATAACTTTAATGAAATTTCGCAAATCGATATCTGTTTAGAACTGGGCAGGAGTGATTTAAAGTTTTTAATCTTTCAATGCGCGAATGATTTTTACGGGTTAAAACAAAATTACGGACTTTATAACATATTAACAGCTTTCGGCACTGTATGTAACCGCTTTAAAGCCTTCTATTCATATAAACCGGAAGAAGAAGTCAGAAAAACATATTTCCCGGATGAAATATTGAAAAATACGGATTTAATGACAAAATATCAGCTGGTTTCTACTTTAAGAAAAAGCAGTCATAAAATCGAATCTTTTGAAGAAAAAATGAAAATTTTAAAAGAATTAATTGAACTTGAAATAAAAAGAGGACACTAATGATAAAAGACTGGTTAATTTATTTTATTATTTTTATAAAAAATTCTCTTATTACTAGAGAAAAACAAAACAAAAATATTATAATCAAAAATTCAAATTTTACAATAAAAATATATAAATAATATTTTAACTAAATTTAGAAAATATCCCATCTTCTAAATCATTCATATTTTTGATAACCGCTGCGCTTCTCCAACTATGTCGGACTAGAAAATTTGAGCTGCTTACTAATAATTTACCAGAATAATCAAAGTGTTTCTTTAAAATCAAACCGTCTGTTTATAAAAGAGCGATTTTTTTAATAACTTAAGCTATTGTTTGTAACTTATTACCTGTATTTTTGCCATAACGGGCTACTAATTCATCTTCAGTTAATATTTTTGTTTCCCATTGCGCATTTGGAACAGTAGGTTTGTATTTAACTTCATACGTACCATCTTTTAAAGGCTTAACATCCGTAGTAGAACCCATCATTACAGGAATTTCCAATTGTTCTCCTTTACTTGTAGTCACAACTTGACGTACATTCGGGTTATCCTTAGTATAACTAACACTTCCTGTACCTGCCATACAAACTTCTCCTATAATTAATAAATACACACATAGATAATAAAACAAAACGAACTCAAATTTTGCTAAATCTAATTTTTTTTACATTTTTTAATAAATTAGTAACAACTGCGCAATTTTAACAAATAAAAGTTTTTTTATATTTATACGGGGAATAATTATGGGAATTACAAAGGTTATAACTACAACTGCAAAAACAGTTATTGAAAATACACCTGTTAAAAAAATACTACAAGTGTAATCGCAAAAACTTCAACAGAAGTTTATAATATTTTTCCTGAACTGAAAGGAATTTTATCAGAAAATGCCAAATATCACGGGTATTCACCAAAAGTTCAAGAAACAATAACAAATTTCCGCGACCAAATGTGGAAATATTGTCAAGAAAAAAATAATCCAAAATTATTTCAAAACAGAGATAGCTTTATTATATCCTTAATTACGCATTGTGAAGATGAAAAAATGGTGGGTATAATTCTTAAAAATATCAAAAATTTTAATACGTACATTAATACAAAAGTAAAATTAAATTCAAGTTTAAAAAACACTTTGTGTCAAACTATAGATGACAAAAATAAAATTCTTGTGAATTTAACATTAATGAACCTATTCAACAAAACAAGTTTTAAGAATCTATGGCAATCTGAAGGGGTTAAAGAAATTTTGAAACGGGAATTGAATTTGTCCTATTTGAAAGATATAAAACCTTCTGATAAAATCGATGAGAATTTCTTCTATGAACTTTTTGAAAATATTGAAAATTCCACAAATGAAAGGCTTACCAAAGCGGGCATTGACGTAGTTGCTGCAAATAAATTTATACAACTTGCAGATGAAGAAATTTGTAAAAATCCTAAAGTTTTAGATGAATTTATTATAAAACTGGAAGGGGCAAAAAATCCAGAATTGGTTAACTGTGTTTTAAAAAAATTTGAACTGAATGAAGAAAATTTTACATATATAAAAAATGAACTTATGAATATTATTGATAAGTGCGAAACATCTCCGGATATAGTAAAAAAAGCACTCAAAATTCAAAACACTACTCCTTATTGCACATACCGTAATATTGACATTCTTGAGGGGTATAATAGAATTTCTGATGAAATGTTTGATTATTACTTAAAACTGGAAAAAACTCACCCTCAATGCTGTAGCCCTACAACATTAGGAGATATCAATTATTTTTTATCAACACAAGGAACTGATGAAAAATTATTAAAAGAAATTTTTGAAAAGTCTATTAAAACAGGGAATTATTTGGCCTTCAACAAAATAGCATTTTTAACAAACGAAAATAACATAGGATTTTTGAAACAATGTCTTGAAAACGACACTTTAGATGCTGAAGCTCTATTTAAATTAAAAATGCTCGGGCTAAATCCAAGCTGTAAAGATCAGCTTGACAATATTTGCGAAGAAATATTTCGGCCGTTATTTAAAGTGTTCCAAAAATATTCACAACGCCCTAAAAACTGTGATTTTTGGATAAGTGAAATAGTACAAATGAAACTCGAAAATCCTGAAAAATTTAAAAAGTTACAAGATTCCAAGATTTTAGATTTAGTGAAAGAAGAAAAAATTCATCCAAGAATTCTTGTAGGTTTTACTGAAACTGCTGACTTTACTCCGGAAATCCTCTCGGATGTGAAAAAATTATTAAATGGAGAAAGTTTAATTAAAAAATTTGATACAACAAAAGATATTATAAAAAATACATTACCAGGTGATGTAGCTTCTGTTAACGGGAAATTGTACATAAATAACAACGGTAAACTTGAACCTTGGAGTATGACAGAAGAAAAATTTAATGAACTATTTCCTCTGGTTGACAGGTTTTCAACATTACAGGGCAGAGATGACTGCTATTTTGTGTCTGTCTTAAATAGCCTTTATTATAACCCAAAAACTAGAGGAAGCTATTACAAAATGTTTGAACAAAATGGAAACGATATTTTTGTAACAATACCTGCATATAGAAATTATGGTGGCGCAATTAAATTTCCAAACGGAGAAATTCAATTACATGAGTATAGTGCTGATGCCGCTAAAAATGTTCAAATGCTTGAAAGAGCATTTTCAAAAGTTTCGCTTAGAAAAGATCGCTCAATAAAGATACCTAATAGTGAAGACCCATTAATATCAAACGACTTAGATTATTTATCCCGAAGAATATTTGGAGGTCACCCGACTGAAGTACTTGAAGATTTTCTTGCTGATTTAAAAGTTGAGGGACGATGTGTAATTCAACAGATAACCAATAAAACAAAAATCAAAGATTTCTTAGATAAATTTGGGCAAAACCCGAAATATATCATTAATGAAGCATATATAACAGGCCCAAATAGGGGACATGCTGTTTCAATTAAAGAGTATGACCCTAAAAGCGAAACTATTACTGTAATTGATCCAAACCAATCTGGCACTCAGGAAAAATTTTCATTAGGGACAATATTAAAAGACATTTTTTCAATTACTGTTACACGTTTGATGTAAAGAAACACAAGGTTTGATTTCTTGTTCCACATAGTTTGATTTTTACGGCAATAAGAAGTCAACACTTTTTTTAATATACCCTGACATTTTCTCAAACTTATTTACATTTTACAGTTTCTAATAACAAAATATTTATGTTATATTTCTTGTAAGGAGTAATATATGCAAAAAAAATATAAATATATAGATACGAACTCTGTAGAATTGTGCAAAATGAGAGAAAACGCAAGAGCTTTGATGAGAAAGTACGATTCATTGGATTTTAACGATGAGCGTCAAAAACGTAAAATCCTTGAACAATTATTCGGTTCAATAGGCTCTAATGTTGTAATTGATGAGAAATTTCACTGTGAATACGGAAAAAATATTTTTATAGGTAAGGATGTTATAATAGGACCTAATTGTACATTTATTGATAATGAAAAAATTATTATCGGAAACTGTATCATGTTTGCACCAAATGTTCAAATTTATACTGCATATCATCCGGTTTTGCCGGAAGAACGCTATATTCACGAAAGGGCAGAAGATGATCCGATTTATTATAACACCTGTGCTGACCCTGTAGAGATAAAAGACGGGGCATGGATTGGCGGCGGTGTAATAATTCTGTCGGGAGTAACTATCGGCAAAAACAGTATAGTCGGCGCAGGAAGCGTGGTAAATAAATCTATTCCAGATGATTGCGTTGCGGTTGGCAACCCTTGCCGGGTTATAAAATACTTTGATGATATCAGGAGAAAAAATGTATAAACATATTGTTTTTGATGTTGACGGAACTTTGATAAATACTGAATATGCTGTTCTGCATTCCTTGCTGGACACATTAAAAGAAGTGCAAAATAAAAATTATAAAATTGAAGAATTAGAATTTGTATTAGGTATTACGGGCGAAGCGGCAATAAAGCAGCTTGGTATTACAACAAACATAACTGAAACAGTTGATTTATGGAATAATCATTTGAATAGCTACAAAAATTCTGTTTGTGTTTTTGATGGTATAAAAGATTTGCTGCAAAAACTTTCACCTGATTATAAATTAGGAATAGTAACATCTAAAACAAAAGCTGAATTTGACGAAGAAGTTACGCATTTCGGACTTAACAAATATTTTGGAATTATTATCTGTGCAGATGATACTAAAAAGAATAAGCCGAACCCCGAACCTCTCCTAAAATATATGGAACTTGCAAAAGTAAAGCCAGAAGAAACTCTTTATATCGGCGACAGTATTTATGATATGCAGTGTGCAAAATCATCCGGTGTTGATTTTGCCTTTGCAAAATGGGGAAACAGAAGACAAAATATTGAAGCAAAATATGCCCTTTTAAACCCGCTGGGTTTATTAAATTACCTGTCGTAGACATACTCGAAATAAAAAAATAACAAACTTTATGACAAATTCCCAACCTTAAGAAAAAAAGTCCGACCTTGTTTAAAATTCTCAAACCTTATGATATTTTTCTGAAAATTTGCGGAACCGGACTTTACCAAAATAATCTATGTAAAAGAACACATGATTTGATTATATTGAGCAGATAGTTTGATTATTTTCGGTAATTTGAATTAAAAATTGTGAAATTTTAAGCAATTTTTAAAAACAAAAATACTTTATATAAATATCAAAGGAATATTTTATGGGGAAATACGATTTAGTAATAAACTTGTTTGAATCTACCGCAAAGTATGTTAAAGCTTGCGGTAAAAGAAGTATTTTAGAAACAAAACCTATGATTTTTGAAAGGAAAAGTTTTGATTCTCTATCTTTATGCACCGATACCTTTAAATCAAATTTTCCTACTGTATTAAGAGGTTTTTCAAAAGAAGCTTTGGATGAAATTAAACCAAGTCGTTTTAAAAGTATATTAAATTCTCGTAATGATATTATACCAGATATCAAATCAAAAATTGACACAGTCGATAAATTAGCTTTGTATGATGATGTCATTTCAATATTAAAAGATAAAAAATTATCAGAAAAAGAAATAATTAAATTCTTTAGAAATGTCTTTTGTGATTATGGAAAAGGAATGAATTTGCCAGATGTTAATGCAAAACGGCAAATTTTACCATCATTGCTAAAACAAGGCTATGAGCCTGGAATGTTAAGTAGATTGCCAATTACAGATTTTAATAAAAACCAAATTGAATATCTTATAAAAAATGCAGATGAATTGAGCCAAATAATTCATCCAGGAATACATACAAACGAAATCAGAAATATTGCAAGATTTGTTGATGATAAGAATATTGAATATTTAAGAGAATGTCTTGAAGTAACAAAAGATCCTCAATGCTTAGTTTTTTGGAATAAAGATTCTAAAAAAATTATAAAAAATCTTTGTGATAAAAATTATCCGATGTCTAATTATTCTGTTTTACTCGAAAAAATTAATCGTCGAGGACTTACTTATGATGACGTTATGCAAATAGCAAAGGAAGGAAAGATTACACTAAAGGATATCTCTTTGTTAGAATTTAGAGGTTTTTCTAAGCTTAAAAATGTTGGATTAAATGATTTAAATAAATTAACAACTTCAGAAAAGAAAAATTTACTAAATGGATTTATAACTACTATAACACCAAAATATCTAAACATAGAAGAAATTAGATATTTGGCGTCTAAGATGAGAATATTCAGCGAAATGAATACATCATCAATAGAGAGTTTGACTAGTGATTACTACAAAATAATAAGACATTTATTAGATTCCTTACCAAATGGTGACAGGAAAGTAATACTGGATACAACTAAAATGTACAAAGATTTATATATGGCTAAAAATCCAATTCCTGCTTTTATGGATGATATTTCGAAATTACAATATAAAGAGGAAATAATAAATGGTAAAAAATTAAAAGTAGTAGAAATACCCAAAGACAGTGAGTTGAATATTGCAATTCACCAAGTAGGAAAACAAGAAGATATACTAAATCTAGAAGCGATTGAGATAACTGCTAGAGATACATATTTATGTACAGGTTTACGACAATGTCAAGGCTTTGAAAGTATTGATGAAATAAAAGATTTTATCTCATCTGGACAAAAAGTTAAAGGATTACATTTTAAAAAAGATGGGATTGGGGTTGCGGTGGAGCCAAGAGGTCAGGATAATATTTTTTGTCTGGCAGGTAGTGATATTTGGAGTGATGGATTTGTAAAAACTCCATATAATATGGTAAGAGGAACACAAGCTCATTTAAGTGACAATGCAAGTTCATATTTTGTTGAATTAATAAAAAAAGAATTAGACCTTTCTTCAAAAGAATATACAGCTAGAATTCAAAAAGTTCTATCTGCACGCAATCTTGATGAAGTTCAAAAAATTGATCCTGAGTTAGCTCAAACTATAAGAAAAGTCACGCATGAATATCCCATGTATGAAGGTTTAATAAATTTTAAAATAAAAGCTGTTTGTATTGATGCAAAAAACCAAGTTTCAGAAGATATAACAAATTATTGTTCAAGAAATGACGTTAAACTAATCAAAATTATAGGATTTGATGATTGACCTTATGATTTATAAATTTGGTCATACCGAAACTACTCAATAACAAATTGGACTTTAACTGGACTGCTAAAATTCTTTGATCTTGGTAAACATTAGGCAAATTTAAAAGTGTTTTTGTAGATTCTAGTCCTAATAAAGTCCCATTTCGACCTATTAAAAAATCAATATTATCCAATTTCCGACGGCTATAATTTAGTGTTATTGAGTAAATGTGGTAAAGCAACCTGAATAATTCAGAATAAAAACCGGACTTTAAAATACAATCTATCTATCCTTACAAATCAAACTAGACAAAAACTACAATTGAAATGTCTGCTCAAATACATTTATTTTAAACGAATTTTATTCATAAACAAAGGATGTGTTTCATATCTTAAATGCCACATATATGACACATAATTTTTAAACACATCCTTGAAAATGGTTGCGGGAGCTGGATTTGAACCAACGACCTTCGGGTTATGAGGAGATAAATGCCCTATTCGCAATGGTTTTCACCTGTAACCACAATTTATCAGAATTTATCTCTGTTTGTTGCAGTGCATGAATTTGGAGCAGATTTTATTCTCAAATTTTATCAGATTTAATTTTGATTTATCAGATTTTTTGCAACTCTTTTGCAACTTGGGGTAAATGTATTGGGATAGATTTATAACTACCTACTTAAAATAACAACGAAGGAAAGATTGGAAATTGAAGAATTGTGATTTTGCACAAGGGCGGGGGAGGGGTAAATCCCTTATTTAGCCTCCTTTAATCGGAGTTATTGAAAAATTCTGTATTTTTTGAAAAATATAAATCGCTAACTTTTGCAACAAAATAGCTTACACTAGATTCTTACTCGATATAATTCATTTGTATATTGTGAGATTTTATAATGGAAAGAAAAATAATAAGAAATAGAATCAAGTGTAAACATTGCGGTGACATAATAGAATCAACAAGCAGACACGATTTTAAATTTTGCACTTGCGGTAAAGTTGCAATCGATGGTGGACACTGTTATTTAAAAAGGAGCGGAAGTCCAAATGATTGGGAAGAATTAAGCGAATTGGAGCAATAATCTTTACATTCTTGCTCTAAGTTCTTATTTGATATACCATGAAAGACATGGCAACGAATAAGAAAACAATTACAGATTTTAATGTAACAAATAGAGAATTAGAAACTGCATACAAAAAATATCGTGATGTGTATAACGTTTCAAAGGATTTAGATATTATTTTTAATATTGCATTAAGGGATAAAGAGAGATTCCCTTCAATAAATTTGGGTAATGACATTTCTTATGAAAGATATATCGAAAGGTGGATAAAATCTTATTCAGACGCTGAAAATAATACTCCAAGTAAGCATATTGCAAATCCCAAATCTTCTTGTTCTGACCCTGCAGTTAAAAAACTTGTTGAAATTGCTACCGGTATTAGTGAAAGTGAAGCAAATGCACAAGAACGTCATCATAATTTGTTTATGTCTGCAGAAAATATACAGGGTGATTTATTAGAAGAGTATATTGCTATAAATATCCGTAAATTCGGATGGTTATGGTGTAAAGGTAATATTATTAGAGCTGTTGATTTCTGTAGCGAAGATGGATTAGTATATCTTCAAATTAAAAATAAAAACAATACAGAAAATAGTTCAAGCAGTGCTATAAGAGAGGGTACCGAAATTAAAAAGTGGTATCGACTTGGCACTAGTAAACAGGGTGGAATTTGTTTTCCTGCTTATAAATGGGAAAGTTTAAATGAGATTATAAATTCAAATAATTCTTTTACCCCAAAATGCAATTTATCAGAACAAGATTATATTACATTTGTAAGCAAAGTTGCTGCTGAAAATAAGCAGATTGTGTCTGACAAGTAGAATTCTTATTCCTTATTTTTTCTATTCTATTTCGTATATCCTTTTCCCAGGATACTTCATCCGTCAGTTTATACCTAGAAAATGGAAAATTAAAGATTACATATTTATTTCCATTCATATCATCAAGTATAGTTCTACCTATTGCTTCACCTAACTTAATAGGAACTGCATTACCTATTTGTTTATATTGGTCAAGAATAGAGCCGCATATCTTCCAATCATTAGGGAATTCTTGTATGCTTGCATATTCTTCTACACTAAGAGGTCTGTTTTCAACCGGATGTGCAAGGTCTGTCGCGGGCATTGTAGGATTTGTAACAAGTGTAGGTGACGGTTTACTGAATGATAATCTACGTAAAAATCCTGTTTTACCGCCACCTAATTGGAGCTTTTTCCCCATAGCTTCAACTTGTATTTCAGGTGGTAAATCTTTCCAATATTGACCTTCTTTAAGCATACGATAATATTTTAATCTTTTTTCTGGAAATTCAATATAATGATGTTTTGTGCCTTTTGGTATGTTATTTATCGCATTTGATAATGTTCTCCAAGGAGCAAGACCATACATTTCGACATTTGAATTTGTCGGTTTTAAATATGGTACTTTACACTCACCTAATTTTGCAATTATAACAACACGCTCTCTTATTTGTGGTGCCCCAAAATTAGCGGCATTATACAAATTAAAAGAAACACTATAACCAAAACTTCTCAACTTATCGAGAATAATAAGCATTGCACCACCCTTGATAGGTTGTTTAATATCTTTATAAGGATATTCGGCTGACAATAACCCTCTTACGTTCTCAATGACAACATAAGTAGGTTTTATTTCCCCTACAATATCTAAGTATTTTAAAAATACATTACCTCTCGAATCATCAAATCCTAAACGATTTCCAGCTGTGCTAAATGCTTGACAAGGAGGCCCCCCAAAAATAACATCTACTTTTCTACCTTTTGGTACACCAGCATATTCTAAAATTTCTTTTGCCGTATATTTTTCTATATCACCAATTAAAGCCATTTCAGGTTCATTTGTTGCAATAGTTAATCTGCAAGCCTTATTATATTCACATGCAAGCATTGCTTTTATGCCTACATTTTTCATACCGATATCAAGCCCCATTGCTCCAGAAAAAAAGCTCAATGCAACAATATCAGGAATATCTTTTGCAATTCTTTTATGGTCGTCTGGCTCAATTACAACATTATTTTCTTTAATGTATTGATTTAAATCATTATTATCAATAAGCCATTGAGAGCCTATCATAGTAGCTTTAAGACTATTTTCTCTTATCAAACTTCTTATATATTGCGTTGTTACCTTTAAGCGTTTAGCAACATCATTAACTGTTAATAAATTCTCACTATCCATTGGTCTAATTTTAATTCCTTCTCGAAACTTTTTATAGACCAATTATAATATAGAAAATTTGATTAGTAAAACAATTAACAACTATTTACAGAAGATTAAATTAGATTACTTATTAGTCAAAAGATATTCAAAACTATTTACAAATACTTTGACATAAGTTTAATGCGCATTTTCCCCCACAAAACTTTTTACATGACTCTTTAATACAAGAATTATAATACTTGTTTTTAAACAAGGAAAATAGCTCTGAATCCCAAGCTTCTTGAATAGTTATGTTTTTTAGCGATAAACACCACTTTTTACTTGAACAATCAAAAGAACAAGGATATGCGTTCATCTCAGCATCAATATACATTGAAAACCTAGCCGCTTCACAAAAATCTAAAGATTCTATAGGGATATTTGAACAAGTTTTTAATATTGCAGGTGTACAACATGTATCAAATCCTATTTGATAATTAAATTTATTTTCATTGATTATATTTAAAAATTTTAGAAAATGAATATTATTAAAATTTAAAATCTTGCTTTTGCTTCCAAAACCTGCTGATTTGTATAAAATAAATATTATTGCATTAATTCCTTTTGGGAAAAGATTATTTTCTAATCTTATTATAGCTTCTTTAATAGTTTCTTTAGATAAAACAAAATGAATATTTGTAATACATTTTGAATCAACCAATCTTTTTATTGCTTCTATTGTTTCTATATTTGTTTCATTATTATTAGAATCTAATCTTGAATAGAATGAAATTGCACATGCTCCACAATATCTTTTCATAAGTGCAATTTCTTCATCGCTCATATATATTCCACTAGTTGTGAGGTTTGGAACAATATTATATTCTCTTGTTAATTTTAAAATTTCTGCAAAATTTTCATGTTTATTTGGGTCACCTGCTCCCCCTAGTGCAATCTGAAAAGTTTTACCTTTAGACTGTATTAAAATTTTCTCGTAATTCTTAATACTCATATTTGACGAATTTCTAAGACTCGCTTGTTGATAGCAGTCAATTCCAGCTTTTTTGCATATTTCAAGTTTTGCAATATGACATTGCCCCATGATACCAATATCTAACAGCTCTGGATATGACCTTTGTTGAGGATTTTCTCCTCTTTTATCTAAAATATCACTTCTTATTAAAAAACCATTATCTGGGTTAAAATACTCAATAAAATTATATTTTTTATCTTTATAAATAAACATACTACCAAATACAATTCTTTCCATTTACATAAAAATCTTTATCTTCAATCTCAAAAGAATCCATTGTAAAAAAACTTGTTAGTGTATCCTCATCACTACTTGTATGTCCTCTCAAAGAATGATAGCCTCTTTGGGTTAAACTTTTCCATTTGTTTGCCGTTTTTGTACCAAAATCTTTTTTTATATCTTCGAAATTTAAAGTATCATTGTCTGGTCGATAAAAAATGTTACTACATAATTCCCAGCCCATTTCTGCAAAAGGTGTTCCTCTTTTAAATCCCAGTTTTTCAAAAAGGAATTCCACAGTTATTTCTTTTTTAGAAATTATTATAAAATTAGTTGAAGAACTATTCGTAACAAAACCATTTCTAATCTTCATAATCAGTCACCATAATATTAAAATTTCCACCGAAGAACTTAGAAAAAAAGTCTATACATCTTTCATCGTAGAATAAATTTAGTGCATTCCAATCTGAACACATTGTAATATTTTTATAACATGAATATTTATTATTTAAGTTAAAGATTTCTTTAGACGTAAGATTATGCTTAATTTCTAAATATTTTTCGAAAGAATCGAATTCGTTTTTATAGTATTTTTTATAATCACTTTGTAGATTAATTGCGTTTTTACAGAAAAAATCATATACTTTTTTAAAAGTATTATACATATAACTGTTTCTTGTAAATCCTAATTTATACAAAAATATAAATTTTGATGTAACAAAAGGTATTCTGTTAAAGTAAAAATTATCTTCGATTTTAATTGAAAACTTTTTCATGAGTTACCTACATTTATTGCTTTTAAAAATTGTTCCGCATTTTTTATAAGAGTCTTGCATTGACATTCATTTACAATATTTCTAATAATATCTGTGTTGTAAACTTTATTTTTTAGTGATGGTAATTTATCATTTTCATTTTGACTCAAAACAATTATTGCTATATATTTTAATAAAGCAGTTTTTCTTTCATTTTCTATTTTATCTAAATACATAATCAATTTATTACAATGTTCATTATTTTCAAGGTATAAAGCAATTTTCTGCTGTAATATGTTAATATCTTGAATATTCAATAGAATTTTATTCAATATCTCTATTGAGTGTGCAGATTTGCGAATATCACAATTAATAAGATAATTTGCAAAAAATAATAATGCATACTTATCACTATCATTTATCACCTTTTGTATAAAATCTAATTCACAATCTAAAAGTTGTTCATTGTTTTCAAATATCATACTTAAACCAAAATTGTCAAACATAGCATATTTTTCATTACTTAAACCAAATTTTCTAGAATAACCCTCTCCATAAAACCTAGTATTTAATAATGATAATATTTTTGAACAATTATCAAAATTGTTTGTTTCCTTAAAATAATTATAAGAATATTTTAGAATTCCTTCTAATAGAGAATCTTTGTTTATAATTAAATCATTGACAAGGTTATATAATAATGTATATTCATAATCCTTATTATCTAAACACTTTTTTATTATGAATTTTGAAATACAATAATCACGAAGTTCATCAAATACAAAATAAAAAACTTCTTCTTCTGTTTCTGGCAATGTCCCTTCATATTTTTTTATAGTTCTGCTAATTAATAAGTTTTCATCAGCAAATTTTTTGAAGGTCATAAATTCTTCATCACTAATGCTCAAATCATTTATTGAAATCTCATCAAACTTTCTTTTTTCAAGCATTTTTTCTACTAATTTATTTATAAATAATTCGGGGTTGCTAACATTATTTTTTAACGATTTAATATATTCTGCATAAATTTTATATTTATTTAAAGATATTATTTTTTCGTCAGAATTTCTATACACTTCAAAGAATATTCTCATTAATAAAAGAGAATGAATTAGGTAAGAAAACACTTCTTTGCTGATTTCACCCTTAAAACAAAATTCTTTTTTATAATTATTAAAAAGTCTAGTCTTTATTCTTTTAGGATAATGCAGTTGATTTATTTCATATGTTAATATATATTCATTTTGATTTTTAAATAATTTATTATATCTATCTTCAAAATACTCAGAACGACACGACAAAAGCAATTTAATATTACTGTATTTTTTTATGAAATCAATAAAATCATTCATTGTTGTATAAAAAATTTCAGTGTCATTTTCATTGATTGCATCTATTACAATATACAAGTTTTCTCTTTTTAATTTTAAAATTGTATTTAAAATTAAAAAGAGATTATATGAAAACTTAATTTTTAAAAATTCATTAACTTGTAATTGATTGAAAATATATTCTTTTACATTTTTATTGATATCTCTTGAGTTGATAAATATACAAGGATTCTTTAATTTTATAATGTGTTGTACCGTATTACATAGTATGTTAGTTTTCCCATTACCGGCAGAACCTTTGATTAATATACAATTTGATTGCATTGCTTTTAAAAAGTTATTAATCAGCTCAAATTTTATACTATAACTATAGCCAGCATTATAAAATCTTTCATAGGTTTTATCATCTTTTTTGCAAAAAACATCTTCATTAAACTTCCTATCTTTTACTATGCAAAAACTTGAATATATTTTAGATGTAATACTTTTTAAATCTAAAAAAGTAGCAATGTAAGGATTTATATAAAATTTAATCTTTCTATTTATAATATTATCTTTAAAAATTTTACCATCTGGATTATCAAATAAAGAATTGTATATAGAAACTATTTTATATTTCCATTTAGCACCATAAATAAAGTATCGTAAAATTTCTTTTGTATCACCTAATTCAATATATATTTTTTCTAAATATTTTTTATTACTTTTAAAAAAATCTATTTGTTTTTGAGCAAGCATATTTTGTCTCTTTTCAAATGAAAAAAGTATATTTATGATTAAAAGTATTATTAGTAATAGAATTATAAAATCACAAACATTTGCAAATGATGAATACTCATTTAAAATTATTTTTATTTTTAACAGTATAGCATTCCAACATTGATAAAAAACCATGAATAAATACTACCACAAAATAATAGAATAGGTAGCCAATCTACAAATTTTTGCAACAAATTTACTTCTATTGCTTAAATTCATTTTCTTCTACGACATAATAATTAAAAAAGGAGGAAGTAATGGAAGAAGGAAATATAGACGAAGATAGAGAAGAAGTATTGCAAGACAAGCTAAATAATATAGGGCACCTATTACTAGAGGCAAAATGCTTGGCTAGGCTTAGTGCGTTAGCTTCTGATTCTTGTGTGATAGATGAAGAATTACAATTACGAGATAATATTGATTATTATTTTATCTTGCGCAAAATTGTTAATATAATCAATGAAATTGAGAATATTTTAAACAATTAGTTATGGCGTCCTAAAATTTATTCATTTATATCTTTAGGGATTAAAATACCCTTTTCTTTATCATGTTGGTATATAAATCTGACTCTTGCCATTACTTCTTCTTCACCTATTATTTCATTAATTTTATTTATTAACCTTGTTTGGGCTTCTTCATTATGATAATAAATATTGATTATAGAATTTTTGTTAGCATTAAGAACATGTGCTAAAATTTTATGGTCTGTTTCATCAAGCGAATGTCCAATAATATGAAAAACTGGTTTTATCTTTTTTCTTTTATCCGTAGGATTCAGTTTTTGTAATAAATCTTGATATTTATTTATATTGCTGTATTTATGACGTTGGTTATGTTTCTTAAAAATATTAAATTCATGAGGAATGTTTAAAGTAGGATTCTCTTTGTATTCATTTTCAAAACTATGAGTTCCTAATACTAAGTCACAATTTTCACATTGACCAACTTTTCCATGTACATAAATTGGTTCAAATTTTTCAATATTGCAATAAGTATTAAATTTTTGTTTGTATAATCTTTCACAAGTATCTGTATAATTAAAACTTAATAAATAAACATCTTTGTTATTAGGTTCAACACCTATTGTTTTAAGAGATAATTTATAAGGTGATTCACAATTTATATTTGCTAAAACTTCATTAAGTAAATATTCTTCAAATAACTTTGAAAAATCCCTTAATTGGTCGTACATAAAATTTATAAAACCGGCAGAATTAGCAATATATACACTATAAGTTAAGTTATTATGAGGCTGTAATCGAATATATGCTTTTTCATTCGTGGAGTAAGTTCCATAAGAATCTTGCATATGATTAGTAATGTTATCAAATATAAAAACATTATTATTAAAATCAATGGTAAAAATCTGTGGATTTATATTGAGTTGGTTAATATTTGTTAGAATACTTAGATTTTTAACTATTTTAATAACTCTAAAAATTTCTTTTTCTACATCAATCCAAGTATCACCCATATTTCTTTGAACATTTATAAAATGCTTTATCCATAAATTCTGATAGTAAGGGTCTGATGGAACATATGTAAATCTCGGTTTATAAAGTTTTTCATAACAATAATTTAAAAAATCCCTATATGATGTTTTTAAACCATGTGCTAAATCAAAACCATTCCCAACTATCAAAATATCCATATCTTAATAATAGCATAAAATAATTAGTTACTGCGTCTCTATTGAATCCATAAAACAGCTAGTTATACGCATATAAACATAAGAAAGCAAATTTATTTTTTGCCAAAACAATGCGTTATTTTTACCTTAAAGCTCCTCAAAGAGATTAGAAGGTTTAATTCCTAAGGCTCTTGCGATTTTAAATACATTTTCAACTGTTGTATTTCTTTCACCTCGTTCAATCATTCCGATAAAATTAGGCGACATATCCAGAATTTCAGCAAGTTCAAGCTGGGTTAATTCTTTATCAAGCCTTAGAAATTTTAATCTCTTGCCAAACTTTTGTAAATCTTTTTTACTCATATTGCAATTTTCGTGGTAATATAAAATCAATGGAACAAACCGACCGTGCGCTTATATGTGTTAACCTTTTGTATATCAAGACTTTAAAGACTAATACTATGCGTGGTTAAGAAAGGTAAATATGAGAAAGGCATTAATTTTTCTTGTTTTAATGGTTGTAATTTCGCAAAGTTTTGTCTTTGCACAAACTTCTATTTGCGGTATAGGTGCAAATCTTGTAAAAGACCCGTATAATAAAAAAGTTTTTGTTTTGAAAACATTTCCAAATTCTATGGCCTTAAAGTATGGATTACCCGAAGGTGCTGAAATAATTTCTGTAAATGACCGGAAAGTTAAAAAACTTGATATTAATCAAGTTACAAATTTAATTCGCGGTGAAGAAGGTACAAAAGTAAAGCTAGTAATTAAGTACAACAAAGAAGAAAGTACAATAGAAATTCCTCGGGCAAAATTCGTGCTGCCGGAAAAAGTCCAGAATAAGTTTGAAATTCATTGGAAACAAATTGCCCCGGTAAATGCAAGAATTGAACCTATACCGCAAAATATGATTAATAATATGAGTAAAAAGTGGTATGCGGAAGTTGTGCCTTTTACAAATTATTGGCTTGCAAGAAAAGCGGAATTTAAAAATAGTTATGATGTTTGTATGTCATATCCTGCTTCTGAGCAAAATGCTTGTCTTATAAATTTAACCAATAGAGAAATTAATAAAACCGCACAGGATAGGCAGCTTGAAGTACAAGAAAATATGTTAAGACAGCAGGCAATACAAAATTCAATAAATGCAGTAAATCAAATACAAATGAATAACAATCTTTACAATATAAATAATAATTTAAGAAATATCAATAACAAACTATTATATTAACATAAAAGGTACAATATGAAAGAATATCTAAAAAATAATGCTTTATTGATTTTAATAACAATTATATTATTTTGCAATTTGACAGTAGAAATTGCACAATTTTTTATATTAAACGATATTAAAAACAGAACCGGTGTTCCAAATCGATTTGAATTTCTATTAGAAGATATTCGTAATTTCAATAAATCTATACTGTGGGATTTGCAATATCTTAATAAAAAAATATAAGAGTTTATTATGAATAAATTTTTAAAATTAATCTTCGGATTTTTGATAATTTGTATGACTTCATCAATTTGTTTGGCAGACGCCAATATTTCAGAAATTATCACTTATCCAGAACTAAAAGTTTTTGAAAAATCAAAATATGATGAAATATATAGCAAGTTTAGTTATCAGGAAATTGTCAGCATTTCTATAAACAATTTTGATGTGAGGAATCAAAAAGCAGAATTAACTATTAATCTTAGAATCTGTGCTGATGATGGCGGATGTATTGTTATCCCTTTAACCTTTCCTTGTATTATGAAATAACTTATGAATCAAAATTTTTATCACATTATATATCGGCGTCCCTCGATTTCCTATGCAAATAGAGAAGGATACCGATTTTTTACAGCAATTATAATCTTAGCTTAGCTTGATTACAGTTATCTTTATTCAAAAAAAATTACAAAGTTACAAAAATTACGCTGTTTTATAAATAACTTTTATAATTTTTATAATTTTATAATTTTATTTTTCGATTTTTAATTTTTAACGTAATTTTCGTAATTTTGTAATTTTAATGGCATTTTAAATTTCTTATGCTATAATTTATTTGCGAAAGGGCTGTGCATGAAGAATTTTAAACTCATTTCTATTGATTCAGGTTTTGATGACGATTTTAAAAATTCAACTTATAAACAAGAGTTGCAAAATTTGTATTTATTGTTAGAGAAGTATAAATCTGCTGAACAATCCATTGGAAATATCCAAATCAATGAACCTAACCTAGAGCTAATCAGAAACCTTGTTAACTCTATTGATAGTTTAAATGAACTTGAATTTATGATTGCCCTAAAACAAATTGAGAAATTAGAAAAACCTTACCCGATTACTATTAGTTATAGCCCTGATTTAAGCTCTCACTATAAAAAATATGCAAGAATAATTGCTGCTTTAAAAGGACATGAATATTTTAAAACAACCGTAAAAATGCTTGAAAATAAGTTAAATGATGATTTAAATAAAGATAATACTACAAACTTCATTTCATACATAAATGGACTTTATACCCTATTAACATATTTTAATTTTAACATTAATGACCTTTGGGAATTTTTAAAACATTACAGACAGGGTAAATATATCATAAATTTTGATAACCCCTTGAGCTATCTTAACTGGCATATTGAGCATGATTTGTTCAATGAACTAAAAGAAAAAGGCTGTGCAGAAAGATTCGTAAATATCGGTATTTTTGAATTTGAAACAGCAAAGAATCTAGGTACAATTCAATTAATTTTCAACTTGAAAATTACAGATAATAAATTTACAAAAAGCAATTATGATATAGGTTTTGAACCTGTCGAAATAAACTATAGGTATATTAAAACCGAATGGTGCAAAAAATATGGAAATGATATTGTTGATGAGTTTTTCAGATTATCAAAACCGCATTCCTCAGCTAATTTAAAAAATATAATACAATCTATATTAGAAAAGGATAGCAATAATTTTGAAGAAATGATTATTCTAATAAAAGAAATTATTTCTCTTTATAATAAAGAACAAGCTAGAGAAATTTATAAAAATAAATGTAAATATAAACGTGACAATCATTCAAAAAGCTGCAGTAAAGAGTTTTTAACTTATAATAAACGAGCTCTATTTTGCTATGAATGTGCCCAAAATCCGGATATTAACAGGCAGACTGCAAGGCTGTTTAGAGAACGCAAAGCCAGGCTATAGTTAATTTTATCAATTTTGTTTATAATTAAATATTAAGTTTTATTAAGTTAGCTAAAATCTGTGCTTTTATTAGTAATAAAGTTTACAGAAATTTATTATGTAAGTTTCATTATTTTTCAAAAGCTTTATTTCGTATTTTAATAGCAGGTATTTATTTCTTTGTGACCGATTTGCCTTAAAACACTTGTTTTAAAAGTGCTTTATTGAGTTGAGGTTAAAATTTAAAAACGTTATATTGAGAATGTAAGCGCTTACAAGTTATACAAATTAAAACCCAGGAAAGGAGAAAAATCATGGGTAAAACATTTAAAAGAGAACTTGTAGAATCAGAAGTATTGGCTGTATTTGGTCAGCCAAAAGAAATTAAAAACGGCGAGATGATTTATCCTTGCCCATTCTGTAAAGCTGAAGGCGCAGATAGTGATAGTGACCATTTAAAAATCAACATAGGAAAAGGGTATATTACATGTTTTGCTAGCGGAGAACACACAAAAGAATTGAATAAACTCTATCAAGATTATGTGAATGCAAGAAAAAGAGTTTCTACTTCAAATATTGAGACAAATCCGGAACAAATGAAAGCATTGCAAAATGAGCTTAGTGAAACCCCTCAAGCATTAGATTTATTGAAAAATATAGGTTATAGCGATTTTACAATAAAACAAAAAGGCTTAGGTTTATATAAGGGGGATTGGTTCACAATTCCTATGTATTCTGTGGATAACGAATTTATAGGTTATGAATTTAGATATGACCATAATTATAAGCATTCTCATAAAACTAAAGGTTATGCGGATGACCCTAAAAAAACTTTATGTTTAATTCATGGTTATAAAACATCTAAAATCCTTTTAGTAATGGCAGGCTTTAAAGATGGACATTTAATGTTTCAATATTTGCAGGAAAATGAACTGCTTGATAATTATACAATCATTACTGCCAGTAACGGCGAGCCTAATACATTGAAGGCATTATCACAAAATATAGATTATCTAAAGAAATTTAAAAAAATTGTTCTTTGTCTTGATAGAGATAATACTGGCAGAGCAAGCACAAAAAAAATTGCACTGGAACTGGGCATTCCGGTTTATGAATTAACTTTGCCATTTATCGAAAATGAAAAAAAATAAATCTTTCAAAGATTTTGCAGACTGGTACAATCTTGCAAAAGAAACAAATTTTAATGAATCAATTCTGCCTAAAAGGATTAAACTTGTTCCGGAAAGTTTGTTATCAAAGTATATTCATATTGATGACGATTTTGATAAACAAAAATCCTTCACAAATAGCGATGAAGTGCCTCATGAACTTGCAAATCTGCCGACAGGTATTTATCCGACTAAATATGGCTATTACAGTGTTTCAAATAGGAATAAGTGTGTTATCTTAAAAAGAAAATCTAATTTTATTTTTAAGGTTACAAGAAACGTTATTAGTAGCAGCATTAAGTTTGATGTCGAAAAATTACATAAAATTGAATTTCAAACTTTGCTCGACGGTAAACTTACAAAACCTTTAATTATGGCTGCTGATGAACTAACTAAACCTGAAAACATAATGGAAAAATTAAAAACAACAGGTATTCATTTTTCCTGTCTTACAGCTGATGAATTAAAGTCTGTTTTATACATAGAATACAAAATTTGCAAAAGAAGTTTAAATGTCTTTGAAAATCCGGCTATTGCCCAAATTAATAATAAAAGTTACTGGCTATATAACAACGCCTGTTATGATATCAAAGAAAACAAATTAATTGAGGCTGAAAAAGATTCATCTTTAAAACAAGGTGTTTTAAAGATTGATAGTCAGATTGAAATAGCGTTAAATCCGCCAAAAGGAATGAAAGTTCCTAATTTACCAAATAGGGAATTACTTGATTTAAAAAATCCAAAATACAAATACCTGCAAGAAACAGCAGAATTTTATAAGGATTATTTCAAAGACAAACCAGATTCAATAAATATTCTCGCAGCATCGCTCATAAGAAACACATTAGAGGTTTATAAAAACAGTATAGAACCATTTATGATTATTGGTAATGCAATTATGTCTCCCTTTGTAGACGTAGTTTATGAACAGCTTAAAGCATACCCTGTAAGCTACGGACACGGAGAAGCAAGAAGTGGTAAAAGCAATATTCTTGAATTAATAGCAAATCTTTTTGGTTACAATGCAAGTTTTATAAGCGGCGGTAACGATACCAGCAAAAATGTCATGCATAATATGGAACATTATAATAAAACACCACTCCTTTATGCAGAAGTTGAAAGCAACATAAAAAGACAGTTTGCTGAAAACATAAAAGCTTTTTATGACCGCACACCAAGAAAAATAATGAAAGGTTACGGGCAAGAACAAGATTTAAAAGCAATCAATGCAACTATTCACTTTACATCAAATGATTTGCTGCCTAATAATGAACAGACAATGACCAGACTTATTTTTAGTGAATTTAAGCAAGATAACTTTGATTTCAAAAAGGCAATTCCATTCAATGTAATTAGAGATAATTTAATTGGCCTGATTTTACCTGAAATCTTATTTTATCTTAACAATCCAGAATATATCAAGAAACTTATTGATTTAAATGACAAAAAAATTGAGATTATAGATAAGAAATCAAAAACATTAAGTATTGACACAAGAAGCAGGAAAAATTTAGCTGTTGCAATGACAGGAATAGATTTACTGTTTAATGTAGCTAATTTGAATAAAGAAAAATGCAGTAATGATATACAACAAATGCAAGAAAATTTAGTTGAATATTTAGCTCATTATGCAGAAGTTACTGAAACAAAAGACCATTTCTTGACTTTTATGGAAATTCTGACAGAAATGTTTAGACAGTCAAAACTTAATACTAACCAAGACTACATCTTTAATTCTAAAGGGTTGGCAATATATTTAAACTCCATAATGCCTTCATTTAGACAAACATTAAAATCTACCTGCGAATTAGGCGAATATATCCCTAAAATTGCAGAAATAAAGAATTCTGCTAAAAAATATGGATGTTCATATGAAGTTGTAAATTTTAAGGGTAAATCTCAACGTGCACTCGTAATTCCATATACTGTTTCAGGTATTGATTACATTAGTTCTGTCATCTCAGCACGTAATGAAGAAATTAATCGAGCTGGGGAGGTGATATAAATGAATAACCTCTTAAATGTCCAGGATACAGCTAGATATCTTCAAGTATCAGTTAGCACTCTTTATCGCTGGGTTCATAGAAAAGAAATTCAGTATATCAAACTAGGTTCAAGAGTCCTCTTTTCAGCGGAAATTCTGGAAGAATTTATTAAATCTAATACGATTCAAGACACAGCCTGATAAAAGCATGGCTCCGTGAGCACCGTGCCGCCTCGTTGGTACGGTGCTCGCCCCTTAGGGGAAAATAAGTTAGCAAAAGTTAGCGAAAGGGCTTACAAATCCACTAAAACACGTTAAATTAAAATTAAAAGAAAGTTTGACAATATGATTGATTCAATAAGAAAAGACCCGAAAACAGGCAAATGGGAATTTGATTACAAAGACCTGAAAGGCAAAAGAAAAACAAAAAAAGGTTTTAAAACCAAAGCAGAAGCTGAAAGAGCACAGGCAAAACGCTTTGAAGAATTGAATAAAGGTATTAACCCTATAAACAAAAAAACAACGATAAAAGAAGCTGGAGACCTTTATTTAAGGCTTCACGCAAGTACAAACTGCAAGCCCTCAACCTATCAAACTTATCAAGGCTACTTAAATAATGTAATTGTTCCATTTTTTGGGAACTTAAACATAAATGAAATCAGCCCTATTCTTATTAAAGAATTTATGAAATATATGCAGGACAAAGGCAGAGTAAATGCAACTGTAAATAAATACATTAAATTCATAAGTGCAATTTATAATTTTATGATTGATAGCGATATTGCTGTAAGAAACCCTCTTGCTCGTGTAAAATCCCTCAAAGAAGTAAAGAATAAAAAGATTCGAGCTTTATGTACAGAAGAAGTTCAAGCACTACTTTCTAAAACTAAAAAGATTTATCCCGATTTTTATCCCCTTTTATTCACTGCCATATTTACCGGCATGAGACAAGGTGAGTTAATGGCTTTAACCTGGGATTCTATAAATTGGGTCACAAAGAAAATTACAATTGATAAAAACTATACGCACGGCAAATTAGGAACTCCTAAAACTGGCAAGATAAGAATAATTGATATGTCAGATGAATTAGCTAAAGTTCTTAAAGAATGGCGATTAGCTTGTCCGAATAGTGAATATAATTTAGTATTTCCAAATAATGAAGGTAATTATCAAAGTGCTGAAAATATGTTAAAAAGAAGGTTCTTAACTGCTTTAAATCGAGCAGGAATCGATAAAATAAGATTTCACGATTTAAGACACACTTATGCAAGTTTACTCCTTGCTAATGGAGCACCAATGAAATATGTTCAATATCAGCTTGGCCATTCATCAATAACTATGACTATGGATTTATACACACACCTCTTGCCAGAAGTTAATGACAAGTGTGTTAACTTGCTGAATAATATCGTAACTCAAACTATTGAGCAAAAAGAAAATGTTAAAATGTTTGGGACGTAGTTTAGTTATATACCAAATTATAGCCCTTTTCTGTCAAGAAATGATTACCATTATTTTCCTCTAAAACACCTTCATTTACGAGCAAATTAACAGTTTCTTGTAAATATTTTTTTATATGCGGAGGTTGTTTCATTAACAAAAACATAACACTACGCCAATTAATAGCATGACCAACATCATAATTAAAATCTCTAATATGTTCAAGCATAAATTCTTTTGTTTGTTTTAGAAAAGTATTTGTTTCATCATTTTTTATTACATTTTCGTTATTACCTATAGGAATTTTTTCTGATTCTAAACCTTTTATTTTATTAATTTTTAATTTAACATTTTTACATATTTCACTCATTTCCATGTCTGATTTACCAGCCAAAAGACCTGCTAAAATTGGAGATTTATCGCATATTTCTTTTTGTGTAATTTTGTGCCAAATAGGAATTATCAAGTTTTTACCAGAACTATTCTTTTTAGCAACAAGCCCGTCAAGTTCTGTTTTAGGCCAATCTTTATTAAAAAAATTATGACTTAATACGACGATTCCTGCTACAGAATTTGCAAGCCCAAAATCTATTGACTCTCTTAAACTATCTCCCCATAATAGTTCAAATTCATCATACCAAACATTTAAACCAGCTTTTTTAAGATTATTAGCTAATTCACGCACAAAATCATCCTTATCCTCGGATGCATGTGATATAAAACAGTCATATTTATTATCAATATCAATCATTATTTACCTCTTTTAATTTCTTTGCAACTTTTTTGCAACTTTTGCTTATTTTTACACTAAAAAAGGGTTCAGCAAATTGGCTGAAACCCTTTAAAAATAATTGGTTGCGGGAGCTGGATTTGAACCAACGACCTTCGGGTTATGAGCCCGACGAGCTACCAGACTGCTCCATCCCGCGATTTTTATTTTACATTTCATTATGTAACGCTAAATTTTAAATTGCAACCTTTTTGTTAAAATTTTATTTTAATATTTATACAATTTTTCATACTTTATCGTGAGATTTGTTCATAGGATTCCAACTGTCCTGAAGGTTATATTTTATTATATTATCATAAAAATTTTCTTTATATTCCAGTAAAGACAGTTGTTCAGTAAGTTCCTTTATTTTCTCTTGAGTTTTTAATCTTGTATCTGTTATTATTTGAAATCTTTCTTTTATGGTGGAATCACCTATCACGCAAAGATCTATATATTTTTTTACTGATTTGGAATCCATACCAACCAATCTAAGGCATTTTACTATTTTTACCCATTCCAAGTCACTGTCCTCAAACAGTCTTACATTACTTTCACTGCGTTTTATAAAAGGGAAAAAACCACTTTTTGCCCAGTATCTTACAGTATGCTCTGATACTCCTGTTTTGATCGCGACTTCCTTTATTGTGTACACAAAACCTCCTGTTTTTATTTAGCAAAAACTTCTTTGGCTGTTCTTAGTGCCGCAAGAGTATTAGGGAAACCAACATAAGGAAGACATTGGATAATAGCTGCTGTTATAGTCTCTTTTGTGTTTCCTGCTTTCAAATTTCCTTTTATGTGACTTTTCAAAACCGCTGTATCACCTGTTGTAACAAGAATACTTATAACTAATAATTCTCTAGTTTTTAAATCTAAACCGTCACGGGAATAAAAATCTCCGAAACAAACTTCTGTTAAAAATTTTGAAACATTAGCACCCATATTTTCCGGGAGTCCTTTCATTGACTCTTCTATTTCCTGACCATAAAGTGGTTTTTGAATTGCCTCTCCTTTTATAAATCTTTCTTCTTCCGAAACTGTCACTGTTGATTTCAATGGTGTTTTAACACCTCTTTCTTTAAAAACTTCATTAAGAATGTTCAATGCATTTAGAGTTTTCGGGAAACCTATAAACGGAGCAAGTTGATAAATTGCTTCTCTTAATTCAACAGGCTCAACCCCTACATTTAAAGCCGCATTAATATGCGCTTTTAACTGCGGCAAAGTCTGCTGGACAGCCAAAGAGGTTACTGTCAGCATCTCTCTTGTTTTAATATCAAGTTCACCAACTGTAAACACTTCTCCAAAAATATATTTTTGCAAAATTGCCATCATTTCAGGATCATCACCGGTTGAAGGAAGTGCTTCACCTTTAAATAACTCTTTATAATTCTTCTTACAAATATCTGTTCTTGACATGTTTTTATCTCCTTGATTAATTGTCCGAGCAAACACAGAATTTGTTTGTAAGATTATAACAGCCATAAATAATACAAATATTTTTTTTACACTGTGTCTGGTTTGCATAAATTTTAAAAACGTATCTATATCTGCCATAATTTAACCTGAAATATAATAAAAATAATTATCATATATTGTAAAAAATAGCAAATACTTATAATTTATGGTTAATATACCTTAAAGGCATAATGAACTAAACTTTTGCGCTTTTATATTTTTGTCTTGTAAGTTTTCCGTATTGTTGCACTTTTGCTTCATAAAGATGATTATAATATCTTCTTGCATCAACAGCTCTATATTGCGGATTAGCTTTTTTTTCAGCTGCAATTCTAGCTTCGGCCTTATCTATAATTGCTATTATATCTTTAATTTCAAACATACGAGTGTTATCTGCATTACGTTTTTTTAGCAAATAGTTAACAAGTTTTCTGTTATTTCCATTAATTCTTGTATAAAGAGCAAGCACATCAATATTTGAAGAATTGCTTCTCAACTTTCCTACAGCCCTATCAGCTTTTCTTGTATCAGCTACTGAATCGAAAATTTCAGGAAGCATCCCCAGACGTATTTTTGTAGCACCAGCTGCAAAAACAGATTTTTGTCTATCAAATGTTTTTGCACCAAGTTTTTTGGTAATAAAAGACAAAATATTTTCAATAACAGCATTTCTTTCTGATTTTCTGTCCCTTGCCGGTTTTATTTCATTTTGCCGGGAAATAACATTTGGCTCAACTTTCGATTCGACTTTTGGTTCGACTTTAGGTGCTATTCTTGTATCATTTTTTTTAACAGGGACAAACGGCGTGTCCTTTGTAAGTTTATCGCGGATAATATCAAAGAAATTCCTTATTCTTACAACCATATGGCGGATAAATCGGGTTCTGTCTTTACCGTAATATTTTTCTTTTTCTTTTCTTAATAATTTTATACTTGCTGTTTCAAACAGAGGATTTTTTATTTGTGAATTCAGGGTTTCAATCCTTTTTTCCGGAGCAACTAAAGAAATAATTCGAAAAGCATTTTTCCGGAATATATTTAATTTTTTTGAAGGAACATTATCCAGAATTTCATTTATTTCTTTAGGAGTTAATCCTGAAGCTTCCAACTCTGCCAATGATTTAGCAAGAAAGCGTTTTGCGTTTTTGTCATTGTCAATTCTGTCAAATAATCTGCTGAGTTCTGAAATCTGAATATTAGTTTTATCAGATGAAAATTTGTATACAGAATTTTTTACAGCCTGAACAAGCGCAAGTCTTAATTTAGCATTTTCTTTTGACGTAGTTCTGATAATATTCATAATATCTGCATCATTACCGTTCTGCAGCATATTTAAAGACAAATGGAAATTTTCGGAAATACAGCGAAGCAAATTTTCGTTTTCCGGAGAATAATAAATAATAAAGTTTTCCGCATTCAAAATGTCAGTTTGCGGCAATGGGAAATTTTGTCTGATTCTTTTATTTCTCAAAGTTTTATCATATAAATGCCCGTAAAAAGTTCCTGATTCATACATATCATCAAGCTGTTTTACAACCCCTTGATTATCTTTATTTAAAATAAGATATGATCTATATTTTTTAAAATGTCTTATATACTCTTTGCTATTAGGGGACTCTAATAAATCTGCAATCAAATCTTGATTAGCGTTTACATTACTGTGAAAAATTTCCTCGTAAATTCTTTTCACAAAGTTAAGACGTTTTTTGCTGTTACCGAAATTTGTTAAAATCCTGTCCAAAAATTTAAAAGAGCTGCTGAAATGATGAATTATATATTCATGAATTGGACGGGGGCGTCTTATTTTCTTAAAAATATTAATAACAAAATTCGGATTTTCCCTGTCCTGCAGGTTTCTTTCAAAATTATGATTATTATAACTGTCAACTAAATAATTCATAAAATTTATTTTTTTTATTGAAGCCCTTTTAGTCAAAGGGGTAATATCTTCTGATCTCATAGACAGAATTGATACTGCTCTGTCACGACAAATTCTGCGGGCTCTTTTTAACAAGCCATATTTACCAGTAAATGATATATTGTTATCAATTGTGTTATTCATTTTTATACTCCTTCATATTTGAATAAAATCCGTAAAAAAAATTTTTTGCTAGTAAAAGATAATATATTAATTATTTGATTTTGTTAACTGTAAAAGAACACATGGTTTGATTATATTGTACAGACAGTTTGATTATTTCATCACTTACAACAGTAAAATCGGGCACAGACGAGATTCCTAGTAACATAAAATACTTATCCTCTAGAATGAAAATATTTAAAGACTTAGATAAAGCACAAAGTGTTACTGAATACCGAGATAAATATTATGAAATTTAAGAATACAATATCAAGCAGCTTCCGACGGTTATAAATTAGTGTTGTCAGGGTATTAATCATGATTTACATATGATAACTTTAAAAGCAAACTGTACTTTAAATGTAATTAACTTTACTGAAAAAACAAAAAGTGTTTCAATACTATTTTGAAACACTTTTTTAAATCTTACGCCCGAAGAGATTCGAACTCCCGACCTTTTGGTTCGTAGCCAAACGCTCTATCCAGCTGAGCTACGGGCGCACCAAACAGCTATCAGCAACTTTTATATTAACAAAAAAAGATTTTTTTTCAAGTTTTTTGTAAAGATTTAAAAAACGGCAATAAAATTAATGTTTTAAAAATTAAATATGTTAACCTCTATATGAGAGGTAAAAATATGCAACAATTAACAAAAAGAGAAAAAACTATTCTAAGACTTATTACACAAGGTTACAGGTATGCGCAAATAAGTAAAATTATCTATGTGAGTACTCACACTGTCAAAGCACACATTAGTGCAATAATCAGAAAACTTAATGCAAAAAACAGAACTCATGCTGTTTATATTGCAGTTGTAAGCCATCTGCTCGATGAATAAATCGTTACAATTTGATAGCTAATCTTACTCGTTATATAATAAAAGTGAGATTAGATTTATGAAGAAAATTTTTATATTATTATCAATAATTGTAATTGCTTTATTTACATTTGTCCAACAAGCTTGTGCCGCTCAGGTGTATAAGTTTACAGATGCGAATTTCGATACTTCAAATTCTATTATTGTACTATCAGCTCAGGATACCGAAACAGGGAATGTATTACAGGAAATAAAACCCGTAAAAATGCAGAACCCTTCCCGAGTATATTTTGACATACCTTCATCAATAATTACGTTTCCCAAACAAGATTGGGTGGTAAAAACAGGGCCTATAAAAGAAGTAAAAATCAACCAGTTCTCAACAAATCCTGATACTGTCAGAGTAGTGTTGTACTATGAAAACGGTTTTAACCCTGACAGTATAAAAATTTTAAGGCTGAAAAATAATATTATTATTAAGCTGAAAAACGATGAAATGTGCGACAATGAATATTTTCATAACACATTCAGAGATGAACATTCGTCATCAAGTGATTTTTATGAATATATGACAATTACAATGCCAGTAGAACCATCAGGTGACAATATAGTCGGACAAATTCAGGAGGCTTTTAATGAACAAGCCGAACAATTTTTTGAAAAAAAAGAACTCAAATTAAACACCAAATATTATTTGAATAATATTACTCCAAAACAAAATTCCGTTCTAATAAACGGTTTTGGCTCTGTTACAATAGAGCGGCCTATGATTCTTGCCAATCCTACAAGAATTATCTATGATCTTCCAAACACTCTTGTTGACATGAAAATTCGAAATAAGGAATACAGAATAAGTGAAACAGAAACTGTTAAAGTCGGACAATTTTCCGTAAACAAAGCAAGAATTGTTATAACAACAGATGCTGTAAAGGAATATATCCCTATATATTCCAGCGATAACCAGTCGCTTATTCTCGCAAATTATCAGAAAATAAATAATTCAACCTTATACAATACATCAAGTAATGCAATTGCATACAACAAAGAAAAAATAGATTCGCTAACTGAATCAATGATTTTAAAGTTCGATTCACCTATTGTTCACGGACTTGACAGGTATAATGACAAAATTATTTTTTATCTTTACAATGTTTCAAAATATAATGATGAAAATTTCAAGGCCGCATACAAAGGTACATTATTTGAAGATGCATATATAGATTTAATGCCTAAAATAGGTCTTAAACTTACAATTCCGATTGAACAGGATGCGATTGTAAGTACATATCTCGGAGCTGACGGCAGAAGTTTAAAAATAAAAATAAAAGAATCCAAAAAGAAAGCCGAAAATCCTGTACAGTCAATTATCTTAAATCCTGTTGTTCCGACAGAACATGGAAACGCCACTAAAAAAGTGGTAATTGATGCAGGTCACGGCGGCAAAGATGTAGGCGCTATAGGAGGCGGCATTCATGAAAAAGATATAACCCTTGATGTTGCAAAACGTGTTGAAAAACTTTTGAGGAAAAAAGGTTACAGCGTAATGATGACTAGAGATGATGATATTTATGTTTCTCTGCAGGACAGAGTATCCATAAGCGAGAATTATCAACCTGATATCTTTGTAAGTATTCACGTAAATTCAAGTGTAAGGCCGGAAATAACCGGAGTAGAAACGCATTACTATCATCAGGAAAGTATTTCGCTTGCCCAAACAGTTCATTCTTCTCTTGCAAGTGCAGTACAGTCGCCAAACCGCGGCTTGTTTAAATCGAAATTTTATGTTATAAATCATACAACATCTCCGGCAATTCTTGTTGAAATAGGATTTATTTCAAACAGCTCAGAGAGAAGCCAGCTTGTCGGAGAAAAACGCAAACAGGCTACAGCCAAAGCAATAGCAGACGGAGTACAGGATTATTTTAAACAGTATAAATAATAACCCCATAGCATTTTTTGATTCCGGAGTAGGCGGACTGACAGTATTTGAAAAAGTTAAAAAGCTTCTTCCTGACGAAAACTATCTTTACTTCGGCGATACCCAAAATATGCCATACGGAGAAAAAACAGAAGCTCAACTTATTGAATTCGCGGACAAAATTTTCAAATTTTTTGAAAGCAAAAATGCCAAAGCTGTAGTAATGGCCTGCAACACAACATCAGCAATAACTTATGAAAAACTAAAAGATAACTATAACTTTAAAATTTATCCGATTATTCAATCCGTATGTTCGACTCTTGCAAAACTTGAAGGAGTAAATAAACTGGGAATAATCGCAACTCCGGCAACAATAAACTCTCACAGTTATTCAAAAGAAATTTTCAAATATAATAAAAATATGCAGGTATTTGAACTTGCAGCCCCCAATTGGGTAAGAATTGTTGAAGAACACAGAATTACTCAACCGCAAAGTATTATACAGATTGAAGAAATTCTTGATATAATGAACAATTTTGCTCCTGACAAAATAGTTCTTGCCTGTACACATTACCCATATTTAATGAGTGTTCTGAAAAAATTCATGCCGGAAAACAAATTTATAGACCCGTCTTTATATTTTGCAAAAAATATCAAAGAAGATTTAACAAATTTAAATTTGTTAAACAATAAATTTGAATACGAAAAATTTTATGTCAGCTCTAATCCTGAAAATTTTAAAACAGCCTCCGCATTATTTTACAAATTGGACGAACTTCCCGAAATTATAAATCTTTAACAGACTTTAAACATGTATCATAATCCGGCATCTCAATAATTTTACCGCTAATTTTATCGGGAGTAATATTCAGAGCTGTAACATTCTCCTTTACGGCAAAAACCTTTATATCACGTTTAATACATTCAAAAACAGGGGCACAACCTAAAGAATCATAAGGCATTACAAGATAATCGAGATTATCTATGCTTATACCTCCGTTATTAGTAAATAAAGGGGCGTTATTTAAACCGAGCAAAATACACGGCAAAAAAGTAGGAGTAATATACTCAGATGCCACACGTCCGTCAACCAAATCAGAATAAATCCGATAATCGGCAAAAGCCGGAGAATGTGCACATGGAACCTTTAATTCTTTTGAAATATAATGAGATAAAACAGCTTCAACACCTCCGACAGGATCTGTTCCTATACCGTTTGCATAATCAGGATTTTCATCCTGCGGATCATCAAACATACATACTATTGCTACAGCATTACATCCTTGCTGTAAAAGTTTTTCACAGGCAGATTTCAATGTATTAATATTCCGGACATATCCGGTTGAAATACCGCTGTTTTCGATATTAAAACCGACTCCAACCTCGCAATCGGTCATTGTAAAATCTTGAATATCAATACCGTATACAGCTTTAACTGCATTTATTGTATTAATATGTATATTCAAAACATCGCGAGGTATTGCCCTGTCAAATACAACTCCTATTTTATTATCCATTGAAGGCTTCAAATTAATATTACCTTTAAAAAATTCATCCAGGGAATAACCTTCAACATAAAGCATATTGTTATTAATCCCAGAAAAACCTCCTGCATTTACAACATTAGGATTGACAATAAGTTTTGACTCTTTTGCAAATTTTCTTGCATAAGGACTTGCATCGCCAGCATAACCTCCAATTGAAGCACCAATACCGGTTGGAACAACAAAAGCACCTAATTTTTCTCCGTTTTCAAGCATATATTTATAATACAACAAAAAAGCAGTATAAAACTGCTTTTTTATCATTGTTATATTAATTTAATGCTTATTGTTGAGCTCCGCCGTATGAGAAGTCGTTTTTAATGTTGGTTTGAAGTAATTTTGTCCAAGAACTTTCAAATGTGTTAACTTCATTCAACTGTGTTTCAAGGTTATTTTTCTCAAGTTCAAGTTCTTCTTCCCAGGAGTTAATATTAGCCAGATCAAGTTCATGCTCCTGCTGGCATCTTTCTGTCAACAATTCATAAGTTTCAGGGTCTTGTTCATAATAATTGTAATAAATCTCGTCCAGCTGATCATTGTATTTTGCCTGATTTTCAGCTGTTTGCTTGGATGAATTAAGCAGATTCATCATAACTGTAGACAATTTTTCATTGATTAAAGATTTTTGTTTAGTGTAAAGTAACAATGTTTCATGAATATTTGAAATAGCCATCGTTCTCGCCTCTCTTCTTTTGTTATCTTATATATATAAACAAATTTAGGTATTTACGATTTCAGCAAAAGCAGATTTCGTTACATTTGTTAACATAAAAAATAATTATTATAATCATAATAATAACAAAGCCGGCTTGTTGTTTAGCAAACATTGATTGTTTTTTGCTAAATGCCGGATTATTTTTATCTTAAGTGCGCAAAGTACACTGTAATGGCTTATAATCCTGGAGTATGTCCTCTGAGATAATATTTATGATGTATTTATTTATTTTTATACTATAATATACTTATTATATAGGAGAGCAAATATGGATCAGCAAACTTACATGAAAATTATGGGCTATGTCCCTACGGTTATAGAAGCTTCATCACGCGGTGAACGTTCTTTTGATATCTTTTCAAGATTATTGAGAGAAAGAATAATATTTTTAGGAACAGAAATTGATGATGATGTGGCGAATTCAATTGTTGCACAGCTTCTTTTGCTTGACAGCGAAAATTCCGAAAAAGATATTATGCTTTATATAAACAGCCCGGGTGGTGTAATAACCGCAGGTATGGCAATTTATGATACAATGCAGCTTATCAAATCTGATGTTTCAACAATATGTCTTGGTGATGCTGCTTCAATGGGAGCATTTCTTCTCTGTTCAGGGACTAAAGGAAAACGAATGGCTCTTCCAAATGCAAGGGTAATGATTCACCAGCCTTTAGGAGGTGCTAAAGGTCAGGCTACCGATATTGAAATAGAAGCCAAAGAAATTTTAAGAATGAAAGATATGCTCATAGGAATTATCGCAGAAAATTCTGGCCAGCCTGTTGAAAAAGTTAAAGAAGACTGTGAACGCGATCACTTCTTAACAGCCCAACAAGCCTTGGAATACGGGCTTATTGATAAAGTTATTACTAAGAATAATAAATAATTAATTTACAAAACTTAACAAATAGGCCAAAAACATGCAATTTCTTATAGTTGCATGTTTTTATATAATTGTAGGTTAAAAAAAGGTTAGTTATAAAACTTAGGTAGGAGTAAATGATATGTTAGTTTTTGCATATCGAAAATTACAACTGAATCATCAGCGGAACGATTTGCAATATCGTCTGTTGGAACTGACGAAAAAATTATCTGATATGCAGCAATATTCCGCAAATATAGCTGACGGGTCAGTATCAATGAGTGATATGATGAATACTCCGGGATCAATGTTCGGCAGGCAAATGATGTATATGCAATATGCCCACAATAATGCATTGATGAGCGCCCAACAAAACATGGCAATGATGCAGCCTATGATTGCAACTCAAATGCAGCAAATGCCAAACCCACAGTATCAGGCAATGTATCAGCAATGGATATTTAAAAGTTTATACACGCAAGCCAGAGAACAAGTAGGCAAACAAGAGGCAAAACTGTTAAATGAACAGGAAAAACAAATTCAGGCGGAAAAAGCTAAAATAGAAACACAGCTACAAATGGTGGAACAGGAATATCAATCGGTCAAACAGGCCGAACAGGAAGCTATAAAATTATTTAAGCCTGAATATTAATTAAGGATTTAACAACCCCAACCCCTATCCTTGACTAACCTTTATAAGGAGTTCGTTTAATGCGGACTCCTTTTTACCATGAAATAACAGAGTCAACTCTGCAATCAAAAACATCATGCGGTAATTTTTCAATGACAAGTTTTGAAGAAATAGGCAAAATTGTCTTAAAATTTTTATACCGTGAAAGAAACCTGTCATAAAAACCGCCTCCGTAACCCAGTCTGTATCCTTCTTTGTCAGCCATTAATGCCGGAACAAATATAAGATCAAGAATTTGAGGATTAACAGGATTTGAACATGGTTCTTGTATATAAAAATCTGAAAGTTCCAGCTCATCACCTTTTTTAAAAGGACAAACAAGAATTTCACTTCCAAAAACTTTTGGCAGATAAAAGTTTTTATTGTCATCTAAAAGAGAAAGTAAATTTATTTCATATTTTTTCGGATAAAAAAGCATAACATTTCGGGCCTGCCGGTAAATCTTATTTTGCCTGATTTGCTGTACAATATTTAAACTTGTCCCCTCAATATCAAGCCCTTTTCGTATAAGTTTTGCTTTTACTCTTAAGTCTGTTTTATTATCCATAATTTTAGTATATAATAAAAATATGAAAGACTTTTGCAACAATGAATTAATAAATCCTAATTGGGCAAAACACGGATATATACAGGTTTATACCGGAAATGGCAAAGGCAAAACTACTGCATCACTGGGACTTGCAATGAGAGCTTTAGGGCGGTGCTGGAAAGTTCTCATTATAATGTTTACAAAGGGCGGGGATGATTATGGTGAGTTAAATTCTTTTAGGAATTTATCACCGCAAATATCACAAAATCTGACTATAATTCAAGCTGGTTTGGACAGAATTGTATATTCCGACAACAAAAATAAAAATGATGAAAAAGAAATCAAAAAAGGGTGGGAATTGGCTAAAAAAGCAATCAAAAACGACGAATACAACCTTATAATCCTTGATGAAGCAAATATTGCAATAGACTTAGGCTTTATTGATGTTGATGAAGTTGTTGAGGTTCTAAAAAACAAACCAGAAGAAATGGAAATTGTATTAACAGGCAGAAACGCTAATCAAAAAATTATTGATATAGCGCATCTTGTATCTGAAATTCAACCTGTTAAACATTACTGGGATACTGGTATTGCTGCCCGCAAGGGTATTGAATATTAAATTTTAACCGGATAATAATCAGGAATTTTCCATCCGTTGCAATAAATAAGTGCAGCACAATAATGAGACGGGTAAACTCCTTCTCCGCTGTAATTAACACTTTTGCACCGATCAATGAAAGTATCCAAATTGTTTTGAATATATGTACAGGTCCAGTTTCTGTAAGTTCTCGGGAAAACAGAAACAGCGGTTTTATCGGTAGATATGCTTATGCTGAATGAAAATACATCTTTTCCTTCTATCAAATGAGAAGGTTTAGCACCTGTCGGCAAAATAAAAGAAAAATTTCCCAAAACTATATCTTGTAGTCCCCACATAGAAAGCATAACTGCGCCGCCATCAGAAAGCTGAATCCATGGCATATTGTCAGTATTATTAAAATCCCACAAAGGTCCTTCACCATCTGCAGCATAAATTTTATAATAAAGTTTATCCGTGTCAGCATGAACATTTATTTGTCTATCAACAATTGACAAGTAAGGTGCAAAATATTTTTGAAAAAATTTTTCAGTTTTCTCCGGATTATTTGTAAGCTGCCACTCCCAATTTATTGCAGGTCCGTTATCAGCCTCCGAACGCTGAATAGCCTGATTTAAAATACTATAATATTTTTTTAAGGAGGTTTCAACAACATGCTTTCTGTAATTATTAACAACAGAAGGAATAGTCATCGCAGCAACCACACCTATGATGCCGAGGGTAATTAATATTTCAGCGAGTGTAAAGGCGGCTTTCTTTTTTAATGAATGGTGATGAGTAAAGCGTGAAGCAATTTTCTCTGCTCCCACTCTCACAGGGAGAAGGAAAATTTTACGATACTTCTTAGTACCATAATATCTTACGAGCTTTAAATAGCTTGACTTCCTGACCTCTTGCCTTTTCTCTAGCTCAGGAGTGCCCCCCCCCCGAAATTACAATTCTTTACAATCTTTTTCATAAATCTGACCTCTTTTTGTGCAACATGTTTATTATAACAGATATTTTTTTGTTTTTCAACAAAAAAATGAGCCTGTTTCCAGGCTCATTTTTTTAATTATAGTTGTTAATCTTATTATTCAATAATTTTATCAACAACACCTGCACCAACTGTATGACCGCCTTCTCTGATAGCGAATCTCATACCTTCTTCAATAGCAACAGGAGCGATAAGTTCAACTTCCATTACAACGTTGTCACCAGGCATAACCATTTGACCGTCGAATTTGATTGAACCAGTTACGTCAGTTGTTCTGATATAGAACTGAGGTCTGTAACCAGGGAAGAACGGTGTATGACGTCCGCCTTCTTCTTTAGTCAATACATAAACGTTAGCTGTAAATTTAGTATGCGGGTGAATTGTACCAGGTTTAGCAAGTACTTGACCACGCTGAATATCAGTTTTGTCGATACCACGAAGCAATGCACCAATGTTGTCACCTGCTTGACCTTGGTCAAGAGATTTTCTGAACATTTCAACACCGGTAACAGTTGTTTTCTTAGTTTCGCCTAAACCAACGATTTCAACTTCATCACCAACTTTAACAACACCACGTTCTACACGGCCTGTAGCAACAGTACCACGACCTGTGATAGAGAATACGTCTTCAACAGGCATCAAGAACGGTTTGTCCAAATCACGAACAGGTGTCGGGAAGTAAGAATCGATAGCATCCATCAATTCCCAAATTTTGTCAACCCATTTGTCTTCACCACGAGCTATTTTCGGGTTAGCTTGAGCTGCTTCAAGAGCTTTCAAAGCTGAACCGTGGATGAACGGGATATTGTCGCCGTCAAATTCGTAAGAAGAAAGAAGTTCTCTAACTTCCATTTCAACCAATTCTAACAATTCCGGATCATCAACCATATCACATTTGTTAAGGAATACAACCAAGTTAGGAACACCAACCTGACGAGCTAACAAGATGTGTTCACGAGTCTGAGGCATAGCACCGTCAGTTGCAGCTACAACAAGGATAGCACCGTCCATCTGAGCAGCACCTGTAATCATGTTTTTAACATAGTCAGCGTGACCCGGGCAGTCAACGTGAGCATAGTGTCTTGTTGCTGTTTCATATTCTACGTGCGCAGTAGAGATAGTAATACCTCTTGCTTTTTCTTCCGGAGCTGCGTCAATTTCATCAAATTTTTTCAATGCAGCTTGTCCTGCAGCAGCCAATACAGCTGTGATAGCTGCTGTCAATGTTGTTTTACCGTGGTCAACGTGGCCAATTGTACCGATGTTAACGTGCGGTTTGGTACGTTCGTACTTTTCTCTAGCCATGAGATTAATCTCCTTTTTTCTACTTATACTACAATACTAATTTGGTATTTTAAGCCATACTATTATATAATATTTGCTCAATATTTTTTGTCAACAGAACAGAAAAAGCATGGCCTGATAAAACTGCTCAGATCATGCTTTTTTAAATTATTCCTCTGTTTCTTCAACATCATCTTCAGCCGGTTCTACCTGAAAATCTTCTTCATCAACAGCCTGCTGATTCATTTCTTCTTCTATTTCCTGTTGAAGCTCATCTGGTTCATCAGATTCTTCAGGTTCTTGAACAGGTTCTTCATAGTTTTCAAAGTTAGCGGCTTCAGCTTTTTCCATTTGAGATACGCTCTTGATATCTATTTTCCATCCGGTTAATTTATGTGCCAGTCTGACATTCTGTCCTTCTCTGCCGATTGCAAGGCTCAATTGATCATCGGGCACAACAACCATTGCTTCATGAGAATATTCATCATCAGCAAGAATATCAACTGACACAACCCTAGCTGGAGAAAGCGCGTTAACAATATATTCTACAGGATCTTCGGAAAATCTTACAATATCAATTTTTTCGTTTTTCAACTCGGAAACAATTGTCTGAATTCTTGAGCCGCGCGGGCCAATGCAGGCTCCTACACTGTCAACTTCCGGATCATTAGACCAGACCGCAATTTTTGTTCTGTAGCCTGCTTCTCTTGAAATTGATTTAATTTCTACAATTCCGTCTTCAATTTCGGGAACTTCGAGTTCGAACAATTCTCTAACAATTTCTGCATGCGCATGCGAAACAATTACCTGTGGCAATCTTGTTGTTTCTTTTACGTTAAGAACAAAAACTCTTATCCTGTTTCCGGGTTTGTAATATTCACCGGGGATTTGTTCTTTCTGCGGCATTATAGCATCAATTTTACCAATATTAACAATAACATTACGGTTTTCTACTCTCTGTATAATACCTGTTGTTAAAGTACCTTTTTTGTCCATAAATTCTTGCAGAACAAGGTTTCTTTCAGCTTCTCTGATTCTCTGGGTTATCACCTGTTTAGCCGATTGCGCAGCAATACGCCCGAATTGTTCAGGAGTAACCTCAATTTTAACCTCATCGCCGACTTCTACGTCTTCTGCAATTTCCAAAGCATCGTTCAATGAAATCTGCGTATCAGGGTCTTCAACATTATCAACTACCAGTTTTGTTCTGAATACACCGATTTCACCTGATTGCTCATCTAAAATAGCTTCAATATTCGTTGCTTCTCTAACTCTCATGTGTTTTTTGTAAGCTGCAACCATTGCATCGCACAAAGATGCAATAAGAACATCTTTAGAAATTCCTCTTTCTCTTTCAAGTTCTTCACAAGCTTCAAAAAGTGCTGTTCCGATTTTAATCATTGGTTATATTTCCTTTCTTTGTCATAATTTGTTTTTAGGCGATAAGACTGCAAGACGATAAGGCGATAAGGACTTTACTTATTATAAAATTTTCTTAACCCGAGTGTCATTGCATTTATTTGTTTTAAAGTTTCTAACTCATTATCTACATTTTCAATAAAACCTAATTCTTTAGAGATTATTAATTGAGTTTCAAGCTCAGAAATCGAACCTAAAACAATATCCATAAACCTTGAAGAATCCTTATCTGAAAACCGTGTTGCTCCTTCTGCAATGTTTGAAGGAATAGAAATTGCTGCACGTCGAATTTGTAATACAATTCCAAATTTTTCTTCTTGCGGAAATTCATTTGTAATCATATAGACTGTTTTTACAAATTCTATAGATTTTTTCCAAACTTCTAACTCTTTATAATACATTTACTATTCCTCTTTTAGATATAATTCTTATCGCCTTATCGCCTTATCGCCTTGCAGTCCTATCGCCTTCTAATCAATATACAATTTCGCCGACTGAATATTTTGTCGCGGGATTAGAAGTTCCTTCCCGTCGTCAAACCTGAAAAATTTCAACCCTTCTTTTTCATTGAAGTCTAAAATTTCTCCTTTAAAAATTTTTTCTGCTTCATCTTCTAAGGGTTGTTTTAGTTTCAAGCTTATTCTCCTGCCGTTAAAATATACAAATTCTTTATCAGACTTAAATTTGCGTTCCAAGCCCGGTGAAGACACTTCAAGATAATACTTAACAGGAATAAGTTCATCCAGAAAATCCGACAAACTCCTTGTAACATTTTCACAGTCATCAAGAGTAACATCTTTTTCTTTAGAATAAAGATAAATCCTCAAAAACCAGCGGTGGTTTTCTTTAACAAACTCGATTTCTATAGGAATGTATCCGAAACGCATTGCTGTATTTTCGATTAGCGGCGTAATTTTTTCCAAAACCTCATGCCTGTTAATATCTTGCTTCATCATATCCTTTCATAATTTTTATTGTCCGTCATTCTGAGGACTTGGCTCGAAGAATCGCACATTTTGTGAGTGTTATCAATTTTGTGATCCTTCGCTTTCGCTCAGGAGGACGATGTTTTAGCTAAAAAAGAACGGGGATTCCCGTTCTTTTTTTAGTGACAATACTGTCTTGTGAATTTATTATAACTTAACTTATTTCAAAAGTAAAGGGGGTATGTTACGATATATAAATGTAAACACAAAGTGTTGACAAAATAAACACATTAGGTTATAATATATATATGCAGCACAAATACAGGATATTCAAAATAAAAGGGCAAAAATTTATTGTAAAAATGGATTTAAACCCTGTAACAAATAAATTTGAATACCATATGTATATAAGACATTTAGTAATGCCCGAACAAGCAATAGCTGCATATTTTTCAAAGACAACCGACATCTACAACAAAGAACGTGACCGAAATGAATTATACAGTAAAGATTTAAACATAACTGTATATTATAAACATTTAGAACCTGATATTTTACTTATAACTGCATTCTATGAAGGAGGAACAGATGACAAAATCTAAAAAAACAGTATATATTCCAACAGTAGGTATTGCAGAAATCTCTGACTATACCCCGACTGCTGAAGAAGCAGAAAAATTTATAGAATTTGAAAACCAGGCAGAAAAAGATATAGCCTCAAAAAAGCAAAGCGTAAATGTTCATTTCAGATGGTCTGAAATTGAAGTTAAACGTGCAAAACTTATTGCAGAAAAACTAGGAATGCCTTATCAAACCTACCTGAAATCGACATTAAAACAGGCAATGGATAAAGATGAAAAAAAGTTAATGTAAATCTTCCCGTCATTCTGAGGACTTGGCTCGAAGAATCGCACATTTTGTGAGTGTTATCAATTTTGTAATCTTTCGCTTTCGCTCAGGAGGGCGATATTTTAGCTAAAAAAGAACGGGGATTCCCGTTCTTTTTTAGTGACAATACTGTCTTGTGAATTTATTATATCAAAAGTAAAGTTTAATGTAAAATTATTTTAATCTTGCCCGAAATCCATAGCCATCTGAATTAACTCAGACGCGCTATATGATGCTTTTGGATTTAGAGAGTTTGTTGAGCCTGTTGTAGACATATTATCAGGTTTTATACCTAATACTTGTAATTTGAGCTCATTTGCACTTGGGATATTGGGACTAAAAGGTGTATTACCAATACTATTTAAAGTTAAATTATTAGAATTATTATCATTACTTAGTGTAAACGTACCGTCATGACCTTTCTTAAATGTTTGTCCATTAATCGTAATTGTTTGACCTACACCAATAGAATTGATTTTATTAGACAATTCCATACGTTTAGACAACTGTCCCCCTGAAGAGGAATCATTATCGTCCTGAACAACACTGCCATCATCGTTTAATCTATGGGTATACTTATCATCACCATTATTCACAGAAATTGTAACAGACTTATTCTTATCATTAGTGAATGTCTCACCGTTTGCAGAATTTAATGATTCATATAACGTCGACATTTCATCAGCAAGTTCATTCCACTTAGCAACAAGCTTGGATTTCTTTTCAGCATTTGGAGCTCCGTTTATTTGTATCATTAATTTGTCCATTTCTTGTTTATTTTTATCAAATTCTTTACTTTGCTTTTCTGCTAATTCATATTGCTTTTTATCTATTTCAGATTTTTGATTTTTCAACTCATCTAAGCGCTCTTTTTGTTTATTTAAATCTGTTACTAAAGCGTCACAATTTTCTTTAGCAACTTTATCTACAGCAGTTTTTGCTTTTTCAATGCTTTCAATATTTTGTTTAAGTTCTTTTTCTTTCGTTTTAGCTTCCTTTATCATATTCTCAAGCTTTCCTATCAATGTACTGTTTGGCTCTGAAGCTGCCCTTTCACTACTAAGTTGACTTTCTAACTTAGTAATTGTAGATTCTGTAGATCTAAGGTCGGTATTAAGTACACCTTTTTTCTTATCTAAGTTAGTCATAATACCACCTAAAGTGTCATCTTTAAATTTATTAACCTCATTGATATCATTTGAGATACTCGTTTTAGCCGCCTCAAAATCCTCCTCTGTACTATTTTCATTAACAGTAATCTCATTCAAATCTAAGGCAGTCAAATCAGGGACTTGTATTCCAGCAAGCTTAAAACCTTCAGCTGCATCATTTTTTAAACTATTCTCAATATTCTCTTTATAAGTTCTATTAACATCACTGTATTCATTTCCGAAATTAGAAATTTGCTCATTAATACTAGCTTCTTTAGATTGCCAACTACTCAAAGAATTTTTATCAAAAGAACCTGAGTCTATAACATTGGTATCACCGGAATCATTTTTAGTATTAGTTTCAGATGCAGACGGAGTGCTATCCGTATTACCGATAATTCCAAGTTCATTAAGCATTCCGAGTACTGAAACGGCTGCTCCAACTCCCATACCAACACCTGCCATTATATTTCCGAATTTATTTGAGTTGTTATCTTGCATAAAACTCGGTCTTTGATAATCAAATGTATATATATTATTAAATAATGGAGTTCTGTTATCATTTAATTGATGTCTTAAAGCTGATGTTCCGGCACTGTTATAGCTTATATAGTTATTATGCAGACCTACACCTACAGTTGACCGTTGAGCATTTATACCATAATTAATTCCGCCAAAAACTGAGCGTTTAGAAGCCAGAGTAGAAGATGCGCTGCTGCTTCTTGTTGCAGTAGCTATAGAGCTTGCTACAGTCGTCTTAGTTGACTGCGTTCTTATTCTAGGTTTTGATAATCCTGGGATATTTCCGCTCATTTGCTCATCTCTTTCTTATAACTCTAATAATATAAAAACTTACAAAATCAGTTGATTTCACAAATAATCCTTTTTGTTACAAAAATTAACATCCTAAAATACATGCTACACGGGGTAATTCATGTTTTTCTAACTTTATTATGCCCAATAACTCATTTATTAACAACATTAATATTACATAACAGTACATAAATCCCCATGCCGGGACTTTCTTCACGATACGCAAGAGATTTTAACATTTACTTTACAAAAATTATGTAAATTTTTTATATTAAAAATTTTTTGTTCAAAAAACTTGCCAACTGCCGTTCTTTAAATTTTGCCCCAAAATAATTGTAAAAAGATTAGCATGGATATGTTCAAAGCTGTTTATTTTTTTTGAATTTATTCTATGATGTAAATACAAAATCTTGGGAGCGGGGATAGATACATTTATCCATCTTTTGCTCGAGAGCTTTATACATCCTTAGAACGATTAAATAGTGAGGAAAATTCGTTAAAATAAGGATAGAGGAACTTAGCAGTTTATTGGAGGTAGTTAGTCGTGTTAGAGCATGGTTATATTCAAATTTACACAGGAGACGGGAAAGGGAAAACCACGGCTTCTTTAGGGTTGGCATTAAGAGCATTAGGACACGGCTGGAAAGTATTAATCATTCAATTTACAAAAGGCGACAGCGCAACTTCGTACGGGGAAATTGTTTCATCTTCCAAATTCCTTCCGAATCTTGATGTTGTACAATTTGGGATGGACAGAGTGTGCTATTCACACAACGTATGCATGGAAGATTTTAAAGAAGCTCAAAAAGGTTGGGAATTCGCTAAAAAAGCTATTAACTCGGGGAAATATCAATTAATTATACTTGATGAAATTAACATTTGTACGGCTATGAACATGATTAAAGTTTCTGATGTAAAAGATGCGCTTTTACATAAACCGGAAAATCTTGAAATCGTATTAACAGGACGTTATGCGCATCCGGAATTAAAAGCTATGGCTCATCTTGTTACAGAAATGAAACCTATCAAACATTACTTTGATATGGGTGTTATGGCAAGACAGGGTATTGAATATTAATAAATATATGAAAAAGATTTAAAACAAACACAATATAAGTTAATGTAAATCCTTTTTGTTTCAGAAAATGAAATGCCGGACTAGCTTTTTTGATAGTCCGTTTTTTTTCCCTAAAATATGTTATTAGTATATTTCCCTCTCTCAAGAGAGGAAAATATACGCCAACAGAGGATATGAAGATAAGAGAGCAAGGTGCACTTATGCATACTGAACAAATAATCCGGCATTTAGCGTAGTGAACAATCAATGTTTGCGAAACAACAACAAAGCCGGCTATTGTCTGAGCGTAATATTTTCAGATTCTGAAACAAGTTCAGAATGACGTATGAGCGAGTTTAGCCGGCTTAGGTTGAGCAATTACAATTGATTAGTGAACGTTGTGACTGCCGGGAGCTTCTTTGCGGTACTTTCTTGTATCGACAAGAAAGTACCAACAAGGTGTCTTTAGCAGATTGTTCCACTTCCAATAACATATTTTATGTAATAAAACGCAATAATAAATTTGCATAAAGGCATGTTTGTATTATTATTTAATTGGTTACACTAGTCTGATAGGTTTCACCCTAGTTCAGGGTGGGGACAGGACAAGAAGGTACACAATAAAAGAACCTCCGGGTATAAAAATTAAAGACAGTCACCCCTTTGAATGAGACAGTATAACCCGTAGTACAACAAGTTAAAACAAAAGGAGAAAACCGATGCCAACAGCATCTATGATTGAATTATTGGAAGCAGGTGTACATTTCGGACACCAGACTCAAAGATGGAACCCTAAAATGAAACCGTATATTTACGGTGCAAGAAACGGTATTTATGTATTAGATTTGCGCAAAACTACAGACTTACTTGATGAAGCTTACGCTGTTGTAAGAGATTTTGCTGCAAAAAATAAAAATGTTCTTTTTGTAGGAACGAAAAAGCAGGCTGCTGAAGTTGTCGCAGAAGAAGCTCAAAGATCCGGCGCTTACTATATTAACAGAAGATGGTTAGGCGGTATGCTGACTAACTTTGACACAATCAGAAGCCGTATTAACAAACTCAGAGAATTAGAAGATTTTATGAGTTCAGGTCATGCTGAAAAATTACCTAAAAAAGAAATCGCAAGATTAAACAGAGAATTAGGCAAATTAAGCAAAACATTAGGCGGTATTAAAGATATGAGAGGATTACCCGATATTATCTTTATAGTTGACCAGAAAAAAGAAGATATTGCTATTAAAGAAGCTAACAAATTAAACATTCCTGTTATCTGTCTGGCCGATACAAATGCTGATCCGGACGGAATAAACTATATTATCCCGGGTAACGATGATGCTATACGCTCAATCAAATTAATTACTTCAAAACTTGCTGACGCTGTTTTGGAAGGTAAACAGTTGAGAGAAGCTAACGCCAATGCTAAAAAAATTGAAGAAATTAAACCGGAAGATGCCGGAGTTTCTTCAGTTGAAGCAGAAGATAAAACAGAAACAGTTGCAGAATAATTACAAGAAGACCGGAGGGCAGCAAGACAGGAAGACAAGCCAAATCCAAGATTAATATTATATTAAACAGCTTGACCTCCTGGCATCTGTACCTCCTGACTTCCGATAAAGAAGGAGATTATAATGAACATTACAGCTCAAATGGTAAAAGAACTCCGTGACAAAACAGGTGCCGGTATGATGGATGCCAAAAAAGCTCTTGTTGAAACTGACGGAGATATGGAAAAAGCAATGGAAGTACTCCGCCAAAAAGGTATGGCTTCCGCTGACAAAAAAATGGGCAGAATTGCGGCAGAAGGTTTAGTTGCAGCATCTATTCAGGATGATTGTGGCGCTATGGTTGAAGTTAACTGCGAAACAGACTTCGTTGCAAAAAATGAAGAATTCAAAGAATTAACAACCGGATTAGCAGAAGTTGTTGCCAAAACAAATCCTGCAGATGTTGATTCATTACTGGCTTCAACCTGCCCAAAATGCGGAAAAGTTATTTCTGAAGTAATTAAAGAAAAAATCGCTTCTATTGGCGAAAAAATTACGTTCAGAAGATTTGTACGCTATGAAGGTAACACTGCTTCTTACGTTCACAACGGAAAAATCGGCGTTCTTATCCAGACCGATAAAAAAGATGCAGAATTGATGAATGATATCTGCTTGCATATAGCTTCATCTGCACCTGAATTTATTACAAGAGCAGAAATTCCGCAATCAGTTATTGACCACGAAACAGAAATCGAAATGGGTAAAGAAGATTTGTTGAAAAAACCTGAACAAATCAGAGCAAAAATTGTTGAAGGCAGAGTTAACAAATTAATGGCCTCAAGAGTTCTTCTTGAACAGCCGTTCATCAAAAACCCTGATGTAACCGTAGGTCAATTAATAGAAGGTAAATTAACAGTACAGGCTTTCACTAGATTTGTTCTCGGCGAAGGTCTTGAAAAACGTCAGGAAAACTTTGCGGATGAAGTTATGAGCCAGATTAAAGGCTAATTTAGTAAATGAAAAATAAAAAAGTCCGGAAAAATTTTTCCGGACTTTTTTGTTAACAAAAAATAAGATTTACGATTTTTAATTCTCAGGAGGGTTGAAATTCCTCAAAAATCTGTTATCATATAATATACAAGCTCTCAAGCTCGAAAGGGATTATATATGAACGATTTAAAAATAAAAGAAATCTCGCGTTTTACTGAAAATGGTATTGAAAAAACTCGTCTAATTATCTGCGAAAGCGGCAAAGACACCGAAATTATCCTTGAAGGCGACGGCAAACTAAAAACAGCTGTTGAAGTCTAAATCCAAATCTTATTTGTATACTTAATTATACCGAACAGGTTTCGGTATAATTAAATTTGAGAAATAAATCTTATTTACGGGACTTGTATATGAGTACCGAATTTATTGTTTTAAAGAATTTATATTATTGTCACGAATTTCAGACTCAATAATCAATTTTTTCGGGATATTAAAATTACTGCCGTTATCAAACGAGTCAAGTTGGATTCCTGGAAATTCCTGCATTGTCTGTGGAATAACATCATCATAAATAATAGATTCCGATCTGTTAACAACAGCAGAAATACCCTCTCCCTGATTCATATTTTGGTATTTTGAACTTACCTGATGTTCCTGTTTGGGAGCTGTTTCGATAAAGTCAAGTAAAAATTTGGAATCTTTTGCAATAACACCGTTTGCAGGTGCTTTTGTTTTAGAATCAATCATACCGACAAATTTAGCCGGGTAATTACCGTTAATCTGAAAAACTTCGTTATGAAAATTTTGGAACTTCACCGGCATAAAAACAAATGTAGAATTGGATACATCCATAATCTGACCTAATACATAGTATCCTTCATGCAGCATTATACCATCATCCAGCTGCACATTGGATAGAATTTTAATAAGCAGAGTTTTAGATGGATTTTTTATAGAAAAATCCTGCAGAGTTTGTACCGGAGTTGTCTTTGCAAACGCGGGCTGGATAGCAAATCCAACTAATAATGCCAATGTAAATAATATTTTTTTCATAACATTTTTCTCCATATCAGGATAATAACATAATTTAAAAAATCAGTCAATCAAAATACACTATATAGTTTAGTTTTCAGTTCTTATCGAATTTGTATCTTTAAGCAGTTCCGGATTTACTTCTGACGGTATAGAATCAGTATTATTTTTATATCCTTTTTGTGTCTGCGGATTAACATTCGGAGTCAACTCTTTATATTCGTAATTAGGCTCCTCGTCATCTTCTTCCGGCTCATTTTTGGCTTTAAAGTTAAGCAAAAACACCTGATCTTTAGGTATAACAATCTCTCCGCCTTTTTCAATGTAAGAAAACGGAGAGTCCTCATATACTGCATTAACACTTGATTTAAAACGGTTATCTTTTTCATTTTTTACAGCACCTTCTATCGCACTGTACCCCATTGAAAGCCCTTTTACAAAATAATTTCCTACTGTTAGCGCTGCTGATTTTGCAAATTCTCCTTTTTTAAACTTTGTAGTATATTTTGCCGGATAATAACCGTTAATTTCTACAACTTTGCCGCTTTCATCTTTATAGGACAAAGGAACAAATTTAAAATTTGCGTTTCTTTTTAATCTTTTCGGACTTTTTACGTCAACAATCTGCCCTTTAATAACACATCCGCTTTTCACAAGTGTTTCTTCATCAAAGCTCAAATCATCCAGAGTTTTTACGGAAAAATATTCCGGAGGATTTTCCGTAGTAAAATCACTTAAAGCCTGGACTCTAATAGTTGCAGCGCTTGCCGGCTGAACAAAACAACACATTATTAACACGAATAAAATTAAAACTTTTTTCATTGTGACCCCGCTTTCTACTTATTCCGAGAATATATTATTTAATCGCGTTTGTCAATATTGGTTTAAGATACCGGCCTGTGTAAGAATTTTTACATTTTGCAACTTGTGCAGGCGCCCCTTGCGCTATAATCTGACCTCCGCCAATACCGCCTTCAGGGCCTAAATCAATTATATGATCCGCAATTTTTATAAAATCCAGATTATGCTCGATAACGAGAATTGTATTTCCTTGATCGGCAAGTTTCTGAAGAATTTTAATAAGTTTATCCAAATCATACCAGTGCAGACCAACAGACGGTTCATCCAGAAGATATAATGTTTTGCCGGTTGAACGCTTATTTAATTCAGATGCAAGCTTAATTCTCTGCGCCTCTCCGCCTGACAGTGTTGTTGCACTCTGACCCAATTTCATATAATCAAGCCCTACATCATTAAGTGTTTGAAGTTTATTTTTAATTGATGGAATACTGTCAAAAAATTCAAGAGCTTCTTTTACGCTCATATCGAGAACATCAGAAATTGTTTTCCCTTTATATTTGACTTCCAGAGTTTCTCTGTTGTAACGTTTTCCTTTGCATACATCGCATTTTACATATACGTCTGACAAGAAGTTCATTTCAATTTTAATCAAGCCGTCACCCTTGCAGGCTTCACACCGTCCGCCTTTAACATTAAAACTAAACCTTCCGGGTTTGTAGCCTCTTAATTTTGCCTCATTTGTCTTTGAATAAAGTTCTCTTATGTGAGTGAACAAATCTGTATATGTAGCCGGGTTTGAACGCGGCGTTCTGCCGATTGGCGACTGGTCTATATCAATAATCTTATCAATATGTTCAAATCCTGTAATTTCATCCACTCCTTGAGGCTTGGGTTTATTTCCGCGCAGTTTATGAACGGCATATTCATAAATCAAATCCTGCATTAAAGAAGATTTTCCCGACCCTGAAACACCAGTAAGGCATACAATTTTACCGAGCGGAATATCAACATCAATATTTTTAAGATTGTTTATATGCGCATTTTTTACATGTAAAAAGTGTCCGTTGCCTTCTCTGACTTTTTCCGGAACAGGAATATATTTTTCACCGCTTAAATATTTTCCTGTTATTGAAGCCTTAGCTTTAATAATATCATCTACACTACCGCAGGCAATAACTTTTCCGCCGTTAATACCGGCTTTGGGGCCAATATCAACAATATAGTCAGCATTTCTAATGGTATCTTCATCATGCTCGACAACAATAAGAGTGTTACCTAAATTTCTTAATTTTATAAGCGTCTTAATTAATCTGTCGTTATCTCTCTGATGCAGCCCGATTGAAGGTTCATCAAGAACATACAAAACCCCTGAAAGGCCGCTTCCTATTTGAGTCGCTAGTCTTATTCTCTGCGCCTCTCCACCGGATAAAGTTCCTGCTCTGCGAGCAAGATTAAGATAGCTTAAACCCACATCTTTTAAAAATCTCAAACGGGCACGAATTTCATCAAGAATTTGTTTTGCAATATGTAGTTGAAATTCACTCAGCTCAAGGTACAAATCAGATATAAATTCCAGTTCGTCATCAATAGACATCAGGGTAAATTCATAAATATTCTTATCTTTTATTGTTACTGCGAGCGGAAAAGGTTTTAATCTGGCTCCTTTACATGCCGGGCAGGGGGTAGTTGTCATGTATTTTTCAATTTCTTCCCGCCAGTATTCACCGTTTGATTCGTTATAACGTTTTTCCAGATACGGAATTACACCGTCAAATCTTCTGTACTTTGTTTCGTAACGGTGTGTTCCGAAACGCATTACAGTAAGTTTGATAATGTCATCACTTCCGTAAAGAATAATTTTTTGTTCTTCTTCTGACAAGTTTTCAAACGGTTTGTCCATATCAATTCCGAAATGTGAACAAACGGATTTTAAAACATCTTCGTAATAATTTGTGGAAGTCTTTGACCACGGATAAATCGCACCGTCTTTCAACGATTTTTTTCTGTCTGGAACTATTAAATCAGGATCAATAACAAAATCCGCCCCGAGTCCAGAGCATCTGTCACACGCACCATAAGGAGCGTTAAAAGAAAAAATCCTCGGAGCAAGTTCTTCAAAACTCAAATTACATTTCGGACAGGCAAGCTTTTCGCTATATATTATCTCTTTATTTCCAATTACGTCAACAACAGCAATTCCATCTGCTTTTTTCAATGCAATTTGAACACTATCTGCAATACGTGACTGAGCGGATTCTTTTACCACAATTCTGTCAACAACAACATGGATTGTATGCTTTTTATTCTTTTCAAGTTCAATTTCATCTTCATCAAGATTATAAATCTCTCCGTCAACTTTTACACGCACAAATCCTTCCTGCCTTAATTCCTCAAAAGTTGATGAGAATTCTCCTTTTTTACCTCTTGCAATAGGCGCCAAAATTTGAATTTTTGTTCCTTCACCAAGTTTCATAATACTATTTACAATTTCATCAACAGTCTGGGGTTTAATCTCAGCGCCGCATTCCGGGCAGTGCGGAACTCCGACACGTGCATACAAAAGCCTTAAATAATCATAAATTTCCGTAACCGTTCCAACAGTAGATCGCGGATTGTTGCTTGTTGATTTCTGATCAATTGAAATAGCCGGAGAAAGACCGTCAATATATTCAACATTCGGCTTGTCCATCTGCCCCAGAAATTGTCTTGCGTAGGTTGAAAGGCTTTCAATATAACGTCTCTGACCTTCCGCAAAAATCGTATCAAAGGCAAGAGAAGATTTTCCCGATCCTGAAACACCGGTAAAAACTATTAATTCATTTTTCGGCAATTGAAGTGAAACATCTTTTAAATTGTGTTCTTTTGCACCCTTAATAGTAATAGTATCTAACATAACTATATTATTGCACGTAAAAATCGGATTTCAAATTAATTTCTTTTAGTCTTTGGTGCCGTCAAATTAAAACTTGTTTCAATTAAAGCGTCCAGCAAATCTTTCGGAGACTTGTTCACTTCAACAGTTATCCAGTGAGTTTTATTCATGTGCCATGCCGGTGTTATAAACTTGTATTCATCTCTCAAAATTGCAGAATCAACAGGATTACATTTCAAATTTATACATAATTTCCCGTCAAGGTAAAAAACAAGTCCAAACCATTTGCCGTTGCTTTTATGGCGCAAAACCGCGTATTTTTCATAAGTTTTATCTTTAAAAGGATAAGTTTCTGCGGCATCTTCAAAAACAAGACACCTTTTTATTAAATCATTCTTATTCATCAAATATAAATTCCTTTATCTGTTTAACAACCTTTTCAGATATTTCTTCACTTTCAAGCCTGAATATTTCATAAGCCACTTCGCTTTTCAGGCGGTAAGTAACAATACAATATTTGCCCAAATTTTCTATTTCAATATCTTTTATCCTGTTTAATGGAATTTTATCAGTTTTTCTTCCAAAAATGCGTTTGTTTTCAATAATTAAAAGCCGATGTTCTCTGTCCACTGTAATCTTTACCTTAATATTAATTAAAAATAATATAATTAAAAGTAGCAAAGGTACTGCGATAATGACGTAAAAACTTAACAGGGAGAAAAAAAACGGTGCTTGCTCCGTATTTAATTCAAACAAATTAATTTTCGGATTATTTTTATTGTTATTAAAGGTTTTGATAATCCATTCTTGTACTTTTTTATTCTCTGATGAGGAATATAATTTTATATATGAATTTCCATACGGAATTTGAATATTATAATAACAAGACATATAATGACAGCCAACATTATGCAATACAGCATCCCCGAGTTTATCAAATATTATATATTGTTCATTATCATACAAAATTCCGTTTGTATTTATTTTACATTCATTATGAGCTTTGTTACAAGTAATCGTAATTTTTTGATTATTGTCACTAAAATCCCACAGTGCATATATGAATATAAATATCAAAACAGGACTTATAATCAAAAGAAGCTGAATTTTGTTTTTTATTAGTTCAACAGTCAAACTCAATTTGTTATTTAATTTGTCAACTTTCATATAATGTTCATATTATCACAAAATATCATTCAAATTCACACTCTTAAATATCTCAGCAAAAAGTAATAGCTTTTATATAGAGCTACATCCCGTCTTTCAAAATATTCAAAAAAATTGATTTTGTGAAATTAAATGTCGACGGCGGGACTGTCTTGCTGCGCCTCGCATTAAACGGGTCTACGCTTTTTGCTTGTTACGGCATTTATGCCACAAGCAAAAAGGCTTCGCCCTCTGCTCGGCTTGCGCTGAACCCACAATTGCCTGATTAAAGCCCTCACTGTTCAAGTATATTAAAAGAGAGTAACAGGTGTTACTCTCTTTTTAATTGTCGATAAGCTCCAGACTCTGGAACCCTTCGATAAGACTATTGTAACAGAAATTAGCTTATATTCAAGTCTTATTCATGTAATGAAACAATCAACTCAAGAGTATTACAATATGAGAAATCTTTTAGGGTTTAATTATTCATAGTTTTACTATAAATTTTATGTTAAGATTGTTTAATAATCAGGAGTTTTTTGTGAAAGACTTAAACAAAGGCGAAATAGTTATATATACGGATGTAAGTGGACAATACAAAGTAGATGTTGTATTACAGGATGATACAATGTGGCTGACTCAAAAACAATTGGAAGAATTATTTCAAACAAGCAGAACTTCAATCGCAAAACACATTAAAAATATTTTAAAAGAAGAGGAACTTGATGAAGAATCAACTTGTGCAAAAATTGCACAAGTTCGAATAGAAGGCAATAGAAATATCACAAGAGAGATCTCCTATTATAATCTTGATATGATATTGGCTGTGGGCTATCGTGTAACATCTAAAGTTGCTACACACTTTAGAAAGTGGTCAAATACTGTCTTAAAAGAATATCTAACTAAAGGATATGCAATAAATGAAAAAAGAATAAAACAACAACAGGAAAGTATAGAAGCTCTTAAGACTAGTGTTGATTTACTCACAAGAAGTTTAACAAATCAGCTTGAAAATATTGAAGAAGCTAAAATTGTTGCAAAGATATTAAATAATTTTGCACATGGGCTTGATTTATTAGATAACTTTGACCATAAAACCCTTGATACTAAAGGAATAACAAAAAAAGAAGCTGTTAAAATATCAACAAATGAGTTTTTGCAAATTGTAAAAGAAATGAAGTCTGAATTTGCATCAGATGTTTTTGGAAATCCTAAAGATGAAAGTTTTGATAGCTCTGTTAATCAAATTTATCAAACTTTTGATGGTGATGAGTTATATCCGACATTAGAAGAAAAAGCTGCAATGTTACTGTATTTAATCACAAAAAACCACTCATTTTCTGATGGTAACAAACGTATTGCTGCAAGTTGTTTTCTCTATTTCTTAGAAAAAAATGGGATATTATATAAAGAAAATAAACCTATTATTGATAATTCAACATTATTTGCACTAACTGTTTTAATAGCAGAAAGTAATCCTAAAGAAATGGAAACAATGAAACAAATTGTTGTTAGTGTATTGAATAATGTCATAAAATGAAAGTATTATAATTAACTAATTTGCAACTTCAACAACATAGCTTATTTTTTATGAAACAGTCAACTCAAGAATATTACAATATAAGAGTTATTTTAGGCTTGAAATGTGAAGATTACTTTAGTTAAATTTGAAATTTAGGCAATTCTAAAACTGAAAAATACTTTATATAAACATAGGGGACTTAAGGGAATTTTATGGTTAATATTGTAAATATATTAAGTAAAGCAGAAAAACTTGCACGCTACCGTAATAGTGGTGTCACAAATACCATAGCTGATACAACAAAATCTATAGCAAGCAAAGTCGAAACTACGACAGTAGAAGCAGTAAAAGCTGCACGAAAAGCCAAATACAAACAAGATTTAAAACCATTATCGACAGATACCTTTACTTTAGAGCCACTGACTAAGGCTCAGGAAGGAATACTAAATAATTTTCAGAAATACGTAGGACTGTCAGTTGACGACATTCCTATTGAAGATTGTATAAAGCTCCAAGAACTGCTAGTAAGTACGTATCGAAATGGGTCAATAAAACCTTCTTATGCTTTAAAATCAAAGCTACCGTTCTTGTCTGACAATCCCAAAGAATATTTACAACTTATGGAAAAGTTGGATGAAAAGATTCTGAAATATGCAGGGGAATTTAAAATTAAACCATTATCAAATTTTAGGTTAAATTCTTCTCAGGTTACAGTATATAATTCACTAAACACAACAGATAAAGTAATTACTGATTTTATTTATTCTTTAGAAGGCAAGAGCCTTGATGAAGCAATGTTGTTAATCAATACTCAATCGAAAAGACTGGGATTATCTGATGATAATGCAATTAGATTGTTTAGGCTGTTTGAAGCTAGAGGGCTCATGCGACAGTCTCCAGAAAAATTAGAACATATTGCTTACAGGATTGGGTCACAAGATAATCTAAAAATCATGTCGTTGCTTGAACCTAAATTTTGTAATGCTAATCAAAATAAGTTGACTACGATAATAGAACAAGTTGAGAAAAACGCATTGAACTTAAAGCAGACATCAGCTGGTGAAATACTAAATGTATCTAAAGTGGTCGACATAGGTGGACATAAAGTTTTTGTATGTAACGCAAATGATATACCAAATTTATCAGGATATTTCCATACTCCTCAGGGTTGGGGCGACAGCTTAATCGGACATACAGAAAACGATATATACAGACGGTTTGCTAACTTTAAACATGTATTTAGTAAACCAACCAATGGAAATCCAGTCTGTTACACTTATGGCACAAATGGGAAGTATCCTATGTGGTCTCATGATAGTGGTTTCTTTGTAAATATACCTAGAGGTAATGTGCATGCAGGTAGTACAACTGGTTTAGGGTCTAGTTGTCGCGGCTTAGATGATTGTATCAATATGAATGTATCTGCTTCACCTTCATCAGTTAGTACAAAATTGTTAAGTGGACAAAGTATTAATGATGTTGTAGATGCTTCTTTTAGAATGAACCGAGCACCAGAATATCTATGTACTAATGGAACAATCCAAGCATTTTACACAAATGATATTACAACTATGAATAAAGCATATATAGAGCTTGCTGAGCGATATAAAATACCTATTATAAATTTTAACGGAAAAGGTGTATTGCTACCATAAACAATTAAATCTAAGGCAGTACGTAGGTTGGGCATACTTGCCCGACGATAAAATCTTTGTAGCATATAAAACAAAAAAGAGAGGCGTTGACCTCTCTTTTTTATGGTGTCGTTAATGTTACTATATTGGAACCAATGATACCTGATAAAAACACCTATTCGCCAGCAGGCATGAGTATTTACGCCGAACTTATCCGTATAATGAAAGAGTCAACAACGGAATACTATAATATGAGGATTGCGTTAGGGATGGAGTGTGCATAAATTCAACTGCACTTTTGTTTATATATATTTGACAATGTGTTGCATAGTATTAGCAATTATAAAAAATAGAATGTATATAATGTCACTTAACCAAATTAAATTATTTTTTCTTGATTTATCTAATTTATTTTTGCCAATCTTGTATATGTCAACAGACATTCTAATAATATAATAAAGTGCTCCTAATGGAATAATTATTAAAACCAATAATGATAACAAAATAGTAGTTATTGGAGCGGGTGTAATATGATGTGAAATTATATATCTTGAATATAATAACACACAAATCGAAAACAAAAAGAAATAAGACAATTTAATATAATATTTCGAATATAACCTGTATTCTTTAAGGATTGAAAACATTTTATTAAGTTTGTTCTTATTCATATAGTAATTACTCATTATAAAATGGTGTCGATAAGCTCCCGAATATGGAACCTTTAAATAATAATGTATTACAAACAAGTTGTATGAATAACCTCTGTTCTGAGCTTATTTCTCTGATGAAACAATCCACACAAGAATATTATAATATGTCAATTCTTTTTGATTTGTTTAGATAAAATTTAGTTTAATCCCATCCTGGTGTGTAAATTTTGCATACACTAGGATTGTTATAATATTCACCCCACGCACTTGTAGTATTATTTTTCATGTCTGATACAAGTTTGTTAATTTGAGTCTGATTAAAGTTACATCTTATTGTGTTTTTTGCATCTACAGGCCCAACTACTTCGATATAAGAACATAATCCATTTTGTATGCCTACAATTTGTTTCTTTGTTGTTACTTGCATCCCCATCATATCAACAGGTCCAATTGTTAATGTATAAGGTTTGCAAGCTTTAAAAGCATCTATAAAAGCAGATGGATAAGGATTATTTTGTGCAAAAACAAAGTTTCCTACGATAACTAAACAAAATATACCTAAAATACTAAAAATACATTTTTTCATATCAATCTCCCTGTTTTCAAGCTGTTATTACATATTTATAAATAAATAGGATATTTCCCTTTTTGTTTTTTTATTGTGTTGATGGTGAGGCTTGTCTTGACCTGTTCGCGTTAAACGTGGCTTCGGATTTTGCTTCAAAGAATTTAATTCTTTGAAGCAAAACTCCTTCGCACTCTGCTCACAGGTCGCTGAACCCTAAATTGGCTTCTCATCCTTACCATCTACTTTATAAAAATAATTGCGGCATTAAGCCGCATTATTTTTATGGTGTCGACGGCGGGACTTGAACCCGCACGGGTTTCCCCACACGCCCCTCAAACGTGCACGTATACCGATTCCGTCACGTCGACATAAACTATTTATTCAATTGTCACGAGAGCTGATGGATTGTTTGTGCCGGATACGCTCCACAATATTTATATAACACATGAAAACCATGCCTTTTTATTTTAGCATAAACCTGAATTTCTTTGCAAGAAACTGTTTAATTTTTAGTTTACAATAGTTATCCGTTACTTTCGGATTAAATCTCATCCACCAGCCGAATGGATGTTCTTTCCGTATATGCTCTAACAGCTTCATATACTCTTCAAAATATCCTGACTTCATATCATCCCTGAATTTACCAAGCCATGATGTCGCTTTTGAAAAATAACCGCTAACAAATACCGATTTGAAATCGTCAAAAACTCCTTCATCCTTCAATAACTTCTCAATTGCAGTAAATACATATATTGGAGAATAGTTTTCTTTCTTCTTACACGCTGTTACGGAACCGCATCGGTTTTTGCGGTAACAATACAAATTTTTAGGCAAAATCGCAATTCTGTCAGCCTTAATCATTGAATGGAAGAAAAATAATTGATCTTGTCCTGCGCGTATTTCCTGAAACTTTATATTATTTTTCGTTAGAAATTCACGTCTGTATAACTTTGTCCATGCAGTAGACGGAAACCTGAAAATTGTTCTTTTTATATCATTTGAGGAAAATACTTTATTCAAATATCTTTTCGGTAGTTTATCCGCACTGTAACCTCCGATTTTTCTTTTCCCGCCATAATACGAATATGCACCAAAAATAAGTATATCCGTATGCTTTTCGTCTGCCGTTTTAATCATAAGTTCCAGTGCATTATCAACAAGCAAATCATCACCGTCTGCAAAATAAATATACTCACCGCGGGCAATACTTAAACCGTAATTTCTGGCCACACCGGAACCTTCGTTGGATTTATCTATAATTACAATTCTGCTGTCCAGTTTTTTGTAATAGTTTAAAATTTCCAAAGAATTGTCATCAGATCCGTCATTAACGCAAATGACTTCTAAATCTTTGAAAGATTGGTTTAATATACTCTCTAAACACTCACTGATATACCCGTCTACATTGTAGACAGGTATCACAACTGATAATATTGTCATATACAAATTATATGACAAAAAATTCTAATGTCCAGATTTATTTTTATCTGCCAATATCAGTAGCTCTCTGCGCCATTGATTTGGTAATGTTAATCAATGCGAGGTTTGCCTCATAAGCCCTTTGTGCAAGAATAGCATCAGCCATATCAACAGCAGGATTAACATTAGAAGCTCTTATATAACCGTTTGCATCAGCATCAGGATGTCCCGGACGATAAATTCGTTCTCCCATAGTCGGATCTTCCACACATCCGTTAAAAACAACACCACCCTGCAGATAAGGCAAAGTTCCGACTCCAAACACATCTTCCTTCATTGTATTCATAATTCCGTGGAAAGAAATATCTTCGGTAGCATTTAAAACCGGAATACGTCTGACATAATTAGGCGTATCAACATTTGCGATATTTTTAGCGTGAATATCCAGCCTCATACCATGTGCTGTTAAAGCATTTGCTCCGATATTCATAGATTCCATTATACTCATATTTCTTGCCCTTTCTGACTGTTCTTGTCAGTACTTCTTATATTTTTGTCAGTCGCTATGTTTTTTTATTTTACTGTTTTATGTAAAACCTGTGTGACGGATGGAGCGGTCACGCTCTTATTTAGTTTAGATTTTTCAAGCTTATGCAAAATCTATATGGCGGGTGGAGCGGCTACGCTCTTCTTTAGTTTAGATTTTTCAAACTTATGCAAAATCTATATGACGGGTGGAGCGGCTACGCTCCTATTTGCCGACATTTATTACAGTTTTCATTTCTGTAATTATATTAGACATTCTTCTCGTTGCCATCGTATAGAAAATGGAATTTTCCTGAAGTTCCATCAACTCATGTGCAGGATCTATTTCTACATGTTTTTGTTCATCAATAATACCTGATGGACCGAGTTTTTCTGACAGTTGTGTTTCAAGCGGACTATTCATAGAGCCAAGATAATCCGCAAAATTAATATCCCTCCGAACATAACCAGGTGTATCAATATTTGCAAGATTTGAACCAAGAGCTCTTTGTTTTTGGGCAATCAAGTCCATCATTAATGAAACTTTCCCCATATTGTCCAGTGATGTAAACATTTTAATCCTTTCTTTTTTACTTAGATTTTAATCTATGTAGCGGGTGGAGCGGCCACGCTTTTCTTTAGTTTAGATTTTACAAACTTATGCAAAATCTATATGGCGGGTGGAGCGGCCACGCTCTTCTTTAGTTTAGATTTTTCAAGCTTATGCAAAATCTATGTGGCGGGTGGAGCGGCCACGCTCCTTATTCTCGGATATTTATAGCTTTGTTGTACATATCATCAACTACCTTCATCATACGCATACTTGCAATCATTGACGCATTCATACGAAGCATATCATTTACGGAACTATAAATATTTGTATTAGAACTTTCAAGATTATTCTGACAGAAACAATCATGTTCTTTTACCAGTTCAGGCTCGCCTGAATCAGCTGTAGGAATAAGTTTATTCATCCCGAATTGTTCGAGATTTTCCTGCGATTGAAAACGGACGAGTGGAATAGTTCCTATTTTTTTAGGCTTTGCAGTTGCACCGTCATAGGTAACCACTTCGCCGTTCGGTTTAATCTCAAACTTGTAACAGTTAGCTGGAATTTTAATACCTTCACCCACAATCCAGTCATCGGTTGTAACAAGGTAACCATTTTTGCCTTGTTTAAAAGCTCCGTCACGAGTATAGGCAACCTGTCCGTCTTCTGATACTACAGGGATAAAACCAACACCATTAATTGCCACATCATAAGGGTTGCTGGTAATTTGAATTGAGCCCTGGCTGTAGTCTGAACGGATAGCACCTGTTAGATAACCGTCTTCTTTAAGTAATTGTTCAAAGTTTACTGCCTTATAGCCTCTTGTATTCAAATTGGCAAGATTATTTGCCACATATCCGAGTCTTTCAAACTGATGAACAGAATTGTTAACACTTTTTCTTACTATACCTTGCATGCTGTACATAATTAGTTCCTCATATCATTTATGATGTCGATCCGAGCTGTGATATCACTTTTTGTAAATTCTGGTTTTGAATCATAAAAATCTGTCTGTTAGCTTCAAAGTTTCTTATGATTGGCATCATGCCCAAGAATTCGTTTTGCAGAGATACGTTAGAAAATTCATTGTACCCTTGTTTAACCTGCGGATCCATAACTATGACACCGTTTGAATCCACTATACCGAGATATCCAGCATTTTCCATTTTTTTAGTATCTTTATTAAAAACGCTTACAAGTCCTTTGGCATTAATTCTTATATCATCAATTTTTTCAGGAACAATCGGCAGTTGAATGGGCACACCGGCACTTGATAAAACTCTTTCATCTTCCAGAGTCAAAAGATTTCCATCTCTGTCTATTTTGAACCTTCCGTCACGTGTAAGTTTTACACCGTCTTCACTTTGAATTTGGAAGTATCCTTTATTTGCAAGCGCAAGATCTAGAGGGTTATCAGAAACAGCAATACGCCCTACTTTATCATCAACGGTCTGAGAAAGTCCGTGTACTCCCAAGAATTCGGTAAAAGAAGAAACAACAGGATCTTTCCTCTGGTAACCTATTTTATCAAAGCCTATAACATTTTCGTTATACATTCCGATAAGCTCGCTCTGGACATGCATAGCCCTTAACGAGGTCGTAATACCTTTTTCGCTGTATCTGATTCCACCGTGAATTATCATGACTACCTCTTTTTTATAATACAATCGGACAATTCCATATTTGTTTCAACAAATATAAAAAAAATCGTCCGTTTGTATTAGATGTCATGCATTTAATGATGCCAACAAAAAAGTCAATAATTAATATAAAATTTTCTTATTTTAAAAATCCTTGCCAGTAATTTTTAGTTTCATCATCAGGGTTGGTATTTGTTATTGCATACTGCGTACATCCGTAACCGAAATATGAGTCTGAAACAGCAGATTCACCAAATGAGCATTGTTTTTTATTTTCTTCTGTTGTTATTATACCTTTATTGTTAAGCACAAATACATGCAAATCATACCCCAATTTGTTGGGACCTTTTGCAGTCCCGTTTATATCATAGTAGTACCTGTTCTTCGCCCATCTCGTACCGCCAACCCAAACTGTCGAACCGTCAGCAAGAAGAATTATCTTTGTTGTATATGCATCAGGATCTATATGTACATTGTTGCTTCCGTCTAACGTTTTGTATCTTTTACTTTCTTCCGGCCATCTTTTGCCTAAAGTGCAGGTATAATAATATCCGTCACAAATACGTGAGCCTTTTGTGTATTTCGCAAAATCTTCAACTTGCTTTATTGCAGCAGCTTCTTCTCTTTGCAATACACCTAATTGATAGTCAACATAAGGATCAATATCATTGTACTTCAACATTGAATTTACATTTTGAACAACAGAATATGCTTTTTTAAACTGGGCTTCAAGTACATGCATTTTGTATTTATGTATCAATGTAGAAATAGTCATCGCAGCAATCACGCCGATGATGCCAAGGGTAATGAGAACTTCAGCAAGGGTAAACGCGCATTTACGTTTTTGTAAAAAGTGAAGGGGGGAAGCATCTATTTTTTCCTTCTCACCTGTGTGGGAGAAGGTGGGACGAAGTTCAGGATGAGGGGTGGGTGAGGACGGTTCAGAGGAACACAAGCACCGAGGGCAGGAAGGCAGGCGATTTTCATTTATAGATAACTTAGCCAAATTGTTCAAAGACTTATTACTGATACTAGCTTGACATCCTGACCTCTTGACATCCCTCAGCTTTAATAGCCTATCTTCATACCTTCCAAATTTACTATCTTCTAATAAGACACTCCCACTTAATACCTCTCCCGAGAGAGGGAAAATTTTTACAATACTTCTTAGTGCCTTAGTGACATAGTATCTTACAAGCTTTAAATAGCTTGAATTCCTGACCTCATGGTTGCTGCCTGACTGCCCTACTTCTTTGACTCCGGCGATGCCTAGAGTGCCCCCCCCCCGAGGATTTTAATAAATCTTAATACTTCCATAGCTACTCTCTCCTTTTTCATCCTAAACTATAATTATGCGCTTCTTCTCATCAAATCCGATAATTTTACTTCTTTTGGTTCTTTTTTAACCCTTTTTACAGACTGTTTCTTTTCTGATTTTTCATGTTTAAACTGTGACAAACCTATCTTGATGCCTGAATTCTGATCACTTATCATAAAAATGTCTTTAAAAAATGCGATTAATTCTTTCATAAGTTTTCTCCTGAAACTATTATAACCATTTGTATTATATTTATATCATTCATTAAATCTATTTTCAACTCAAAAAACATTGTATTTTATGTTATATTATTGATATAAATGCTTTAGGTGCACAATTTGAACACTAATAATTCACGAATTTTGAACGACAAATATAATAATGATTTTAATACAGCTTTAAATATATATGAAAATGAATATTCGCATGAAGATTTGATAATGCTACTAAAAAACGGTTCTGTAGCTGAAAAACAGGCAGCAGCATTAAAATTGGATAAAATTAATACCCAAAAAGATGCAGAAATCATAATGTCGAATCTCACCGGATGTGACGGAAAAATCAGAGAAGCCATATCATTTAAGCTGAACGAATTTATACCTCAAAACCCTCAATTATACACAAAATTCCAGGATATAATACTTGATGCGTTGGTTGATATTAACGGAAATATTTGCCGGAATATTCTTTCTGCTATCAAAATTCTTAAAAATTATCCTGAATTTTATATTGATTTCTGTACAAAACTTACCCAAAAAACAGTACCGTTAATAGAAAAAATTAAAACATTTGACATTCAGGAAGGAAAATATAAAATTAATAAAGAAGTTTTTAAACTCTACTGGTACCTTGAAACAATATGTGAATTTTCAGAGTTTATCAATAAAACTTCATTAAAAAAAATTCTTTGCGAAACTAAAAATATAACAGACTATACAATTCGCGAAAAAACTGCAAAAATTCTTTCAAACATCCATGATGATAATGATTTGTTAACAATTAAAGAGGAATTACAAAATGATGAAAACTATTATGTAAGAAGATATTAGCTCCTTTTTATTAATTTTTGTTAAGAAGTTTATAACAAATATATACATTTTACGCAATTTTTAATGAATAATTTCCTTTATATATATACAAGGGGAATTTGAACAGGGAAAACAAAAAGGAGAATAATATGGCCAGAGTTTTAATATCAATGCCGGAAAGATTTTTAGACGAAATAGACAAAGTTGCAGGAAATGAAAATCGTACACGTTCAGAGTTGATCAGAGAAGCTCTCAGAAATTATATGTACAGAAATCAGTTAAGAAACTCTAAACAGGCAGCAAAAAATGCAGAAATACTCGATGCACTGCTCGGATAAAAAACAAAAGGGGGAAAATAAAAATGGAAAATAATGAATACATAATGTCATCACTTGATGAATACTTTGAAATCTTAGACAGAGAAAACAAAAAACGTTCAGAATTGGTCGCAAAATCTCTGGTAAAATATTTACAACAAAACAAAGAAGAATCAAAATTTCAATCACTTCAAATCGCTAAATAAAAAGTCAAGGTCATAGATTATTTTGGGAAAAGGAAAAAATTTATAGGGGAAAATTTGATTGAATTGTAAACGCCTTACGCAAAAGTAAGGCGTTTTTGTATCATAAAATTAGTATGGATAACTATAACCTTTCGGCCATCCTTCATTTTTAGGGATTCTAAAATTATTGCGCTGTAAAAGTGCCCCACAGGTTAGCCCTGCATAAACACTGTCTTTTGAACAATATTGTTTTAATGTTTTATCGCTTAAACTCGGCAATCCATACCAAAATGAGAATTTACCAATGTAATCTTTCAAAGAAGTCGCATCATTAAATGCCAATATAAGCATAAATGTATCTATTCCCTGACGATTTGGCCCTTTTTCACCATTTACGTCAATAAACTCAGCATAGGCATTATGCACACTCATTGAGCTAAATCCAATCATAGCTCCGTTTGCAAGATAAATTTTTATAGAATGCCACGCTTCTGTTCCTGATACGCCAATTCCATTCAATCTTGTACCACCTGCCATATCGTATGATTGAAACTGGCATTTACCTGAGTTATTATTTGTACATGGATTATCAATAAGGTTTAAATATGGTTTTAAATATTTTTCATAAAATTCTATGTAATTATGCCCATTAGGAGCTTCCCAGGTTTCTTTGGGGGCCATAGTCATTTTCTGCCATCTTGAGTGCATTTGAAATTATGGAATAATTTTCCGCAAGTTGAGTCGCAAATACCTGATATTGATATTTTCTGACAAAAAACGGAATAACCAATGCCGCAACCACGCCAATGATGCCGAGGGTAATGAGAACTTCAGCAAGAGTAAACGCGGCTTTCTTTTTCATTGAAGAGTGAAGGGGGGAAACATCTATTTTTTCCTTCTCCATTAATACCTCTCCCGAGAGAGGGAAAATTGTTACGATACTTCTTAATGCCTTAGTGACATAGTATATTACGAGATTTAAATAGCTTGACTTCTTGACCTCTTGACTTATCTCTAGCTCTAGAGTGCCCCCCCCCCGAGCTCACAATTCTTTACAATCTTTTTCATAAATCGACCTCACTTTTTCTGCAACATATTTATTATAACTTAATTATCTTGTTTTTGCAATATAATTAATTGACTAACTTCTTTAATGGTTTAGAATGTAAATATATGAAAAAGATTTGGCTGATAGTTTTATTACTTGTAATTATTCAAGTACCTGTATTCTCTTTTAATAAAAGGATGGAGCCGTCATCCTGTGAAGAAGGCGCACTGCCGAATATTTTCATTTATGCTATCCCGGATGAAACTAAACAGGAATCTGATAAAAAAACAAACAATAATGAGGAAGAAATAACTCTTGATATTAATGATGATGCAAAACTCGGAGCAACAACATTAAAAGGTTATGCACAATATATAGAAGATGTCGAAGAAATTTATCTCAAAGATAACAATGACAACTTTGTTTTAAATATAAAAGTACCACAAAAAATTACTGCTTCAGAAGGCTTAAATCTTTCCCAAACACCTTTAAAACAGATTGCCAGATCCAAAGAATGGGAGTATAATATCGCTCCGAAATCAGTTCATGAATCGGAAGCCAGAGGCAATTTTACATTCGGAGCCTTATACGGCAACGAAGTTGATAATATAGCAATGCTTGAATCAGAAGCCGGACTTTTTACAAAGTATGAAAAAAATAAATTTGCCCTCAGCTCAACTTACAAAAAAAACTTAAATACTACATATAATCAGTTTTATGATACAATATCCATTGCTCCTGAATTTAAACTGAACAACTATATGTCAATACGCAACGAATACAAAGCCGATATAACCCGCAACAGAAAATCAGGAGCTCTGGTATTCTCTCTTAATCCGTTCGGGAAAAAAGATACAGACAAATTCAGACTTGAACTCGGAGCAAAACAAACAATATACGCTGACAACACAGAACCTAAAACAGAATTCAGTTTCTCCACAAAATTTAAATTGTAAATTTATTCTAACTTTGTTGTTTTAATCATTTATTTTGTTTATAATTTATTTGTGAGGTTTTATGGCTGAAGATACCAGACAGGCTAATATTCAGGAGGAAAGTGTACATACCTCCAAAAGTTCAAAAACCAAAACAGGTTTTTATTATTCTTTTTTGACGCTTGTTTTACTGCTATGCCTCATTCAAATAGGTTTCGGCGCCATATTAAACATCTCAAAAACAATTTCTTACAGGGCTAAAATTTCTACACTGTCAAAAATCCGTGATAATGCAGAAGACAGAAATCAAGAACTTAAGCAGGATATAAAATTATTCTCATCAACATCCAGCCTTGAAGGTATTGCCAGAAATAACCTCAAAATGGCGGGAGAAGATGAAGTGCTTGTTTTAATAAACAACTCTCAGGCACAAAATTCAGATAAGAAGAAAAAAAATAAAAAACACAAAAAGAAAAACGGAGCATAAATGCAAAATACCGAAGTTTTGGAATATATTAAACAGGCATTTGAATTAAAATCACAGCAATGCTACAAGCAGGCTGTTGAAATGCTTTATAAAGCTCTGGAAATAGAAAACGATAACATAGAAATTCTTTTCCAGCTTGGCGAGTTGTATTTCATGCTTAACAATTTTTCGAGAGCTTCACATTACCTTGAAAAAGTGCTTTCTAAAAATGACAAACATATTGATGCCTTAAGAATTTTAGAAAAAATTTATCGCCTGACTCATGATTCAAAAAATGCATATAATACAGCCGAAAAAATTTACGGATTAACAAAAAAAACAGAAGACTTACTGGAATTTATTGATATTTTGTCAAAAACCGGAGATCTTGAAAAAATAAAAAATTTTGAAAATTCATCAGATTCTGATGATAAAATATGTTACGGGATCGCAAAAGCATATTACGACAACAATAAATCACCTGCTGCAAAAGAAAAACTTGAACAGGCTTTAAAACTTAATCCTGAAAACGAATCCGCACTAATCCTTCTGGGTAAAATTTATTTTGATGAAAATGATTTGGAAAAATCAAAAAATATATTTTACACTTTTCCAAAAACATGTGAAAACCCTGAAGTATTAAATTATCTGGGATTGTTTGCTCTTGAAGATATGCATTTTGTTGACGCGATAAAATATTTTTCAAAAGCTTCCAATAAGGATAAGGAAAATCCGAGATATTTCTATAATCTTGGTAACGCCTATTTCTTTAACGGTTGGCTTGATGAAGCTTCCAAAGCCTACCTTAAAGCAATTTGTATGTCACCGGATGAACCGGGTTTTAGGTATTCTCTTGCCTATTTGTATTATGAACAGAAACATTTTGAAAAAGCCAAAAGAGAAATTGATTTTATCCTGCAAAACAATCCTGATTATACGCTTGGCCATGTCTTGAACGCACTATTGAAATATGAAAACAAAGATTTTCTCGGAGCAAAAACCGAACTTGAAAATAACCTGAAAAACGGCGAGGATGATAATTTTACACTCGTATCACTTGCAAAAGTGTATAAAGAACTCTCGATGTTTGAAAAAGCAGAAAACTGCATAGAAAAAGCTATCGAAAAAAATCAGGAAAGCCTGAATTATCAATGCCAGCTTGCAGAAATTTACATCTTAGAGAAAAAATATAATTCAGCCATTAATCTGGTTAATAAAATCATAGACAAAAATGAAAATTATATTGAAGCTTATACACTGGGCGCAAAAGCAGCGTATGAAACAAAAAATTTTGAACAGACGAAAAACTATGCGCAAAATATTATAAGTCTTGATATGAACTTCGCAGCCGGATACTTCTACCTTGCTCTTGTAAGGCTTGAAGAAAAAGATTATGACGAGGCCATAGAATGTATGAAACGCGCCATAATGTATGACGTGAATAATGCAGATTACTATGCAAAAATGAGCGAAATTTATAAGGCCAAAAAGGATTACAAAGCAGCTCTTGAATATATAAAAGAAGCAGAAAACATCTCAGGCTGCATGGAATACAAATTACAATACAGCGAACTTGCTGCAATTAACAGAAAAATCAAATAATTTGACGTTAAAAAAAATATAATTATAATATTTAGTATCTGCTACATTTGTAGTTCAAAACAATTAATATTACGGAGAAGAAGATTAGTGGATAGAAAAAGATTAAAAAAAGGAATATTCATAGCGGCACTACTGCTTTGTCAGCTACCTGCTTTTTCAGCAAAGAAAAACGACGAATTAATTGAAATGCCGAAAACTTATCCTGCCAAATACACTGCAGAATATATTAAAGAAATAAAACCTCTCTACAAACCCACAGGCAAAGAAGAACTTATCTACGTTGCACTTGATATGCTGAAAGGCACCAACGGAGAATTTTCAAGAAACGCAATTTTAGGGAATAACCTTTCCGGACGACCTGTAAAAATCGAATTCAGAGATCTCGGAACAATTAATCCGGACTACGCAAGTTTTGATGCGCTTGGCTGGAAAAAGAACAAGCAGTTATTTATATTTATCAATCCGCGCCACAAAGATGCACCCCCCGGGGCTTTAGCTGCACTTCTTGCACATGAGGCACTTCATCAGGATGAATACAATTCTCTTGCGGAAGAAACTTACGCCTGGACTATGGAAGCTTCCGTTTGGTACGAGATTGCAAAATTATATCCGGAAAGCAATGACGAACTTCATCCGCTTGTTGTGAGAGAAAATACTTTGAAAAAATTGTTTGAACGCGGCGGCTATTCCAACAAATACATAAAAAAGACCGTAATGTCCAATGAAGGTTACAAAAATCTTCCGGCAACTTCCCCAGGTTTTGAGGATTTATAATTACCCTCTCCTGTTAATAAAAAGTGTATTGATTATAAAAAATGCTTGATGTTAAATATTCGTATGAAAATACGTCAGGCATTTTTATTTATAGCTTTAATTGTAATTCTTGTCGGGCTTAATGCATTTTTTATGTTTACAAACCGGGTCGAAATAACAGACATGCCAGAAATGGTTGATCATAGCCATATTTCTTCCCAAAAACTCTTTGACAGCAGTTGGAAAATAATAAGGGACAATTATTACGATCCTGAACTTAACGAACAAGCCTGGACACGATGGAAAGAACATTATCACGGAAAAATAAAAACCGATGAGGATGCAAAAATTGCCATAGATACAATGCTTGCGAGCCTTGATGACCCGTATTCACGATATATGTCAAAATCTGAATATACGGAACAAAACAATTCAATTAACTCAAAAATAACAGGTATTGGAGTTAATATAACCTCAATTGCAGGCAAAATCCATATAGTAAATGTTATGGAAGGCACTCCCGCACAATTTGCAAACCTGCTGCCTGAAGATATTATTCTTGCAATAGACGGCAAAGAAGTTAACGGTCTGCCGCTTTCAGAAGTCGCAAACCTTGTCAGAGGGCCGGAAAACAGCTTTGTAAACATCACAATTTTAAGAAATAATGACAAAATTGTAAAAAAAGTGATGAGAAAAGAAATTAAAATAAAAACCGTTAAAAGTTCAATTATAGACAAAAATATCGGTTATATTCAGATTTCAAGTTTTATCGGTTCAACAACCCCTAATGAATTTTTAGAGGCATTGGAAAAAACAAAAGATACACAGGGACTTATTCTGGATTTACGAGGAAATACAGGTGGTCTTCTTCCGAATGCAGTGTTTATAGCTAACTTATTTATTCCTCAAGGGAATATAGTAAGCATTGTTGGAAGAAACGGGTATAAATACGATATTAACGCACAGGATACAGAATTTTCAATAAAAAAACCTACAGTTGTTCTGGTTGACGGCAACTCAGCAAGCGCAAGCGAAATTCTTTCAGGCGCACTCAAAGATTACAACAAAGCAAAGCTGCTTGGTACAAAAACTTACGGTAAAGGAATGGTACAGAAAATAATTCCAATGCCGAACGAAACAGGTCTGAATTTAACAATTGCCAAATACTTAACGCCGAAAGGTACTGATATTAACAAAAAAGGAATAACTCCGGATATTCAGGTTGAATTCAGTCTGAAAGACGTGAAAACAAATAATGACGCACAGCTTCAGGCCGCAAAAAATGTGCTTTCAAAAATGTTAATAAGTAAAAAATAAATTATCTCTTGAAAATATTAACATCTTTTAAATCCTTTCGGTTCACAACAAGACCGCATTTTGAACAGGCAAGAATTTCTTCGGAACTGTCAACCGGCAGAAAAATGTGCTCACACTTTTCAGTATCATCCGATTTTTCCTGTGAAAAAGGGTCAAAAGACAAGTTAATCTTTTTCTTTTTTCTTTTAAAAAGTTTCACAAAAAGTTCAATAAGATACATTTTATAGATCAAAACATTCCGGCAAAAGCTCATTTAACGGATAAACTTTTATCCCATCCTGTAATTTTGTTATAACATCAAGTCCGTTTTCGGAAGTAAACTCATTCAACACCTGCCTGCAAGCTCCGCAAGGGGTACAATTAAGCTTATTTGGTGAAAATATCGCAATAGCCTTTATTTTTCTTTCTCCGTTAGCTATAGCAGTTCCTACAGCATTTCTTTCAGCACAAATAGTCAATCCGTAGCTCGAATTTTCGAAATTACAGGCTGTATATGTATTACCACTGTCGCATAATATACATGCCCCGACAGGGAATTTTGAATACGGAACATAGGCATTTTGGCTAGCCTGTTCTGCCAGTTGTAACATTTTCTCATAATCCATATTAATACTTTAAACCGGTTATCTAAAAATAAAATCCATTAATTATATGAAATTGTGATATAATTTTGTCATGAAAATATTTGCCAAACTTTTTATTATAGTTTCATTATTAATATCGTCTGCACAGGCTGTAACATTTGACGTACTCGTGTTACCGGCTGATTTGGCAAATTCAAAAGAAAACTATTACGGATTTGAGGAAGTATCCGAAATTGTGGCTTCAGATATAATCAGCGATTTTAATTCCTCAAACGGCAAAATACAATCACCTGATTTATTCGATGTAAGGCAAAAAATTAACAAAGATATAAATCTCAAAAATCTTATTTCAGCAACCTTGAAAAAATTTCATACATCCGAATCAATAGACTATCAGGCACTAAAAAAAATAAGTAAAGATTTTTCGTGTAATTCCGTATTGCTGGTTTCAAGCTCGGTTATAACAAATAAAAATTCTTTAAAACGCGGAATCTGGGAAATTTTAGAGGTGTCAACCGCATTCGATATAAATTATCCTTACAGACTCGAAACATCTGTTGTTTTATTGGATACCGTAAATGATATAGTAATGTGGAGTAACCATTATTCAACAAAAATCGGCTCAAATACCAATACCTTTGAAGCAAAAAATTATGCACAGGCCACGGAAATATTAACTAAAATCAGACAGTACAGCGAAAAAATTGTTGCAAAAAGCGCCTCTCAAAATATTATTTTAAGGTTTTATCCTAAATCAGTGCGAACACTGGATAAACAAATAAACAATTCTGACGGCGGTGCCCTGAAATTTGACAAAACAATACCACAACAGCCTTCAACACAAGCACCTGATGAAGAATTTTTCGGCGACATGATTTACGGAATTTAACGGAACTGATTATTTACCGGAGCCGGATTTTTATTTGTGTTGTTAACTGGATTTTTAAAATTATCATTATTATCCTGTTTGCGGTTATTTTCAAATGTATTTGTTATATTTTGCTTCTGGACAGCATCCTTTTCCGTACGGTCATCTGATTTTTGAATCATCGGTTTCATCTCAACCTGTGCCGGAGTTTTCACCGCGACGGAATTAAGTTCCTGCAATCTGTCTTTAGCATCCCAAAATGCAATAAAAGCAACAATAAATATTGAAAAAAATATTAAAGATTTTTTCATAATTTTCACCTTTTTAACATAATATACTATGCCTAAAAAAAATAAATTAAACAGTTATATAAATTAACGGACTTGCACAAAAAGGCTTAAAATGATAAAATAAACTTGTAACAGAATAAAAAAGGGGATTTATAATGGCCAGATTAATAAGACCTAGCTTGGCAATCAGATGCGTACAATCAGGATGTAAAACATTATTTGAAGTAGCAAAAGTAGAAGAAGGCAAACAACAAGAAGTTGTATGTCCGGGCTGCGGAGAACATTATGTTTATCCTATCTATGATAATGAAGAAGATAAAAATTCATAATTTATAGAAAATATGTTCAATAATACTGACAAGCGTTACAACCAGTATAGCGCTCATTTAAAAAACAAATTCGGCGTTAAAGTTTATAAAATAACTATTGATGCCGGTTTTTCGTGTCCTAACCGTGACGGTACAATTTCAAAGGGCGGATGCATATTTTGCGACGAAGGAGGAAGCTTTTCGCAAGCACATTCGAACCTTCTTTCCGTACAAGAGCAGGTGGAAGAAGGTATAAAAACTCTTTCGAAACGCTTTAAAGCTGAAAAATTTATGTCATACTTTCAGGCTTTTTCAAATACTTATAAACCTGTCAGCGAACTTGAAAAAATTTACAACAATTCGCTAAACCATCCTGATATTGTCGGACTTTCAATAGGTACAAGACCCGACTGTATTGATAATGATAAGATTAAACTCATTTCATCATATAAGGACGATTACTATACTTGGATTGAATACGGACTTCAATCAGTACATGACAAAACCCTGAAAAAAATTAATCGTGGACATGATTTTGATTGTTTCTTAAAAGCTTATGAAAAAACAAAAGAAGCAGGCATGAATGTTTGTGTACATGTAATTTTCGGACTGTGGGAAACGCATGATGAGATTATGCAGACTGCTCAAAAACTTGCACAATTAAATGTCGACGGTGTAAAAATCCATATGCTCTGCGCGCTTGAAAATACAAAACTTGCACAAATCTATAAAGACGGCGGGATTGATTTTATGAGTGAAGATGAATACGTTCAAACAGTCTGTGATTTTCTGGAATACTTGTCGCAGACAACCACAATACACAGACTTGCAGGCAACGGAATGAGCAGCGAATTGATAGCCCCTAAATGGCTCGGGAAAAAGTTTGACTGCCTGAACAAAATCGACAGAGAATTTATTAAGAGAAATTCATATCAGGGAAGTAAATTTGTTTACAAACAAAAAATTATATGAGATAATAGTGCGGCAGAGAATAGCTAAATTTTTGTAACAATTTATTACAAAAATCCTTTGGATACGGCAAAATTATTTTTTTAGCAGTGTTATGACAAATGAACAAAATTATTTGAACGGAGACAAATATGTTATCAATTCAGCCAAAATTTTTGAACAATTATACACCTGCATTCAAAGCTTATGAAGAATCCTATGATTACTCTGATATCAATCTAGAAGATATGGATGAAGATACTTATGAATCAATAAAAGAAAATTTAAATGAACAAAAAAAGGATTTCTTGGATTTGGCATCCGGCAAAGAAGAATTTAAAATGCTCAAACCTGCAAAAAAAATTTTTGAAGGCGGTGCAGTCATAACAACAGGTCTTTTAGGCGGCATGGCAACCGGATGGGGAACTAAAAAATCTATACAGGGTATTTCAAACATTGCAAAATCAGCTCCTATGCAAAGTTTTGTACGCTATATGAAAGATACGCGCCAATTTATGAAAAAGGCTCTGTCAAATGTTAAAAAAGAATTTTTGACATCAAATGTTTATAAAAAACCAGCCAATGCAATGAAAAATCAGTACGATAAATTTGCAAAAACAAAAATAGGTAAACCCGTTACAAAATTCTTAGAAGCTACAAAAGACGGCCTTGAAACAATTTGTATAGATATCAGAATTGGTCTGAAATCTTTGTGGAGAAAAATTAAAGGTGTAAAAAAAGAAACCTATGAAAAAGTTGTAATAAATACTATAGGAACTTCAGGCGGTATAGCTGCAGGAGTAACAACACTGAAAGAAAATCAGGAAAAGAACAAAAAAGAAGAAGCCGCACAAGCTCGTAACAACATTTATGACGACGGAGAAGAATAATTATGCGAGTTTCATTCAATGACAAAATTGCATACACATCCAATCCGCAAACATCAAAAGAACAGGATAAAAAAGAAGCAGAAAAAAAGGTTGTTACAGGCGGCGGTGCAGTAGCAGCCGCAACGGCAACAGCCAGAGCAAAAGCAGCAAAATCCGGTTTTGACATGTTTAATTCGACAAAAAAAGTGTCACAGGGAATGAAAGGTGTAACGGAAACCACCAAAACAGCGGCAAATGTTGCCAAACAAACAAAAGGGCTCTGGGCAAAAGTTTGTGAGAATGCAAAATGGGCAAAAGATGCAGTTCTTAACTGGGGGTCAAGATTTAAGAATATGAAATTGATTAAACCTATAGTTAAGAGTCCTTTATTCAAAGGTGTTGCAGGATTTTTAGGATACGGTTTCGGGATTGTAACTCTAATATCCGGTTTGTCTGACATAACAAAAGTTACAACCGAGGCTGTTGAAGGCAAACTTTTACACAACAATAAAGAATAAATACTAACAGACAATGTTTAAATAAATAAAATCGTGCTAGGCTAAAATTTATGCACGATTTTATTTTGAGAGAACTCAAAAATACCAATATAGAAGCTGAATTAAATCGTATAGGATTTGACAAATCTTATACGAATAAAGCTGCTGATAAGTTTGATTATAAAAATATAAAAATTTACTCTCTGACACCGGCTCAGGCAAATATCCTAAAACAAACAGCACTTTCTGTCGGAGCTGAATGCGCTACACACAGAGAAGTTATTACAGGAAAAGCTGCACAATCAAACTGCATATTAGGCGGGAGTATCTCTGAAATAAAAAAAATTGGAGAAAAACTAAAATTTCAGCCGTTTGGACTAAAAGAACTCGGGGAAAAACTTATTAATCACACCTCCTGTTCAAAAATAGAACGCTGCAAACTTGTGGGAATTTTAAACCTGACAGACAATTCTTTTTCAGATGGGGGAATGTATAACGATTTTGAGAAAGCTAAAGAACACCTTGTTGAAATGATACAAGAGGGTGCAGACATTATCGATATCGGAGCAGAGTCTACAAAACCATACTCTCAACCTGTAAATGCCGCAGAACAATTAAAAAAACTTCTGCCCGTAATTGATTTTGCTAAAGATAAAATAACACTAAGTATTGATACGAGAAGTGCAATTGTTGCGGAAGAATGTCTAAAATCAGGTGCACATATCATCAATGATGTTTCAGGCTTCGATTATGACAAAAAAATGCCTGATGTTATTGCGAAATACAATGTGCCTGTTATCATCCAGCACTCAAAAGGAACTCCCGAAAACATGCAAAATTCTCCGGTTTATTATGATGTAATTGAAGAAATTTTTCTTGCCCTGCAACATAAAGTTGCTTATGCTCATTCAAAAGGCATTGAAAAAATTATAGTTGATCCGGGAATAGGCTTTGGAAAAACAAGGGAAGATAATTTTGAGATTTTGAAGCGCGCAGAAGAATTTAAAGCTCTAAATTGTCCTTTAATGCTCGGAATTTCAAGAAAAAGTCTTCTTAATATGAAAGAAGAAGATAATCTGACAAAAGACATTTATACAACATCCCTGAATGCTCTTGCAATAAAGAACGGGGCAGATTTTATAAGAGTCCATAATGTAAAAATGCATAAAAAACTCATTGATTTGCTGAAAATGTTTATGGTAAAATAAAAAGGCACTGGGATGTTAGGAAACTAAGACTCTAAGAACTATCCTTACAGCTAAAAATTTACCACAAGGAGATAAAATGGAAGATTTAAGAGATAAATACGAAGTTGTCATAGGTTTGGAAGTTCACGCACAGTTAAAAACCAAATCAAAAATATTTGCACCTGACGGCTGCGAATTCGGAAAAGACCCTAATTCAGAAACAAGTCCTATTACTTTAGGAATGCCGGGCGTTTTGCCTGTATTGAACAAAGAAGCAGTTAATATGGGAATTTTAACAGGACTTGCACTTAATTGTGAAATTCCGGAACGATGCAAATTTGACAGAAAACAGTATTTTTATCCGGATCTTCCGAAAGGTTATCAAATTTCTCAGTATGATGAACCGATTTGTGTAAACGGGTATTTGAACGTAAAAGGTAAAAGAATCGGTATCACCCGTGCTCACCTTGAAGAAGATGCAGGCAAACTTGTTCATGCAGGTGCTGACGGTCTTGCAGGTTCTTCATATTCTCTTGTAGACTTAAACAGAGCAGGCACTCCGCTTCTTGAAATCGTATCAGAACCTGATATGAGAAGTTCTGAAGAAGCAAGAAACTATATGGAAGAATTGAGAAATATTGTCCGCTACATAGGTGTTTGCGACGGCAACCTTGAAGAAGGCTCTATGAGATGTGATGCTAACATTTCAATTATGCCTAAAGGCTCAAAAGAGTTCGGAACACGTGCGGAAATTAAAAACGTAAACAGCTTTTCGGCACTTCAAAGAGCAATTGAATATGAAATAGACAGGCAGATAGAAATAGTTGAAGAAGGCGGAAAAGTTGTTCAGGAAACAAGATTGTGGGATGACAATGCAAGAGAAACAAAATCAATGAGAGGCAAAGAAGATGCTCACGATTACAGATACTTCCCTGAACCCGATTTAATGCCTTTAAAAATTTCACGTGAATGGGTGGAAGAAATCAGAGCAAAAATGCCCGAACTTCCGCAGGCAAAACGCGAGCGCTATATGAGCTTAGGTTTGAGCGAATACGATGCATCTGTGATAGTTGAACAAATGGGACTTGCGCTTTTCTTTGATGAAGTTTTGAAACTCGGGGCTTCTCCGAAAATTGCCGTAAACTTTATTATGGGAGAAATTGCAGCATATCTGAAAGAAACTAAACTTGAAATTAATGAAACTAAATTAACTCCTGAAAATCTTGTTGAATTAATTTCTCTTATTGAAAAAAATACTATTTCAAACAACATAGGTAAACAAATTATCGTTGATATGATGAAAGACGGCTCAAAAGCTTCCGAAATAGTTGAAAAAAGAGGTTTAAGCCAAATTTCTGATACAGGCGCAATTAAAGAAATCGCACAGAAAGTATGCGATGCAAATCCCGCTCAGGTAACAGCTTATAAAAACGGTAAAGTACAGCTTCTTGGCTTCTTTGTTGGACAGGTAATGAAAGAAACTAAAGGCAGAGCAAACCCGAAAGCCGTTAATGAAATATTAAAAGAAATACTGGGTTAAGTATATTATGTTTTTACAAAATCACAAATCAACATGTATGGAAACGGAAATTTTTGAGCAGTCAGAAGTGCTTAAAAATCTGCTCAGAACACATGTAAATGATAACAATTATATACTTTTTGATATTCCAGTAGATATTCAAAAAATTGTACTTGTTGCAAGCGGTTCATCATATCACTGCGCAAGGTACACTGCGGATTTATTCGGAAATGTTGCGGATATGGAGGCACGCGCTATATATTCCAGTGAGTTTCTTCTAAAATCCATTGTTCCGCATGATAACGACATATTGTATGTCTTTATAACCCAGTCAGGCGAAACATCAGACACAAATTCCGCCTTGAAAAAGGCAAAAGAACTTAATATGAGAACTCTTGCCATAACAAACAAAAAAGGCTCAACTATCTGGGAAGCAGCAGATTTTAAAATAGATTGTCATGCCGGTGAAGAAAAAAGTATTGCGGCAACAAAGTCACTCACGGCACAAATGCTTTGTTGTTCTTTGCTTGTTTTAAAATATGCAGCGCATAAAGGAATTGATATTTCAAATTATATTGATGAATTAAAAACTCTGCCGGCTTTTATTGAAAAAACATATCTTCTTCATCCTCAAATAAAAGACATGGCAAAATTGTTGTCAAAATTCAAAAATATAGTAATAACAGCAGACGGAATATCTTATGCAATAGCCAAAGAAGCTTCTTTAAAAATTAAAGAAACATCATATATCAATGTTTATTCAAACATTCTGGGTGAATTTATGCACGGTCATGTTGCGATTTTAAACAACAAACCTGCTATGATACATATATCCGTAAATGAACTCACATACACGGCAATTAAAAATCTGAATAAAATCGAAGAAGACTACAATCCGTCATTATTCGTGCTCGGCTGTACAAACGAAAAAATTAAACCAAAATACCATATAGACATCCCTTGCGAAAGCGAGATTGTAAAATCGTTCTGTATTGTTGTAATAAGCCAGCTTCTGGCATTAGAAACGGCTTTGTGTCTGGGGCGTAACGTTGACAAACCGCATGGACTTAATAAAGTAGTAAAGTAAAGCATGCTTTTTTGCGGTATTGTCATACCGAATTTGAACAACAAAACGAACCAAAATTTTTAAGATTCTGAAACGAGTTCAAAATGACAATACTACTTATGCGTCTGTTTTAAACTTTGATATAAGCATCTTTATAAAGGGCTATAGATAAAATAGATAAAGTAATGTTGAAATAATGCCAAAATAATTTTATATTTTTCCTATACTTTTCAAAAATTTATAAGTCATAACAGTTGCATCTTTATCACTTTTCAACTTATCTATAATTGTTTCTAAAGTCTTATCATAATCATCAAGATATGAAAACTGAAATAATTCCGCAATCTCAATACCTAAAACTTTACTGATTTTAACAATATTTTCTGGTTTAGGAAATGACAGACCGTTTTCAATTCGCGAATAGTTTTCCGGCTGTATTCCGATATTTTCAGCCATTTTCTCTTGTGTAAGATGTTTTGCAACCCGTATTTGTCTAAGTATTTTCCCGAATTCTTTTTTTATATCCATTTTTTTATTAAACCTTTATTCTATTTTTAACTTAAGAATGTCGTACATTATAAAATATGATGCATTGCATTAATATATTTAATGTGTTACAATAGAATTGAATAAAAAATATGATGTAGCATAGGGAGAAATCTTCATGAAAAACGCTTTTACACTTGCTGAAGTTTTGATAACTCTTGGAATTATAGGTGTTGTAGCAGCAATCACTTTACCGTCATTAACAGCTAAATATCAAAAACAACTAATGATAAATCAATTGAAAACGGCATACAGCATATTGTCAAATGCACTTACCTTGGCAAAAAAGGATCATCGAGATTACGCATATTGGACATATTATCAAAATGATAAAGGGCCTTCTGTGAGTTCTTTTGAATTTACAACTAAATACATAAAACCTTACATTAAAAATATTGCTTTATATAGTGATAATAAAATCACAGGCTGCAAAAATATTACATATAAACATATGGATGGAAGCATAGTAGACTGCACTTCAGTTAATACATTCTGCGGAATCTGCGGTACAGCAAATAACACAGTTCAATTACATTTGTCAAATGGGATGATTATGTCAGTTCTTACACGACAATCGGCAACAGATGAAAATGTAAAGAAAGCAGAATTCTACGTTGACACAAATGGACTAAAAGGTCCTAATATATGGGGAAAAGATATATTTAGATTTGCACTTCTTAATTTGGAAAACGGGTTCAAATTCTGCGGCGGCGATTGCCATGACAAAAGTTTTACTTTAGCAAATCATTGCACTATGAATAACGCATACGGCTGTGCAGACGTTATAATTACAGACGGATGGCAAATAAAAAACGATTATCCTTGGAAATAATTCTCTTTTGCTTATATTAAAATTGTTTCAAAAATCTTTCGTCATTGTTGAAGAAAAGTCTTATATCATCAATTGCATATTTAAGCATTGCAAGACGTTCAACACCCATTCCAAAAGCGAAACCTGTATAAACATCAGGATCAATTCCTACAACTTCCAGAACGTTCGGATCAACCATGCCGCAGCCTAAAACTTCCAGCCAGCCTGTACCTGAACAGGTTCTGCATCCTTTGCCTTCACACATTATGCATTGAACATCAACTTCAGCAGACGGTTCAGTGAACGGGAAAAAGCTGCTTCTGAAACGTGTCGGACGGCTTGAACCAAAATAAATCCTGATAAATTCATTTAAAACACCTTTTAAATCGCCGAATGTTATATCTTTGTCAACATATAAGCCTTCAATCTGATGGAACAGATTGTTTTTACGTGCGTTTATATTCTCGTTTCTGTAAACTCTACCGGGAGAAATTACTCTGATAGGCGGATTTTTTCCTTCCATAGCATGAATTTGCGCGCCGGAAGTCTGGCTTCTTAAAACAACATTTTTTGCAATTTCAGTGTAAAAAGTATCCTGTACATCACGTGCCGGATGATCTTTTGGAACATTTAACGCATCAAAGTTATAATATTCAGTTTCAACCTCAGGTGATTTTTCTTCAGGAACAACAGAAAAACCTAAACTCTGAAATATCGCAACTATTTCATTTGTAGTTGATGTCAGAGGGTGCACTTTTCCCATTGGCGTATATTTTCCAGGTAAAGTAATATCAATTCTTTCGGTTAAAAGTTTTGCATTAAGCTCTTTACGATAAAATTCAGCATGTTTTTCTTTTAAGGCATCTTCAAGCTTTTGAGTAATTTCATTAGCTAAAGAGCCTATAACACGCTTATCTTCATCTGACAAATTTTTAAGGTTCTTTTTTATCTCATTAAATTCACCTTTACGGCTCAAATACTTTGCTCTTATTTCATCTATATCAGAAATTGAAGATGATTTCTCTAAATCTTCTGTTGCATTTTTATAAATATTTTCTAATTGTTCCTTCATGTTTAGTCCTCTGTCTGTTAGCTTTTATAATAATTACCCCTCACCCGAATTTGTAAATTCGCAGAAGCTTATTAACAAATTCTGCCCTCTCCCGCAAGGGGCGAGGGATTAAGATATTATTTCGTTATATTTTTTCTCGTATCCTATTGTAGTCATCGGTCCGTGTCCCGGAAAAACTTTAATATTATCATCAAGCGTAAACAATTTATTTTTTACACTATCCGAAAGTTTTTTAAAACTTCCACCCAGTAAATCGGTTCGCCCGACACTATCTCTGAATAAAGTATCGCCTGAAAATAAATTATCATCAACAAGATAACAAACCCCGCCTTCTGTATGCCCCGGAGTTGTTATGACTTTGATATTCATATTCCCGACTTGAATTGTGTCGCCGTCATCCACAAATTTTTCATATAAAGGCGGCTTTGTGTCAGGCATATTAAACATTCTTGTAAACTCGTTTATTTTATCTGAAAGCATCAGATCGTTTTTATTAATAACAGCCTGAGCATTAAATGTGTCTTTCAAAGCATTCAGCCCCATAATATGATCAAAATGCCCGTGGGTTAGAAGAATATATTTTACGTCTACCCCTAATTCCTTTACAGAATCAGCAATTTCAGAAATTAAAGCCGTTGCATCAATTAAAACAGCCTCGCGAGTCTTCTCGTCTGCAAGAAGATACATATTATTTTCTATAGGTCCTGCAATAAATTGTTTTATAATCATTTACGCACCAGTTTAAAAATCTCGTTACAAATACTGAATAATTCTTCCGCATCATCTAATGCTACCATATTAGGGCCGTCGCATTTAGCCTTATCAGGTTCGGGATGAACCTCAAAGAATAAAACATTTGCACCAGCAGCCATAGCAGCTTTCGCAAGAGTAGGCACAAACCTTCTGTCACCGCCCGAGCATGCTCCCTGAGCACCCGGGAGCTGAACGCTGTGAGTTGCATCAAACACAACCGGATACCCGAATGCCTGCATAATAGGAATTGCCCTATAATCAACAACCAGATTGTTATACCCGAAAGAACATCCTCTGTCGGTTAACAAAATTTGATTATTTCCGCTGTCTTCCACTTTTCTAACCAGAGTTCCCATCTGTTCGGGAGCTAAAAATTGACCTTTTTTAATATTTATAATTCTGCCAGTTTTAGCAGCAGCTACAAGCAAATCTGTCTGTCTGCACAAAAAAGCAGGGATTTGTAATATATCAGCAACCTTACTGACAGGTTCAGCCTGATCGGGTGTGTGAATATCCGTAACTATCGGGACATCAAACTTATCCTTAACAGACTGCAGCATTTCAAGCCCTTTTTCAAGCCCCGGACCGCGATAAGAGTTTATTGATGAGCGGTTTGCCTTGTCAAAAGAAGATTTAAAAACATAATTTATGCCTAATTTAGCAGTAATTTCTCTTAATTTTCCTGCTGTTTCATCAAGGATTTCCTGACTTTCGGCAGCACATGGACCAGCAAGAATTGTCAGTTTATCCCCGCCTATCTCAAAGTCTCTCAATTTAATTTTCTTTATTTCCATAACTCAATTATATGTAAAATATAACGGAATTACAAGCGTATAAATTCGGGACTTATATAGCAGTTTGCATAAATTATTGGTAAAAACGTCATGCTGAACTTGTTTGACAAAGCGAACCAAAATTTTTGTCATCCTGAATTTATTTCAGGATCTTAAAAATTTTGAGTGAGCCTGTCCTTACGAAGTGCAGCATCTCATAGCAGTTAGACCCTGAAACGAGTTCAGGGTGACAATTTAGATATTGTTTTGTATAAACTGCGATATATCTCCTAAATTAACGGGACGACAAAATTTTTACCAGGGATAATCATCCTTAATTTGCCACCCATCATGCTGTATCAAAGCACCGCAGTATCGTCCCCAACCGTTCTTGTTACAACCGCCTGGAGAGGAGTTTACAAGATCGTCTCGGGTAGTAGTCCATCCAGCCCCCCCCCCAAAAACTTTAATTTATTTATGCTGTTGGTATCACTAATATAATATGCAAAAACATCTTTACCAACCATGTTAGGTTTCTTATCTCCGTTTATATCAACATAAATAATAACATTATATAGTAATTTACTATTATTATCAAGCGCTATTAAAATAATAGAACCATCCAGTAAATATACTGCATAAAACATAGAAACACTAAATTCTTGTTTATTAAGATATTTATATGTTGGTAATTTATTACATTTAACACCACAGTCTTCCGCCACATTTAAGTATGGCAAAATATAAGTGTTTACAAAATTTATTAAAGATATATTATAATTTGAACCATCGCTAAAATCATAAATTGGACCAAAATTAAAATTCCATGTTGAAGCATCCCCATTAACATTTTGCGACATAACAAACATCTGAGAAATTGTTGTATAATTTTTTTTTAATTTATTAACTGTTACATTTTTTTGATATTTAGCAATAAGAGCTGGCATTGTCATCGCCGCTACAACACCTATAATGCCTAAGGTAATTAAAATCTCAGAAAGTGTAAAGGCATCTACTAATTTTAGTTTCATTATACTCTCCTATATTATAAAACATAATTATAATTATTTTTTAATAATTATAATTATTTGAGAGAGGAATGTCAAGTTCGTATAATATACAAATGAATAAACAGGAATTTCAAGAAAAATACGGAATTGAATTAAAAGTTGCGCGTGTAAGAAAAAAATTAACGCAAGAACAATTAGCAGAAAAAATAGATTGCTCTTCTGTTTATATAGGCTACCTTGAACGTGGATTGCAATGCCCGACAATTTATCAATTTTTAAAAATTGCAAGAATATTAGGTATTGATTTAAATGAATTTTTTAAAGATTTTATAGAATAAAAAAGCACCTCTCTAAAAGGTGCTTTTCGTTTTTAATTTTAGATATTCTGATTAAGAAATAAGTTCTTTTACTTCTGCAGCAATATTTTTCGGATCTAATTTAATACCCGGTCCCATTGTTGTTGAGAGGTAAACAGATTTTACAAATGTGCCTTTTGCAGAAGAAGGTTTAGATCTCAATACAGCATCAGCTAAAGTTGCAAAGTTTTTAAGCAGATCTTCTTCGCTGAATTCAATCTTGCCGACAGGACAGTGAATCATACCCTGTTTGTCAGCTCTGTATTCAACTTTACCGGCTTTTGCATCTTTAACTGCTTTTGCAATATCCATTGTAACAGTTCCTGTTTTCGGGTTAGGCATTAAACCTTTAGGACCTAACACACGTCCTAATTTACCGAGCATCCCCATACAATCAGGTGTTGCAATCAATGTGTCAAAGTCAAACCATCCGCCTGAAATCTTATCAATAATTTCTTCAGCACCGGCATAATCTGCACCGGCATCTTTAGCTTCAGTAGCTTTAGCACCTTTTGCAATTACACAAACCTTAACTGTTTTACCTAAACCTGCAGGCAATACAACAGTTGATCTGATTTGTTGATCAGCCTGACGAACATCAATACCTAATCTCATATGGCATTCAACTGTTTCGTTAAATTTTGAAACTTCTTTTGAAATTTCTTTTAATTTTTTAATTGTATCAACAGCAGTTGCCGGCTGAACAAATCCTTCCAGCATTTCCTGCATTTTCTTTTGTTTTTTAGTTAATTTTGACATTTTCTTTAATTCCTTTCGTGGTATTAGCGGAAATTACCTGCGGTCATGCTAAACCTGTGTCAGCATCTCTTAAAAGATCCTGAAATAAATTCAGGATGACAGAGATAATCTTCCTTCCATCTAACCTTCTTTAACTGTAACACCCATAGCTCTGCAAGAACCTTTAATCATATTCACAGCAGCTTCCATAGATGTAGCGTTCAAGTCATTCATTTTAATTTTAGCGATTTCTTCAAGCTGTTCTTTAGTGATTTCGCCAACTTTATCCTTATTAGGAACAGCTGAACCTTTAGGAAGGTTTAAAGCTTTCTTAATAAGTACAGGTGCCGGAGGTGATTTTACGATGAAAGAAAAACTTCTGTCTTCGTAAACATCAATTACAACCGGAATAATGTATCCAGCCTGAGATTCTGTTTTAGCATTGAATTGCTTACAGAAATCCATAATGTTGACACCGTGCTGACCTAATGCAGGTCCGACCGGCGGTGAGGGATTTGCTTTACCTGCTTCAATTTGAAGCTTGATTTTTCCTACTACTTTTTTTGCCATTTTGTTCTCCTTTTGTGGTACTAACGGTCTCTGAGTTTTCAGAGGGTCCTTCCACAGTTTTTGTACTATTTATATATTTTTATTTTTTTGTAACACATAGCTTACTTTAACAAAACTATGTATTAAAGTTTATTGATTTGTTTGTATTCTAATTCAACAGGCGTTTCACGTCCGAAGATTGAAACATTTGCACGAAGTTTAGACTTATCAGGGTAAACTTCAATAATGTCTGCGATAAAGTCTGCAAAAGGTCCTGATGTAATTCTAACCTTGTCACCTGCTTTAACGTCAAGTTCAATTTTCTGAGAAGTAGAAGTCGAACGGTTAATAATCTTTTTAATTTCGCTGTCACGTGCAGGAATCGGTTTTTTTGCGGAGCCAACAAATTTTGTTACACCTGAAGTGTGTCTTACAACATACCAGCTGTCCTCATCCATTATCATTTCAACAAGAACATAACCGGGGAATATTTTTTCTTCGCGTTCCTGTTTTTTACCGCCTTTCATCTGAGTAACAGTTTTTTGCGGAACTTCTATTCTGAATATCTTATCGCCCATATTCATATATTCAATACGTTTTTCAAGGTTTACTTTTACTTTGTTTTCATACCCTGAATATGTATGAACAATGTACCAGCGTTTTTGGTTTTTCTTAGCTTCTTTTTTTTCAGCCTCTGCTTCTTCCTGTGCTTTAGCTTCTAAAGCTTCCTGAGCTTTATCTTCATTAAGCTGTTCTTCCATTGATTTTTCTTTTTTAGTCATAAGCCACCTTTATGTTTTGTAAACCGGACTATTTGATTAATCCAAGCAAACCTTTAAAAATTACATCCATTAAATATACTGCAACAGTGAAAACAAACACAATAGCAATAACAAAAACAGTTTCAGCCACAACCTGACGTTTTTCAGGCCAGCTTATTTTACCCCATTCGGTTCTGACGCCTCTGAAGTATGTTTTTACTGAATTTGTTGTACTTTCTAACCATGCCGGTGTTGAATTTTCTGAACCTATCATATTTTGTTTCCTTATAACTTTATAAATCGCGCCCTGAAGGACTCGAACCCTCGACATCCGGTTTTGGAGACCGACGTTCTACCAACTGAACTAAGGACGCATATTGGAAGTTAAGAAGATTGGAAGATAAGAAGTTAAGCCATTTTCATATAATGCCTACCCTCCTATCTTCTTATCATCTTATCTTCTACTTCGTTTCCTTGTGGTTGGTATGTTTTTTGCAAGTCGGGCAGTATTTGCTCAACTCTAATCTTTCTTTAATATTTTTTTTGTTTTTTGTTGTTGTGTAGTTTCTTTCTTTGCAATCTTCACATGCTAGAACTACCATTCTGTCATTTTTTCCTTTGATACCCATTGTTTTTATTTCCTTTTCAATTAATTAAATTCAAATTTGGAGAAGCAATTTTGTTTAATTTGCCCCTGTTTCGCGGCCTTTAAAAAAGAATGTGATATAACTCACATTCTAATTTAATCGGCTTATGTTTACATAATAAAACAAACAAAATAAATTGCAAACGTTTTGTAAACAAACAATAAGCTAATATAAACAGAAACAACCGGCTAATATAGCCGATTGTTCGTTGCAGAAAAATTATTTTAATTTATTGTAAAGTCAGAGCTTGCCGGAACTCTTTCAGAGGAGTAGGGCGAAGGGATATCGTAACTCCTGAAAGATTCTGAACGAAGTTTTTCCATGTAAACCTGACCGTTTTTGACAATTTGTTGCTGTTGGGTCAAATTCTTTTCAAGATTTGTCAAAACCTGTTCTGCATAAAGTTCTGCGCCTTCTTTTGTTTTCATTGCATCTTCGGTTGCTTGCGCTCTTATATTGTCAGCTTCTTCAAGTGCTTTACGTTTAATTTCTTCACATTCTTCCTGCACTTGAGTTCTGATTCTAATACCTTCACGTTCGAGTGCTTTTATAAAATCAGCTTCTGACAATTTTCTGTCTGCTTCCATCTGCGCATCTTTTACAATTTTTTCAGCCTTTTGTTGTGCTTCAATCTGAAGTTCATCTCTGCGTCTCAAAAAGGCTCTTGCTTCCTGAACCTCAACAGGTAAAGAAGCATAAATTCTATCTATTAATGTTTCAATTTCCTTAGTTTTTACAACAGTAAATTTTCTCGGGATTATAGGAAAACCTTCCTCCAAGGCAATTTCCAACATTTTTAATAAGTCATATACACCATTTTGCTGCATTGCTGTCACACATATACCTTTCTTAAATATAATTATATTCTACATAAGCGTATATTAATTGTCAAATACTTTATTATTACACAGCTAAATATTTTAACATTTATAATTATTTTTTAAATAATCATTAACAGGTTCAGGCACAAATTTTGAAATATCACCTTTATTAAGAAAAATTTCTTTTATCGTACTTGATGAGATAAAATTATATTTTGGTTTTGTTGTAAGAAATACTGTTTTAACCTCGTCGGCCAGAGCACTGTTTGCCTGAGAAAGCTGCATTTCATATTCAAAGTCGGATACTGCCCGCAAACCTCTAATTAAAACTGTAGCACCTTTTTGGCGCGCATAATTTATTGTCAGTCCTTCAAAAAAATCCACTTCAACATTTTCAAGATCTTTTACGCTCTGCCTGATAAGTTCAACTCTCACATTAACGGGCAAAAAACCATGTTTTTCAGAGTTTCGGGCAACTGCAATAATAATCTTGTCAAAAATGCCTGCTGCTGTTTTCAAAATATCAAGATGACCTTTGGTAACCGGATCAAAACTCCCGGGATAAATCGCTATTTTCATATATATTCCTTTTTCTTATTTTTTGATTATAAAACAAAAATAAAAAACATAATAAATATTATTGGAAGTGAATAAATAGGTGAATAAGCGAATAAGTCCTTAAGGTGAGGCTGAAGCGCACAAAATATTATCTTCCTCTCCCAGGGAGAGGGAAAATTAACTTCCAATAATATTTATTATGTAAAGTTTTATTACAATATGCACAATATTACGCAATTATATACTTCTGAAATACTTTATGTATATATAAGAAATAAATAAATTGCAAAAGCAATAATCAATAAATTTTCACACTACCTACTACACTTTCTACCTACTAACCTTTTACACGAGAAATCACTAAGATTTTAAAAAGCTTCTAAAAAATTAGAAGCTCTTTTTATTTATAAACAGATAAATATACCGCATATTAGATACAGCATTATATTATGCAAAAAAATTCAGATAATCAAATAATGCCTGTTCGTCCGGATTTAGATCGTCAATAAGCTTTTTGGTATAAAGCTCTGTAAATATTTCATGAGTTTGAGATATTGCAGAATATTCAGATAATTCCTGTCTTACTTTTTTAAATTGTGCAGGAATTTTTTTTCTCGAAAAAGATAATAAGTACGGATGTGTACCATGTAATATTTCATGCAATGGAACATGTAAATCACTGTTTGTAGAGGTATAGCCTTCCCTCAAAACTTCTTGATATTTATTTAATAAAATTGTTTCATTAGAAAAATGTTCTCCATTAGCAAACATAAAATCAGAGACAATGACATTTTCAGGAGTTTTTATCCTATTTTTTGAGGCTGTTTCATAAGCTTTTAAAACCTTCTTTGCAAGATCTTCATTATCTTTTAATGATACAAATTTACAGCCGTACTGTTCTTTCAAAATATTTTCGATTGCAATAACTTTAGGATTTTTTGAAGGTACATGCAGCGCTTTTTCTCTGGCAAGAATAAATTTAGCGCGTTGTGCTCTATTGTTATATTGCATTTGCTCCAATTCCAGAGCAACATGTTTTAGTAATTTTTTGGGGTTTGATTCGCTCTGCAACATGCATCTGCGAAATTCTCGAAACATAGAGTATTCACTTTTAAGCAAAATTTTCGCAAGCTCTACAGGAGTTTTTGCGTTTTCAATTTGTGTTATCAGATTTTTATCACATACTTTTGACAGTTCTTGAATAAGTTTTTGTTTTTTTGATACAAAATCTTGCGATAAAAAGACTACATTCCTTTTAAGCTGCATAGCAAGAAGTCTCTTTATTCCTTCTTTCCTTGACGGAGTTGTTGGATCTGATATTTTTAATTTTAACGATTTAGACGCTTGTTTAGCGGTCTTTAATACGCCGCCTGCTAATTTGCCCCCCCCCCGATTAGTTCTAAAGACTTTAATTGTGGTAAAGATGTTACTAATTTTTCTATTCCCATTAAATTTCTCCTTAAAAAATTTCCCCGTATTTATATTAAAAAATTTTTAGAGAATAAATTGCTCTAATTTGATTTCTATTTTACAAATATTCATATAAAAAAGACACTTTTAAAAAGTGTCTTTTTTAATGATGTCTTTTTTTTCAAAAAACTATTTAAGTCTTACGCTTACAGAAGCACCTTTTTTAGAGATTTCAACTTTGTCTTCTCTTGCTAACCAGCCAAGACCTAAATCTGCAAAGTTACCTTTAAGATCTAATTCTTTTTTCATTTTAGAGATTGTAGATTCTCCGTTACTGTTCAAATAGTTGTAAATTTGGCCAGCTGATTGACCGATTTGTTCTTGTAATTCTTGCATACTAACCTCCATGCGTTTACTTGTGTATATTACTTACATCTCCGTTTATGTTTATTATAATAGTAGAATGTTTAAAAAAATGCAATAGTTCATTAGGATGAGGACAAAATATTTTTTTTATTGTTTATGTTACAATTTATAATATGAGGAGTATGAATGTTATTTGATGCAGATTTATCCATAAATAAAACTGATTTACTCGTAAAAAATTATACCGCATTATTGAATAACGGAATAAATTCTTCTGAAATTCTCGTTCTTGTTCAAAACTCAAATCTTAAACAAAACTTCATAAATAAAACTCTGGAACTTTTAAAAACTGATTCATTTGAAAAATTAAATGTTCATTCTTTTTTTTCTCTCGTTTATAACACAATTAACGACAACTGGGCATTTATTGAAAATATAAACCCTTTTACAGATAATCCGACAATTTTACCGAATTTAGCCGGACTTGAAGTTTCACAATTTTTATTAAAAGACATCTTGAAAGAAATTCCGTTTAAAGGATACAATTCAAAAAAATCTCTTCTTCATCAGATATTCAGGAGATATTCGCTTATTGTCCAAAATAACTTGACAGATGAGGAGATTGAATGGCGTTCAAGAGTTTTGGGAGAAAGCTTTTCAAATGATGCAAAAAACGCATTAAAAAAACTACTCTCTAAAACTCTGGCTTTGAGAGATTTCGATTATCTTCGCCAGAGCCTTGTTTTTAACTACATTTATAAAAACACGGACTATTTCAAAAATATTAAATATCTGATTTTGGATGACGGAGATGAAATTACACCAATATGTTTTGATTTTATCGAATATTTAACACCGCAGCTAAAGGATGTGTTTATTGCATTTGATGCAAAGGGGGCAAGCAGGGCAGGATATTTAAGCGCCGATAAAACTGCTGTATGGAAATTTGAAGAACTATTTAATCAAAAAGCCGAAAAACTTCAATCGGAAAACCCTCTTTCTCAGGATGCGGAAATAATATTTTCAAATATTACGGAAGGGAAAAAATCAGAACTCAAACATTTTTCGATTCAATCACCATCAAAAAGAGCATCTATGATTGAAAGTGCTCTTAAAACTATCAACGAACTTATTTCAAAAAATGTAAAACCTAAGGATATATCAATTATTACGCCCGTTATTGATGACATGCTAAAATTTTCATTAAAAGAAAATTTGCATACCGGTTTAATTTTTCTTTCGGGAAGCGAAAAACTTATACAAAACAGACTTGTAAAATCAGTGCTTACAATTTTTAAACTAAACAGCGAAATGAAAGTTTCCGAATTTGAACTTCGAGTTGTTTTGTCGGAATTTTTAGGAATACCGGTTAAATATTGCAAAAATATTTTGGAAAATTTTGAATCAAACGGTAAATTGATTGAATGGGAATTTAATCTAAAAGAGTACTCGGAAAAATATAAAAAATTCAAAGAACTGACAGAAAATTTAAAAACAAATTCCTCAAAATTATCTGAGAAAGTTTATGATATTTTTAATGAACTCGCAGAATTTTACGATGTAAATCCCGACGAACTGAACAAATTTAATTTTTTCATCAAACAGCTTCAGGAGTTTGAAAATGTTTTGGGTAAAGATTTTGAACCACGTCAAAAAGATATAATAAACCAGATTGAAAATTCTATTATTTCAGAAAATCCATACTCAACGCTTGAAATTTTTGACAATGACATTGTAATATCCACCCCCCAAAAAATTATAGACAATCAAATCAAAACCAAATACCAATTCTGGCTTGATGTTTCAAGCGACGAATGGATTAAAAGCGATACCGGACCTCTGTATAATGCCTGGGTATTTCAGCGGGGCTGGGCAAAAGATGAATATACGATTGACGATAACATAGAACTTTCCGCAGATAAAACCGCACGAATCTTAAGAAAACTTACACTTTGCGCTTGTGAGCATATTTTTACATATTCAAGCCTTTTTGACGGAAACGGTATTGAAAATTTTGGAGGGATTGAGGAATATATAAAAGTTAATTCAACTGCAGATCAAATTCGCAGCGACGCAGAACCCTTTAAAATAATACCAAGAGATGATCAAAAACCAGTACTTGCTTATGAAAACGGAAACTTGGCAATTTCCGCGGTACCGGGAGCGGGAAAAACAACAATTCTTCTTGCCTTAATTTTAAAACTTCTTGATAAAGGAATAAATCCGGAAAATATATTTGTTATGACCTATATGGAAAGTGCAGCCAGAAACTTCCGTGACAGGATTAAAAACATAAGACAAAATTCATCACAAATCCCTAATATCAGCACAATTCACGGACTTGCACTAAGAATATTAAAAGAAAACGGCAATTTCGAAAGACTCGGACTTTCTGCCGACTTTGAAATCTGTGACGATACTCAAAGAACAAGAATTATAAGAGAAATTTCAACGAAACTCAAACTAAAGAAAACTGAAACGGATGAATTTGACAGAGGGATTTCTGTTTTCAAAATCGGCTGCTGTACAAACAGACCTTTTGAATCAGGTCAAGAATTAAAAACCGATGATAAGAAAGTTATAAAGTTTCTTGAATTTTTCAATGAATACCGTCAAGTTTTACAAGATTCCAACATGATAGACTATGATGATATGCTTACATCATCAGTCAAACTTCTTGAAAACAACCCCGATATCCGTGCATACTATCAGGATATCTGCCATTATATCATAGAAGATGAAGCACAGGATTCATCTTCTATTCAGCAGCGTTTGATTAATATATTGAGCGGCAAGCATAAAAATCTTATCCGTTGCGGAGACATAAACCAGGCAATTACAACGACTTTCTCCAATGCCGATGTGGAAGGATTCAGAAAATTTATACAATCAGAAAATAATGTAAGCATGGACTGTTCGCAGCGATGTACAAAAGATGTATGGACACTTGCCAATAACCTTGTCAAATGGGCGGATACCAAAAATGAATGCAAAAATGCATTTTATGATATTTTCATGCATCCTGTTGAAGGGAAAAATCCCTTATCTGCGAATGCGTTACATGGCATAATTTTTGAACAACCTCTTGAAGAACGTAATTACATATTAAAAGAAATTAAATCAGCACTCTCAAAAGATCCTAAATGCACAATAGGTATACTTTTAAGAAACAATTATCAGGTTGCGCAATGGATGAATTTTATTAATAACAGCGGATTAAAAACCATTACACGAAGCGAATCCCTTGAACAAAAATCAATATTCAGGGCAATTTTTGCAATTATGCAGATGATAATACACCCATTTGATAACGGAATAATCGCGGATAATTATGAAATTCTTGCGGAAATGGGATTTTATAAACAACGACTGGGACTTGAAATAAAAAAATTTGAAACTCCTTTTATTGAAAATAATTGTGATGATATTGAAAATCCTTATTTGGCACAATTTTACTGGGATTTAACCTACTGGCTTTCATTTGCCCGTCTTACAGCGGATGAGCTCGCCATAAAAATCGGGCTTCATTATTTTTCATCCGAGATTGAAAAATCTAATGTTTATCTTATCTCAACTCTTATAAAACGGCTTAGTATGAACTACAAAGATTTTCCAACGCTTGTTGAACGTCTTGGAGAACTTGCCAAAAAACCTTCATTAAGCGGATTTAAATTTTTCTCTGAAGAGCAAGAAAGCAATAAAGATTATGTTGCAGGAAAAGTTCAGGTGATGACAATGCACAAATCTAAAGGCGATGAATTTGATTACGTATTTATTCCTGAAATGTCAGAAAAGAATCTCACAATTGATTTTGAACAGATTAAGCTTAAAAATTCAGACTTTACGGAAAATCTAAAACGACTTAATCCTGATTACAAGCCAAAAACAGAATTTGAGCAGAAACAGGAACTGCTGTGCGAAAACTTAAGATTACTGTATGTCGCAATTACAAGAGCTAAAAAACAGTTGTATTTTACGGTCAGCAGGAAAGTAAAATCTTTTGAAAAAACAGTTGATATGCAGCCAAGCTTAATATTTTCCGATATATTAGAGAATACGGAGGTCTATAATGAATAGTTTTTCACCAAACATGCTAAAAACCTTCAAAACTTGCCCTCAAAAGTATTATTTTAAATATATACAAAAAATCTCTATGCCGCAAAAAAGTTCATTTTTCGAAAAAGGGAAAAAAGTTCATGCTCTTGCAAATTACTATCTGAGAAGGGACAACATTGGCAGACTTGAACAAGCTTTAAACGCTGATGAAATGCAAGTATGGAATACACTCAAGCAAAATAAATTTTTTCAAATGACTTATGTAAACTCGGAATATAATTTATCATGCAAAATAAAAGATTACTGGATCGGCGGGCGTTTAGACGCTTTAATGAAAAGTACTACCTCGGGCAACTTAGTAGAGAATTATTATATTCTTGATTACAAAACCGGTTCAATTCCGCAAAATCCTGAATATGATTATCAGACAATGGTATATCTATTGTGCACATCAAAACTATTAAAAAATAGTATTGACAAATACAATATCAAATTCGTGTACATTGATTTAAAAAATAATCAAAATTGCATAATTGATTTTACTCCTGAAAAAGAAATTGAATACGAAAAAAGAATAATTGAGACTTGCGAGAAAATAACAAATACACAATTTCCCGATGAAATTGTACATTCAAAAATATGTGATTTTTGTGAATACAAAAAAATTTGTATTTAAAATCAGGCGTTATTCCATCAAATATTTAGCAGAACAACAGGCTCCTGAGATGGCTTTATCACTTGCCGGGCCACCCATAATATAATTGGCAGACTTTACTCCCTTATCTTTTCCGCATTCACATATTTTACTTGCATAAGGGCCATTGTCAAAGCTGTCATCCACACCTAATGCTTGTATATAATATCTTCCCGGTTCTGAAACAACATGTATAACAAAAACATCCCGACCAAATTGATTCGGTCCATTATTAAAATTGTTTACATCTACAACTATCCAAGGGCCTTCATGACTTTGTCCTAAATAAATTGCAGCACCGTCAGATAACAGTAGAGCCAACCTGGAAAAATTATATGCAGATATACTATTACCGGAATTCGGGGAATCTCCAAGAGCTTTGTAACGACTATATATACCTGCAGTTCCTGACCATTTATATTTTATATTCCAGCTTGAATAATGAGCATAATTATCACATAGTCTATCTTGGGTTACATTTGATACATTTGAACGTCCGCAATAATCGACAACTCTTAATTTTTTTGTAATGCGTCTACAAATTCATCTGTGTAACCTTGCCCGTAACAACTGCCGCCTGAATTGTTCGTTTGACATACCGCAATTCCGTCAGCGACTACTTCATTAAACGCGTTGCTTATGACAGAGTATTCCTTTTTCCATTTGGCAATATTTTGCTTATCCTGTATCTTTGATATTACTGTCGATAACGTCATAGCCGCAACAACACCTATAATACCGAGGGTGACTAGGACCTCTGCCAATGTAAACGCGCATTTGCGCTGCTTGTTCGATAGGGCTGCGTGCGCAGCACCTTTTGCAAGGGTAAAGACGTATTTGTGTTGACTGACCGGCAGACCTACGTGCGCAGCACCCTTTACAAGGGTAAAGACGGATTTGCGTTGGCTGACCGGCATATCTACGTGCGTAGCACCCCTCTCCCGGGAAATTGTTACGATACTTCTTACTGCCTTAGTGACATAGTATCTTACGAGATTTAAATAGCTTGACTTCCTGACATCTAATCCTCTGCCTAGCTCAGGAGTGCCCCCCCCCCAGTTTACATTTCTTTATAATCTTTTTCATAAATCTGACCTCACTTTTCTGCAACATATTTATTATAACATACATATTATATAACATAAACTTAAACAAATATTTTTGTAATATACTAGCAAAAAAATTTTTTATCGTTTTTACTATAATTAACCAAAAAGGAAATTTTATGTCTGCAAATTATCCGCAAATTAACCCTAATATGACTTACATTTCACCGTCAGCATCTAAAAAACGAAAAGCAGGTGCAACAATATTCGGCGGCATGCTTGGAATGACAGCTTATTATATTCCGGTTACTAAAGATGAATTTGTCAACAAGGCGTTTAAACTCACAAAAGATGAAGCAAATTCCCAAATATCCGCATTGACTCAAGCCGTAAAAGAAATAGAAAAGAATGCACTCTCAAGCGAAAGTAAAATGATTCTTCAGGAAATGGGCGTAAATGCAGATATTTATGAAATTACACAAAAATGCATGGATATTGACCAAAAAGTTTCCGCTCCAGATTCTGTCAAAAACTTAAAAACATATTTCAGCAACAATTTTAAAAATTTCAAGAAAAATCCGCATTTAATGGATAATAATTGTGCAGATGCTCTTAAAGCAGTAAAATGGACCAAATTTAAATGGGGAATGGGAATAGGTGCCGCACTCGGGCTTGCATTAAGTCTTATATCAAGCAGGGATTAATGATTTTGGTTTGCTTACAAAATCTATAACGTCAAAATCCTTAAATGTAGATATTCTTTTTATGTTATCAGGATGTTGAAAGTTTTCTTTTGCAAGTATCGCACCAGTTATAGCTTCCAATTGCGACATTGGCATCATATTAGCAGGCAGATTAAATCCGTATTCAAGCCTCAACATTTGCTGCAGATACTTGCAATCAGCAGGAGAACGTTCCTTATAGCAAGAATTTAAATTCATACTCTGACGTGTCAGATACAACTCAAAGCGGTTAATTTCAATTCCCTTTTCCGCAAGAGATTTAAAATACTCACATCCGCGGGTAGAATATCTTTGAGTCCATCCGTCACGATTCGGCATTAAGGAGTTTGTCGCAACCAGTTGATAAGGTTTGCCGAGTATTCTCCATTTACCGTTAAGCATTGTCCTATCCCAGACAAGCGAAACACAAATTTTTGAATACTTTAAGGAAGAATAATTGTCAAAAAAATGCATAACATCGTTCATTGTATACAATTTATCTATATATATAAGATTATTAAAATCATCTATAACGGCCACACCTGAATCAACTCCCGAAGAAGCCGCAAGCGAAAGGCCTATATAATAATTCATGACTTCTCCTTACACCATCAATTGAGTAATAATCAACGGTTCATCATCAGTTGCAAGTACGGTATGTTCAAAATGAGCAGAAGGCATTTTATCCGTTGTACTTACAGTCCATTCATCATCGGCAACTACAACTTCATCACCGCCTAAATTAAGCATAGGTTCAATAGCAATTGCATAACCCTGTTTAATTAAAGTATGGTCACCGACTTTGTAATTGAACAAAAACGGTTCTTCATGCATTTCATGTCCGACCCCATGCCCGCCGTATTGTCTTACAATACCAAGTTTTTCTCTTATAGCAACAGCTTCCACCGCACCTGAGATATCATCCAAAACATTGCCGGCTCTCATTTGAGCAATCCCTGCAAAAAGCGCTTCTTCGGTAGCTTTCAGCAATCTCTGACACTCATTGCTTATTTCCCCGACAGGATAAGTCCATGCGCCGTCGCCGACCATACCGGCGTATGTTGCACCGACATCAATACTGATAATATCGCCTTCCTTAACTTTTACATCTTCATGCGGTATTCCGTGTACAACTTGTTCATTTATGGAAGCACAAATAGATCCGGGGAAGCCGTTATACCCTAAAAATGTAGGAACAGCCCGTTCTTTTCTTATAATATCGTGTGCAATACTGTCTAACTCTTTTGTACTTATGCCTGGTTCAATCACTTCTCTCATCTTTTGATGGACAAGAGCAACAATATGCCCTGCATGACGCATTCTTTTAATTTCATCACGTGATTTTCGCTTTATCATAAATATAACCTCTTTTAGAGAAGTGAATAAGATAATATGTAAATAAGTCAATAAGTTTATAAAATCGTTATGCTCGAAAATAATTTCATTGTATTGCTTCTGTTAACGACTTATTTACTAATTAATCTATTCACTTATTCACTTTAATTAATTACTTCCAATAATCTTTCCCAAACTTCATCTATTGTTCCGTTAGCATTGATTGATTTAAGAACACCTTTTTTATTATAGTAATCAATTAACGGAGCGGTTTCTTTATTATATGTATCAAATCTTGATTGTGCGACTTCTCTTGTATCATCTTTTCTCTGCGTAAGTTCAGCACCGTCTTTATCACAATGACCTTCAACTTTAGGCGGTTTAAATTCAAGGTTATAAATTTCACCGCAAACAGGACAAGAACGGCGGTTTACAATTCTTTCAACAAGAATACTCGTATCAATATCAAAATAAACCGCAATAAACTTAGTATTAATACCGTTGTCAATTTCCGCATTCATTTTTTCTAGCTGTTCAGCCTGTTCAACGCTTCTTGGAAAACCGTCCAAGATATAACCGTTTTTGCAGTCATCTTTTGAAAGTCTGTTTTTAATTATTCTTGTGACAAGTTCTACAGGAACAAGCTGACCTTTGTCAATAAAAGCTTTTGCTTCTTTACCTGCTTCAGTTTCATTTTTAATTTCCGCTCTCAACAAAGATCCTGTATCAACATGCGGGAAATTCAAATATTCAGCAAGTCTGTTTGTTTGTGTACCTTTACCGCAAGCCGGCGGTCCTAAAAATATCAATTCTTTTTTGGTCATAATAACCCCCTCTTTTTTACCTGTGCTTTTATAATACATCAATAATATTTTTAATTCAATTACATAATCAATATTATAATAAGTCGATAGGATGTTGAGTTCTTTACGGTGCGCTAAAGCACACGTAAAATAAAAAATAATCCGGCATTTAACGTAGTGAACAATCAATGTTTGCGAAACAACAACAAAGCCGGCTACTGTCTGAGCGTAATATACATTAGACCCTGAAACAAGTTCAGGGTGACGAGCGAATTTAGCCGGCTTGAGTTGAGCAATTACAATTGATTAGTGAACGGACTGCCGTGAGCTTCTTTGCGGTACTTTCTTCTTGGTTGCTCGCATTTTAACGGCAATGCGTGTCAAATGCTCAACGCATCCGCCACTCCAGCCTCAGCTCTTAATCCGTTTATCGGTACAAGAAACTACCAACAAGATAGCTTTAGCAGATTGTTTTACTGTCGGTAATATTGATTATGTATCAATATTTGTTGCATAAACAGCATTTGCTTCAATGAAGTTTCTGCGTGGATCAACCTTATCGCCCATAAGTATGTCAAATAACTGATCACAAAGCATTGCATCTTCAACATTTACTTTCAACAGCGTTCTTGTTGCAGGGTCCATAGTTGTTTCCCATAACTGCTGGGGCATCATTTCTCCTAACCCTTTAAAACGCTGAATTTGCAGACCTTTTGATCCTCTGTCATCAATAAATTTTTGCAGTTTTTCAAATGAATTGATTTCATACTGCTCAGTATCTGTTTCCAGAATAAGCGTATCTTCTTCCTCTATCAAGTAATCTCTGATAAGAGGGTAGGAAGTTTTTAATCGCTTATATTCAGAGCTTTTAATTACACTTTGTGTTATAAGTACATGTTCTTCTTCATTAAGGTTCAACTGAATTGCATATTTAGCATTTTCAGGGTTGTATTTTAAAGAACATACATAATTAGCAGCTTCTTGAATATTATAGTTTTCAGCATGATCTTTAAGATAATGATTCAAATATTCAATAACTTCATTCATTTTAGCCTGATCTTCAAAGTATTCGGGTTCAATGTTTGAACGCACCAAACCTCTTAGAACAACTGCCGGATACAAATTCAAAATCGGGTTGTTGTAAGAATTATAGAATGACGCCATATTTTTTATTAATTCAAGCAAATCATCTCCGGTTTTTACTCTGGATTTTGACTTATCAGAAAGGCTTAAGTTTTTGATTCCGCGTTCTTTAAGCATTTTATCAAGGGCATGTTCGTCGTATAAATATTCTGAAACCTTACCTTGAGTAACTTTAAATAACGGCGGCTGTGCAATATACACGTAACCGTTTTCGATTAACGGTCTTGCATAGCGGAAGAAAAATGTTAACAATAACGTTCTGATATGTGCTCCGTCAACATCGGCATCAGTCATGATAATTATTTTGTGGTATCTGAGTTTTTCAAGATCAACTTCATCAGGGTTTCTGCTGATATTAATACCGAAAGCCTGTACCATAGACTGAATTTCGTTGTTACCGTAAATTTTATCAAGTCTTGCTTTCTCAACGTTAAGAATTTTTCCTCTTAAAGGCAAGATAGCCTGAAACATTCTGTTTCTGCCTTGTTTTGCGGAGCCGCCAGCAGAATCTCCCTCAACAATATAAATTTCACATTTCTCCGGTTCTCTGTTTGAACAGTCTGCAAGTTTACCGGGCAGTGTTGAATTTTCAAGAACAGATTTTCTTCTTGTCAATTCTCTTGCTTTTCTTGCGGCTTCTCTGGCTCTCTGAGCCTGTAAAGTTTTTTCTATAATAATTTTTGCAATTTTAGGATTGAATTCAAGCCATTCCTGCAATTTATCACGAACAGCATCCTGAGTTGCACCAAGCGCTTCAGCATTGCCAAGTTTTTCTTTTGTCTGTCCTTCAAACTCCGGGTTTGAAATTTTTACACTGACTATAGCTGTCAAACCTTCTCTGACATCCTCTCCGGAAAGGTTCTGGTCAGAATCTTTAAGAATGTTATTTTTTCTTGCATAATCGTTAAACACACGTGTCAAGGAATTTCTGAAACCTGTAAGGTGAGTTCCGCCCGAATGTGTATTAATATTGTTAGCAAAAGAAAGAACACTTTCACTGTATGCATCCGTGTATTGCATTGCAACTTCGATTTGCATACCGTCAACAACTTTATCAATATAAATCGGTTTGTCATGCAAAACATTTTTATTCTGATTTAAAAATTCAACATAACTTGCAATACCGCCCACATAATGGAATATTTCGGTTTCATTTGTATGAGCATCGGTGAATATAATTTTCAGCCCTTTGTTTAAAAACGCCATCTCACGCAATCTGTTTGCAATTACATCACAATCAATCTCTGTGGTTTCGGTAAATATCTCAGGATCAGGCCAAAAAGTTGTCTTTGTGCCTGTTTTGTCGGTTGCTTCCCCTTTTTCAACAGGAGCTACAGGTTCTCCTCTCATATATTCCTGGCGCCACACAAATCCTTGCCTGGAAACCTCAACAATATATTTTTCCGAAAGAGCGTTTACAACAGAAGCACCAACACCATGCAAACCTCCCGATACTTTATAACCGCCGTCACCAAATTTTCCGCCGGCGTGAAGCACTGTGTGAACAATCTCCAAAGCTGATTTATTTGTTCCCGGTTTTATGTCAACAGGAATACCACGCCCGTTATCTTCTACTGTCACACTATTGTCCAAATTAACGGTTACATGAATATCTGTACAAAAACCTGCCAAAGATTCGTCGATAGAATTATCCACAATCTCGTAAATACAATGGTGAAGTCCTCTTTGTGAAGTCGATCCGATATACATACCGGGTCTCATTCTGACAGCTTCCAAACCTTCTAACACTCTGATATTACTGGCATCGTATGATTGAGAAGTTTTAGTTTCAATCGCCTCGTCATTATCCGGTAAATCCACAACCTCTATTTTCTCAACAGGCTGAGTTTTTGTATTCTGTTCATTTGTTACTTCCGTAATTCCGTCTGACATATATTTAATATTCTCCCCTTCAATTAGTCTGATTCCCTTGATTATATTGTAACACAAACACGTTTTTTTTACGAATTTATGACAAAAAGTTAACTTTAGACTTACGGTCGGCTTTTTGGAGAATAAAAAAAATGAAACTTTTAGTTATACTCATGTACGAATTTAAAAGGAGAAAATTTATGTCAAAAAATCTTATGAAATCAATCGGAAAAATCATTGAAGACAGCGGTTCTGATAAAATCACAATCTTCACAAGCCATTTAAAAATCGACGGTAATCTTTATCAGCCCGATGGCAGATGCGAAGAATGCCACGATGATTTTATAACCATAGAAAATGCTTTAGTTTGCAGATTAAACGACTATTGTACCTGCAATGATGAAAAATGCGACTGTAACGATTATGTTTGTTTTAAATACGATTGGTTAAATATCGCAATAGATAAAATCGTTTCTTTCAGCATTGTACAATAAAATATTAATAACTTACAAAACAAATAATCGACCGTTTTAAATCTTCGGTCGATTATTTGTTAATAAATAAACCTATTTGATTTTCTTGGCAATATTAAACAAGAATGATGCAACACGTCTTAAGACAGGTCTTTCGCAGCCTTTTGCATCGGTTCCGATTGCCAAAGCAGCTTTTTGCAGTCTGCCTTTAAAACCTTTTGCGAATTGTCTGTCTTGCGGATTTAAATGCATTTCATAACCGCCAACTACCTTATCGCCGACTTTACGACTTACGGAATAATATCCGTCATCTGTCAAACGCTCAAATGTTACATGATCCGGAAATTCAGCAAAGTTACGACCTTTTACATCAAAATCCGGAGTTATGACTGTCTTTTTAACAGTAACATCTCCAAGATTCTCAATATGCTGGTATGTCACTTTATAAGGCTTGCCACCGGCATTACTGCCATTTTTCACAGCAAATTCTTGTACAGAATTTTCATCAATAAAAACATTCGGCTTTATGCATGATTCACCCGGATATCTTGGGGCTTTATAATTTATACCAGAATCCTTATCTAGCATACGCACATTTTGAGGCATTACTAAACTTAAACCATTTGTCATAATATTTTCCTTTCTCTAAATTTTTCCCAGTCCTCTGAAAATCGATTTCCCCTTACTCTTATATAAAAACAAAAAGTTAAAAAATATTGACAAATCCGCATATATATATTTTCCATATCTTTACATTTCGTTACAAACAGTTAAAACAAACAGAATTTTATAGAGGGTAAAAAATAAAAAAAGAACCGCTTAATTTATAAACGATTCTTCTTTATATATGATATCAGCCGATTTATTTATTTACGGCCTCGCTTAATGCATTAACCACAACAGGATCCCATTTAGTTCCTGCTTCAGATTTCATAATATCCAATGCTTTTTCAAGCGGCATAGCCTTTCTGTAAGGTCTGTCTGATGTCATTGCACAATACGCATCAGCCGCAGCAATTATTCTTGATCCGAACGGAATAGACTGCCCCTTCAAGCCTTCCGGCTCTCCAGTGCCGTCATATTTTTCTTTTTGATAAGTTATATAAGGAACAACTTCAGATAAGAAATTTATATTCATCAAAAAATGAACTCCCACATTTGAATGTTCTTGAATCTTCTTTATTTCATCAGATGAAAGCTTGCCAGTTGATGTAAAGATTTTTTCAGGAAGCGCAATTTTACCTATATTTTGAAGGAGTCCGGCATAATATATTAAATCAGTTGTTTTTTCATTCAAACCAAGCTGCTTGCAGATTTTTCTTGCAAGATTAGCAGTATTTTTGGAATGAGCAACTTTATAGCCGCCTTTAGTATCTACAGCATTTGCCAGATTCTGAACAAAACTCTGCTGATAGTCGCACAAATCACCTATAAGTGCGGTCAATTCAGCCCTTATATGCTGCAAATCAGAAACTGTTGAATGTTCATCCGCTATAAGTCTGTTTGTTTCATCAATAGTTTTCTGCAAAGTTATTGACGTTGCAAAAAGTACTGCAATGCTTTCAACAAGTTCAATATATTTTTCATTAATTTCTTTTTCAGAATTGTTTTCAACTATGATAACACCAAGAGAATTAATATTGCAGTGCATAGGAACAGCTATAACATCTGCAAAAACAGTTTCTCTTGATAAGAAAGCTTTTCCTGCGGCTGAGTTTTCATCAATCAAATAATGTTCAACAGCATTTGATGTGGTACCTTGTATTTCCAAATTGCCGTCTTTTTCTAAATAAATATGGCATGCTTCAACTTCAAGCATTTGTTTTACAGACTCTGCAATTGACGTAAATATAGCCTGTTTTTCAAGGTTTTCAAAACTCAGTACACACAAAGTATTATGCATTGAATATATTGAAATTAATTCTTTTAACTGGTTAATTAAACCTGCTTTTTTATCCTTAACACTTGCTCCGATTTTCTTTGCCAAATCTTCTGAAATAAGATTCTCTGCGACAAAATCACCTAAATTAAGAGCAAAAATTTCTTCAATAGGATCTTTATCTATCAAATAATCTGATTGGGAAAAAAGTGAAATTCCGTTATTTTTCTCTTCTTTTTTCATTAAAAATTTCCTTACTATACATGCCTTCAAATTTATATACGGCACAGTTTAGAAAAAACTTTAATGAATTTTAGAAAAAATCATACTTTAGTATGGGAAAATTCAAACTTTTGTATAAAAGCGACAAGTTAACGGGGTTTTCGCGGGTAATTTTTGGGAATTTTCCAACCGTTGTATTGTATGAGCTTGGTACAAAAAGCACCTGTTCTTTCACATTTATTTTGCAGTTGCGTTTCTGTTCCGTCCCAATTATGAGCATAAGGCTCAAAATATTTGTTTTTATGTCCAGAAGCTGTAAAAGTAGGATTAAATATAAAAGCAAACCCACATACACCCAGATATTCTCTGCTTTCCAAAGAATTCCCGAACTTTAAGCAATCATCATAGTCCATTGTGAAAAACACATAATCTCTCGTAGTACCGGGATTGAGAAAAGCAAAAGAGGTTCCATCTGCCAGCATAAATAAAGGTCTATCCAAACTTGTCTTTCTAACCTCAACAATATTCATATATTTTCCAATATAAGTGTTAAACCATTCAAGCCCGGGACTTGAAAGTTTTCCGTCATCACCTGACTGCAGAGTAGAATCCAAATCCTGCCACCATATTGTAACATCGCCATTATCAGCTGTCGAACGTACAACAGCCTGATTAATTGTTGAATAAAACTTTTTAAGTTTAGCTTCAACAGAATGATTTCTGTAATTCTGAATAACAGACGGCAAAGTAATAGCTGCAACCACACCTATGATGCCGAGGGTGATTAGAACCTCTGCAAGGGTGAACGCGTATTTACACTGCTTGTTCGGCGGGTCTGCGTGCGTATCATACTCGGACAAAGTAAACGCACATTTACGTTTTAATAAAGTGAGCCTGTTATTATGATGTTGCATAACACTATTATGGCATAAGTTTATCTTTTTGGCAAGGGAAAGGACACATTTGTGTTTTTTAGGTTTCTGAAGCTTATTATCAGAGGAACGGAAGTCCAGAGTGCAAGATGGCAAGCTGATTTCGTTAATCTTTTTAATAACAGCATGACCTTCAAAACTCCTGACATCTTGACTTATCTCCAGCTCAGGAGTGCCCCCCCCCCGAAAGGTTCAAAACCTACGTATCCAAAGGCTTTTGCATTCTTGTCCATTATAAGTTCCTTTCATTGTCTGAATTAATAACCTATTGCCCAATTAAAAGATGCTGTTTTTTCAGTTTTTGTATCTACTGAAACAGGAGAAGCAACAGCCTGAACTTCTATAACTTTTGCAGCTTTTTGAAGCATATTATACTCCATCATCTTGCTGTCAACATTATTAAATGACTTTAACCTGTCAAGCTGATTTTGCAGCTCAGCATTTTCATCATTCAAAGAAGTAATTTGACGGCTGAGTTTATTTAAAGTCAATTCATTGGACATTGAAAAATAGTAGCTTACAAATGCGACAAGCACAGCAATACCCAATAAACCGCATAAAGTTTTATTTACTTTTCTTATAGCCATAGCTTTTTGTGAAATCTCTTTCTGAAAATAACCTTCTATAACCTGATTTTCTTCCGTAATCGGATTATTAACGTATGATTGATTTGAATAATTTTGCTGAATTGATACTTCTAATGTTCTTACTCTTGCTGTATTCAAGTTACTACCCCAACTGAATTATCTTACTCCCTCTAAAGCTTTATACATCTGGCTACTCTTAACTTAGCACTTCTGGAAGGAGGATTTGTTGATATCTCCTCGTCACTCGCTGTAATCGGTTTTTTATTAACTAATTCGAGAATAGGAGGCGGACAGTTGCAAATCATCTGAGTTTTATCGCAATGACACCTCTGCGAGTGATATTTGAATAAGTGTTTCACTATTCTGTCTTCTAACGAATGAAAACTTATTACACTTATTATAGCACCAAAGTCCAGCAAATCCAACACATCATTCAGAGTATTTTTTACATTTGTTAACTCATGATTTACTTCAATACGAATAGCCTGAAATACCCGCGTTGCAGGATGAATAGATGATTTAACATGCGGAGTACAGTTTAATATCAAATCAGCCAATTCCGTTGTTGTTTCAAGTTTTTTAACCATTCTTTGCTCAATAATTTTTTTTGCAATTCTTTTTGAAAATCTTTCTTCTCCGTATTCAGAAAAAATTCTGATCAAATCATCTTCGGAGTAAGTATTTACAACATCATAAGCAGAAAATTCAGCGTCCTGATTAAATCTCATATCCAAAGGCGCATCTTTTGAAAAAGAAAAGCCGCGTTCCCTCTTGTTAAACTGATGATAAGAAGCTCCAAGGTCAAAAAGCACGCCGCCGGTAATTTTTTCTATCCCAAGATTTTGTAACACTTTTTTAATATTTGTATATGAATCTTTTACAATTGTTAAGTTTTTGTAACTTTTTAAGCGTTCAGAGGCTGCTTTTATGGCGTCTTCATCAACATCAAAAGCAATCAAACGCCCGTCAGGCTGAATTCTTTGTAAAATCAATTCAGAATGACCGCCGCCGCCCAAAGTACAGTCAACGTAAATTTTGCCAGGCTGACATTGAAGCGCATCAACAGCTTCATACTTCATTACCGTATAATGAGTAAATTCTTCCATAAAAGAATTGTAACACGAAAATTTATTCAGCAATCCTGTTCAATCCGTAATGATCGTATATATCAATAAAATTTTCATAAGGCAGGCGCTGAATATTTGTGTTGTCATCTTTGTCAGCAATATTAATCATCATTCCGCTCTGCTCAAGTATCTGCGGGAATACTGCATTAAACAATACTATCATAAAAATATACTTTTTTATTTCATCCGAAGTAATATAAATATCAACCATATATAAATTCCATAAGCTTTTAACAATACATATACAAAAAATTTTACGGCGATAATTAATATTTTCTTTAATAATTTTATGTTTATATAAACATTTATTGCAAAATAAAAATAATTCCGACTTTCGGCCGGAATTATTTATTACTTGTTGTACTTTTTATACTTTCTGTTTCATTGCAGCTTTTACACGATGGAAAGTTTTTTCTTTGCCGATAATAGCGAGAATTGCAGTCATATCTGCTCCGCAAATCCTGCCGGTTACAGCAGCTCTGATAGCCCACATCGTAATTTTCGGCTTAACACCTTTTTCTTTATAATAAGCTCTGAAAGCTTCCAGTTTTTCATGAAGATTTTCTTCTGTCCACTCCCAATCTTTTGCCTGCGCAGTAAATGTTTTCAGAACATCCTGAGAAACATCGGTGTCAAGCGTTTCCTTTGCTTTATCATCTATTTCAACATCTTCTCCGAAGAAATAAGGAACGGCATCAGTTATATCAGATAACAGCGTCAAAGGTTCGTAAGTTATCTCAACCATACGGGTGTATTGAGCATCCGTTAATTCAGTCAAATCATACTTTGTCAAATAAGGTTTTAATCTTTCTTTCAGTTCAGGAATAGAAAGCATTTTGATATAATGACTGTTCATCCAGTTTAATTTGTCATATTCAAAAATTGAATTTGAAGATGAAATTTCGTTTATTCTAAAATCCTGAGCTATTTCATCCAAAGATTTAATTTCCTGCCCGTCAGACGGCGACCAGCCCAAAAGTGCAACAAAGTTTATCAAAGCATCTGTTAAATAACCTTTTTCCACGAATTCTGAAACCGCAGTTGCACCATGACGTTTTGAAAGTTTACTTCTGTCAGGAGCTAAAATCATACCAAGATGCCCGAATTTGGGAACCTCAGCACCAAGAGCTTCAAATATCAAAATTTGTTTGAAAGTATTTGAAATATGATCTTCTCCTCTTATAACATGCGAAATCTTCATTAACATATCGTCAATTACAACAGCAAAATTATAAGTCGGAGTTCCGTTTGATTTCATAATTACAAAGTCGCCGAGAAGGTTTGTGTCAACATGGAGCTCACCCTTAACCATATCGTCAAAAGTCAACATGGAAGAATCATGGAATGCCTTTTGAGCCTTTGCAATATTAAATCTTATAGCTGGTTTTCTGCCTTCTGCCTTTAATTTTGCCTTTTCTTCGTCAGTTAAACTCAAGCATTTTTTAGTATAAACATAAGGTTTTTTATTTGCTGCAGCTTCTTTTTTTTCAGCTTCAAGTTCTTCCGGCGTGCAGTAACATTCATATGCAAACCCTTTGTCAAGCAGAATTTGAGCATATTTAGGATAAATATCAAACCTTTCTGATTGGGTGTAAGGACCGTAAGGCCCTCCAACATCAGGCCCTTCATCCCAGTTAAGCCCAAGTGCTTTTAAGCTGTCAAAAATATTATCAATATAAGCCTGACTTGTACGTTCGGCATCAGTATCTTCAATTCTTAAAATAAATTTTCCGTGATTTTTTTTAGCGAACAAATAATTGAATAAAGCCGTTCTGGCTGTTCCGATGTGTAAATTTCCGCTCGGTGACGGAGCAATTCTGACTCTTACGTCTGTCATTTTTTTCCTTCTTTCTTATTTATAAATCAGCATAAAAAGGATAGCACGAGCAAGATTTAATTTCAAGAATTATTCAAGAATATACAAAGGAGAACAGCCCCAGCCGCTTCCATTTTCACAATCATCTTTGTAGTTCTCTTCTGTTATATATACATTATTTGGAGAATTGCAAGCATTTACATTACTATTAATACCACTGTTTGCTCTCATCGAAAATGACGGCTGTGTATGACCATAGGGGATATAAAAATAAAATATATCTCTGCCAATCATATTCGGTTTTTTAGCACCGTTTACATCAATAAAAACATTTCGCATTCCGCAGGAAAAATTTATCCAGGCGCCATCAGGAAGATAAAATGTATATAACCAATAACCTGAATTTGAAGTCTGAGGCTCTTTCTTTTTATTATACCATTCCCCGTCTCTATGCCAGCTAACATCGCGGTTAGCGTTTGCACCGGTAAGTGTTGTTGAAGTATTTTGGTTATTTTCAAATACTTCACATTTTATTCCTGATTTAACATATTTGAGCCGAGCACCAATGTCACATACATAATAAACCATATCCGTCCAATTATCATCTGTAAAAGTCGGAACTACATTACCGTCTTCGAATGCTGAGAGCATAGCCTGCGCAACTGCAGAATATTGTTTTTTAAACATAGCCTTAAATTGCTTATCCTGTGCATCGTTTATAACAGACGGCAGAGTCATTGCTGCAACCACGCCGATGATACCAAGGGTGATTAAGACTTCCGCAAGGGTGAACGCACATTTACGTTTTAATAAAGCGAGCCTGTTATTGTGATGTTCCATATCACTATTATGACATAGCTTTGACTTTTTGACAAGAGAGAGGACTCTTTGGTGTTTTGGGGACAAATGAATGCGTTTCATTAAAATATCAATGCAGTCCTGAAACAAGTTAACCAGGACAAAATGTAAAGC
>CASFPN010000017.1 GCA_949296425.1 uncultured bacterium
GCAGCCAGTTCGGAATGACATAATGACTGATTTTCAGAATATCTGGTGTAAACTGCGATATAAATCCCTGAATGATTTGATTGAAAAATTATGAATCATATGCTATAATAAATATGTTGCAGTAAAAAAGAGGTCAAATTTATGAAAAAGATTGTAAAGAATTGTAAATTCGGGGGGGGGGCACTCCTGAGCTAGGTAGAAGTCAAGATGTCAAGAAGTCAAGCTATTTAAATCTCGTAAGATACTATGTCACTAAGGCACTAAGAAGTATCGTAAAAATTTTTCCTCTCTCGGGAGAGGAATTAAGGAAGAGGGGTGCTACGCACGTAGCTCCGCCGGTCAGCCAACGCAAATACGTCTTTCCCCTTGCAAAAACTGCTACGCACGTAGCTCCGTCGAACTGTCAATGTAAATACGGGTTCACCCTTGCGGAAGTCTTAATCACCCTCGGCATCATCGGCGTGGTTGCAGCAATGACAATTCCAACTCTTCTAAATAGATATCAGATGAAGGTTTTTGAGACAGCTTTTAAAAAACAGTATTCAGTATTTCAAAATGCAATTAATTATACTATATTAGAAAACGGAACGTCGGAGTGTTATACATATTGGCCGAGAGGAATGATATCATATCAAGCTAAATTTAATGATTGTACTGCCTTAGAGGAGTCTTTGGTTTCTATATTAAATCTTACACCAATAAAGCATGGCTCTGAATATAAGTATACACAAAAAGCTGATGTTTTAGCAAATGGCGGTAAAACTATTAACGAAGTTTGCAATTTTGATGATTATAGTTCATCAGTAAGTCCTTTTATAGATGTTTACACAACTAAAGATGGCGCTATTGTAAAAATGAGTTTGAAGTCCGGTGGTTATCTAACATCTATTCTTTTTGACGTAAACGGATTAAAGGGGCCTAATAAATGGGGTTATGATGTATTTTTTATGACTTTATCCAAACGAGATCGTAACGGTTCTCTTGAGCAAAAAATTTATCTTACTGATGAATACTGTTCGATAGTAGAAAAAGGAGGACGGTTACCCAGAACTATTCTGCAGAATAAAGAAAAAACAGAAGATAACGATTTCTCTTTGTTTTGGCATTAGTCTTTTAAAATAGCCATGAAAGTCAATGTAATATTTTTTTAACCTGTTTATTCTCATTTAAAAGAGATGAGGTATAAATATGAAGAAAAAAATATTTGCAGTTTTAGGTGTATTGTTGTGTGTTTCCATGTCTGCCGAAGCCGGCATTTTATCAAATATTTTTGGATTTAACAGCGGTTACAATAACGGCTATTATTATAATCCGTCTTATGTCAGATACAGCAATACAGGGTACCATCCATACGGTTATAATAATTATTATAACCGTAATTATTATCGTCCTTACCGTTATAATAGATATTATAACAGATACCCGGGGAATTACTACGGACAGCCGGTTATCAGACGTACCAGAGTTATTAGGAAAAGTGATGCCGAAACAAACATAAAACCTGTTGCGAATAATTTTTCAGGGCTTTCAAAAATTGAGAAAAAAATTCTCTTACAAACTTATGAGTACGACTCTGCACAAAATCGTATAGAAAGGCTTGAACAAAAACTTTTGGGCGCAGTGCAAACAGGTGATTTGAACTCAAGGTTTTATACTTTAAAAAGTATTGCAAAGAATTATAAGGCATACAATCCTGATGCAATGTATTCATCAAATACTCATAATACTTATGATGATTACAGACCGCCTATACTAACAGGTACAATGGGAAGCAGCTGGCAGAATGCTCTCTGGAGTAATTTTAAAAATCAGTTTATAGGTATGCCCACAGGAATGTCGCCGGCAATGGATCCTGCTTATATGGATTATTTTGAGGCAGAACGCGCTATGACAGGCAGCGGACGCGATGTTGATGTAAGGACAAATACTGGTTATTATAAATCAAGAACAAACAGAAGTTCCGGTGTCGGGGTTACAATATTAGATTGACTTTTTGTTTAATGTCATTAATATCATACATATAGATGTTTATAACACTCTAAAAATCGGTAATAATTAACACAAAGAGTGATATAACATGCCTTTCAGATACAGGTTGCAAAAAGTTTTGGAATTCCGTATCCGTAAAAAAGAAGAACAACTTCTTGTTGTTCAAAAAGCTCAGCAGGCTGTATTTACGGCAGAGGAAAATATCAGAAAAAACGAAGAAGAGATTCAGTCCACAAAACAAAATATGCGCCATGCTGATCCTATGATGTATGAGGCTTATGACAATTATCTGGCTCATTTATGGGAAAAAGCGGAGCAGCTTGAAGCAATAAGAGTAGAAGCGCAAAGAATTCTGGATGAAGAAACTGTAAAACTCGTAAAACTTGAACAAGGCGTTAAAGTTCTTGAAAAACACAAAGAAAAACACCGAGAAGCTTATATTGAAGAAGAAAAAAAAGCTGAATTGAAAAATTATTCTGAACTTGGCGTTACAAGGTTTTTCAGGCAATCTCAAGAAAGAATTGAAGAAGAGGAAGAAATCCTTAAAAAGTTAGAAGAAATAGACGGAGGTAGTTAAAAAAATGAACGTAAGTGCAGCAGCTACAGCAAGTACATCAAATGTAACTTCCACTCAGACTCAAACCAAAACAAACAGCAGTTCTAAAACTTCAGAAAAGTCTTTTGATGAAGAAATGAAAACAGTTTCGGCTACGGAAGAAAAAGAAGATACCTCCAAAACAGTTGAGGAAAACAAAACTCCTGAAGATACAAAAAATGAAACTGAAAAGGATACTCAAAAGTCAGATTCTAATCATCAGAACGCAGATGATATTGTGCCTGTTGATTCTTTGACAGGAGGGGTTAATTTTACGGATTTTAAGTACCATAATGAAAGTCAATCATTGTTAACCCAGAATATTCAGAGCCTTTTAAATACTAAAGATTTAATGTCTACTGTAAATTCTGCTGCAACATTTGATTATGATGTCATAAATATGTCTGATAGTGACGCAAACTTTTTTGCAAATCTTGTTCAAAATACTGATATGTCAATGAAAAGTATATCAGATTCGATTAGCCAGTCTTTGATGAACGGTAATGCGGAAAATGTTCAAAAAAATGTTCAGGTTTCAACTGTTTTGATGGAAAAGCTGTCGGATTCAATGAAAACAAACCAGCCTTTCAGAATAGATTTTGACAAAGATGTTTCTGTCATTATAAAAGTAAATAAAGATGGAAGTCTTGCTGCAAACTTTATTCCAGGCGATAAAGCTGTAGAACAATACTTACGGAATAATATTTCATCTTTAAGACAAAGATTTGACGAGCAAAGTCTTCCATATTCAGAATTGAGCTACAGTAACCGTAACAGACAGCACCAAGAAAGAAGACGTAATAAGGAGAACGGCAATGAATGATTCTTTTATAACAGCGCTTAATACCCAGAAATCTACAGTAAACTGGATGGATGTTATTGCAAATAACATGACGAATGTTTATACTCCCGGTTTTAGGGAAGAACAGGTTACGTTCAAAACTTTTTTAGGCGGCGCTGTTTCTGAAAATTACGCAAAAAAAATTGATCAAGGTAAATCAACACCCGGTACTTCCAAAGAAAATCTATTTCTGGAAGGAAAAGGTTTCTTTCTTGTAAAAGACGCTGAAGGTAAAAGCATTTATACAAGATTGGGCGAGTTTAAATTTGACAATGAAGGTGTTTACCGTGACAGAAACGGCAACACTGTACAAGGTTATATTTTAAACGATAAAGGCGAAATTATGCAGGGAACAAAATCTGTTGCATCTGACCTTTATCAAGAAACTGCAATGAAAGGCGGGGCGCTGGATATCCCTACTACAAATATTAAACTCTGGATTGATCCGAACAACGGAAAATTTCTGGGTAAATATGATGACTATGAAATAAAAGGCGACGGTACTATTTACGGTAAAGCAGACGGCGGCAAACGTTCCGTCCCTCTATATAAAGTTACTACAAGGAATTTTCATAACGCATCTGCTTTGTATGAATTCAAGCCCGGTTTGTTCATCGAAACCGAAGAATCAGGCAAGCCGCTTTTAGGCTACGGAGAAATCCGTTCCGGTCTTCTGGAACTTTCCAATGCTGATTTTAAAGCAAATATTTCATACTATCAGATGGCAAAATTACAAATGGAGGTTGCTAACAAGCTGATATCTTCCAACAAAGAGCTTCTTGAAGAAGCAATGCGACTTGTAAGCAACTAGCGATTAAAGCTTCTTAAATCTTATTTCAACATACATATACATTTAAACTCCATTTTAAAGAGGGACCACGGTCCCTTTTATTTTTTGAATTATTTCATTTATTTCCTCTGAAATATCTTCCATTCCGGTAATATTTACCCTTACATCATGTGCAAACTCTGATTTTTTAAAATCATGTAATCCTCTGTTTTTAAAAAATTCTTCCAAGAACTCTGCTTTAGAAGAAGCTGTTTTGAGATCTTCCATTGATGATAGTGAAATATTTTTAGTTTCGTAATTAAGTGTTTTAGCTATAAGACAATCAGGCAGAATATCTTCAAATTCTCCGCTTTTTAGGATATGTATTTTATCAAATTTTCTTAATTTCGGTTTTATTTCATTGTAATTTTCCACAGCGTCTTTGTCCAGTAAAACAAAGACAGGAATTTTTAAACAGTCTGCAAAGTTATAAAAATATTTTACCACCTGATTTTTCCCGCCTGCTGATACAATGTATACGCCGTGTTTGTTAAAATCGTATCCACAAAGTTTCGCAAACTCGGGCAGCAGAGTTTCTTCCGTAATTCCCTCACAAAGTACAACTTTTTCAACGGGGAAGCAAAAACCGTCTTTTTCCCGTGCTGCAGTGGGATTTTCTGTATCCAGTGCTTTTAAGAATTTTAAGTTAGCCGCAATTTTTTCAGGCAGAAGTTTTATTATTGCTTTGTAGTTTATGTTGTTTTTTAAGAGTTTTTGAGTATTCTCATCAAGTTGAAATATTGAGTTTTCATAATCAAAAAGCCGCTGATTTATTAATGAGTCGTCAAATTTTTCTGCTAAGGAGTAATTAATTATTTTTTGTGCATAATTTGTTAATTCCTCATAATCCATTTCGTCAAGATCAGTCTTTTTATACTTTGGCTCAATCAGATTATTTGTAATAATGTCTTTATATACTCTTAGATACTTAATTTCCGGCTCTTTAAACCTTGTGAGTCTGTCTGCTGAAATTATAATTTGTTCTTTTGTTAGAGGTTTTATTTTCAAAATATGAATCCTATCGTAACATTTGTTAATTAAATTTGAGAAATTTAGCAAATTTTTTGTATTTTTGTTTTTTTATATAATAGTAGGCAGCGGAGTGGAATAGTGTATTCTTATAATCTTAACAGCTATCAATATAATAATTATAACACAGTTAAATCTGTAAAAGCTCATAATGTTTCGGATAATGAACAGCCAAAAGAGAAAACTCCCTCTTTTACATCAAATCCGATTATGACACAGGTCCCGTTTAATCCTGCTTTTGCTGCTTCAAGACTTAGAACTGAGCTTTCCTCGAGAGATGAAAAAAATAAGTATAATGAGTTAACAAAACTTCTCGACAGAGATTCAAAAAAACAGTTGAATATTCTTTTAAAAACAGGAGCTTTATTAAATTCTGCTTCAAATGATAATTCGACAACTCTTGACAATCTTTACAAAATAGCCACAACCCCCAGAGCCCAAGGCCTGAACAATATTGTTATCCTGAAAGATACAATAGCAGCCATTGCTGACCCGCATACAATAACACAGCAATTCGGCAATATCCCTGCGAAATATAAATCTCAGGTCGCAACATTGGAAAACGGGCAGGATGTGAATGTAGAACATTCCGGTACCTGTGTATCCGCAAGCATTGAATTTAATCTGGCTGATAAACATCCTGCTGAATTTGCAAGATTTGCAGAAGGTTTAAGCTCTCCTTCCATGAGCGTTCAAAAGACTATAAAGTTAAATAATCTTGCAGATAATACTCTTGATGCTATATGGCTTTTGAATGCGTTTGAAATTCCTTATCAGGCAAAAGATTTTGATAAAGCTGTATTAACCTTTGCTCCTGATAAAAATGCAATTGTGAGAGCACATATTCAAACAGTTGATAAGGATAAACTTGAAAGAACTCCACTGGATGTATTAATGCAGTCTACATTTATGCAGGTTGGCTCACAGCAGTCCTATGACTCTTTGACTGATAAAAGAGCAGGAAAATTTAATCAGAACGATAAAGGTTTAATTGAGTTTGAAAAAACATTTACCGAATCAGTAGTAGAAGATAAAAATAAAATATCCGTAACCTATCAAACGGTCGATGAAAATGCCAGACTTGTAGGATATGAAACAGATTTTAATACAATGAAAAAGCAGATAACTGATACCTTGAATTTAGGTGAGAATGTAATTATCGGATATACGCAAGTTGATGCTAACAATACTATTATAAACGGTCATGAAATAACAATTACCGGTACCAGAATCGGAAATGACGGAAAAATGATATTTATTTGTAATGATACTGATGACAATATGTCTAAACCTGTTGAATATTCAGAAGACTATCTGCTGCCGAAAATTCATCATGCTGCACTTCCTCAATCGGTTGTGGCAAATGATGTAAATTTTGTGGAAAACTGGTCTGAAGGGTTGAAAACATATAAGGAGTTAAAGAAAAAAGCTCAAAACTCAAGCCAAAATTATATGAATTTAGCGGCTTAATGTTATTTAACATTAAGCCGAATTTTTAGCAAAAAAAATATTGACGTTGTTTAATTAATTTAATAAAGGTGAAAAAATATGAATTTTTCTATAAATAATATTCAAAATTCCGGTTATATCACAAAGGTTTCTTTAAGGCAAAATATTTCTTTTTCAGCAAATAATATTCAAAAAGATTCATTTGAAAAAGAAAAGAAACTGGCAACAGATAATTTAGTCCAAACTGACATATTTTATATAAACGACAACCACGGCAGAATAGGAAATATGGCGCGAATTTATACTGCAAAAACGATGTATGATAATTTAACAAAAGATTCTAAAGCGGATAAATTTGTCTTGGCGGCAGGCGATATCTCTGCAGGGGCTGATTTGCATATAGTAAAAGCCGCTAATACATATATGAACGGATTGGGTGTGGATGCTACATCTGACGGTAATCATGAATATGATGCAAGTCCTTCTGAAATTGCCGAAAGTAAAAAAGGTGCAAAATTTAAAAGTCTCGGGATGAATTTACAAATTCCCAAAGGAAATCCTCTCGATGGCATTGTTGAAAAGTCTTTTATAACAGAAAAGAACGGGCATAAATATGCTATAATAGGTCTTGCACCTCCGGATTTGCATGAACGTATAAGAGATAATGAATCACGAAAACAAATAGGCATAGATGATTTTGAAAAGACATTGAAAGATATTCAACAACTAGCTGATGATTATAAAAAGCAGGGTATAAACAAAATCATACTTCTTTCCCACTGCGGTCTTGAAAAGGATCAAAGAATAGCCAGAGAAACATCCGGAATAGATGTGATTATAGGCGGTCATACTCATGATTTACTTGAAGGTATAAAAGAAGGCAAAAACCTTTTGTATTCAAAATCAAATGAGCCTGTTATTATTACTCAGGCGGGCAAAGACGGTGAATACTTCGGTGATTTAAAAATTACCTGGGATGATAAAAAAGGTATTATTGTCAAAGCACAGAATAATGTAACCGCATCAAATAATTTTAAGCGTAACAGGGTTATAAAAGGGGTATTTGACCAGATTCTCGGAAAATCTGAACATCTTGGTACAATTAAATCAGTTGCGCCGCTTGCAAAAAACAGATTGATAGAGCCTAATGCAAACGGATTTTTTATTATGGATGCCGTAAAAAATGAACTTGGTACTGACCTTGCAATTACAAATGCAGGTAATATCAGAGGATTTTTTGAACCGGGTGAACTTGATTCACGGCAGGTATTTGAAGTTGTTCCATTAAAAAATAATATGGTTAAATTAAAACTTACGGAAAAGGAAGTCGTTGACGCGGTTAAAAACGGCGTTAAATCCTTTATAAATCCCGGAAACAGACCCGGTATCGTTATTCCGTCAGGACTAAAATATACGGTTTCAAAAAAAGGTGAATTGAAGGCCATGTCATTTATAGATAAAAGCGGAAAAGAAGTTCCGATTGACATCAATAACCCGAACCCAAATAAAATTTATACCGTAGCAATGGATGATTTCCTTGCCTCAGGCGGTGATAATCTGATTACTAATAAAGTTGCGGCAAATCTTATTGATGAGAAATTTGATTTTGACAAAGACAAATTAACCTGTGATTATGTAAAAAAATTAAATACACCGCTAGAAATCAAAGATGACGGAAGAATAACAGTTGTTGACGCCTAATATCCATACTGTTCTTTTGAATTCAGATATTCTTTTACAGTGTTAAGTGATGATTGTACAATACGGGTTACTCTTGAAGGAGAAAGACCTACTTGTTTAGCAATATCTTTTACCTGCATATTTCTGTAAAATCTGTATTCGACGACGGTTCTTTCTTTAGGCGGAAGTTTTGCAATCGCTTCTCTTATCATTCGGCCCATTTCCGAGATTTCTGCATTTTCATCAGGTTGTGCATGAGTATCTTTCAAAAAGTCAAACGGTGAGTCATTATCGCTTGCTGCTGCAGCAAGACCGTCAATAGAAAGTACGGTTTCATAAATCGCTTCACGGATTTTAGCTTTTTGCATATCCATGCCTTCAACAACTTCATCCTCTTCATACTCATCTTCAGGTTTATGCTTAAGTGAGTACCATTTGTATCTTATTCTTAATTCATTTCTTATAGCCCAGCGTACAGCGGTAGCAATATATGCCGCATTGTACTTTTCTAGTTGTTCGGGTGATTTATTTTTAATTAAAACCTGTATAGCAATAATGCCTATAGAAACAAGTTCTTCATACTCAACCATGTGTGAAGGTATTCTTCTCTGTTCCACTTTGGCAACTTTTTGTACTATGTCTATGTATTCTTTTAGCTTATTTTTATCCTGTATAATCATGATTACATTTTTATCTTATCATAGAACTTCTTATATTCTACCTTTATTTGTAGTATTTTTCAAGTTATATACAAAAAGTAAGATTTCAGCGATTGCTTTGTAAAGTTCAGGCGGTATCTGCTGGTTTAAATCAACCATTTTGAAAAGCGCGCGGGCAACCGGAGCATTCTCAATAACTGGTACACCATGTTCTTTTGCAATTGAAATAATTTGTTTTGCAATAAGTTCTGTCCCTTTGGCAATAAGCATAGGTGATGCCATTTCTTCCGCTTTATATTTAAGTGCGCATGCAATGTGTGTCGGATTTGTAACAACAAAATCCGCATCAGGAACTGCATCCATCATGCCTCTTTGAAGCATTTGCATACGGCGTTGGCGCAGTGCTGCTTTGACATTCGGGTCACCTTCTGTATTTTTGTATTCGTCTTTAATTTCCTTGAAGGACATCTTTTGATCTTTAAGAAATTTCCATTTTGTAACCCCGTAATCGGCCGCTGATATCACAAGGAAGGCAATACAGGCTTTGAAAATAAAGTCGGTTATAAGTTTGCCGAATTCGACCATAACTGCAAAGTTATTGTCAATAGCCGCAAGCATCAAAATATTTTCAATGTGTTCTATATAAACACTGTAGCCTATGTAGCCCAGAAGAATTACTTTTAAAATATTTTTGAATAATTCAAACAGGGTTTTTATAGACATGAGGTTTTTAAAATATTTTGTCGGGTTTAGTTTATCAAGTTTCGGCACAAGAGGCGCTGTTGCAACAAGAGGCCCTACTTGAATAAAGTCGGCCATTATAGCAACAAACCAGGCAATAAAAAGTATCGGCCCTATGATTAAAACGGTGCATTTTATAGTAACTGTCAAAATATATGTCATACCTATATCAGACAAATGACCGTTTGGAATTTGTTCATAAAGCAGCATATAAAGCTGTACAATTTCCCCCCAGATAAAAGGTGCCAGACCGAATATTACAGAAAACAATATAAGCATTGAAACCGCAGTTGAAAAATCTTTCGATTTAACAACCTGCCCTTCTTTCCTTGCCTGCTCGAGTTTTCTCGGAGTGGCATCAAATTGTTTATCTTCATCACCCATACTGTTATTCCTTAATGAATATTATAGCATGGTCAAGATAGCTTTATAAATTTTCTATAATTACTTAATTTACTCTGCTGCAATCTGAACTCCTGAACTTGTGCCTAATCTTTCAGCTCCTGCTTCAAGCATTTTTTTAGCTGTTTCTTTATCTCTTATTCCGCCGGATGCTTTAACTTTTAAACCGTAGGGAGAAACTGTATCATACATAAGTTTTACATCTTCAGCTTTTGCTCCGACACCGTTTTTTACAAAGCCTGTTGATGTTTTTACAAAATCAGCTTTTGCTTCTATGCATAATTCGCAGGCTTTTTTTATTTCCTCTTTTGTCAGAAGATCTGTTTCAAGAATTACTTTTAATGGCTTGTCCTTGCAGGCTGCCTTTACTCCTTTTATATCATTTATTACAAATTCAAAATCTTTGTCTTTTAATTTTGTGACATTAAGAACCATGTCAATTTCGTCTGCTCCGTCATCAACTGCTTTTGAAGTCTCAAAAGCTTTAACTTCCGTTTTGTTTGCTCCGAGCGGAAATCCTACAACTGTAACAACTTTTACTCCCGTGTTTTTAAGCTGTTCTTTTGCGAACTTTACATACAAAGGATTTATGCAAACACCTAAAAAATTGTATTTTTTAGCTTCGTCAAATAGTTTTATGAAATCTTCATGTTTTGCATCCTGTTTTAAAAGAGTATGTTCAATATGTTTGTTTAAGTTTTCCATAATTCTCCCTTTATGTTATCTAAAATTTTTGATGTTGAATATGATTTATTTAATGTGAAGAAATGAAGTCCTGGTACTCCTTTTTCTATCAATTCGATGCACTGTTTTGTCGCATAATCTATACCAAAATTTTGTAGTGACTGCGGCTCATCTTTGTATTTTTCTATTTTTTCTTTAATAATGTCTGATACTGTTATTTTTGCTAAGGATGTCATTTTTGTTATTTGTTTCTTGCTTATTATCGGCATAATACCTGGTATGACAGGCAGGTTAATCCCTTCATTTCTTAAAATATCAACATAATCAAAATATTTTTTATTGTCAAAAAATAGTTGCGTAAATATAGCATCAGCACCTGCTGCAACTTTTTTCTTTAAATTTTTAATATCAGAATACAAATCGGGACTTTCTATATGTCCTTCAGGGTAGCCTGCAACTCCTATTGAAAGATTGGTATGTGTTTTTATGAATTGTACAAGTTCGTTTGCAAAATAGAAGTCAAAACTTCTGTTTATTTCAAAATCCGGTACATCTCCTCTGAGGGCTAAAACATTTTTGACTCCTGCCTGTTCAATTTTTATAAGGGCTGATTTAATACTTTCTTTTGAAGAAGTAATGCAGGTAAAATGCGGCATAACATTTATGCCGAGTGCTTTAATCTTTTGCAAAAGTTCAAATGATTTTCCGCCTTTTCCGTTTGCAGAGTATGTTATAGAAATAAATTCGGGGTTATAGTCGCTCAAAATTTTTATTTCATGAATAAGGTTTTCAAAATCTCCGTTTGGCGGAAATACTTCAAAAGAAATAACGGGTTTTGAATTTTTATCCGAATAAATTTCTTTGAGCTTCATAAGTTGATTATAGCATAAATATTAATTATAATAATCGCATGGACATTAAAAGTAAATTAAAGATTTTTTCAGGAGATATCTTAGGCGGATTAAATGCTGCAATAATAACACTGCCGCAGGCTTTAGCATTCGGTGTGGCTACCGGTTTCGGGGCAAGTGCCGGTTTATGGGGTGCTATAATACTATCTTTTGTTGCTGGTGTTTTAGGAACAAAAATTCCTGTTATATCTGGAGTAACGGGACCTGTAGCAATTGTTGCGGCTTCAATTATGCATGCTTTAAATAAAGATTTGAACGCGGTTATATTTATTCTTTTTTTAGCGGGAATTTTTCAAGTTATTTTGTCACTCAGCAAACTTCCGGAAATTGTCAAATATGTCCCTTATCCTGTAATTTCTGGATTTATGAATGGAGTCGGTATAATAATTATAATAATGCAGGTGAATCCTTTGCTGGGACTTCCTGCCGCATCTAACACTATTTCAAGTATAGAAAATCTTATTAATCAACTTGGTATATTAAATATTCAGGAAATGTCAATCGGCATTTTAACGCTTCTTATCGTGTTCGGATTTCCTAAAAGATGGAATAAGTATGTGCCTTCACAGATTTTGGCATTGATAGTATGTACAATAATCTCTGTCAAGCTAGGTTTAAATGTGTCCCGGATTTCTGAAATATCCGTTACCATGCCTGCATTTGTTATGCCGAAAACGAATTTGCATGATTTAATAACTTATCTCCATTACGGAGTTATTCTGGCAGTTATTTTGTCTTCCGAAAGTTTATTGACAGGGTTGGTGTGTACATCTATTACAAAAATTCAGTTGCCTGCAAAACGTCTTCTTGTCGCTCAAGGGATTGGAAACATTTTTTGCGCACTGACAGGGACTATGCCTGGTTCTGCAGCTACTATGCGTACAGTCGCAGCTTTGAAAACAGGTGCTTCTACAAGGTTTGCTGCAGTTGTTACATCAATTATTCTGGTTCTTCTTATTTATAAGTTTTCTGATTTTGTTGCTGAAATCCCGCTTGCTGTTCTTGCCGGAATTTTGATAAAAATCGGCTATGACATAATTGATACAAAATTTTTAAAAGTTATTAAAATTGCGCCGAAAGATGATTTATATGTTCTTATAACAGTATTTTTGCTTACGGTATTTTATAATTTGATAGTCGCAGTGGGTGCGGGTATTGTCCTTGCAGCTCTTTTGTATGCTAAAAGGGTTGCAGATAAAGCCAAACTTATTGAAAAACCTGTTTATGACGCTGATATAATGAATCTTGAAAGGGTTGTTGAAAGGGATTATAAGCATAAGATACGTGTGGTACATATCAGCGGTGCTTTTTTCTTCGGTTCTGCAACCCAGTTGATTTCTCATTTTGATGAATTGTTAGGTACAAGATATTTGATTCTTGTCTATGATAGCGATGATATGCTTGATATATCCGCTGTTTTTGCATTAGAAGATATAATTTTACGTTTGAAATCACAGCATATTAAAATTTTGCTTGTTATAAACAGTGAAGATGTCAGAAAACAGCTTCAAAATTACGATGTTATTTCTCAAATAGGCGAAAAACATGTATTTTTCTCAGAAGTTTCAGCTATAGATTATGCAAAAACTTCATTTAAAAAGAGGGTTAAGAAAAAATATTCAGGCAAATAATCTAATAAAAAGCCTCGTTTAACGAGGCTTTTTATTAGAATTTGTATTCAGGAATTTCAAATGGTTCATTATTTGCATCCTTTTCTACAAAGTCAAGATAATACTCCATTGCTTTGTCTTTGACCTCATCATAATATTCCTTTGATATATATTTTTTGTGGAATTCATTTAAATCACCTGAATAGTTGCCTAATACATTTGCGTATGTTTCAATAACAGATTTATCAGAACCGCCGCCGTATGCTTTTGTTTTAGCATCAGTTCCCGATGGTCTGATTTCAATGTATTTGTCGCTGAATTCAAGATAAGTACCGTCTCCGACAAATTTTATGCAGACAAGATTGTCAAAAATAAGGCTTTTAAAAGTATGATTTAAAACATCTTTTACATTGTCAAGTGTCATTACACCTTCTTTCACAGCCATAGCCATTGAAAGGTAAAAAAGGTCATTTTTTGTACGTTTTTCTTCGCCTTTTTTCTTTTCTTCTTTTAATTTGTTTATATCAGGTTCTGATTCGTTGTAATAAGCAATATCAACACGGGTGTCATAGCGTCCTGTTATATTATTTTCGTTAAAGATCTCGACAAGATATTCAGACAGGGATACCTGTTCTTTTTGCAGCTTTGAAATTAAGGCGGATGCAACTATTATTGCTTCTGTAGCACTTTTTTCTCTCATCGCAATTGCAAATCGTCCGTTATTTGATTTGATGAGTTCTTCTGTACCTAAAATCATTCCGCCGGATTCTTCTCCTCCGAACAAAAGACGCGGGTTAACGCCTAAGTTTATTGAATCGCCGAATACATCATCAATTAAGACTTCTTTATCTGGTGAATTTTTCAGTTTTAATTCAACTTTTTTCATTATATTAGCGATTTCTTTAAATCCGACAGGCACATTTACAACTTTTACACCGTTTTCTTTCGCCCATGCATCCCAGGAAATTGCAGAAGCTGTTGTTTTTATTATAAATCTGGGGTGTTTGTTCCATAAACCTTGTTTTTTCAATTGTTTGCCCCAGAAGTCCATTATCATTAAAAATGCCTGATTTGCAGTAAAAATCGTCAGTATTAAGTCTTCATTTAATCTTATGTAATCAATTCCTGCCTGTTCCAATTCCGGAATTGTACAGGCAAATTCCGTTTGTGCAATTGTCAGCCTGTCATGATCCGGATCTGTAATTAAAACAGATGTTCCCACAGGCATTTGGGTTAGTTTGTCTTCATAATGCAGAGTTTCTATTACTGGGAAAAATTTTTCACCGTTTTGTCTTTTTGCAACGACTGTAGCATCCACAGAATAGTCATAGAAAGCTTTTTCTCCTTTTGGGGTATGGTTGTATTTACCTATTGAGTGGAAAAAAGGATCTTCTTCAATATTAAACCAGGTAAATTTATCAGAAATTTCAAGTTTGTTTAAAACTCTGCTTAATGTTCTGTAAGCGGAACCGCCGACATTTTCAATCACTATTTTGTCTTTAATATTTTTGATTAAGTCAAGGTTTACTTTTTGAGCAACTCCGGATTTTAAATATTCAACATATAAATCAACTCCGTCATCAACTTTAGCAAGTACTTTTTCATTGATAAGCGGATTATCCTTTGCTGATATTTTTATTTTATAGCTTCCGTTTTTCTTTGTTTCATCAAAAATTTCTCTGATTTTATTAACAAATTCCATTGATTCTTCCGGCAAATACTGGCTTCCCTGGCAATTTAAGTCTTTTGTCGCGTTTTTTACCGAAATACCATGACTCGATGTTATATATTCTCCGCCGAGCAGATCCAGTTTGAATGCCAGAAAAGAAGCAAGCCAGATGGGAATCGTTTTTCTCTCTTTTGGAACAAGTGTTGTTATTCCTTGTGCAGCCTGAATTCTTGCAATAGCGTCTAAAAATAAATCGGAATTGTATCTGACTTCCCTTCCTGCAACCTTTACAATTTTTTTGCCTGCATATTTTTCTTTGGCAACAAGCGCTTTGGCTAATGTTGCAAGAACGATTCCTACAAGATTTATCGGAAATCTTGTATCCTGAGGATATAAAATATTTTGAGGCCCTCTTATACCGGCAGTTGAAACTTTTGCTTCTTTTGCATAGTTTGCAAACCATTCTTCAAGGTTCAGTCCTTCTGGATTTTTTTCTTTGTTGTAAGGCATTAAGTGTTCTTTTTTCAGAGTAAATGTAAATTCACCGTCTTGTGAAAAATCCATCAAATTTAACTCTTTAATATAATCAGGGGTTTTTTCATACACACTTTTAAATAATTGGTTTTCTAATTCTATGTTTGATGTTCTCATACTTCTCTCCTTAAAAATCTGTTTATTTATAATATATAAAAAAAACTTGTAATGTGCAATCTTTGAATATATAATAATATTGTATATTAGTCACAATGGAGTAATCAATGTTCCGGGATAGAAACTACACAAAGAGGAAAGCAACAGAATTTAATGCATGGAGAACTTTTTTACAAATTTTAGTTTGCAGATATTTCTATGGAATAAGACTAAAGTTTGTATATAGAATAGAGGTTCACGGATTGGAAAATGTGCCGAAAGATAATAAATATATTGTCTGTGCAAATCACCTTTCGACTCTGGATCCGCCTATGCTTGCGGCAGTTATGCCCAGAAGAATATCTTTTATGGCTAAACAGGAATTGTTTGATATCCCGTTTATAAGATGGTGGCTTGACTGGCTCGGTGCATTTGCAGTGAATAGAGAAAGCTTAAGCCCTTCAACAATTAAAACCGTTATGGAAATAAAAAAAAGCAAATGGGTTTTCGGTATATTCCCTCAAGGAACAAGAGGAATTCCCGGCACTATATCTGGAGTCACAAAAGGATTTGCCGGCCTTGCTAAGATTACTAAATGCGATGTTTTGCCTGTCGGAATTATCGGGACAGATGAAGTAAAAAGGATTCCGTTTTCCGGAAAAATAATAGTAAGAATTGGAAAACCTATTCCATACAGCGATAAGCCTGAAGAAGTCGTTGAAAAATGGATTGATGCCATACAGGAACTTACTGGGTTTAAATATGTTCCGCAAAATGATGATAACAAAAATTTAGGAGTTAAGAATAATGGTTAAGAAAGAAAGAAACTATAACCGCCGTTATCCGTACGAATATAATATATTTCGTACAATGTTCTATATGTGTTTTTTGTATGTGGTTGTTATACCGTTTATGAAAATATTTTATAACTACACGATTACGGGTAGAGAAAATCTTCCGACTAAAGCTAAAAGCGGGAAATTTATTTATACTGCAAATCATGTGTCGCACTTTGATCCGCCGATGGTGACAATGGCCTGCGGCAGGCCAATTGCTTATATGGCTAAAAAAGAATTGTTCCAGAAGGGTGATAAGTTTGAATGGCTTGTAAAACGCCTGGGGGCTTTTGCTGTTGACCGAACCAAACCGGAAATCGCAACATTTAAGACCGTTAAAGATATATTATCAACAAGCTGGTCTTTGGGGGTTTTTCCGCAAGGTGGTATCAGACCTTACGGATCTGAACTGGGCGACTTAAAAAAGGGGTTTATAGTTATTGCTAAAAATGCTAAGGCGGATATTGTGCCGGTTGCAGTTGGAGGTTTTACAGGGTATCCTAAATTAAAACCGTTTACCAGACGTGAGGTGCATTTACATGTCGGAAAACCGATTTCTTACAAACTTAGTGAAGAAGAAATAATTTATGAATGGTGCAAGCAAATATCAGAACATGCTGATTATAAAAATACCGCACCTGTGCCTGAGGCTTATAAGCAAAAAGAAAAAGTATAAATAAAGAAAGGAGAAGATTGTATGTTAAAGCATTTTGATTTGATTATCGGGGGGGGGGCACTTCTCGGCTAACCGTTGGTCAAGAGGTCAGGAAGTTCAGTGAGTGCAAATGCGCGTTCACTTTAGCTGAAGTTTTAATTACTCTGGGAATAATAGGCGTTGTTGCAGCGATGACACTGCCAACAGTAGTGAATAATATTTATAACAGACAACTGGAAGCAGCTTTAAAAAAGAATGCTTCTGTTATAGAGCAAGCTTTAAATATGTATCAGGCTGAAAACGGTATGCGTGTAACTTGTGATATCGGATTTCATAATTTAAAACCTGCAATTATAAAATATTTTAACGTGCTTAAAGATTGTGGTTATGGAACTGAAGTCGGTTCTTGTATTGAAAATAATGTATCTGCAACATCATATAATACATATAAAAATTTTACAGGGACAAATTCGATTTATTTAAATCTTTTTGACGATGGTCAGTTTGTTTTGACTGATGGCAGTATTATTTTTATTAATAATATCAATGATAGCAGGACATATATTTCAGTTGACGTTAACGGATACAATAAAGGTCCGAACAGATTAGGTCAGGATTTGTTTATGTTTCAAATTGATAATAAAGGAAAATTACTCCCTATGGGTGCAGAAGGAACAACTTATTATAGTGAAACTGATGAGTATTGTTCCAAAACTTCAAATAATATTAATAATGGTGCCGGATGTACGTATAAAGCATTAACGAGTCCGGCTTTCTGGAAAAGTTTGCCTTAATAAAAACTCCCTGAATATCAGGGAGTTTTTATTGTTTGATGAAGAAAGAAATTATCTATTTGATTTAAGCTGCAGCTTTTACAGGTTCTTGTTTCGGCTGCTCTGCAGGTTTTTGTTCCTGCTGCGGCATTTGTTCAAGTTTAGCTAATGCTGCTGTTGCTGCTTCCTGAACATTTTTGTCCTGATCGTTCTTAGCGATTGTGAACAATGTTGTTAGGTCTTGTTTGTATGCCGGCTGTTGGATGTAGCTTAATGATTCAATAGCTGATGTTCTAACCATCGGGTTCGGGTTGTTCTTTAACTGTTCAACAATTGTAACTGCTCCCGGAAGTTCTGTTAAAGGTACTGTAGAACCTGTTAATTTAGTAACTTCATCACCATATAATTTTTCCATTATTGATGATGTGAACATTGCATAGCTTTTATTTCTTTCTGCTTGTTCCATCGGAGTGATTGTTGTTGCTAGTTTTTTATCAGCATCTGAAAGTTGTTCGCCTTTCATTAATTTTTGTCTTGCGGCAATTTGTTCTTGGGTAGGTCCTGCAAGTTTGCTTGAGTCGGTATTAATTATGTTATTTAAAGCGTTAACAATTTTTTCATCTAACAATTCTGTAGCTTTCTGCGGGTCATCTTTTACCATATTGGCAATTTCTTCCATTGCGTTTGCCTGTACTTCAAAATCCGGATTTGTTAATTTTGCAATGAATGAATTCAAATCAACCTGCGGAGTCATAACAACCGGCTGTTCAATTTCAACTTTAGGTTGTTCAGCTGTTTTTGTTTCCTGAGCAGGAGCTGGCTGGCTTACCATTGGAGCCGGAGCATTTATATTCTGCTGCTGGATTACAGGCTGCGGAACTACAACCGGCTGAGGAGCTGCAGGTTGGGGCTGCTGAGGTGCAGATACTTGAGCTGCTGCCGGTTCACTAACCTGCTGGGCAACCGGTTGAACAGGTTGCTGTATCGGCATGTAGCAAGGTTGTGTTTGAGTCTGGGGGTATGAATATAATTGTGTTTGCGGGTATGTGTAATACGGCATTGTCGGCTGTGCATATTGAGGAACGTTCATTGCTGCCTGACCAAGACCGGGAGCACTTACTGACGGATTGTGTACGTCAATTTTTACTGCATTATAATTAGGAGCAGGAACTGGTTGTTGGTACATTGCAGCAGGAATCATCTGGGGCTGCATGTAAGGATTTAAATTTGGAGCTTGAATCATTTAATTTCTTCCTTTCATTAATAAAATAATTTCTATTTTTATTCTACTGTTTAAATGCTCCTCAATAAATAAAATTGCTAAAATTAAAAATTTTTTTAATAAATCTTAACATATTGATTATTCTTGTTAAAATTTCCATTTAATTTTATTTGTGCTATAATATAGGTGTATTGGATTAAACGGGATTACATTTTTATGATAATTAACAAAAATGAGAGAAAATCTATCAGGTCATGTTTTGGTAAAACTCTTGCAGAGTTAGGTAAAACTAACCCAAATATTGTAGTATTGGATGCTGATTTGTCATGCTCTACCCAGACGCAAATATTCGCAAAAGAATTCCCTGACAGATTTTTTAACTGCGGAATAGCAGAGCAGGATATGATAGCTACTGCAGCAGGACTTGCATCTGTCGGAAAAATCCCTTTTGCGGCCAGTTTCGCCATGTTTGCAACCGGCAGAACTTATGACCAGATAAGAAATTCGGTGTGTTATCCTGAATTTAACGTAAAAATTATAGGTACGCATGGCGGTGTAACTGTGGGGGAAGACGGTGCAAGCCATCAGGCGCTTGAGGATATTTCCCTTATGCGTTCTATTCCAAGTATGTCAGTTATAGTTCCTGCAGATTGCACGGAATGTGAACAGGTTATTAAATTTGCTGCTGAAAATTACGGGCCTATGTATATTAGAATTCCAAGAACAAATGTCTGTGATATTTTTGATTCTGATTACAAGTTTGATTTCTGTAATGCGAACGTTCTTTCAGAAGGAGATGACGTAACCGTAATAACCAATGGTGAAACTCTGGCGGAAGTAATAGAAGCACGTGAAAATCTTTTGACAGAAGGGTATTCTGTTCAAATTATACATGTTCCTGTTGTGAAGCCGCTTGACGGTGCAACAATAATTGAACAGGTTAAAAAGACAAAATTCGTCATGGTTGTGGAAAATCATTCTATAATAGGCGGATTGGGAAGTGCTGTATGTGAGCTTTTGGCGGAATACTATCCTGTGCCCGTTCACAGAATCGGGGTGAATGACAACTTCGGCCAAAGCGGTAAATGGAATTATCTTCTTGATTATTATGGACTAAGTGCCGAAAAATTAACAATAAGTATTAAGCGGTATATTGATAAATACCGGCTGGTAAAATAAGTAAGGAAAAGTTATGATTCAATTCAGATCAGTTACAAAAAAATACAAAAATGATCATTATGCACTGAGAAATATAAATCTTGATATCATGTCAGGAGAATTTGTATTTATTGTCGGCGCATCCGGAGCCGGTAAATCCACATTGATGAAGCTTCTTTATAATGAAGAACGCCCTTCAAGCGGTACGGTTACTATTGGCGGTATTAACGTAGCAAATCTCCCCAGTGACAAGGTCCCTAATTTAAGAAGATGTATGGGAATTGTTTTTCAGGATTACAAACTTCTTCAAAACCAGAGTGTGTATGACAATGTAGCTTATGTTATAAGAACACTCGGTATAAGTTCAAAAGAAATTAATGCAAGAGTTTCTGGAGCATTAAAAATCGTTGGGCTTTATGATAAAATGAATGCATACCCTTCCGAACTCTCAGGCGGAGAGCAGCAAAGAGTAGGTATTGCCCGTGCTATTGTAAACGGGCCGCCGCTTTTGATTGCTGATGAACCGACCGGTAATTTAGATCCGAAAAATTCAATGGAAATTATGCAGATTCTTGATCAAATTAATCAAAGAGGGATAACTGTCATAGTTTCAACCCATGACAATGCCATGGTTGATTACTTCAGAAAAAGAGTTATAACTCTTGATAAAGGTGAAATAGTTAGGGATATACAAGCAGGTACGTATGAATAGTTCAAAAACGAGAATAAAAAAACAGGTAAAAAAACACATTCCAAAAGACTGGCTGTGTGAGTTGAGAATTTTATACCGTCTTACAAAACAGACGATTCATGATATATCAAGAACAGGTATTGTAAATCTTGTTATTATTACTACAATGGCTGCAATTTTAACAATTTTCGGGTCTTTTTTCAGGTCGGCTTTATCTATTTCTGCATTTGCGCATGAACTCGGAAATGTGCTTGAAATATCAGTTTATTTAAAAGAAAATGCGGATGTTAATGTCGTTAAAAACAGAATAAAAGATTTTGAGCATGTTGAAAATGTTACAATAATTCCAAAGGCATCATCATGGAGTAATTTAAAACGTGAAATGGATTTGCCGGATATTGAGAATCCTCTGCCTGATACTCTGCATGTAAAAGTTGATAAACCGGAAAACATTGAATCCGTATTTAATAACGTTAAACAGTTAACTTCCGTTGAGGATATGAGTTATGCTCAAGATTTGGCGAAAAAAATTGAGGCGTTAAACAGAATTGTTAATATGATAACTGTTTTTGTAGTTATAATTATGGGTATTTTAACAATTACCATCATTAATAATACCATACAGCTTGTTATTCAATCTAGAAAAGAAGAAATAGAAATTATGCGTCTGATGGGAGTTTCTAATTGGTATATAAGATTTCCGCTTATTATGCAGGGAGCTTTTTACGGATTCTCAGGCGCTGTTATAGCGGTTTTGCCTTTGAATGTTGTTCAAAACGGGCTTAATCATATGCATCAATTTTTTATGGTGCCGACACCTTTATATGCTCAGACTTTTGTTATTACCGTGATGTTTGCCATGGCAATTCTTTTCGGTGCGGGCGGAAGTTTTTTGTGCATAAAGAAACATTTACAGGTATAATTAATGAATGATAAAAATAATATACTTTTAATATCTGATGATGAAAAATTTTCAAAAATTCTGATATCTAAGCTGATTTTTTTACGTTGTAATGACAATATTGTTATTTCAAAATTTCATGAGGCTGTAAATTCGACAAGAATTTATGCTCCTGATATAATTCTTGTTCACGGACATTCTGAAATTGAAACTTATAATCTAATTAAAAATTTAAGAAAGAACAAGTCTGTACGTATTATTTTAATTTCAGATTCGTATGATTCCGAGTTTATTTTATCGGCCTATGACTGTGGAGCTGATGATTTTATACTGTCTTCGGCTGAAGATTTTGAATTTGTTTTAAGAATTGTTCAAAATATCAAAAATAATTCTGTCAAACAAATGCTTTTAAGAAATTATCATATTCTTGAGCAGTTGAATGTAGTTGATTCTGAAACTGAAATCTACAATTATACTTTTGCAAAGCAGGTAATAGAAAACTATATTGATGATAATTTGCTGGATAGCGGATGTTTTGTTGTTCTTGGAGCGGATGAGAATTCAAAAACGAAATTTGATATTAAAAAAATGGCTTTAGCGCTTAAAAATTCTACAAGAGTTGATGATATTATAACTATGGGGAAAGGTGCTAAATTTTACCTTTTATTGCCCAAGACGGATTTGAATAAAGCGCTTGTTGTTTTTCAAAAGATTAAAGAGTCTTGTGCAAGTGATTTTGAAATTTGTGCAGGTATTTCATCTATTGCACATAAAAATTTTGAGCAGATAGAGCGTGATGCTTTGAATGCCTTTTCAAATGCAATTTCAACTCATAGCGAATACATATTTGCTGATGATGATAAAGAGGATAATCTTAATGACTGGCTTGAAGACAGCAACAATACGAAAAAAGGGTATAAAATTTTCAGGCAGATTTTTAACAAAAAAATGCAAAAAGTAATTGCGCCTGTATTTTACAGACTCCAAAAATCATATGAAGAAAAATTGTTTAAGACGGAAATAGAACAGTACACTAATGAGGAACAGTGTGTTTTTAATTTAAGAAACGAAAAATTGGAGAGTACTTTAAGAATTGTTTATCCTGGATTCGCAAAAATAATTGTTTATATAACGCATGAAGGTTTGGATAGTCCGGAAAACAGGGAGATACAGCTAGCGCTCACTAAAATATCACAAAAAGAACTAGGGAAAATCGTTGAAGATTTTATAAAAGAGTTTAAAAGTGCATCAGTATAATTGAAAGGTAGATTTATGAATACATTATCGTCACAAGACAGTTTAGTATTAATTATAGATATTCAGGAAAAATTAGTATCAGCTTTGAATAAAGATGTTGTTGTTTTAAATGCTGTTAAAGTTGCTTCTGCTGCTAAGCTGTTAAATATTCCTGTATTGTTAACGGAGCAGTATCCTAAAGGTTTGGGAAATACTGTTCAAACATTGCGTAATGTTTTGCCTGATGGAAGTGATACAGTTGAAAAAACTTATTTTAACGCATTATTAGAAGACGGAATGTTAGAAAAAATAAAATCTTACGGTAAAAAGCAGATTGTGATTTTCGGTATAGAAACACATATTTGTGTTTATCAGACTGCATCTGCACTTGTGGAAGAAGGTTTTGATGTTTATGTTATAAAAGATGCCTGTGCAAGCCGTAACAAGTATGAATTTAAGCAGGGAATTGAGGCTATGGCTGCAAACGGGGTCAAAATTTCCTGTGTTGAGATTGCACTCTTTGACTGGTTAAAGGGAGCTAAAAATCCTAAATTTAAGGAAGTTCAGGCATTAATTAAATAAAAAATGTTTTAGACTTATAACCTGTAAGGATAGTCCTCTTTAAACTCCCAATTATCGTATTGTAAAAGACCGCTGCAAAAACGCGCATCATTTATGCAATATTCTCTTCTTGAGCTGCGCGATGTGCCACCTATATAGTAGGAACTCCAGTGTTTATTATCAGCCCATCCCGGCACACTTTCACTGCACAACATAAAATTGAACTGGTCTTTGCCCATTGTATTCGGCTTTTTATCCCCGTTTGTATCAAAATAAATTTCAGTACAGTTTGCTTTCCATATATAAAACGATGTGCCGTCTGCCAGATAAACTGTAAATCCTCTGTATGTGGTTTTCCCGCTTTTTTCAAATTCAAGATACTTGGAAAGATATTTATTGAACCAGTCTTCTACTTTATTTTTATTTGCATTAGGTTCTAATAAATCGTTTAAAGCTCCGTATTCATTTTCTGATAATGTTATTGCCTGCCCCATTATGCTGTAGAATTTTTTTAACCTTGCTGTTGTTTCCAGTTTTTTATGTTTTTGTATAAGAGATGACAGCGTGATTGCTGCAACCACACCAATAATGCCTAATGTTATTAATACTTCTGACAAAGTAAACCCTTTTCCATAATGCATATTTGCAGTCTCCTAACTAATTGATAAAATTGTTAATTTTTTATGAATATTCTTTATAAATTAAGAATATTATAACTAATTTTATATAATCTGTCAACTTCAATATAATTAAATAATGGATATTCGTAATGATATAAAGTATTTTATGGCACGTGAAGCTGTTACATTTAAGCAGCTTGCTTCCTTAATGACGGAAAAAACGGGCAAAAAATATACAATCAACAGTATTTCCGGAAAATTAATAAGAGAAAGTATTACCCTCAAAGAAGCTCTTCAGATTTTGGACATACTCGGTTATCATATAGAAGTCAAAAAAAATTAGTCAATTTGTTCAATATCTTTTTTTATTTGTTTTTTTAAATCTTCAAGTGATGCGAATTTTTTTTCTGGGCGCAGCATTTTGTTAAATTCAACTTGTAAATTTTCTCCGTAAATATCTCTGTCAAAATCTAAGATATGTGCTTCCAAAACAGGATTTGTTCCGTTTAGGGTTGGTCTTGTCCCGAAATTTGCTATTCCTTTGCCAAAGTTTGTGTTTATTGAATAAACCCCGTGCGGGAGCTCAATTAGTTTTGTAGGATAGACTATGTTAGCTGTTTTAAAACCTATTGTACGGCCTATTTGATTTCCTTTTACAACAACACCTGAGGTAAAAAATTTATATGCGAGCATTGAATTTGCTTTTTGAATTTTACCTTCAGTAATATATTTTCTGATGAGTGAACTGCTTATAGTTTCGTTATTAACTTTTTTAGGCGGAATTTCAAAGTATTCATAACCGAATTTTTTAGAGTTATTCTTTAAAAATTCGGCATTCCCGCTTTTTTTATACCCGAAATTGTGATTCCATCCTGTTGAAATTGCACAGGGGCTGAAATATTTTACTAAAACATCTTTTAAATATTCATAAGCTGTTAACCCTGATATGCTTTCGAAATCCAGTTCATACAGATAATCAATACCCAGATTTTTAATTTTGTATTCTCGATCTTTTCTTTTAAGAATATATTTAGGACATTTTCCGTAGAAAAAACAGTAAGGATGTTCTTTAAAGGTAATAACAGCTGATTTACAATTATTTATCTTTGCATAATTGACAGCGCTTTCAATAACCGCACAATGCCCAGGATGAACTCCGTCAAAAAAACCGAGTGCAATTGATAAATTAGGATTTTTAGTCAGTTCTGTAAATATTTGCATAGGATGATTATATTATTTTTTTGTTAAAAAACAACACTATTTTATATTTTATGCTGAATCTGTTTCAGCATTCCCAATCAATTCCTGAAGGGAATTTGTTGTTGGTTTTATACAAAATAGTGTTGCTAATATGTTATTTGTGTGCCGTACTTTTCAAGTGAAGTTCTCTTAATTGCTGCAGAGAAGCTTCTCCTGGAGCGTCTGACATTAGATCTTTTGCTCCTGAGTTTTTCGGGAATGCAATAACATCTCTTATGCTTTCCGTTCTGCAAAGAAGGGCTACAAGTCTGTCTAATCCGATTGCAAGACCTGCATGAGGCGGAGTGCCGTATTGCAAAGCATTAACCATAAATCCGAATTTTTCTTTTGCTTCATCTTCTGTCAAACCTAAAGCTTTGAATACCGCGGATTGAACATCTGATGAATGGATTCTCACAGAGCCGCCCCCGAGTTCAGTACCGTTATAGACAATATCATAAGCAATAGATTTTACATTGCCCAAATCACCGGATTTTAGTTTATCTAAATCTTCAATGCAAGGTGAAGTGAATGGGTGGTGCATTGCCATAAATCTGCCTTCTTCATCACTCCATTCAAACATCGGAAAATCTACTACCCACAAAAGATTATGTTTGCTTTCATCAATTAAATTTAATCTTTTGCCGAAATAAAGTCTTAACCTTCCCATTATGTCATAAACAAGTTTAGGTTTGTCTGCAACAAAGAAGATTATGTCACCAGCTTGGGCTCCTGCGCGTTGTTGAATTTGTTTAGCCTGCTCTTCAGTTACGAATTTCAATACAGGTGATTTTGCGCTGCCGTCTTCATTGTAAATAATATTTGCAAGAGCCTTTGCTCCAAATGATACTGCAAGTTTTGTAATATCATCAATATCTTTTCTGGAGAATTTTGCTCCGCCCGGTATTCTTATACCGCGGACAATGCCGCCGTTTTCAAGTGTATCTCTTACAATTTTAAATTCTGATTGAAGAATAATATCTCCTATATCAAAAAGTTCGAGTCCGAAACGCGTATCCGGTTTGTCTGAACCGAATCTGTCCATAGCTTCCTGCCATGGCATTTGAATAAACGGAGGTTGAACTTCAACTCCTGCGGCCTTAAATGTGTCAACTATCAGACCTTCGACAACTTTAATAACATCCTGTTGTTCTACAAACGACATTTCAAGGTCAATTTGTGTGAATTCTGGCTGTCTGTCAGCACGCAAATCTTCATCCCTGAAGCATTTTGCAATCTGATAATATTTTTCAATACCGCCTACCATCAATAATTGTTTAAAAATTTGTGGTGATTGCGGAAGTGCATAGAATTTACCTTCCTGAACACGTGACGGAACAAGATAATCTCTTGCACCTTCAGGTGTTGTTTTAATCAAAATCGGTGTTTCAACTTCTAAAAAATCAAGATTATTTAAATAATTTCTTGCAGCCTGACAAATTTTGTGGCGTAAAGTCAGGTTATGAAGCATTTTTTCACGTCTTATGTCAAGATATCTGTATTTTAAGCGAATATCTTCTGATACATTTTCATCATCCAGCACAAAAGGAAGTGTTTTGGCATCTGATAAAATTTCCACAAATTCGGGGTACATTTCGACCTGACCGGTTGCATATTTTTCATTATAGGTTTCTTCCGGTCTGCGTGTAACTTTGCCGCGTACTGTTATTACATATTCAGAGCGTACTTTTTCGAAAATTTTATGTACATCCGGATTAATCTGCGGATTTGCAACAAGTTGAAAAAATCCGCTTCTGTCCCTTAATTCAATAAATAAAATACCGCCCAAATCACGTACGGTAGACACCCAGCCTGAGAGGGTAACTTCTTCATTAATGTTTGAAAGATTAAGCTCTCCGCAATTGTGGTCTTTCATCTTTGTTTTAATCATTTTATATTCCTTTTCTCTTTCTATTTACAGACTTAATTAAATTTTATCAAAAACATAAAAAAAGAACATAAAATGTGAAGAATATTTTAGTTATCTTCTGCGAACTTGACGGTTTTTCTGTCTAAGATGATTCATAGTGCCGGTTTCATCATCTATTTCGTCTTTGTCTTCGTCATAGTAGCTTTCATCATATTCATAATCATCAGGAAGAATTTCTATTATTTGTATAGTCATAATGCACGAGATATTCACATGAAGCTGGGGGGATCTATCTGGACGGAATGCAAGGTTTTTACGATCTTTTACTTCACAGTTTTTTAATGTAATGAATTGAAAACCTCCATTCAGTATGTAAAAAAGCATATTATCCGGAATTGAATTGCTGAACCTCATATTTTCGGGCAAAAGAAGTTCCCCCTCAATATGTTGTTCATTTGTTGTTATTAATACCTGCATTCTCGGTAAATCATTAATCATCATTGTTTTTATTCCTTTATTAAGTAATAATAAGCGGCAGTCAACCTGCCGCCTATTAATTTTATTTCATATTATTTTGCGGTGCCTTTAAACATTTCTTTTATTCCGTCAACCGAAGATAAAATCCCTGTTGCTTCATACGGCATATAGACAATTTTGTTATTTTCACCGCTGGTTATTGTTTTCATAGTTTCAAGGTATTTCATTGCGATAAGGTATTTATCCGGCTGACCTTTATCTGAAAGAGCTGTAATAATTCTGTTTATAGCTTCTTTTTCGGCATCGGCTTCAATGATACGTGCCTGTGCTATACCTTCTGCTCTTAAAATTTCAGCCTGTTTTTCACCTTCTGCTGAGCGGATTGCAGCTTCTTTTTCACCTTCGGCTTTTTGAATTGCTGCTTCCTTCAAGCCTTCTGCTTCAGTGATTGTTGCTTTCTTTTCTCTGTCTGCTTTCATAAGTTTGTCCATGGAAGCCTGAATGTCAGCAGGAGGAAAAATATCCTGAATTTCCACACGGTTAACTTTTACACCCCATTTGTTTGTTGCTTCATCAAGTGTTGTGCGCAGTTCATCGTTAATTTTTCCGCGGGAAGTCAGTGTTTCTTGTAAATCCATTTGTCCTACAAGGTTTCTCAACGTAGTTTGTGTTAATTTCTCTATTGCATCCGGAAGGTTTTTGATTTCATAAACAGCACTTTTAGCATCAACTATTTGGAAATAAATAAGAGCGTTGATTGTAATAGAAACGTTATCTTTCGTAATTACATTTTGGCGCGGAAAATCATACATTTGTTCTCTTAAATCAATTCTGTTTGTCGATTTAAGATAATAATAATTCGTTCCGTCAAGACCTCTTTGAGAAACTTTTTCCAGAATTCCTCTTGGGGATTCTAAAATTGGGAAAATGAAATTCGGACCTGCCGAAAGAGTTTTTTCATAGCGTCCCATTCTTTCTATTATTACTTCCTGTTGCTGCTGAACTATAATTATGCCTTTAAATACATAAATCAATAATGCAACAAGTAAAATTAACAAAACTAAACTCATGATTAGTAATCTCCTATATTTTTTCCACTATTAAAACTAAACTTTCATATTTTACAATTTTAACTTCACTACCTGTTGGAATTGTTTCATCGTTTTCGGTTCTTGCTTCCCATCTTTCGTCGTAAATTGTTATAGCACCTGTATATTTTGTAACCGGTTCAATTACTTTTACAATTTTTCCGATATACTTAGCTTTCATACCGGTTTCCTGCTCTTTGTTTTCTTTGTGCTGAAGAAGTATCGGCCGCAGAAAAAGTATGGAAATAATTGAAAGAACAACAAAAATTAATGTTAAATATATCCAGTTATTTAAGAAAATTGCTATAATTGCGGTTAAAAATCCTGCAAGTGCAAGGTTAAGGAAAAACATGGAAGGCAAAATCATTTCAAGTATCAGTGAAACAAGCCCCGCTATTGCAAATATTTCCCATAAAACCATAATTTATGTCTCCTGTGTTATCTATGGATTTCATATTAACATATTTTTCAAAAACCGTCAATTGTTTATTATTGTCTAATATTCTCTTTGTTGTAATATTTTATTATGATTACATTTGATAGTTTGACTTTAAAAAAATGGCTGGAACAAAATGCCGAATTTTTGACAGACTCAAGAGTCCAAAAAATTCAGCAGCCGACAAGGCGTGATTTTATTTTTTCTATTCGTAATAAATGTGAAACAAAAAAATTATATTTAAATATTAACCCGCAGTATTATCATATATGTTTCATGAATAAGCAAAATGAGAATAAGCGTCTTATTTCAATTCCTGCAAAACCGCCTATGTTTTGTATGCTGCTCAGGAAATATCTTGAAAATGCTAAAATTATTCGAGTTAATCAGCCTGAGTTTGAAAGAATTTTGGAATTTTATTTTGAAACATATAACGAACTGTCTGAAAAAATCTACATTTGTCTCGCAATAGAGTTAATGGGGAAACATTCAAATGTAATTTTGTATAATTACGATACAAATATAATTCTGGGGTGTGCTCATAATGTAGGTGCGGATAAGAGCCGAGAACGTGAAATGGCAGGCGGTCTGCCTTATGTATATCCTTCAGGACGACCGAAAAACTGGTACGCAAACGAAAATTCTTTTTCAAGCGGCTCGGATTGTGATATTAATTTAAAGATAGATGACTATTATGCACAGTATATACATGATGATAAAATTTACAGGATGAAAGAAAATTGTAAGTTACTTGTAAATTCCAGACTGAAAAAAGACAAAAACTCCCTGAAAAAAATTAAAACAAGGCTTGAAAAAGTTGCTGATTCTGATAAATACAGACTTTATGGCGATTTAATTATGGCTAATCTTTATAATTTGAAAGATTATCAAAAGTCTGTAAAAGTTTTTGATTATGAAAATAATAAAGATATTAGTATTGAGCTTGATCCCGCAAAAACACTTAAAGAGAATGCAAATATTTTTTATAAGTTATACAATAAAGCAAAGACCTCCGTTGAAAAATTGTCTGAATTTTCAAAACATTTACAAGAACAAATTTTATATTATGAACAAATTTTATACTCTATTGAAATAGCGGATAGCGCACAAGATTTAGCTGAAATAAAAGCTGAACTTGAGCCTGATAGAATAGTCAAGCCTGATAAAAAATTCTCGGCACATCCCTTAGAACTATATATTGACGGTTGTCAAATCTGGGTTGGACGAAACAACAGGCAGAATGATTATATTGTATCAAAGCTGGCAAAAGATGAAGATCTGTGGTTTCATACAAAAGACTGCGCCGGTTCTCATGTGCTTTTACGGTGTGGACAGCCCTCAGATAGTTTGATTTTGAAGTGTGCTGAACTTGCCAAAGAATATTCCAAAGGAAAGGAATCATCAAAAGTCGGTGTTATTTATACAAAACGAAAATTTTTGAAAAAGCCGCCTGGAGCTAATTTAGGGTATGTAACTTATAAATGCGAGCAGGAAATTATTGTCTGATGTTGGAAGAATTTCAAAACATATCTGATAATGTTGATATGGCACGAAAACATGTGATAGCTCTTGTGGATTGTGACTCTTTTTTTGTCTCCTGTGAACAGGCTGTTAACCCGGATTTAAAGAATCAACCTGTGTGTGTTATGTCAGGGCGTGGACAGTGTGTTATTTCCCGCTCAAAAGAAGCAAAAAAACTCGGGATTCGTATGGGCATGCCTTATTTTCAAATTGAAGGACAGATGAAGAAGGCTGTGTATATTAATGCAAACCATGATCTTTATACTCAGATATCAGAAAAAGTTATGTCAGTTTTAAAGTCTTTTAGTCCTAAAGTTGAAGTTTATTCCATAGATGAAGCTTTTGTTGATTTGACGGGACTAGAACGCTTGTATAAGAAAAATTATCTTGAAATTGCACAAATGATAAGACAGGAAGTAATGGAAAAGGTTGATATTCCGGTATCAATAGGGCTAAGCTCTTCCAAATCCCTTGCAAAACTTGCATCTGATAAGGCTAAAAAGCTTGAGGAAGGTGTATTTCTTATCGGGTCAAGAAAAATTATTCCTGTTCTTGAAAAAACAAGTATTGACGAAATTTGGGGAATTGGTAAAAATTTGTCCTTATTGTTTAGAAAAAACGGTATTTTGACTGCCTATGAACTTGTTCAGCAGGATGATATATGGCTTAACAAACAGGTTGGTATAAGAGGTCTTGAGATGAAGCATGAGCTTTTGGGCGAGATGGTGTCTCCGGTATCTGATGAAGTTAAGCTTCCTAAATCAATTCAAAAAACAAGTGCGCTTGCAAAATTTTCGTCTGATAAAAATTATCTTAAAAATTCGCTGAATTACCATATTCACAGAGCCTGTGTAAAGCTAAGAAAAATTAATGCTAAATGTCATGGTATAAGTATTTTTTTAAGAACAAAGGATTTTAAAGTTTTTTGTGAAAAGAAAATTTTAAATGCCGCAACTGATTTTGAGCTGGAAATTTCATCTGTTATATTTGAGCTCCTTGATAAAATGTATAATCCGAATACTCTTTATCGGAGTACAGGTGTAATTCTTGATACATTTGTGTTTAATCATGAGGCGCAGATGTCTTTGTTTGCAGATGCTAATGTTGATTTAAAAAAAGGAAAACTCGCAAAGTGCCTTGATAATTTGGAGCAGCGTTTTGGTAAAGATATTATTCAAACAGGTTTTATAAAAAAAGATGTATAAAAAATCAGCTTCCATGTTTTATAGGAAGCTGATTTAATGTACTTTTTGTTTTTATTCAATAATCCATCCGTTTGTCAAATCAATTTTTATTGGTTTTAAAACCTTCATATAAATTACTTCGTCAGGAGTTGCATTTAGCTTTTCGCCCTTTAAAGTTGCTCTGACGATTTTCATAAACCAGTTTCTGTGTTTTGTAATTTCCGCAACACCTTTAAATCCAACCGTTTGGTCGTTATTTGTCGTCAAAAGTGCGTTGTCTAAAACCAATACGCCGTTTCTTACAAACCATTTGCCGCTTCTTACATCCAAAAGTTGTCCTTTGAGATTTGAGCCGGCATAAACAAGTATAAATTTGTCTTTTGTTATGTAGTTTTGAGGCGCACTTGCAATATACATTTCTCCTGGTTGTGAAGATTGAGAGCTGATATATTTTGTTAATTTTATTGGAATAATCGCTCCTGACGGTATAGTGCCTATGCTTCCCTGTACAAATGCATTTTCTACAATATAACCTTCACCGGTTTTCTTTCTCATTGCTTCTGCAAGTTTTGCATTAGGATTTAATTTTGCCTGTTCCATCATATTGAAAAGAATTGCCGTAACTTCAGCTCTGGTTGCAGGTCTGTTTGCTTCTATTCTTGCTTTGTCTTCGGAAGGTATTGTAACCAGCATATTTAATATTTCTGCTTTTCCGGCAGGGATTACAAACCATTCCGGTACTTCATTTACATCTGCGAACCTTTTTGACAAAACCTCTTTAGCTTTAATATCACTTATCTGTTCTGTAGTAAGTGCGTTAACAGCAACTGAGATTGATTCGGCACGTGTTACTGTATCTTCCGGCCTGAAAGGTTCTCCCAGAGGCGGACAGGAAATTAAATCAAAATATAATGCCTTTTGTATTACATCATAAGCCCAAAATGAAGTATCAATGTCGGTAAATGCAACAGGCTGAGCTACTGTTGTATGTTCCTGCCCTAAAGCTTTTATAGCCATTGATGCAAATTCCGCGCGTGAAACATTTTCATCAGGTTTGAAGGTTCCGTCAGGGTAACCTACAATTACACCTTTTTCTGTTAATTCTTCTATTTGTTTTGCAGCCCAGTGAGTTGAATCTACATCAGGGTATGCAATGACAGGAGATGCTATACCTGCACAAAATAAAAGAGCCAGCAGAAGTTTTAACATTTTTTTCATATCCACTCTCCTATAATAACTAATCCACTTACATGCTAACTATAAAACTTTGAAACGGCAAGTATATCTAAAGATATGTTAATACTTTAAAAATTGTGTCTCATTCTGTTGTATTCAAGTGAACGCTGTGCAGCTTCTCTCACTTCTTCTGGCAATTTTTCATCGTTTTTGGTTTTTATTATAAGTTTTATGCATCTCATATCGTATGTTGCCGCAAAATATCCCCAGTAAAAATCTATTGATTTTATATCCTTCAAACTTTCATTGGAATCCAGAAGCCCTTCTATTTCCGGTTCAACCAGTAATGCAATATCAATAGCTTTTTTAGCAGGTTTTGAAATTTTTAATTTTTTCCAATATTTTGCATGATCTCTGCCTTCCTGATGTAAAAGGCCTGTTAAAAAGCCGATAACTGCTGCTTTATGTTTGCCATATTCAAAAGTATTAAGTCTTGAAAGATAGTTCAAAATGGTAGGAATAGTGAGAATGTCACGTGTTTTGTGATAATCTCCCATTAAACTGTCAAGAGTTTCCACCATGTGATCTGCCGGAATTTCTTGTTCCATAGGCGGAGTCAATGATATATGAAGGTAGGCTTCTCTAATTGTGAAAAACAGTATAATTAGGCCTAAAATTGTAAAAAACGTATATTTTAAAATTTTTTCTCTGTTCATAAAGCTAATAACACCTCTTTTTAAACGGATTAAAAAAGAGAGTCCGCGGACTCTCTTTTTTTTATGGTGGGCAGGGGTGGATTTCTTGCTCGTTCGCTTTTAACGGGTCTACGGTTGATTGCTGTATAATGTTGATTATTCTGCAATCAAGCCTTCGCCCTCAGCTCACTCGCGCTCGAACCATTGACAAACTTTCGTTTGTGTGGTTCTCATCCATTTTACCTGCAAATAACTACAAATAAAACTGGGCAGGGGTGGATTCGAACCACCGTAGTCTCGCGACGGCAGATTTACAGTCTGCTCCCTTTAGCCACTCGGGCACCTACCCATATATTTAGTTTTCAAAAATTGCCTTTGACGGGATTTGAACCCGTGGCCTCTCCCTTACCAAGGGAGTGCGCTACCCCTGCGCCACAAAGGCTCAAATACTTGTTTGTACCAAGGGAGTGCTGCTACCCTCCCTCCACTCGACAACACTCAGTTGTCTCGCGGAGCCTTGCAACAAAGGCTCAAATACATTAATCATTATTCTTTTTTCAATAAAAATGCCGACTATAGGAATCGAACCTACAACCTACGGTTTACAAAACCGTTGCTCTACCATTGAGCCAAGTCGGCAAGTCACATGTACTATTCTATTAAGAAAATATTAAAATGTCAATACTATCTTTTCAGAATTTATATTGCAGTTTACGCTAGCTACTGGTAGTCATGCTGAACTCGTTTCACCATCTGATAAACGCTCAGATTCAGAAGCAAGTTCGCAATGACAATAGTGAGTTAGTCTATTGTAAATTTGCATATAAATCCAATCTTTTTTGCTATATAATATTTTTAGATTTTTTTTTAGAAAGGCTGAATTTTATGACAAAATATTTTACTCCGATATTGCTTTTAACAATTTCAAATGTATTTATGACGTTTGCATGGTACGGACATTTGAAACATAAATCCGCTGCTCTGTGGGCAGTTATTCTTATAAGCTGGGGCATTGCGTTTTTTGAATACTGTTTTCAGGTTCCTGCGAACAGAATAGGCAGTTATGTATATTCTGCAGCTCAGCTAAAAACTATTCAGGAAGTTATAACATTATTAGTTTTTAGTGTTTTTTCAGTCTTATACCTTAAAGAAGAATTTAAATGGAATTACTTTGTAGGATTTATTTTTATAATTTTTGCAGTATTTTTTATATTTAAAAAATGGTAGAAAGTTAGGTAAAAAGCGGAAGACGGGACTCGAACCCGCGACGTCAACCTTGGGAAGGTTGCATTCTACCACTGAATTACTTCCGCAATTATATCTTTATAGTATCTCCAAAATGTTATTTTGTAAAGATTATAAGTGCATTTAAATTGTTATCAATATAAAATTTGAAATTATTTTTTTGTTTAGCCCATTCATAGACACTTTTAAGTCTTTTCTTTTTGGCTTTATAGTGGGCATACACGTAATAATATGTTTTGTTGTTTTCTAAACTTTCAAGATTATTAATATAATCTTCATCAGTTATCTCGTTATTTTCAACAATTATTCTGGCATTGGTATTTATTTTATTTTTGTAATACTCGTAAAGTATCTGATTTCCTTGAGGAATATAAATAATAGCATTTTCATCAGCAAGATGGGCTGCAGTCTTCAGCGGGGTTAAGATATCTTCCGAAAAATACTGCTTTTTTATTATATTATTATAAGTTTGCGATGCCGCCGGAAGTATAAATAGCAATGAGATAATAAATACTGTAATAATTTGTAAATATTTATTTTTTAAATTTATAAAATCAAAAGCTTTTGAGCCAAGAAGAATGCATTCAGGTGTAATAAACATGATTAATCGAGATGAAAAAGGATATATTTTAAAATAAGCAAGTCCCAGAGTAATAAGTAGAGGAAACAGCAGAATATAAAATAAAATATTTTTATTGTTTTTTTTAAGAGAAAAAACTACAGTAAATAATATTAAATATAACGGAAAACTTTTATCAAAAAAATAATCTGAGCATTTTTTTAATATAGTATAAAGATTTGAGAAGTTCCAGGTAATAAACGAACTTTCCCAATATGTATTTAAATATGTATTTATATGTAAATGTATGTTTATAAAATAATATATTATACAACTTATAACTATCGGTATTAATGAAATTTTTATATCCATAAATAGTTTTTTGTCAAACAGGAGCAATGCCATAAACAAACCGCATATTGTAAATGCTGATGGGAAAGATAAATGCATAATTAATGCGCACATAAATCCGAATAATAGTATTTTTTTACTATCTGAACTATGTTTGCGTATATAAAAATAACTTAATAGAACAATAATAGAACATAATATATCTGTTGAGTATTGTTTAAATTCTTGTGCATAGTAGCATATAGGGTAACATAGAGAAAACATAAGAACAGAAATTAAAGCAGAAAATTTTTTTACCAGAAATTTTGCGGATAAAACATAAAAAAGTATTAATGAGATAATAGAACTAATTAGCGGAATAATACGCAGCAATAGCTCTTTTTCGGGGGGGGGGCACATATAAATGAGTTTGGATAGGTACATAAACAATTGAGGTGCTGCTTGGTTATACTGAAGGGGTTGGAAGAAATTCCAGGTGTTTTGAATACTGAGCGCAAGTGCGCATTCATCATTCCATAAAGGCCTGTTATATGAATAGAATAAAATTCTTAAAAAAATACCAATTGCTATACAAGTAAATATTAATAATTTGTATTTATCAATATTTTTTATAAAAGTTTTAATATTTTTCATTTTATACTTCCCCAAAAAACTCATTTTAATATTTATTAAAAAGACTCACCTTATGGTGAGTCTTTTTAATAAGCGGGAGACGAGGCTCGAACTCGCGACATCTTCCTTGGCAAGGAAGCATTCTACCACTGAATTACCCCCGCATCGGGTACTTTTTTAGTATTACATAAACATTTTTTTTTTGCAAGTATTTTTTTTAGGGACATATATCGCAGTTTACACTAAACAATATCTAAATTGTCACCCTGAACTTGTTTGACTGTTTTTGCCGAAATCTTTGATTGCTTGCAAAATGTCCCCGAGCAGGGGCTTATAAATGGTAAGATTCTGAAACAAGTTCGGAATGACATAACTGATTTTGTCGGAACGCTTTGCTTATCCTACCATATGAATTGCGACATAAGTCCATCTTTTGTTTATACTGCAACAGCTTCTTCTTCTTCTTTATCATTTGCATCCATTGAACGTACGTCTATGTCAATTCTGTCTGTGAATTGTTTTTTTAATTGATTTACAAGCGCGTTTGTACTTTCTACCCAGAAAACGGATGCCGCAAGTATTTTTACATCTTCATCATAATCTTTGAGCTTAAAAGTTACCGGATCGGAACCGGGATGGTGACATAAAATATTTTTTAGAAGCATAAGTTCTTCATATTTTAAATCATCAAGTATAGTTATTGTAAATATATTTGAATTATCAACGGTTTTTACATTTTCAACTATAAGAGAAGGCGGTTCATCATCGGAGCGTCTGTTTACTTTTCCCGATATAATTACGCGTTGCTCGCTCTGCAAAATATCTCCGTATTCCGCAATTTTTCCGTTAAATGCTACAACTTCAATTTTGCCGGATAAATCTTCAACTGTTAAAAATCGTATAAATTTAGTTGGATCTTTTTTAGTCGGAATTTGACGCATTGTCGTGACAAGACCGCAGATTGTAACTATTTTATCGTTAGGAAGTTCAGGAATTTCAGATATTTTATGCGTCATTAAAAACGGTAATTTGTCCCTGATAGTTGATAACGGGTGACTTGTTACGTAAAACCCGAGGAATTCTTTTTCAAAGTTTTGCAGAGTTCTTGCATCATATTCTTCGTCAGAGCCTGCAAGTTTAAATTTTGCCTCATCAACTTCCTCAGTATCGCCAAGCATATCGAATAAGCTTCCCTGACCTGATTCTTTTGCCTTAGATTCTTTTGAGGCAGTAGCTGTAATATATTCAATATTATCCCACAGCTGTTTGCGGCTTTTTTCAATTGATGCGAATGCTCCTGCTTTAATTAAACCTTCCAGTGTTTTTTTATTTGAGCACTTTGTATCTAGCCGTTTTATGTAGTCATAAATTGATTTATATTCGCCATTTTCTTCGCGCTCTTTAATAATTTCTTCAATAACGCCTTCTCCTACCTGTTTAATTGATGCAAGCCCGAAACGTATGTTATGTCCGTCCGGAGCATATTCAAGATAAGATTTGTTGATATCGGGCGGAAGAACTTTTATTCCATATTTTAAAGCTTCTTCAATATAGGCCTGGGTCTTATCCTGATCTCCGGCTACGCTGGATAAAAGTGCCGAGAGGTATTCAACCGGATAATGGCATTTTAAATATGCTGTTTGATAAGCTACAAAAGCATAAGCAGATGAATGTGCGCGGTTAAAGCAATATTGTGCGAAGTTTTCAATTTTTTCAAATAAATCTTCCGCCTCTGCTTTTTTCATGCCGTATTTTGCTGAACCCTGAACAAGTTTATCTTTCTGGGCAGCCATTGCAGCCGGATCTTTGTGACCCATCATACGGCGAACCTGATCGGCCTGACCGAGTGAATAATCCGCCATTACCTGAAAGATCTGCATAATCTGTTCCTGATATACCATTGTTCCATAGGTATCTTTCAGGATTGGCTCAAGTCTCGGGTGTGCATAAGTAATAGCCTGACGGCCATGTTTTCTTTCAACAAAGTCATCAACCATGCCCGAACCTAAAGGGCCGGGTCTGAATAGGGCAACTAAAGCGCCTAAATCTTCAAACACATCAGGTTTTAATTTTTTTACAAGACTTGTCATGCCTGAAGATTCAAGCTGGAATACTCCGACTGTTTCACCTCTTACAAGCATGTCGAATGTGGGTTTATCATCAAGCGGTATATGATTAATATCAACATCTATTCCCTGACATCTTTTAACAAGTTTAACGGTTTTGTGTATCATTGTAAGATTTCGAAGCCCGAGAAAGTCCATTTTCAAAAGCTTCATTTTTTCCAGAATTTCTCTGTGATACTGCGTTATAATTATTCCGTCTTTGGAAGGCTGTACCGGTACAATCTGGTCAAGCGGTTTATATGAAATGATTACGCCTGCGGCGTGCATGCCTATACCGCATTTAATACCTTCTACACATTTGGCCGTATCAATAACACGTTTTATTTCGGGATCTGTGTCGTAAAGATTTTTTAATTCTGAACCTTCAATCATTGAGCCTTCAATTGTGTCTTCAATTAAAGAGGCGGTTCTGTTACTTTTTGCGTATTCCATCCCGAATACTCTTGCGACACTTTTGAATGCGTTGCGGGCAGCAAGTGTGTTGAATGTGATAATCTGGCATACCTTATCTTCGCCGTATTTTTTTACAACGTAGTCAATTACTTCTCCGCGTTTTTCAATACAAAAATCTGTATCAATATCAGGCATGCTGAAACGTTCGGGGTTTAAGAATCTTTCAAACAACAGATGGTGACGTATTGGATCAAGATCCGTAATATCAAGTGCGTAAGCAACAACCGAACCAGCTGCAGAACCCCTGCCAGGACCGACCGGAATATCATGGGTTTTGGCGTAGTGTATAAAATCCCATGTAATAAGAAAATATGCAGAAAATCCCATTTTTTCAATTATGCTTAATTCATATTGAACGCGTTCTTTTAGTTCCGGTGTAATATTTTCTTCGCCGTACTTTCTTTTTAAACCCTGCTGAACTAATTCTTCGAGATAAGAATCAGTTGTATGATTAGGCGGCACTGGGAAATCAGGTAATGGTGCTTCCCATTTTATTGTTACGTGGCATTGTTCTGCAATATCTACGGTGTTTTTAATACATTCATCAAAAGTCTCGGAATCCATCCATTTAAATGCGTCACGCATTTCAGAAACTGTTTTTACATAAAATTCGTTATTCGGAAAATGGAAGCGGTTTTCTTCATCTTTCATTGACTGAGTTTGCATGCACAAAAGTGTATCATGCCAGTCTGCATCTTCTTTTCTTAAATAATGGGAATCGTTTGTAATTATCATTTTGATTCCGAGTTCTTTTGCAATTTTAATTAAATCCGGATTGGTTCGTTTTTGATCATCCAATCCGTGGTCTTGAAGTTCAATATAATAATCATCGCCGAACAAATCTTTGTAACGTTTGGCAACGGCTTTTGCTTCTTCATAGTCCCCTTTTAAAAGATTTTGGAGAACTTCTCCTCCTAAACAGGCTGAACAGCATATAATACCTTCATGATGTTCTTTTAAGAGTTCAAAATTTATTCTCGGCTTCATGTAAAATCCTTTGCAGGCAGCATCTGAGGCTAATTTTACAAGGTTCATGTAGCCTTCATTGTTTTTGGCAAGCAGTATAAGGTGATATCTGGGGTTGTTATTCGGATCGCGTTCGGTTATATCACCGTTATGAACATAAAATTCACAACCTATAATTGGTTTTATTCCTGCTTCTTTTGCTTCAAGATAAAGATCCAGCGCACCGTACATGACACCATGGTCGGTTATGGCGACTGCAGGCATGTTATTTTCCTTTGCAAAATTACAAAGGTCTTTTAATTTTATTGCTCCATCCAGCAGTGAAAATTCGCTGTGAAGATGTAGCGGTACAAATTGTGTGTCTTTGTCCATAATAAAATTTTAACACGATGAATTTGTAAAATGGTTTAATGTTAAAGAATGTAATTTTCTATTAAGATTTCTGAAATAAATTAGCGATTTTGAGGAAGTTTATGTTTTTAAATAAATAATTGGAAAGGTGATATTAATGATTCAAACTGTCGGAATGAATATAATTTGGAAATTCCGCAAATCAAAGATTACGCCCTTCAGGGATCGGCGGGAACTGTTAAATCATTAAAAAAGACGAATTGTTTGAACTATATAACAAAATAGTAAATAAGCTTGAGGGCTCGAAAGTTCCAGAGTATTGCTAAAGCAACTATATTATAATAAATAAATCAATTATTTTTTATTCATAATTTGCCAGAGTTCTGTTTATTCGCTCTATCATTTCTTCTTTCAAAAATTTAGGAGAAACAATTGAGCACTGGGTGCCGTAACGCATTAAACGTTTGGTTAAAAGGTTTAAATCTTCATTTTTATTTATAATAATTAAACTTCCGTCATACTCAATTTTATCAACTCTTTCCCAATCGCGTAGTTTATAATTTTTTGCAAGTTTGTTTTTTATTCTGTAGACTACAGTTGTTGGTATTGACTGTACCGAAGAAGCTATTGGCAACTGCTTAATTGATTTTATATTATCCGTCACAATGTCATAAACTCTTGAACCGTTATTTCCGAGAACACGCAGACATAGTTTGCGTTTCTCGTATATTTGTTCAAGAGGAGAGCATAAGAGATTTATATCTTCTCCTTTTTCATCTGTAAAGATAATTTCCAGTTTTTGTTTATCTTGGCATAATTTTGCACAATATTTAAGTTGCTCTGTTATTTCTGCATTGGCAAATTCAAGATAAAGATTCTGCGTGCTGTTTTCCACCTGGCATATATTCTGTGCTGATTCATCAAAACGTAATTCAAGCGCCCTGATAAACGAATCAAAATTAACTTTAGTTTTTCCTTCCGGAAGAATATCTCCGGCCTGTTTTAATATTTTTATACTTTTCAAATCATTTAGATCAAATTTCAGTTTGTAAAGGGAAGACAGCATTCTGTATTTATGATTAATTTTTTTTACCTTGATGCCGAATATTTTCATTGCATTAAGGTATTTGTTTAAAGTTACATGAGTATTTGATTTTCCGTTATATTCGCCGTCTGAAAAGTGATTAATAACTTTTTTGAATTCTACGTCGCCACTGTAAAGCATTTTTATGAACTCAAAAAGTTTGACACAGGCATCATTGTATTTTTCCGTCAATTTTTTACTCACAATAATACCCCGCTTTCATATCTTTTAACAGTTCGGTAAATTTATTTTTAAAATCATCAGGATGAATAATCTTACATAAAGGTCCGTATTCAAGCAGACGTTGTTTCAGTAAAAATTCATTAGAAGTAATGACTTCTATAACAGTTTTATTTTTATTTTGTCCTATTATTTTTTCATTTTCACTTAACTGTATTTTATCAGGTTCACAATCAAGTTCATAGATTGCCCTAATAATTTGAAGATCATTGGGGATTGTCTTTCCAAGCTTAATTTCTTTGATTTTATTTATTCTGTTTACAAGGAAACTGCCATACTGTTTGTATTCAAATCCGATTCCATAAAGATAAATTTTCCCGTTTGAAATGTCTATTTTATCGGCAATAATTTCGATGTCTTTTTTGCCTGTATTTGGTGATGAATAATTTATAACTATTTGTTCTTTTTTGTCACAGCAGTCAAGCAGGTCTTTTAACAAATTTTTATTAATATCTTTAAGCATAGAGATTTTTTTCATATCAGCTACAAATTTATCATTTTTTATGTAGCTGCCGATTTTTTCAAAAAAATCATCCATTGCTAAAAGTTCTGTGATATCCATGTTTTTTACGATACTTTTGTAGACTTTAGTAATACTTTGAATTTGTTCTGTGCTTAGGTTTAATTCAAACGGGTGAGAGATAATCATATATCTTGATATTTTGTCTTCACCTCTCACTCTTTTAATTTCACATCCGATTCTTTTTAAAGAATTTATATAAACTCTCATTGTGTCGATAGAAATTTTTTCTCTTAAATAAGGATGATTAAAAAAATAATCACAAATTTCCTGATAGGATTTGGGGCCTTCCGCGAGGAGTGAAAAAAGTATCAAAGCCTTGTAGCCTGTGAAAGACATAAGATTGTATGTGATTTTTTGATTTTTTAAAAATTCTTTCATAAGTTCCCCGCCTATATTTTACTATAAAATAAAAGGCATGTACAAGTTAATATTGCGTACTATAAATTTTTTTTGTCAAACAAATTCTTTTATATTTTTACGTAATTTCATTAAATTTTCTTCATTAAGATTTAAGAACTTGAATTTTTCCTTGAAGTAATAAGGGGCATGGTCAATTGTAAATTTTATTTTATTTTTCTTTACTTGTCAAATTTGTTACTTAGTTTTACATTGAATCTTGTAGATAAACCGGTTAGTTTAAGAGAAAACTTAAGATATCCGGCGGGATAGTTAAGAGAACAGGTTGTAAGAAAAAGAGGTGATGGCTTAAATTTTTGAGAGGAAGATGTTTAAAGAAAATAAGAAGCGTACAGTAAAAGTGCAGTATGATTAGGGATTTTTTTTACTTTAGGAGATTAAATAAATTTTTTAAGGGGATGGAGGATAGTTGTATCAAAGATAAGCTTGCTTAATTGCAAGCTTTTTTATATTATATAATTTATGGAAGAATTGGAAACTAAACTTGTAATCGGACTTATGTCGGGAACATCCTGTGACAGCATTGATGCCGGTCTGTGCGAAGTACATCCTGATATGTCTGTTAAACTTATTTCAGGTATAAACTATAAATATCCGCCGCATATCAGGGCAAAAATTTTTCAACTGTTTTCGGGTAATGTTTCCGTTAAGGATGTATGTCAGATGAATTTTTTAATCGGGCATTGTTTTGCAGAAGCTTGTAAAGTTATCATATCTGAGCATGGCAAACCTGATTTTATTGCAAGCCATGGTCAGACAATTTTCCATTATCCTTTTGATGAAAAATTAGATAAAATATCTCTGAAAAGTACTTTACAAATCGGTGAAAGTGCTGTTATTGCTCAAGAAACAGGATGTTTAACTATCTCAAATTTTAGGGAGGCTGATATTGCAGCAGGAGGTGAAGGCGCTCCTTTAGTTTGTTTCGCAGATGAAAAGTGGTTTAAACCGCTAAAGAGAAATATTTTGGTTCAAAATATAGGAGGAATTTCAAATGTTACTGTTGTTTCAAAAGATTTCCCAACCTTTGGCTTTGATACCGGATTAGGTAATATCATGATTGATTATTGTACTAATAAATATTTCAAAATACCTTATGACAAAGACGGGAAAATCGCGGATTCGGGTAAAGTTTCTGAGAGCTGGCTTGAATGTCTAATGCAGGATGATTATTATTTTAAAAATCCGCCTAAAACAACCGGCAGAGAATATTTTTCCGTTGAATATATAGAAAATGCCCTTCGATTCGGTCCTAAAAATCCGGAGGACATTATTGCTACGGCAACTGCTCTTACGGCTAAAACTATAACAACTGCTTATGAAAGATTCATTTATCCTGATATTGATGTTAAAGAAGTTGTAGTAGGGGGCGGCGGTGCTTATAATCCTGTTTTAATGAAGTATTTACGTCATTATCTACCAAAACATATAGATTTAAAAACTCATGAAGCTTATGGTATATCAAATAATTTTAAAGAGGTTATGGCGTTTGCACTTTTAGGTTATTGCACCTATTATGGTATTCCGAATAACCTGCCGTCATGTACCGGTGCATCAAAAAGAGTCGTACTAGGTAAAGTGGCTAATTGATTTTTTTTATTTAATTTTTATTGTGATTATATTAATTATTGTAAATATTTTTTGTATTTGGTAGCAAATTATATTCTTTATGTGTATTAATAATAAGTGTAAAAGTTACCCCAATACAAAAGACAAGCAAAAAGGAGAAAAATATGGTTAATAGAATTTCATTCACAGGCAGAGAAACAATGTTGACAGCTGGTTTAAAAACAGGTTTAAAAAAAGTAGAAAATAAATTCCCTGAAGTTATTGAAGCTTCTTCAATATTGCCGACTAAGCCAGAATCAATTAAAACTGCAGTTTATACAAGTCCGTTTGCACCTCAACATGACAATGTTGTTAAAATTGTTTCTAACGAACCTGTATCACCAATCAGTGGATTAAACATTTTTGGTTAATAAATATTTTATAGCATAAGGAATGTACCTGACTGTATCTGAAGCCATAACGCAATAAGCAGTCAGGTCTTCTTTTGCCAGATCGCCGGCAAGTCCGTGCAGATATACCCCCAGAACTGCAGCATCAAAACCGGACATTTTTTGTGCCAAAAGCCCTGCTATCATTCCTGCAAGTACATCTCCGCTTCCGGCTTTCGCAAGTGCGCTGTTACCGGTTGTATTATGGTATATTTCGCCGTTAGCAGATGTTACAACAGTTCTGTGTGATTTTAAAACAGTTATGCAATTGTATTTCTTTGATATTTCTTTGGCGGAATTTTCAGAATTTTCAAGGATATTTTCAAGTGTGCAGTTTAAAAGTCTTGAAGCTTCTTTAGGATGCGGGGTCAAAACTAAGTTTCCTTCAAATGAAAAATCTGTTTCGGCTAAAATATTCAATCCGTCGGCGTCTATTACGGTCGGAATATGGCAGCGTTGTTCCATTGTATTGTGGAAGATTACTTTTGCTTTATCTGTAGTAGAAAGTCCGCAGCCAATAAGCAGAACAGTAGCCTGTTTTAATAATTCCGAAAATTTTTCAACGGGAGCAAGAACAATTTCAGGAGCATAGTTTGCCGTAACTTTTAGAGCTTCTTGGCATGAGGCAAGTTCTACATATCCGGCGCCGATTTTTAATGCAGAAACAGAGGACAAATATGCAGCACCCGTCATGTATTCGGATCCAGAAATATTTAATATTTTCCCGAAAGTACCTTTATTAGAATTTTCTGGTCTTTCAGGCATTTTAGGAAGTTTATAATCCATTTTGTCTTATCGCCTCATAAGCAACTATTGCAACTGAATTGGAGAGATTTAAGCTCCTTTGGCCTTCTTTCATCGGTATTGTCAGGGCATTTTTGTCTTTTACATAAATTTCTGGCAAGCCTCTTGTCTCAGGGCCGAAAACAAGAAAATCGCCGTCTTGAAATTTAATATCAGTGTATAATTTTTTTGTTTTTGTTGTCAGATAATAAAAATTAGCACCTTTGTTATCATCAAGCAATTCGTCCATTGTATCAATTTTATGCAAATCGACACTGTCCCAGTAGTCTAATCCTGCACGTTTTGTATATTTACTGGAAAGTGAAAACCCGAGTTTGCCGACAAGATAAAGACTTGCTCCGGTACAGGCGCAAAGTCTAGCGATATTTCCGGTATTTTGTGGTATTTCTGGTTCATATAAAACTATATTTAGTTTTGCCATTTTTATTCCTTATTGAATAATTTTGGGCTTTCGACAACAACAGGAATGGCCCTTACTACGCAGAAAATAATTGCAGCCCAGGCAAAAATCATTGTAACTAAATGCAGTACAGGTGTGCCAGCCCACAATTCCATTCCGGGAGTATTAACAGCTATTAAAAGCAAGAATGCCAGAACTTTTGCAACAGCATAACTTATTCTCATAAATTTAGACGCACAAATAAATTTCCCCCAGGAAGTTGACTGCATTGATTTTTCTCCGAAGGCAGTCATTCCTTGTGAGAGAGCAACACTTCTGATTCCGTCTGTAGTGAACGCTCTTGCTACACACACAAGAGGGAATAGAATGTTTATCCAGCCCATTACGGCAAATACTGTCCAATAAGAAACTTCAACAATTCTGTCGCCTAAAATATCTAAAACAGAACCCCATTCGGATGACTGGTTAAGTTTTCTTGCCAGATATCCGTCAAGCCCATCCATAGCAAACGCAATTATTGTTAAAGCAAATGCAATTAAATATGCCCAGGTGGTTTTTTCATACAAAAGAGCAATTGCCGCATAGGCAACAAAAATCCTTGATATTGAAACTATATTTGCAAGATTATTTTTTATGTTCATTAATGTCTCTCCGTTTTATTACGTTAAAATTTCTGAAGCACAGAGGTCAGTCTAACAAGTTATTTTTTTGTCCTTGATAGTGCAAAATTAACTTCATCAAGTTTTTTTACCTTATCTCCGAGCATAATTTTTTCGGCTTCTTCCAAAATTTGTGTCACCATACATCCGTTATCGCCGTCTGAACGGGCTTTTTTGCCGGTTGCACAACAGCTTATAAAGTGCTGGCATTCAAGTTTCAAAGGCTCAATTTCCAGATAATCAAGTTTTATATTTTGAGAATTATCTTTGACAAAGTTGTCATAAATAACGAGTTTGTTTTCGGCAACTGTATCATCTAAAATTGCAGTTGCTTTTGTGCCTCTTACAAGTAACTGAACATGTTTTCTGGGAGTAATCCAGCTTTCTGAGATATGGCCTGTCATACCGTCTTCAAATTGAATTCCTATATGAGTTATATCCATAATTTCATTTTGTTCGGAGGAGCATCCTATTGCAGAAATTACATGAACAGGTGCTTTCCCTGTAACATAGCTTATCATCGACACATCATGAGGTGCCAGATCCCACATTACGCTTCTGTCATTTTTAAAGTAGTTAACGTTCAATCTGTCACTTTGCGCGTAAATAATTTTTCCAAGAGCTCCGTCTTCAATAAGCATTTTTAATCTGTTAACTGCAGGATGATAAAGAAGAAGATGCCCTACCATAAGAACAAGACCTTTATCATGTGCCAGTTGTGTTAAATCTCTGGCTTCTGCAGCAACTGTTGAAATAGGTTTTTCAACATAAACATTTTTGCCTGCTTCAAGCATCGCTTTAACCATTTTATAATGGGTATGACTCGGGGTCACAACACATACACCTGTTATTGATTTGTTGTTAATAATGTCATGAAAATCTTTTGTAACTTTTACTCCTGAATATTGTTCGGTGACTTTTTTCAGATTTTCTTCATCAATGTCGCAGACAGTATCCAAAACATTTAAGTTATAAAAATTCCGGACAATATTCCTTCCCCATACACCGCAGCCTATTACTGCAACTTTTTGTTCACTCATTTCTAATTCCCTAGTTCTTATTTATCTAATACTAATAATATCATACGACACAAAGATTAATTTGCAAATTATTAAAGAAGTTTTTACAAAAAATGCTTATTGCCGGCTGTTTTGTACTGCCTGAACTCGAAGCTGATGAATCTGAGCGCACCTTTCAAAAAACAGTTCTTTGTCTTCCTCCGGAAAATACGCTGAAAGTTTTTCAAGAAGCGGCTGCGGGAATTCGGAAGTTTGTGCCATTCTGGTTAAAATTTCGTCATTTAGCGGATACATAGTCCTGTAATTTTTGTTATAAATCGCCTTTGTTTCAGCCTCTGATTTTTGTGTATTTTGCTGTACTTTTTCTCCGAGTTTGTATGTAACATAATTTGTATCAAAATAAACCGGATTGTATTTTTTCAGAATTATTCTCACAATTAAATCATAGTCTGCAAGGAGTTTAAATTTTTCATCAAAAAATCCCTCTTTTTCAAGCATTGATTTTTTGAAAAACATTGCCTGCCTTGCACAAGGTAAAACTTGAAAAGCCGTATGCATTGCAGGGGCAAATAAAAATACAAATCCGTCCGGATGCCTGCAGTATGCCGGCGCAAAAGAAAAATCAGCGTTGTTTGCTTCCATGAGATTTACGATGTCATAAATTGATGTTATATCATGTATAAAATCGTCACAGCTTAAAAACGTTACATACTTGCCTTTGGCTCTCATAATCCCTTTATTATATGCATTAAATTTTCCGGTATCTCTTTCCGAATAAAAGTTAAAAAATCCTAGATTTTTATAACTCTTTAGCATTTCAATTGTTCCGTCATTTGACATATTGTCAATAACCAGATGTTCTATGTTTGGGTAGGTTTGTAAATCAAGCAGTTTAACAAGCAGGTTAAAATCATCGGCAAGATTATTTTCAATGAGGTTGTGTGTTGGTGTTATTACTGTGACAAACGGTTCCATTATTTCTCCTTTATTATTCTCATAATATCATATATAGTGTGAATTTTCTAATTGTTAAGTCTTGTAAATTCTTGACCGAATTTTTAACAAAAATCTCTGACTTCGAGTAAAAATGTATACGGTTGAGTGTTTATTAAGAAAATAGGAGGTAATTATGAGTCAAAGTACTACGGTTACACCCTTTGAAGTTGGTGCAATGTCGGCAATTGTCGGTGCAGGAATAGGTTATGCTTTAGCTCCGAGAAAGTATAATCTTGAGCAGCTTTTAACAATTGAACCTGATGTTTTTGAAAAATCTTTGCCGCAAAAAAGTTTTGTCAAGGCATCTGATGCTCAAAGAATTGCAAGAGATGCAATTACAAAGGCTCGTGATGCGGTAATTAAGGCTGCAAAGAAAAATGAAGCTGAAGATAAAATCAGGGATTTTCTTAAATCTGCCGAGTTAGACGACGCTTATAAAGCTATTAAGAGCTTTTTACCGAAAGCCCGTCTTCAATCCGCTGTTGTTCTTGGTATTATAGGCGGTGCAATAGGCTCGATAGCTAAGATTATTCATGATCAGAAGAATGTTTAATATTTTGTAAATATGTCTCTTAATATATATTCTTCAAGTGACTTTTTATCTGTCATTTTGGTTTTCGGATCGTTTATCATGATATCAAATGCGTAAGTTTTTCCGCTTCTGGAAGTTATATAACCTGCAATTGCGCTTACATCGGCAAGAGTACCAGTTTTGGCATGTAAATTGTCTTTAAAGTAGAGCATTCTGTTTACAAGTGTACCTTCTCCTGCTGTGGGTAGAGAATTTTTAAATTCTTTATCCGCAGCTTTTTTAACAAGAAATTCGCTCATAAAATCTGCTGTTACTATATTGTTTTTTGAAACTCCGCTTCCGTCAACAATTTTTATGTCGGAATAATCTATTCCAAGTTTTTTTAAATACGAATTAAGCATTTTTACGGAATTTTCAAGTGAACCTGTGTTGTTTACAAACTTTGCACCTGCAGCTTTAAAAACGGTTTCGGCTGCAAAATTGCTGCTATCAGTTAAAATTAGTTGTATTGCCTGACTTAGCGGATGGTCAACCTGTGCAACAATATAAACATTTGATTTAGGTAATTTTTTTTGTATAAAATTCCCGTAATAATCCATGTTTTCATCGCGTATAGCTTCTTCAAGTCGTAAAATAAAATATCTTTTTGGATGATTTACCGGAATTTGTACTGTTTCCTGTTCCTTTACGGTTCCTTCCGCGTTTATTATATCCGGTGAAATATGATTATTTCTGCTTAATTTTATCTCATTTTTATCGCCTGTTGTTATGAGATTCATAAATGTTGTCGGATAGAATTTTGTAACATATATATTTGCCGGAGCACCTTTGCCGGATGGCGACACTATAATGTTTAACAAATTATTATCTATATTATAGGAGCTGAATTTCGGCATAAGGGGATTTAAATCGTCATCCCACTGCCATCCTTCGCCCCATTCTTTGTTGTCAAAGATGTAATCGTCAATGTAGAAGTTTTTCGGTGAAATTATATTTTTATTTTTTGCTGTTTTTATCAAATATTTAAGGTCGGCAGAGGTAAAAAACGGATCTGCACTGAGCAATAAAAACAATTCGTTATTTGTATTTTTATATAATTTGGTTGAAAATTTGTAGTCTTTACCCAATGTATCAAGCGACGCGCTCAGTGTTACCAATTTAAGAGTTGAAGCCGGCATGGAAGATTTTTTTGCGTTCAATTTGTAAACGGTTTTACCTGTTAGTGTATCTTTAACTGAAACAGAAACAGAATCTTTATTAATTCCGGATTGCGCAATTGTTTTGTCTATTGCAGCGGCAATTGCGGCTGGGGTTATTATAAACATTATTGTTAAACATATAAGCAAATTTAAAAATTTTTTCATACGCATTTTACCTCGTAGTTTGGTTTAATATCATTCATACATGTACATTTTTTTCTGAAATCATACATTAAAGAAAAATCCAAAACAGCTTTGGCAGCGCCTTCTTTTTGGTCTTTAATTTCGGAAATAGTATCACCTTTAAAATCTATAATTCTTGAATGCCCGATGTTCCATTCACCGTCTGCTATATATCCGGATTGAGTTAATGCTACCATAAAAGTCTGGTTTTCCACGGCTCTTGAACGAGTCATGCATTCCCACGGTATAGGCTTTTTCAAACCCCACGCCGCACAGTTTATAAAAAGGTCTGCTCCGGCTTTTCGGTATGCCCTGTAAATTTCAGGAAATCTTATATCATAACATATCGTAAGTCCTGTTTTAATCCCTTCTATATCCACCATCACCGGAGATTCTCCGGGGGCGACAAATTGACCTTCGCCGCATCCGTAATATGAGAAAAGATGATTTTTAGAATAGGTGCAGACAAGTTTACCTTCTCTATTGATGACAGGACACGTATTAAAATAGCGTCCGTTGTCATTTGTTATAAAACTTCCGCCTATAATCCAACAGTTGTATTTCACTGCAATTGATGAGAGAAAATTAAGTGTTTTACTTTCTGAAATCTTTTCGGCGGTTTCACGAAAATGTTTCGGCGACCATCCGCATGTCCAAACTTCCGGAAGTACAATTATATCTGTATTTGTAATATCCCTTTTTATCAATTCTTCAACTTTTTTTATATTAGCTTCTGTATCCGCAATTTTTGAGCACAGTTGAACTGCTGATACTTTTATTATCTTTTTTTCCATATTTTTTGTTTTAAAGCCTCGTTGTAATATTCTTTTTCATTTTTTTCCAATTCGTAAAGCTGGCTTTTAATATTTTCTTTGACTTTTGTAAGTTCTTCATCGGTTGCATGTTCATTTACATAAATAGGTTTTCCGTATATGTTTAAAATATTACAATCACCTAGCGGTGTTTTCATCTTGTCCCATGAAGGAAGGTGTACAAATGTTTTTTGAGGGGAATACCAGTGCACCGGAATTATTGGAGCTCCAGACATTTGTGCGAGTTTAACAACTCCGTTTTTTACTTTGTGCAAAGGACCGTGTGGACCGTCAATCATAATAGTCACACATTTACCTTCTTTAAGCCAGTTGAGCATTTGCATAGTTGATTCTACCGCTCCTTTTTTACCGGAGGAGCCTCTTACCACTTTGAATCCCCATTTGTCGCAAACTCCTGCAACTATTTCCCCGTCAATTGAGGTACTTATTAAAACGCTTAGATTCTTCCTGTCTCGGATTCCATGAATTAAAAATTGGTTTTCATGCCATAGTGCATATATGCAGGGGGAAATTCCTGGATTGTTAAATTCTTTAATATGAGTAAAGATTTCCTGTAACCTGAAACACTTATATGCAATGTGTGCTAAAATTTTTACATTTTTCCCGTTGATTATTCTAACCATGCCTTGATTATAACATAAAATTTCGTTGCGGCTTTTTATAGTCCCACCTTTTTTACTTGCACAAATTCTTTTTTGAAGTATGATTTAATTAGATGTATTAATTAATATAAGGATAAAATTATGAAAGTTACTTTGGAAAATGAAAAAGAAAATGTTGTAAAATTGAATATTACAATTCCTGCAAAGGATGCAGCTGATGCATATAACAATGCAGTAAGAAAAATATCTCAATATGTGAATATTGACGGATTTAGAAAAGGAAAAGCTCCGCGTTCTGTTGTTGAAAGACATGTCGGAACAGAAAGAATTAAACAGGAAGCTATTGAGAATCTTATGCCCAGAGCTATTAATCAGGCTGTATCTGATAATAAATTGGATTTGGTTGCCCAGCCATATATAACTTCTTACAATTTTAATGTAGGTGAAGATTTAACCGTTACTGCAAAAGCGGAGTTAAGACCCGAAGTTACATTGGGACAGTATAAAGGATTGAAGCTTGAAGTAAAAGATTCTCCGGTAGCTGAAGATGCTATGCAAAAATCAATTGACAGTCTGTTGAACCAGTATGCAACTCAGGAAACTGTCATTGACAGACCCACAAAAGATACAGATATTGCAGTAATTGACTTTGAAGGTTTTTGCAATGGAGAAAAAATTCAGGGCGGCGAGGCAAAAAATTATCCGCTTGATTTAGCACATTCAAACTTTATACCTGGTTTTGCAGAACAATTAACAGGTAAAAATCTTAATGATGAATTTGAAATTAAGGTTAATTTCCCTGAAAACTATCACGATGAAAAATTAAAAGGACAACCTGCTACTTTTAAAATTAAGATTAATGAAATTAAAGAAAAGAAACTGCCTGAATTAAATGATGAATTCGCGCAAAAAGTCGGGCCTTTTAAAACGGTGGATGATTTAAAAGCTGATATTCAAAAATATCTTGATACACAAAGAGAAAGAACAAATAAACAAAATTCTGAAAATGAAGTTTTTAAAACTGTAATTGATTCGTCAAAAGTTGATATCCCTGAATCTATGACGGAAAGAGAAGTTGCTTCTTTGAAAGAAGAATATAAGCAGAGACTTTCAGCTCAAGGAATTTCCTGGGAAACTCTTGTTAAATCTCAAGGCGAAGATGAATTAACAAAAAATCTTCAAGAGGATGCAAAAACAAGAATTAAAAATTCTCTTGTAATCGATAAAATTGCAAAAGAAGAAAATATCAAGCTTGAACCCAAAGATATTGAAGCTAAATTTGCACAACTCAGCGCTGCTTACGGTATGAAGCCGCAAGATTTAATTAAACAACTCGGTAAAAATCCCGAAGTGTTAAGCTCAATTTCTCAACAGGCTTTGAATGATAAGGTAAGAGATTTCTTAATTCAAAATAACTCTGTTGAAATTAAGTAATTTTATTAATTTAATATATGTGCCGTATTTACAACGGCACATATTTGATTAATATTAATAATTGATACATAATAGAATAATATAGGAGAGGTAAATATGAGTTTTGTACCTGTAGTAATAGAACAATCAAGCAGAGGTGAACGTTCTTTTGATATCTTTTCAAGATTATTAAGAGAAAGAATTATTTTTCTTGGAACACCTATTGATGACATGGTAGCAAATTTGGTTGTTGCACAATTGTTATTATTGGATAGTGAAAATCCAGAAAAAGATATTATGCTTTATATTAACAGCCCCGGTGGAAGTGTTACGGCAGGATTTGCAATTTATGATACTATGCAGCATATAAGAGCAGACGTTTCTACGATTTGTTTAGGTCAGGCTGCTTCGATGGGTGCTTTTCTATTATCTTCAGGTGCAAAAGGTAAACGTATGGCCCTCCCGCATTCAAGAGTTTTGATTCACCAGCCTTTAGGCGGTGCACAGGGGCAAGCTACCGATATAGAAATTCAGGCTGCCGAAATTATCAGAATAAAAAAATCATTAAATGAAATTTTGGCTTCAAATACCGGACAGTCTATCAAAAAAATAGAAAAAGATACGGATCGTGACTACATCATGACTCCGGCAGAAGCTTTGGAATACGGTATGATTGATAAAGTTATATCAAGAGATGCAATTAAGTAACCAAGAAAGGAAGGCTTACGAAGCTAATAGGTGTAAAAATATGATAAAAGCTCTGAAGCAGTTGTAAGCTATGGTATAAAAAATGGCAAAACATGATGACAGCAGATTAAAATGTTCATTTTGTGGTAAATCACAGGACCAGGTAAAAAAATTAATCGCAGGCCCTGAAGTTTATATTTGTGATGAATGCGTTGATTTGTGTAATCAAATTTTAGACGAAGAATTTTTTGAAAATAAGGACAAAGAAGGCTCTGATAGCGAAAATCAGCCAGAAGAAAAGCCTATCCCAAAACCTCATGAAATCAAGGCATACCTCGATGAGTATATTGTAGGCCAGGATGATGCTAAGAAAGTTTTGTCTGTAGCTGTTTATAACCACTACAAAAGATTAAAGCACAATAAAGGCAATGATAAAGATTCTGTTGAAATTCAAAAATCAAATATATTGCTAGTGGGCCCGACAGGTTCCGGTAAAACTTTACTTGCGCAGACACTTGCAAAGATGCTTGATGTCCCGTTTGCAGTTGCTGATGCAACGACATTAACAGAAGCCGGTTATGTTGGCGATGATGTTGAAAATATTCTTCTCCGACTTTATCAAAATGCTGAATTTGATTCTGCAAAGGCTGAGCGTGGTATTATTTATATTGATGAAATTGATAAAATTTCAAGAAAATCAGAAAATACATCAATAACTCGTGATGTTTCTGGAGAAGGTGTTCAGCAGGCTTTATTAAAAATGATAGAAGGAACTGTTGCACATGTTCCTCCACAGGGCGGTAGAAAACATCCTCACCAGGAATTTATTGAAATTGATACAAAGAATATTCTGTTTATAGTAGGCGGCGCGTTCGTCGGTTTGGAAAAAATTGTTGAACGCAGAGCCGGTGAAGGTACTTCAGTAGGTTTTGGCGCAAAAGCTCCTATGACTCAGATTGAAAAAGAAGCTGCCGCTGCAAGAATGCTTAAAAAATTGCAGCCTGAAGACTTATTAAAATTTGGTATGATTCCTGAATTTATAGGTCGTGTACCTGTGTATGCCGTTCTTGATCAACTTAATGAAAAAACATTGAAAATGATTTTAACTGAGCCGAAAAATGCTGTGTTGAAACAATATCAAGCACTTTTGGAAATGGACGGTGTTGATTTGGAATTTGAACCTGCAGCTATTGATTTGATTGCACAGGAGGCAATTAAACGTAAAACTGGTGCGCGTGCTCTGCGTTCTATTGTTGAAGAAATCATGCTTGATGTAATGTATGATGTTCCGACAAAAGGCGATGTAACAAAATTTGTTGTTACAGCTGATATGGTAAAAAACAGAAAAAACGCAGAGGTTGTGCAGCTTCCTACTAATTCAAGCAAAGAGGCAAGTGCGTGATATCTGAAAATTTCAACATGGAAAATTTCAAATTAGTTTTAATTATACTTATTTTTTTAGTGATTTACATTGTTTTTCTTTCTTCTTTAGCAAAATTTGAGTGTTCAAAAATCACTAAAAAGTGTGAAGTTACAAAACTATTCAATAATTCAAAAGTTATTTCATCATATGACATATCCAAAATATTGTATAGCGAATGTACGGAACCTATAACAACATATTCGTCAAAGAGCTTAAATAATGGTACTTCTTATTTGTTTTCAATTGCTGTAAAGACAAATGCTAATTCTTTATCAAAGACTGATGAAGGTATATTTTATACTAAATCCTGTTATAAAAAAAGTTTTGAATTTAATGAATATTTAAATTCAAATAAAGAAAAATTTTCTCTTAAAGAAATCTCAGGTTTAGGTTATTTTTTATTATTTGCTTTAATAATAGCTTTTATAGCATCCCTCTATGGTGCTGTTTTACAATTAAAAATTTTAGAATAGTTTTTGGGGGGGGGGGGCTTGATGAAACGAAAAACGCCTAGAATGTCGTTAATTGACAAAATAGATACAATAATTTTAATACTTTTATTTATTTCTCTTGCTATTTTGCCTTTTTTGCTTATTTCCTTTCATTATAGGAAATTTGAATGTTCAAAAAGTTTAAATACGTGCAGAGTTGTAAAATTATTTGATTCTAAAAAAACGCTTGCTTCTTATGATTTGTCTAGAATAGATCATGCATCTTGTTATAGAAAAACATCCGGCAGGAATAGAACTTTTCTTCGGAAGTATGTATTTTATATATCTTTAAAACCTTTGAAAACTCAACCTCTCTATGCTTATAATGTTGACATTCTGGCTAAGTTTCCTTGTAAAGGGGATAGTGAAAAGTTTAATAAATATTTAAAATCTGATGCTGAAAAATTTGTAATAAATGAATATTCATTGGCGGATATTCATCTTCTTATTGGTGCTTTATTGTTTATCTGGCTTGCTGTATATTTAATTAAGGAGGATTTTTAATAATAAAATTTGCTGGTGAAAGCGGATTATCTTTACATATTTGAAATATAAATATATTTATGAAAAAATATATTTATGGGGAATAGTAAAACACTTATTTTAATTGACGGACATGCTCTTGCGTTCAGGCAGTATTATGCTCTTGAACGTACAAATATGAGAACGTCTGACGGTGTACCGACTTGGGCTGTGTATGGCTTTTTTAAGGCTGTTTTTGATATGCTAAAAAATAGTGATTTAAAGGCAGATGCAATTGCTGTGGCCTTTGATGTCAGTCATCACACCTTCAGAACTGATACTTATGCTGAATATAAAAGTAATCGTGAAGCCATGCCTGATAATATGAGAACACAAATGGAACTTATTTATGAAGGGTTAAAGGCTTTTAACATTCCGATTTACACTAAAGAAGGCTATGAGGCAGATGATGTTATTGGTACGATTTCCCAAAAAGCATGTGAACTCGGCCATAAAGTCTTAATTTTGACAGGAGATCAGGACGCTTTTCAACTTGTTGATAAAGAAGGTTGTGTTAAGGTTATACTTCCTTCTAAAGGTGAACTTGTCGAATACAATTGGGATAAAATTTATGAAAAATTAGGGGTTTATCCTAATCAAGTTATTGATTATAAAGGGCTTAGAGGCGATGTATCTGATTGTATTCCGGGTGTTAAAGGTATAGGCGAAAAAACTGCTCAAAAACTACTCGCGAAATACGGTACTCTGGATAATGTGCTTGCCGATTGTGAAAATATTCCCGAAAAGTCTGTAAGAGAAAAAATTTGTGCAGGTAAAGAGCAGGCAAAGCTTAGCCAATATCTTGCCACTATTGTAAGAAATCTTGATATAAATTTTGATTTTGACAAAACTAAAGTCGAACTTCCGCCGATTTCTGTTGTTACCGACTATTTAAAAAAGATGCAATTTTATACATTTATTAAAAATATAAATGAAATCATGTATTCTTTTGATAAAGTTGAGCATGCTATACCTGTTTCGAATAGTGACGGGTCATGCCAGCTTGGATTTTTTTCTGAAGCTGTTAACCAAGAAATTAATAAAGAATCCGACTACAATTTTGAAAATAAACTTATTGTGGACTCTGTGGATTTTGAAACTCTTGTTAATGATTTAAATAAACAAAAGCTTGTTGCTTTTAAAATTTACGCGGATACAGTTAACGCGGTTCGTTCTGAGATTATCGGTGTATCTTTTGCTTTTAATCCTGATATTTCTGCAGATGAAAGAATTAGTTTTAAAGATACAGGGGCTCCTTATAAGAGTTTTTATATCCCGTTTAACCATTCAAATGTTCAAAATCAGCTCAGGGTTAGAGAGGTTCTTAATAAATTAAAACCGTTTTTTGAAAACGAGCAGATTAAAAAAGTTACTCATAATGCAAAAAGTGAATATAATGTATTGAGATGTTTTGATATTTTTTCTAAAGGTATAATTTTTGATACAATGCTTGCAAGTTATGTTAAAGACCCGCAACGAAATCATGAACTTGATATTCAGGCTATGGAACATTTAAACCATGCTGTTATACCTTTTGCTCCTTTTACAAAAGAAAAGAAAAAACAAATCAAATTTAATGATGCGTCCGTTGAAAATATTTTGCCCTATGTTTGTGATGAAATAGTTTCTTTGTTTGAACTTGCAAAATTCTGGTCGTCGGATTTGGATGCAAAAGAACTCGATATAGTCTATAATATAGAAGTTCCTTTGACTTTTGTTCTTGCAGATATGGAGTATGATGGCGTTTCGGTTGATGAAATGTATCTTGCCCAGCTTACCGTATCAATGAATTTGGAACTTTCACAAATAGAAGAAAAAATATTTAAACTTGCAGGCTGCCATTTTAATATAAATTCTCCGCGTCAGGTTGGTGAAGTTTTATTTGAAAAGATGGGATTGAAGGCAAAGAAAAAACGCGGTAAAACAAATTATTCGACTAATGCTGCAGTTTTAGAAGAACTTTCCGATGAGTATGAAATTGCGAAATTAATTCTTGATTACAGAAAGTATGCAAAATTAAAATCTACTTATACTGAGGCTTTACCGGCTTTGATAGATATTAAAGACAGACGTATTCATACAACATATAATCAAACGGTTACTGCGACAGGCAGACTGTCATCTTCCAATCCTAATTTGCAAAATATTCCCATAAGAACAGAGGAAGGTAATAAGATAAGAAATGCATTTGTGCCAAGCGATAAGGAAAATGCAATGATTCTGTCGGCCGATTATTCTCAAATTGAGTTGCGGCTTTTGGCTCATATTACGCAGGATAAGCATCTGCTGGAAGCTTTTAACAGCGGAATTGATGTGCATACTCTTACTGCTTCAAAAGTTTTTGATGTCCCGGTTGAACAGGTGACAAAAGATATGCGTTACAAATCAAAAGCTGTTAATTTCGGGATTATATACGGGCAAAGTAAGTACGGCCTTGCAAAGGCGCTTGGTATTTCTAATGCAGAGGCAGAAGATTTCATTAACCGATATTTCGCAACTTATCCGAGAGTTAAAGCTTATATGGAAGGTACTGTAAATGAAGCTGAAAAAAAAGGTTATGTGCAGACTATTTTTGGCCGCAAGCGTTATCTTTCATCTGAACTTTCAAGTTCAAATGCCATGATTAGGGAATTTGCAAAACGAGCTGCAATTAATCAGCCTATGCAAGGGTCTGCTGCTGATTTAATGAAGATCGCAATGATTGAATTTTCAAATAAATTGAAAGAAAATAACCTCAAGTCAAAAATGATTATTCAGGTTCATGATGAACTTGTTGTCGAAGTTTTAAAATCTGAAATAGAAGAAGTAAAACAATTGGTTAAAGAGGCTATGGAGTTAAATCAACCGCTTTCTGTACCTCTTGTAGTTGATATAAATACAGGTGAATCATGGAAAGAGCAGTAAAAATTTTTATATCGGTACTTTTATTTGTTATGCTTTGTGCTACACCGGCAATGTCTGAAGACAGTCTGCTTTTAAGCAATCTTGTAACACCGCAGAATGTAAATTTTAATATTTGTACCAGAACATATATTCTTCCGCAGGATAAATTATTTTATATGGCAATAGCAAGTGCTAATGCGAACAATTTCGATGTTGAAGAAATCCAGTCAAAAACAGGTTATATTCTTTTTACGGCGGTTAATAAGCAGTATCTTGCAAGTGTTGTAAAAGTTGATGATACGCATTCAATGCTTAAAATTACTCCGACTAATAACAATTACTTTTTTCCACCCGGAGTTGTATTAAACTTTTTCAGATATATTGATTTGTACGGCGCAACTCCTCTTGTTACTGTCCCTAAGGTTTAATTATTTAATATTTTATGCGCTTCATTAACTATAGTCTCAATATCAAAATTTTCTGTTTGATTTTGTTCTGTTGATAGCCATACAAGGTATTCAATATTGCCTGAAGGCCCTTTAATTGATGAATAGGTCAGCCCTTTAATTGAATAATCGAGATTTTGTGCAAATTGAATAACATTTTCAATAACTTCTTTGTGCACTTTTTTATCTTTAACAACTCCGCCTTTTTCTACTTTTTCTTTCCCAGCCTCAAATTGGGGTTTTATAAGGCAGATCATTTCATGAAAATTTGGGTTTAAAAGTTTTTTGAGATTTTCAAGGACTTTGGTAAGCGAAATAAAAGATAAGTCGCTTACAAGTAAATCTGCCACAGGTTCTGAATCTGTATAAATATCAGAAAATTCGCATATTTTTAAATTTGTCCTTTCAATGGTTTTAACACGGTTATCAGAACGTATTTTCCAATCAAGCTGCCCGTATCCAACATCAGCTGCGTAGACAAATTTTGCGCCGTTTTGCAGCAGACAGTCTGTAAATCCTCCTGTCGATGCCCCTGCATCAAAGCAAATTCTGTTTTTTACGTTAAAGTTAAATGCGTCGAGAGCTTTTTTCAGTTTAAATCCCCCGCGGGAAACATAAGGCATTGATTTTACAACAATATCGTATTCTTTTGACGGATTTATCTGAAATCCTGCTTTTGTAATGTATTCATCGTTTATTTTAACATGTCCTGCAAGAATTGCCGCTGATGCTTTGCTTTTAGTTTCAAAGTATCCTAAATCAGTAAGATATTTGTCTAAACGTTCTTTCATAAAATCAGATTAACAAATATAATATTTTTATTATTTCCGATTTTAAATATTTTGTCAAGATTTTAAATATCAAATACTTCCTGAGTTGCTAATTCCGTAACTTTTATTACATTATATAAATCTATTCCCCGAAGTTTTGCTATTTCTTCCGCAACAAATTTTACATAAGCAGGCTGGTTTTCTGTGCCACGGAAAGGAACAGGGGTAAGATAAGGTGCATCTGTTTCAAGCAAAATCCTTTCTAAAGGTACATTTTGTACAACTTCTTTCATTTTTATAGCGTTTTTAAAGGTTACAACTCCTCCTATTCCGAGATACCAGCCTTCTTTTATACATTCTTTTGCAAATTCAACACTGCCGGAAAAGCAATGCATAACAACTTTTGAACCTTTGTTGTATTCTTTCAAAATATCAAAAGTATCTTTGTGTGCCTCTCTGTCGTGGACGTCAATTGGGAGATTTAATTCGTTTGCAAGTTTAACCTGTTTTATAAAAATCTCTTTTTGTAAATCATTAAAGCTTTTATCCCAGTAATAATCAAGTCCTATCTCGCCTATGGCAACAATTTTTTTGTTTTCTGCCAGCTTTTTTATTTTATCAATAAGAGAGTCATCCCAATCTTTTGCATCTGACGGATGAACACCAAGCATTCCGTAAATATTATCATATTTATTAATAAGCTCTATTATAGCGGAAAAGTCCTTAGGGTTTGCTGCCGGAACAATTATTTTTTCGACTCCGTTTTCTTTCGCATTTTGTATAATTTCATTTGTCGTGAGTCCTTCTATCATATTTATATGTGTATGTGTGTCTATCATATTTTTATTTTACCACGATTATTGTGATATAATAAAGGCATGAAAGAGGGAAGTTTGAAAATATCAATAGGTCATCTCTATCCTAAACTTTTAAACCTTTACGGGGATATGGGAAATATTATCACCATTACAAAAAGATGTGAGTGGCGGGGAATTACCGTGGAATATGACCCGATAGGCACAGGTGATACAATAAAAGAACACGATCTCTATTTCATAGGAGGCGGACAAGATAAACAGCAGCAGGAAGTTGCAGATGAGCTTTATAAAAACAAGGATTTTTTGTTAGCTGAACGTGATTGTAATGCTGTATTTCTTGGAATTTGCGGCGGATATCAGCTGTTCGGTCATTATTATCAGCCGTTTTACGGTGAAAAACTCCGCGGAATCAGTTTAATTGATGCTTATACAGTTGCAGGGAAAAAAAGATTTATAGGAAATGTTACGGTTGAAACAGAATTTTTAACTCCGTCAACTCTTGTTGGGTTTGAAAATCACAGTGGGTTGACTTATCTGCATGGTGAGACAAAGCCTCTTGGGAAAATTATGGTAGGTAACGGCAACAATGGCGAAGATAAAACAGAGGGGGCAAGGTATAAAAATGTTTTCGGTACATATCTGCATGGCTCGTTATTGCCCAAAAATCCTGCATTTGCAGACTATTTGATAGAACTTGCTCTTGAAAAAAGATACGGTCATAAAATAAAATTACAAAATCTTAATGATGATCTTGAAATAAATACTCATAATTCATTAGTGGGAAAGGCTTATTGATGAGCAGAGAAATCGCATTAAATTTGTATAATAAATGGTGTTCGATTCCTGACAAATTAAGATTTTTATTTGTTGGAGGAGTTAATGCTTCTTTTTCATATATTATTTTTGCGATTGCTGTTTATTTGATAGGGCAGGAGCATTACCAGATTTGTGTTGCTTTGCAGTGGGCAATTTCTTCTGTATTTTCGTTTGTTAATCAGAAAGTTTTTGTTTTTTGTACAAAAGGACACTGGGTAAGAGAATATGTTAAATGTTGCACGACCTGGGTTGTTAGTTATGCATTTAATGCTGTAATACTGGAAATTATTGTGCGATGTGTTACAAAAAATGTATATGTGGGGCAGATTGTATCAATACTTATGGCTGCAGTTGTGACTTATATTTTGTTTAAGTATTATGCTTTCCGCCATCATAAACAATAAGATTATTTTAAATCACTATTAAAATATCCTGCGATAAATTTAAGTTTGCGCACGGCTTCTTCGTAGGAAAGGCTAAAAATTTCAAGAAGCCGGTGATCAAACAAGTGCAGCTGTTTGTTGTGGTTATCTGCAAATATTATTGTATAACAGTGGTTATTTGACATCCCTTTTTTAAATCCCATTGTTGTCCCGCCGATAAAACTATTTGGAGCATGTCTGCCGATTGCTTTAAACAATTCTATAGCTTCATCGTGTCGTGATTTAAGTGATATATTAAAGTTACTTTCATTTAATATAATAGCTTTTTTACCGGTAAACATTTCCAGAAAATTTGATGGCTTGTTAAATTCAAATCTTTCGTGACAATTCGGGATTCTGCAAACCAGTGGTTTTTTGAAGGGATGTCTTTTCAGCAGTTTATTCATTGCAACTTCGAGCGCCTTAATAAGCGGATTATGAGGAATTTTAATTTTTACTGCATTCATATAATCATCAAGATAAACAAGGTTGTCCATTTCTTTCTGAGTGACAAAATAGTCCTCAGTTTTGCCGTTGACATTGTTAAACCTTATTCTAAAACCTTCCTGTGTGTGCACTATATTTTCGGTTAAAATTTTCCTTCCGTTAGATGTATTAGTCAAGGCACCAATTGTTGACACAAGGTAACAGTCTTGAAAATGTTGCACTGCATATCTTAAATTTTGGAGTTCAATATCGCTTATTACTTTCATAACAGTAATAAATCTCCTCAATAACAATTTTTGCCATAAAAAAGCGGTTAATTACTTAACCGCTTTGATTATGTCAATAAGTTTTTGAGTCGCTTCATCGGGAGTATATTTTTCTTGCTCTCCGGTTTCACGCACCTTATATTCCACAAATCCTTCATTAATTGTTTTTCCGACTGTAACTCTGAAGGGGAAGCCTATTAAATCAGCATCTTTGAATTTGACTCCGGCCCTTTCGTCGCGGTCATCAAGCACAACTTCAATTCCGGCTTCGCTTAATTCATTGTACATTTTTTCTGCAACCTTCATTTGAAGTTGATCATTAATGTTGACAGGGACTATTACAACTTGATAAGGTGCAATTGCAATCGGCCATTTAATTCCGTGTTCATCATAATGGGCTTCAACGGCAGCAGCAGCTGTTCTTGAAATACCTATACCATAACATCCCATAACATAAGGATGTGTTTTACCTTCTATATCAGTATAAACAGCATTCATCGGTTTTGAATATTTTGTACCTAATTTGAATATGTTTCCGACTTCAATACCTTTAGTCACATATAAGGGTTTGCCGCATTGCGGGCATAATTCGCCGCGTTGGACAAGTCTGATATCTGCAAATTTAAGATTTTCTATTTCTAAATCAGAAAGGTTTGCTCCAACCATGTGTTTGTCTGTTTGATTAATGCCGACAACAAAATTTTTCAAATCGCGTACTGTTTCATCTGCAATTATTTGAATTTCATTCATTCCTTTTGGTCCGATAAATCCCGGTACCGCATCAAAACCTTTATCAGCCATAAGTTCTGCAATTTCAGCAGATGAAGCTATTCTTATTTCAATTCCGCCTGCAGCATTCATCAATTTAGTTTCTTCAACAGCTTTATCAGCTCTTATTAGCGCAAGAACAGGCTTTTTATCAACAATATAAACCAGAGTTTTCAAAATCAATGTATCAGGAATATTTAAGAATTTACTTAATTCTTCAATGGAATGAGTGTCTGGAGTATCAATTACTTTTTTTTCTTTAAAGTAATCTTTTCCGTCGGTTAATGCTTCGGGAAGGTTTGATATTGCGTGGTTTGAGTTTGCGGAATAGTCACAGGAATTGCAATAGAAAACGTCGTTTTCACCTGCATCTGTATCCGTGATTACCATAAATTCGTGCGAAACGCTTCCACCGATGGCGCCTGAATCTGATTGAACCATTTTGGTATCTAAACCGCATCTTTCAAATATTTTTTTATAAGCCTGCGCCATATTTTGATACTCTTTATCAAGTCCTGACTCGTCTAAATCAAAGCTGTAAGCGTCTTTCATAATAAATTCGCGGCCTCGTAAAAGTCCGTATCTCGGTCTTATTTCATCTCTGAATTTTGATTGAATTTGATATAAATTTACAGGCAATTGTTTATATGATTTGAGAGCATCTCTTGCAACTGATGTAATAATTTCTTCGTGTGTCGGACCGAGGCACATATCTCTTTCGTGACGGTCTTTAAGACGCATTAATTCTTTCCCGTAAACTTCCCATCTGCCGGATTCTTCCCACAGTTCTTTCGGTTGTACAAACGGCATTAAAAGTTCCTGCGCGCCTGCTCTGTCCATTTCTTCTCTTACAATATTTTCAATCTTTTTCAAAACTCTCCACATTAAAGGCATATATGTATAAATACCCGGTGCAAGTTTTTTTATAAACCCTGCGCGTCCTAGCATTTTATGGGAAATAACCTCTGCATCAGACGGGTATTCTCTAAGGGTTTGAACAAATAATTTTGACATTTTCATAATAACTAATTCCTCATATATTTTTTATGTTTTTATTCTAACATAAAAAACAGTTAGTTTAGAAAATTCTCAAGTTCTTTTTTTACAAGCTTAGGAGAAACTGAAAGTGTAGAATTGAACTTTAATGTCTGATTCATTAATTTGACATAATCTGCTTTATTGTTTTGAAGTTTATAAATTTGTGCAAGTATATAAAATAAATCTCCGTTTTCACCACAGTTTTCTATAGCCTGTTCTATTATTGATGCGGCTTTATCATATTGTGAAACCTTGCACATTATTTTTGAATAGATTTTGTAAGCTTCAATGTCTTTAGGGTTTAATTCAATTGTTTTTTCAAGATTATTTATTGCTGAATCATATTCCCCTTCCTGATAATCAATTGATGCAAGATTAAAATATGCCCAGCTGTAATCGGGAGAAAGCTCAAGAACTTTGTTAAATTTTTCTCTTGCTCCTTTATTGTCTCCCTGTTCCTTAGAAATATTCCCCAAGTAAAAATGTGCATATATATCATTGTCATTCAAATCAATTGTCCGTTGGAAATAATATTTTGCTCCGTCAAGTTTGCCCTCTTTGAAGTAGCAAAGCCCTATTGAAAAATAAGAATTTGAATCGTTATTGTCTTTAGAAAGTACATACTCAAAGCAGTCAACGGCTTTTTCAAAATTTTTTTTGTCGATATAGACAAGTCCGAGATTATAATGGGCGTCAACTTCCTCAGGAGCAAGTTCAATTGCTTTTTTATAAGATTGTTCAGCTTTATTAAGATCTTTAAGCTTTTCATAAGTAATTCCAAGGTTATAATAAATGCCGCTGTCATCATCAAAAATTTTTGACAGATATAAAAAATGTTGTTTTGCTTCTTCCGGATATCCACAGTCAAGAAGCAGCACAGCAAGCTCACGCCGCGCCTGAAAATTTGTCTGGTCTTCATGCAATATTTTTTGCAGTTCTTCAATTTTTTCAATTTTTGACATACAGTTAGTATAAGACTTTTGTAAATATATTGCAAAATTGTTAATTGTTTTATAAAATATCAAAAAAAGAGGAGAAAGTTTTATGAGATTTTTAGTTCTAATATTGTCATTTTTAATATTTGTAAATACTGTTTTGGCTGCACCGTTTAACGCTAATGCCAAAACCAAAAGAATTCCGGCTGGGACAAAATTTTCACTCCAGCTGATGAATCCTTTATCAACTATCAACAACTCTGCCGGAACGGAATTCACCGCAATAATGATGAGTGATGAAACGGCTGATAATGATGTAATTCTTCCTATGGGTTCTCTTGTAAGAGGTACCATAAGAAGGGTTGAACCTGCTAAAAGAATGTCAAAAGGCGCAATTTTATATCTTGATTTTGATCATGTTGTAACACCTAACGGTAGACAGCTTCCTTTGTCATTTTCTATAACAGGGCGTGCCGATATTACTTATGACGGCGGGATAGCCGGCAGCAAGGGATACAAAGATGCACTTATTAATAACTGGCATGTTACAAAAGACATTGTTTACAACTCTACAGAATGGGGTGGTGATGTATTTGATGATGTTATAGTAGCGGATCAGTTAATGACCGGTATCGGGGCAATCGGCGGAGCAATTGGCGGAGGAGCCTATTACGTTTATGACTTTTTTGCCGATATGATAAGAAAGGGCGATGACGTTAATCTTAGAAAAGGTGAAGTCTTAAATGTAATACTTGTTGATCCGGTAGATGTACCGGTAATTTAGTTTCCGCTACAGATTCCCTGCCCTTTAAGGCAGGGATAATTTTATCTGACCTGATTTCTTCCGTTATTTTTTGCTTTATAAAGACGTTTGTCAGCAGCTTCGATTATATCAACAGCACTTTCCCCATCTGACGGGTAGGTTGAAACTCCTAAACTTATGGTTACGTTAGTTTCTTTGCCGCCAAACAGTTTAAATTTCTTAGAAGCTACACGGTCACATATTTTTTGTGCTGTGGAGAGTGCTTCTTCTTTGTGGGTATTAGGCAGTAATATGCTCATTTCTTCCCCGCCGTATCTGCATACAATATCAGTCGCACGCACATTACGCTTTAATGTTTGAGCTACTTCTCTTAACACTTCATCACCTGATTGGTGCCCGAATGTATCATTAAATTTTTTGAAAAAATCAATATCTATAATAATCAATGAAAAGCTTGTGTTATAGCGTTTAGACTGCTCAACCTGCATTCTGATTTGTTCCTGAAAATATCTGTGATTGTAAAGTTCTGTCAAACCGTCGGTTGTGGCAAGCTTATATTGTAGTTCAAAGTCGCGGGATTTTATAAGATATTTAATTATATATGCACTTGTAAATGCAAGTATTGAGAATATGAGCGGATAAATCACCTCAAGCCACATATTGCCGAATTTCATTGCATAATATGATATTAAAATATAAATGAAATATGTTGAAAGTGACATTAAAGACGCGGTAAATGCAGAATTTACACGGCTTACAACTGATGCTATCAAAAGCGCTAAAAGTATACTTAATGCAATTGTGTAGCCTCTGTCAACTTTCCTTATAAAATTGTTATCTATAAGGTTATTTAAAAATGTAGCCTGAATCTCCACTCCGGGATAAATTTTGCCTGTTGGCACCGTTTTTATGTCAAATAAACTTGCTGCTGTGGTGCCGAAATATATAATTTTGTTTGAAAAGTCATAATCAAGCTCTGTTTTTTCTCCGTTAACTGCTTTTATCAACTGGTACATTGGAATGTATGTGTAAGTCCCTGCTGAACCATACCAGTTAATTATTGCACTGCCGTCTTTATCAAGGAATATTTTCCGATCGCTGATTTTGAGATTAGAATTATTATCTATTTCAAATGTGTCCTTGTTTTCTCCAAGATAATTAAGCCCTACTTTTAAGGCCAGCTGCGGGTAAAATTTATCCTGATATTTGACAATCAGCGGCATTTTTCTCAAAACGCCGTCATCAGATCTTGAAACATTTATTATCCCGATATTTGATGTTACATTGATGATACCGTCAAGAATTTTTCTGCAGTTTGTGTATGTTAAATCCGAAAAATCAATTTTTGAGTTATTTTCGATATTTATTGAAAGTTTGTCAGGCAATTGAGGTGGTGTTCTTAAATCCGCTGACTGATTATCAAAATTCATTGAAGTAAATAAATTATTATATTTTTTAAACGCATTTATAAGCGCTAAATCAGCCTGATTTTCGCTTTTTAAAGATTTTACAAACATCATGTCAAATGCAATTGCACGCGGGTTGTGTTTTTCAAGATAGTTTATCATATTTGCGTAAACATCTCTGGGTAGAGGCCATTCACCGTAATTCCCTAAAATATATTCATAAGTTGCATCGTCAACAGCAATTATTACAATATCACTATTGGCCTTTTTACCGCCTTCTTTTATTATAATACTCTGTCTTAAATCAAATGTTCTGTTTTCAACAGAATCTATAAATGTATTGAGATTTGCATTTTTTAGTATTAAAAATATAAATATCCCAAAGAATACCAGAGCTATTGTGTATAATATTTTTTTGAACATAACCTTATTAATCTTTTTGTGCTACTTCATTCTTTCAGTATAGTTGAATGTTGAAGATTTGGCAACAAAATTTTTCAGTATAAATTGCTTTTCAAGAATAAAGTTGTTAATTTTTAAAATTTCTGTTGAATATGATAATTCATCGGGGTTTTGTAAGTATCTGAGTAAACATTTTTCATGCAGATTCATCTAAACTATCACCTTTAAAAATCTAATAACTGATAACTCTGTTATTATTGCAAAATTAATAAAAATTAACATCAAACATATGCATGAGATTTTTTAACTATTGGCATCATGAACTTGTTTCAGTGGCTTACAATAATAAGATTCCGAAACATGTTCGCAATCTTATTATGACTGTTTTCAGAGAATATCTGGTGCAAACGGTGATATAAGACCTCTGATTTTGACTTGCACTTTTTTATTTCCGTAGTATCATATAAGTAGTCGAAATTTTATTATTAATCAAGTTTGGAATCTTGAAAAAAACGAAAGAGGTAAAAAATGAAAAAAGGAATACACCCTGATTATAAAAAAACAGTTATCAAGTGTGTTTGCGGAAACGAAATTGAAACAGGTTCAATCAACGATAATATAACAGTTGAAATTTGTAACCACTGTCACCCGTTCTATACAGGACAACAGAAAATTCTTGACTCTGAAGGGCGTGTCGAAAGATTTAATAAGCGTTACGGCAATAAAAAAGCATAAGGTATATAAATTGTTAGAAAAAATTTACATTATACCACTCTTAAGTTTAAGGGTGGTATAATTATTTTATTGTAATTTTATTTTGAGGGAGATTGTGTATGGAAAATAATAACAAACCGGTTGTAAACTTAATTTCAAAACCTGATAATATGCTCAAAACCGTTTATACAGCATGCAGAACCTGTTACAGTGCAGATTATCCGATAAATATATATAACAGTACTGATGACGAAGAAAAGATGCTCAAACTTATAGAAAGGGTTATTTCATCTGGTCATTATTCTACGATTGAGCATATTCAAGTAAGTTTTGCTATTTCCAATGTTTCTCGTGCCTGTACTCACCAGCTTGTAAGACACAGGCACATGTCTTTTTCTCAAAAATCTCAAAGATATGTAAAAGAAAAAGGACAGTTTGATTATATAATTCCGCCGACAATCGAGAAAAATCCCGAATTAAAAGACAAATTTGTTGAATTTATGGGAAAAATTTCTGAGCAGTATCAGGAATTTGTTGAAGCAGGAATTCCGGCGGAAGATGCAAGATTTGTGCTTCCAAATGCAGCGGCAAGCTCTATGGTTGCTAGTTTAAATTTAAGAGAAATGATTCATCTGGCAAATTTAAGACTTTGTACGCGTGCACAGTATGAAATCAGAACAATGGTAAAAATGATGTGTGACGAACTTGTAAAAGAAGAACCCTGGTTAAAACCTTATCTTGTTCCAAAATGTGAGCGTTTGGGATTTTGCGATGAGGACAAATCGTGCGGACGAAAATTTAAGTTTGATGAACTTGTATCAAAAGTAGGTGTCTAAGTTTGATGGAATTTATTTTTAATCCTATTATTATATCCGTCATTTTACTCTGTATATTGTGCTTGTGCAGGATAAATGTTTTGCTTGCGTTGATAGTTTGTGCTGTTGTAGCAGGCAAAGCTGCAGGGATGCACGCTGGGCAGATTATGGATGTTTTTATAAACGGTATGGGGCAGAACAGTGAAACGGCTTTGAGTTATATTCTGCTTGGAACTTTTGCTGCTGCAATGGCGCATACAGGACTTGCTGATGTGCTTGCAAAAAGAATTTCACTTTTAATTAAAAATAACAAATTTATGTTGCTTTTAATATTAACACTTTTGGCATGCGCATCGCAAAATTTAATTCCTGTTCATATTGCCTTTATTCCTGTAATAATTCCGCCTTTAATTTCTGTTATGAATAAACTGAAACTCGACAGACGCGCTGTAGCCTGCGCTCTTGCATTTGGTCTTGTAACTCCTTATATTGTATTTCCTGCAGGGTTTGGATTGATTTTTCAAAGATTGCTTGCAGACAATATGACATCAAACGGAATGAAAGTTTCGGTTACTGATGTGTGGCAGGCTGTTTGGATTTTGGGACTTGGGCTTTTATGCGGACTTTTGTGGGCTGTGTTTGTTTCTTACAGAAAGCCCAGAGAATATGAAAATATCCCCTTTAGGGAAGAAAGGCGTCGTTCCCTGCGCTTTACTGGCAGTCACTATATAACTTTGTTTGCGGCGATTGCAACACTTGTTGTGCAGCTTTGGACTAAATCTTTACCGCTTGGTGCGTTAATAGGGCTGACAATAATTTTTGGCACACGTGCAATAGATCCTGAAAAAATGGATACTTTAATAAACGAAGGTATTGGGCTTATGGGCTATGTAGCTTTTGTAATGCTTGTGGCAGCAGGGTTCGCAGGAGTCCTTAAATCAACTGGCGGAATTGATACATTAGTAAACGGGCTAATTCCTTTTATGTTAGGTTCAAAAGTCCTTGCATCTTTTTTAATGCTGGTTGTTGGCTTGTTTATAACAATAGGTATCGGAACATCTTTTGGTACAATTCCTATTTTGGCGGTTTTATTTGTACCGATATTTGTGAATTTAGGATTTACACCTTTTGAAGCTATTGTTGTATTTGCTTCTGCAGCTGCGCTTGGTGATGCCGGTTCCCCCGCATCAGGTACAACTCTCGGCCCTACTGCGGGATTAAATGTTGACGGGCAGCATGAACATATTAAAGATACCTGTATTCCGACATTTTTGCATTATAATATCCCGCTGATTATATTTGCGCTTATAGCTGTATTGATTTTTTAGTTTGGCAAATTCTCATCGCTGCCGGCAGTTTAATTAATGCATTTATAAAAAAAAGTATGGTGGCCCCGGCGCGATTTTCTTACTCGTTCGCGTTTAACGGGTCTACGGTTATCTGTTACGTAAATAAATTTACTTCACAGATAATCCTTCGCCCTCAGCTCACTCGCGCCGACCGCTCAAATGCGTTCTCATCGCTGCCGGCAGTTTAATTAATGCATTTATAAAAAAGGTATGGTGGCCCCGGCGCGATTCGAACGCGCGATCTTCGGTTTAGGAAACCGCTGCTCTATCCTGCTGAGCTACGAAGCCTCATACTTTTTTTTCGATTTTTATAAAAAACCGGCTGTCAACCATGTTTATTATAATACAAAAAATCTATATTATTATTGACATGATATAATTTTTTTATGAATTTATCTAAAAAAGAAATTATTGATATTCTTAAATCTGATGATACCGAAATCTTAAAAGAAGCAGATAAAATGCGCCGTCAATATGTGGGTGATGGAGTTCATCTGCGTGGGCTAATAGAGTTTTCAAATATTTGTAAAAGAAATTGTCTTTACTGCGGGCTTCAATCTCAAAATAAAATGGTAAAAAGATACAGACTTACCAAATCTGAGATTTTTGATATTGCAAAAAATGGTGCTAATGACGGGTTTAAGACAATTGTACTTCAATCAGGAGAAGATGATTTTTACACAACTGACTTGCTCTGCTCCACAATTTCTGATATAAAAAAATTAGGCGTTGCAGTTACATTAAGTATCGGTGAAAAAAGTTTCGACGAATACAGAGCTTATAAAGAAGCGGGAGCTGACAGGTTTTTATTGAGGATTGAAACAACAGATGAAAATTTGTATATGAAAATGCATCCGTATGCAGATTTTCATAATAGAAAACGCTGTTTGTCTGACCTAAAAAAACTCGGTTATGAAACGGGAACGGGCTGCCTTGTGGGGCTGCCCGGGCAGACTTTGGAATCGTTAGCCGATGATATTTTATTTTTTAAAGAACTTAATGCTGATATGATTGGTATAGGACCTTTTATTCCGCATCCGCAAACCCCTCTTAAGGATGAGCCCCACGGAAATCTTGATTTAGCAGTGAAAGTTATGGCTATAACACGTGTTATGCTGGCTGATATAAACATCCCTGCTACAACTGCAATGGAATCGTTAAGAAAAGACGGCAGACTTTTAGCTTTGCAAAGCGGCGCCAATGTTGTTATGCCTAATTTAACTGATGAATTTCATAAAAAAATGTACGAGATTTATCCGAATAAAGTAAGTGCAACCCGTCAGGAACTTCAAGAAAATCTTGCAAAAATCGGACGTTATATCGTGAGTGATAACTGGGGATTTCGATTTAAATAAATTTGTCTGATGCGATTGTCTTGTTCGCTCGCATTTAACGAGGCTACGGATTTTCTTTTTCAGAAGTTTCTCTTCTTTCAAAGAAAACTCCTCCGCCCTCAGCTCGCTCACGCCGAACGCTAATGGCCTTCTAATACGCTATCAATACATCAAAAAAGGTCAATATCACAAGGATATCGACCTTTTTTGTGCCTGATGCGATTCGAACGCACGACCTTTTCCTTCGGAGGGAAACGCTCTATCCAACTGAGCTACAGGCACATTACCCAGGGAATTAATTCCCTGATAATATGATTGTAAAATCTGTTTCGCCGCACTGATAATTTACTGGATCATAAACAAATTGAAGCCCGCCGAATGCTTCGTTTTTCTTCTTTAACCAGTTATAATATTCATTTGTAACATTGTTAGAATGTGCAATAAATTGCGAGTGCGCTCTTGTAGTTATGCCGGTACATTTTACATCAATGTTCGCAGCTCTGAGATTTTCAGCCATTTGTTCTGCTTTCGCTGAACTTGATGCCATAACTCCCGCACTCATCTGAGCTGTTTCATCTACAGCAACTTTGTCGCGATAAATTACCCGGTTTACGACTTCCTGTGTTTTTTCAGGATCTAAAATCCAGTAGCTTATATATCCTTTCTGATTTGGTGCCCCCGGAAGCATTGCTACTTCAATTTTATCCATATCAATATGTTTTGCAAGTGCTGCATACTGGGACATTTCATAGAAGGACATATCTGTTTTAACGTATTTTTTTGCAACTGAGATAATGTCAGGGATTTTTGTAATAGTTTCAGGCTGTTTTAATTTATTTAGAATACTTCTTAAAAGCCATTGCTGCCTTTGGGTTCTTCCGATGTCGCCGAGCGCGTCATGTCTGAACCTTAAATATTCAACAGCTTCCTGCCCGCTAAGATGGTGATCCCCTTTTGTAAAGTTAATATGTAAATTCCCTGAGTAATCGTTATAATGCATTGGTTTTTCAACGTAAATATCGATTCCGTCCATTGCGTCGACTATTTCTTTTACGGCACTATCGTGAACCATAATATATCTGTCAATATGAACTCCCAATGTGTCTTCTATTGTCTTTTTAGTCATCTCAATACCGCCTATGGCATGTGCAGCATTAATTTTATTTACTCCGTTATCGCCTGGCAGATAAACTTTACTGTCACGTGGTATTGAAAGAGCATTTACAGATTTTGTCCTAGGATCGATATTTACAAGAATTATTGTGTCAGTTCTTGTCCCTGACCACAAATCATTTGGATTTCCGCTTGCATCAACCCCGAGAAATAGAATATTCTGTCGTCTTAATCCAAAAGGCAGGGCAAAGTCTGCGTGTTCCTTATTTGCATTGCTAACCGTTAATTTCTGGTAAATTTTTGTTATAAGCGAATCTTCGCCGAAATGTTTAACAACAAAATTTTCATTTCCGGCAAGAACAAATATACTTAATAAAACGCCTATAAATACAATTATCATTCCGATTAAAACTTTTGCAAAAGAAGATCGTTCTTCTCTCACTTCCTTAGCGTGTTTTACAAAACTTTCAGCTCTTTCATCTCTGTTGTAGTTATTTCTGTTTCTTTGAATTTGATTTGTCATATTGTCTGTACCTTTTTTACATAACCTTAATTAAATAGGTTGACACAAGGGTAAAGTATATTGCCAACCCTAAAACATCAATTGTTGTCGCAATAACAGGGCCTGATGCGACTGCAGGATCTACTTTCATCGCTTTTAGTGCAAACGGTGTAAACGTCCCGATAATCGTTGCCATCGTCATATTTATTGCCATCGCAATTCCGACTATTGCTCCGAGTTCTATACTGTGCTGCCACCCCCATGTAACCAGTGTTACAAGCAGGCCAAATATAGAACCTATTACAAAACCGATAAATGTTTCTCTTAAAATATGGTGCATGGCAGAATTTAAGGTAACCTGACCTGTTGAAAGTCCGCGTACCATAAGTGTAATGCTTTGAGTCCCGATATTCCCGCCAAGACCTGCCAATAGCGGCATAAATATTGCAATAATCGGCAGTGCCTGCAATGTATGGTCAAAGTGGTGACCGACATTAACAGCCACAAATTCTCCGATTAATGTTATAAAAAGCCACGGAGTTCTTGCTCTTATTGCATTTAAAACATTACCTGTTAAAATTTCGTCTTCATCAACAATTTCCGTTGAAATACCTGATGACTGATAGATTTCTTCGGTTGTTTCTTCTTCAAACAAATCATGAACGTCATCCCAGGTAATCATCCCTTTCAATCTGTTATAAAGATCAACAACAGGAAGTGCGTTGTACTGGTATTTCATAAATTCATCAATTATATAGTCGCTGTAATCATCAACATGCAGTTTTACGATATCTGAAATCATTATATCTTCAACTTTTTGAGTTATAGGAGAAGTTAAAAGTTTTCTTAATGAAACAACGCCTAAGAGGTGATTTTGTTTGTCGACAACATAGACGTAATAAAGTTCCATATTGTCCTGTTCAGCTTTAATTCTTATATGGTTTAAAACGTCTTGTACGCTCATGTCTGAATTAACAGTCAAAACAACGGGGTTCATAATGCCGCCTGCAGTGTCTTCATTGTATGTTAAGAGTTCTCTCACTTCTTCTGAGAATTTGTGCGGAAGTTTGTCTAAGTAGGTTTCACTTTCGTCCTCTTCCATATCTCCAAGAACGTCTGCTGCGGCGTCGTGCGGCAACTGTGTTAAAATTTGTGATGCAAGATTTTCGTCAATATCGCTTAAAAGTTCTACCTGCATTTGAGGGGGTAAATATTCCATTAAATCGGCAGCTTTTGCAAGATCCAGCAGTTTAAAGCACTGAAGTCTTTCTTCTGGCTTCAACTCCTGAAAGATATCTGCCAAATCCGCAACGTGATAGCTGTTCAGTTCTTCTTTCAACTGAATAACTGTTTCGTCGCTCATGATTTCACGTATTCTGTCGATTATGTTTTGAACGTTCATCATATTAATATTATATTACAAACATCTGATTTCAAATAGTTTGTTTATAGTATAATTATCTCACAGATGAATTTTATGGAGAGAAATATGATAAAAGATTATTTTATAAATGAAATAGAGAAAGCAATAGAAAAAGCCGTAAAAGATAATAAGTTAGGTGCGATGTCTGTATATGAAAAAGGAACTTTAAAACCGGAACGCCCTAAAAATGTTGATTTTGGCGATTATGCGGTTAATGTGTCGCAGCTTGCAAGATTTGCTAAAATTGCTCCACCTCAAATTGCAAATGCTATTTTAGAGTATATTGAAAAAGATGACAACGAATACACTGTTATCGGCGGTTTTATAAATTTTAAAGCAGGTAAAAAAATTCTTTCTAACCTTGTTCAAGAAATTTTTACTGCTAATAAAAAATTTGGCAAGCCTGATGATGTTGAAACAGAAAAAATAATATTGGAATACGTATCTGCAAATCCGACGGGCCCTTTCCATATAGGGCATGGCCGTTGGGCTGCCATGGGATCAGTTCTTGCCAATCTTTTAAAATTCTACGGGCATGACGTTTATCAAGAATTTTATATAAACGATGCAGGCTCACAAATTCAAAAACTGGGTAATTCTCTTGCGATACGTATTCGTCAAGAGCTTGGCGAAGATGTAGATTTCCCGGCTGATGAAACCGAAAGAAAAAACTATTATCCGGGAGATTATTTAATTCCTGTGGCAAAAGAATATTTGAAAAATCATAAAGGTTTGCCTGATGATATTCAAGAACTCTGTGATTTTGCAAAAGAATACGAAGAAAAGGTTCAGCGTGATTTATTAGATAAATTTAAAGTTCATTTTGACAATTTTTATTCTGAATTATCTCTGCACAAATCAGGAAAAGTTGAAGAATGTGTTAATAAATTGAAAGCAAGCGGTAAAATTTATAAAAAAGACGGTGCAGACTGGTTTAAATCCTCTGACTACGGAGATGATCAAGACCGTGTAATTAAAAAAGCAGACGGTTCAAATACTTATTTAACGGCAGATATAGCTTATCATATAGACAAACTAGAACGCGGATTTGACAGAATGATTAACATCTGGGGCGCTGACCATCACGGTTATGTTGCACGTGTAAAAGCATCTATTGAGGCTTTAGGATATGATCCGAATAAATTGGAAGTACTTCTCGGTCAGCTTGTTAATCTTGTTGTTGACGGTAACGAAGTCAGAATGGGCAAACGTAAAAATATGGTTACGCTTGAAGATTTGATTGACGAAGTCGGCGTTGATGCAACACGTTTCTGGATGTCAATGAGAAATATTGATACAACTCTTGATTTTGATATTGAACTTGCAAAGAAAAATACTGATGAAAACCCTGTTTTCTATGTTCAATATGCACACGCAAGAGCCTGTTCAATTTTGAGAAATGTTATTGTGGAAAAAATTAATACCGAAACAGGTGAAAAATCTCCGGCACCGATGAGTGAAGCTGAATTGAACGAACTTATCGACGGGTTTAAAGCAGATATGGTTTTGCCTACAATTGACAGTGCAAGACATCTTATATTGAAGCTTGAAGAATATAAATCTGTTATTAAAAATTCGGCTGAAACCCGTCAGGTTTATACAATTTGCAGATATGTTCAGGAATTAGCAAGTGAATTCCATTCATTCTACAATGCAAACCGTGTAATATCTGATGATAAAGAAATGATGAAAGCAAGAATTGCACTTGTTTGGAGTGTAAAAACTGTTCTTCATAACGCATTGGAAGACATACTTGCGGTTAGTGCTCCTGAGAGGATGTGAGCGTGCCGTTTAACCAGTTAGACTTTGCATTGTGAACTACGCTGTCACCCTGAACTTGTTTCAGGGTCTTGTTCTTTCTAAATAATAAATTCGTTTCTTAGGCAAGATTGCAGTAAATTAGTTATTTCTTTATAACATCCTTCCAGCACAAGCTTTGAACGCAATACTTTTGCATTCTCAAAACCCGATAAATAGTAAGGATAAAATTTGCGCATGAATTTTATCGCGACATTTTCCCCGCGGAGTTTTATTTCTTCATCAAGATGCCATTTTAGCATTTCAATACGTTCATCTAGCGGCGGAATTGGAAGTTTTTCACCTGTGTGCAGGTAATGTTCTATTCTCCCGATAAGTGTCGGATCGCCGAGTGCTCCGCGCCCGATTGCAACTCCGTCAGCACCTGAAAGTTCAAGGCATTCTATGGCATTTTCAATTGAAGTAATATCACCGTTTGCAAATACAGGAACATCAACATTTTCTTTTAATTTTCTGATTTTTGTCCAGTCAGCTTTGCCTGAATACATCTGTGAGCGCGTACGTCCGTGGATTGTAATAAATTCTGCGCCTGCCTCCTGCATTTTTTGTCCGAATTCAACGTAATTCATCTCATCTGCCGTGTAGCCCAGACGAAATTTTACACTTACAGGTTTGTCCGTTCCATCTTTTACTGCTTTCACAAGATCGGCTGCAAGTTCAGGATTTCTCATTAAGGCGCAGCCATCCTGTCCGCCTACTACTTTTTTTACGGGACAACCCATATTAATATCAATCATATCAGCATAATTGTTTAGAAATTCTGCAGCCTGACGCATTAAATGCGGCTTGTGACCGCTTATTTGATAAGATATCGGCGAATGATTTTCATCCCTCTTTAAAATTTCTGTGCCACTTCGACCATTCATTGTTTGTGCCAAATATTCAGAACTTATCATTTCCGTTGTCAAAAGACAGTTTTTTGAATATTTGCGGACAAGACTTCTTAAAACATAATCGGTTATCCCTGCCATCGGCGCAAGGGATACTCGGCTTTGTATAAGGGGTAATGCTTTATTTGCCATTGTTTTCCAGTTCACCTGCCCTTGTTTGTGCGTATTTTAAATATTCATCCTGCTCTGTGTATTTGTCAGTGAAAGTTTTGTAATAAGGAAGTGCGTTTTTATACTGCCCTAACGTATCATAATCAACCGCAATAAGGTAATTTACAATTGTTAAATCTGGACTTATATTTATTGCTTTTTTGTAGTCAGCTATAGCTTCATTATATTTTTTTTGTGTATCGTATATCATTCCTCTGTAATATAAAGCGTAAGCATCATTAGGCTCAATAGAAAGTATTTTATTCAAAAGAGTAAGACTTTCGCTATATTGGCCGCTCTCAAAAAGATTAATGGCTTTTTCTAAATCCTGAGATGCTAGTTGTGCGTTCAGACTTTCAAGTAATTCCCGAGCCTGCTTGTTGTCTTTGTTTAATGCTAAAGCCTTATCCGTATATGTTTTAGCATTTACGTAATCCTCTTTATCAGCGTAAAGCGCGCCTATATAGTAGGCGATTTCGGAATTCTGCGGTGCGAGATTGAGAGCTTTTTTATAATAAACGATTGCGTTATCAATGTCATCCATATTCTGATAAGCTGAAGCTGCTCCGAGCATTGAATCAGATGTTGGCGGTTGAATTTTTAAGTATTCATTAACTGCATTCTGGTAATCTTTATTGTTATAATATTCTGCGGCAGCTGCAAGTTTTTCGTCTGTTGACTGTGCCTGAATTGATTTTAATGCGTCTTTTACCTGTGCATTATTCGGGAATTTTGAATTTGCAGTGTTTAGTGTAGCAATTGCACTGTCATAATTTTTATTTTGGCCCTGTGCAATTGCAAGGTTTACGTAAATTTCAGGGTTAGAAGGCGTTAGTTTAATTACTTCATTATATATTGCGATTGAATCTGTGAGTTTATTTTGTTTATGAAGATCTAAAGCATAATTGTATAAAATATCTGATGCGTTTTTCGGATTATTTTTCTTGATATAATCTACAAATTGGGCAGTAGTCATAGTCCCCCGAACCATATTTATCATTTCGTTTTGTGCTGTTTTGTTGCCGGGATCCAGCGATAACACTTTTTTATAAAGTTCTGCTGCTTTTTTATCTTCTCCGATTGCTGCGAGTGACTGTGCTTTATAAAGGTTTGCCAGTACATTATCCGGATAAATTGTAAGAACAGAATCGTAAGCGGTTATTGCTGTTTTAAAATCTCCCTTCTGCTGATATAATGTACCGACATTAATGCGGGTATTGCTGTTTGATGGATCAAGGTATTCGGCTTTTGAGTAATATCTTAAAGCTTCATCAAGATTTCCTTCTTTTTGCATAATTGCCCCCAAATTAGCTGTTACTGCAGCGTCATTGGGAGATTCTTCCAATTTTCTTTTATAAATTCGCTCCAAAGAATACAGAATGTCTTTGTTATCTTCTGTTTTAGAGAGTATGTAATTGTATTCTTCAACCGCTTCATCTTCTGAGCCTAATTTGTCAAGCATTTTGGCATAAGACAATCTCAAGTCAATATCGCTTGGAGCAACAGCAACTGCTTTGCGATAATATTCCGCAGCTTTGGGATCATTGCCGAGAAGCTTCATAATATCGCCGGTTTGCTCAAAACTGTCTTTAATAAGGTTTTTATCCGACAAAGCTTGGTTAAATTCATAGCCTGCCGCGGCAAAATTGCCTTCCGCACGTAATTGTTTAGCTGTGTTAAATCTATTTTGTGCAGAAGTGCTAAACTTGATTTCATTAAGGCATTTGTTGAGGTTTGACGTTACCTGCACAATTGCCTGTGAGGAATTTCTTACCTGATTGGCATTAGGGTAATATAAAAGATAAAATAGTGCCGCACGGTAATCATCTGCGGCTTTTGCGTAATCTTTATCAGTGTTTGCATAATATGTACCGCGAGCAAGATAAGAGTTGATAAGTCCTATTCTTGCAGAATTGTCAAGATAATTTATTCTCAAAGCACTTTTGAATTCCGTTATTGCTCCGGAATACTGATAATTTGCTAGATATTGCTGACCTAAATCAAAATGTTCTTTAAAATCCGCAAAAGCCGGGAGCATAAAACCAATACTAAAAGCCGAAACGCATAAAAAACTTATAAATTTATTCATATACCAATCCCTCATCACAACAATTTTAATAAATTTATTATTGCATGAACATCGACATTTTACTATATTTTTTTACAAAAAAAGAAGACTTAAAACTAAGTCTTCCTTTTTTAAACTAACATACAAAATTTTAATATTACTCAAAGTCTGTCTTTGAGACAAAGTTCATGACACTATCAAACAAAATTTGAATCGGTAACGTCATATCAAACTGCAGAAATTCACCGTTGTTTAAATCTATAAACACTTCCGGTACCGATTTGTCGACCATTGTTTCTTCCATCATTCATACTCCTTTTTTTTATTTTTGGATGTCCTTTGTAATATTTTTATCGGAATTTTTTTTTGAAACTTTAATGCATTTTATTTTAATATATTATTGAAATCTATCTATATCAATTGTTTTGACAATAAAATTTCAAGTTTACATTTTGTTACAAAAAAAAATCCTTAATTTATATGGAAAAAATCCAATTTTGTGCTACCATAAAATTTGTGAGTACAATATAGGAGATACAAAAATAGCAGCTAACGATAACAGAAATAACAAAAATCAGGCAATAATGAATGAGCGTATTCGCTCAAAAGAAGTCAGATTAATAGATCAAGACGGTCAAAATCACGGTGTAATGTCTACTTCTAAGGCACTTCAGATGGCTTATGATGCTGACTTGGATCTTGTTTTAATAAACCCCAATCAGGAACCGCCGGTTGCAAAAATATTAAATTACGGTAAATATAAATACGAACAAGAAAAACGGGCAAAGGAGGCTAAGAAAAAACAGCATACCGTTGATGTAAAAGAGATTAAAATCAGATATAAAATAGATACACATGATTATCAGGTTCGTATTAAAAGCATAGAAAAATTCATCGCACAGGGAAATAAAGTGAAAATTGTAGTCATGCTCCGCGGACGTGAGATGCAGCATTCCAATCTGGCGTTTGATCTTGCTAATCGTTTTGTTGCTGATATGGAACATTTGCCTGTAGTTGTTGAGAAAAAACCTCAACTTGAAGGCAGGAATGTTACTTTATACATTGCACCTCAATCTTAATAAAAAAGTTCTTGACTGAAAATTTTCAGCCTGTATAATAAAAAGCGTGGCAATTAAATATTTACAACCATTTATCCCAAAAGAATATTTTTTTGCCTCAACCTTTTAAAGGAATTTATTGATAATTAAATACAGATAAAAATGCCGCGTTAGCTCAGTTGGTAGAGCAAGGGACTGAAAATCCCTGTGTCCTTGGTTCGATTCCGAGACGCGGCATTTTTTGTGTATAAACAAATCTCACTGAGAATAAACACTGTATTTGTGCAGACATTTCAATCGTGTATAGTTAAAATATGTTTGTAAATTTTTATTACAGCTTAGCAAATTTTTTTGTTTTTAATGTTTCAATAAAAATCAGGAGAAGTATAAATGATTCAAAAAATTTTTGCAGGTCTTGCTCAGGCTGATTATTATACAAATTTAAATAATTCAAAAAACTTTAAAAATAATAAACATACTCAAATAAATACTTCTGAGTATTCATATTATCCTAATTTTGCCAAAACTTATTATCCGCCTTTTCTCGGAAAAATTTCTGATAATAAAAATACGTCTAAACTTGACAATATAATGTATTATTCAGATACTCCGACAAAAAAATTAATACTTTCATTGAAAAATGATGCGTTAAATTCAGGATATGATTCAATTACAACTTTGCATGTCATAAATAAAGCTTTGCACGAAGTTGATGCTTACATAAATGATATGGATAAAGGTAAGGTAAGATTTAACTCGGTAGACGATCATCCTGATATGGCTGATATTATTGCAGATGCTGCATCTGATAATGTTTTTAGCGACCCGGATTTAAGAAAAAAGTTTAAAAAAGTTATAAAAAATTATATTTCTCGAATAGATAATTTCTTAGCGAAAAATAAACCTGTCAAACGGGATAAAAATATCGGTAATATAACTTTATCAGAGGATTTGACAGATGCTGTATGGGGTATAAGAAAAAACGAAAAAGAACAGATAGATACTTATACTTTTTTATGGGGCGCTGTTTCAAGTCCTGATGACATAACTGCAGACATTGTTTATAATCTATTTTCGGATATAAATGATGTCGCAATGTTGAATAATACTCCTGCAAATAAGCGTACCCCCTTCAGCGTTTATGAAAAAAAGGCGGAAAATGTTTTAAAAAATTTATCTTTGGGAACTCCGATTTTTGTAACTTTTGACCCCACAAAAGAAATTCCTCAACCGTTTTTAGATACAGTGCATAAGGTGGCTGAAAGTAATTATAAAAATAATTATTCCTTAACTGAATTTAATGCTTCAGCAAAACCAGATTATTTTGTGCAGGTGATAAATAATCTTGCAGCAGACAAATCCAAAGAGCATATTGTTATAGCCAATCCTGTTGCACTGATTATGCGAGGAGGAGTTCAGATTGAAGGCTCCTCACATTTTGCGGTTCCTCCTGAGCTTTTGCAGGTTATTTTATCTCCACCAACGAATGTAAAATTTTTATTCTATAGCACAAAAGATAACTATTATTCAATGAATTCAACCGGGAATTCTTTATTTGCAGACTTTGAGGAAGCTTCTCTGCCAAGTTTGTCAACTCCGCAGATGATAAAAGTGTTTAAAGAAAATCCTGTTTTGATAAAAAATATCCAAAAGCCTTTTTCAAAAAATGCCATTGAGAAAGTTGTAGAAGCTTCTGCTCAAATGGACGGTGTTTTCCCTATAAAAACTCTGAGTTTAATGAAAAAAATTGTGAGCTATTATATTGATAAGAAAGAAATAAATGACTTGGACGTCGCAAATTATTTAAAAGAAGCTACAAATTTATTTAAGAAAAATAGTGATGACAGTTCATTTGAGATGACATTTGATACGGGAAAACGTCTTAGAGATCTAATCGGTAAAAATTCTACAAAAAAAGAAGCTGCTTCAATAGTAAAGCAGATTAAGTCCAATAAAATGGGTACTAAAGGATTGATAATATATTCTCAGGACGGTTCTCCCGGCAGCGGCAGAAGGTATACAGCAAAAGCTATAGCAGGCGAGGCAAGAGTCCCTTATATAGAAATTAATACTATGGATTTTGGCACAAAAGAGGTTGATCTTTTCGGGGGAGGGGCGCTTTCTCCGGAAGCTTCAATGAAAAAACTGTTTTCACTTGTGACCGCACAGGCAGAAGCTAATCCGAATAAGTCGGTTGTGTTGTTTATTGAAAATTTTGAATATTTTTCTGTAGGAGAACTTGTTTCCTATTATCATCAAAAGGCAATGGCCCAGCTGCTTCGTGAAATGGAAAAAGCTGACAACTCAGGTTTAAATATCCTTGTTGTCGGCTCGGTTGCCGATCCCAGACTTATAGGTGAAGCAGCTATGAAATCTTTTAAATTTGTAGACAGTGTAGAAGTATCCTCCCCTGCATACAATAAACATGAACGTGCGGAAATCATTAAGCATGCATTGAAAGATGCAAAAATTAAACTTTCCGGCGGCAGTGAGGAACAGCAAAATACTATTGATTCGGCAGCTGCTATAACTACCGGATTCCCGTTTATTTATTTAAAAAATCTTGTTAAGAAAGCCCAGTCTGTTGCCCTTGAAAGGGGCCGTAAATCTTTACTGAAATCTGATTTTACCGAAGCTTATCTACAAATTACGACAGGCAGACCGGCAGTAAACCATATTGAAGAACATGAAAAATTGGTTGTAGCTTCTCATGAATGCGGACATGCAACCAATCTTGAAGTAATGAACAATATTGCAAAATCACTTGGAAAACCTTGGCATATTCCTGATAAAGTAAATTTCATAACGCTTGATCCGAGAGGAGTTTATGGTGGTGCTGTTTATCATGGTAAAGACAAAAATAAAGAAATGTCTTTTGAGAATATTTTTGCTTCTATCGTTTGTTCTTTCGGAGGCAATTCTGCGGAAAATAGATTTTTCGGAATGGATGGTTCGTTAGGTATCAGCTCAGATATGGAATCAGTAAAATATTATGCCGACTTAATGGTTAAAGATTTCGGAATGGGGGCAAACACGGGCAAAATGGTTATTACTTCTGAGGATAATTTATCCGAAAATATGAAAGCTTTAGTCGAAAAAGATGTACGCGTCATTATTAATAATGCTAAAATTGTTTCTGATTTAATAACGGATATTTATTCAGATTTTAATAAAGAGTTTACAAATAAATATGCTTCGCTTGTCGGAACCGGTGAATGTATTCTTGACGGCGACGATTTCAGAAAAGCCTTAGATGAATGGAAATCTCGCCAGACTCCCGAAAAACAAAAAGAACTTAAGCTTTGTGATGAGGCAGTCTTAAAGATTATAAATGCGACGAAAAAAGGTATTGCTGTCAGAAAAGAAAACTAATATTTTTTAATTTTTCTTTTTATACAATTTAAAACTAAGTCCGAGAATCTTTAGTTGTTTAATTTTTCCATTATTTTCTTTTATGTTTTTAATTGAAAAAATAAAAGAAAAAATTCTTTTTAAGAATAATAGAGTTATCTCATAATAATTTTTAACCGTGAAAATTTTAAATCCGTACTCATCAACAGCAATTGTAAATATTCTTTCATAAACGTGGGCAATGGTGCCTGTTGTCATAGTTTTTCCGGATTGAGGGAATCTTGACTCATCAATATTACTATTCTGCAAAAATTTATATATTTTGCTTCTTGCCATGAACATAGTACCAGCGCAGTAATATTTGTAATTGCTTTTAAAATTTAGTCTTTTTAATTCGTCATCAAGTAAATATGTATCTTCAGGCCAGTTACATTTAGTTATAGTACTCCATAAAAAAATATCTCTGCAAATCATTCCGATATTTGGATTTTTTTTGAAGATTGAAAGGTTTTGCCGAAATCTCCTTTTATTGTTTAACAATGCGTTAATTAGCTGATTTCGCCACCAGTAACCTGATTTATGGTAATTCCCAAGATATAATTTTTTTTGTTTGTTTTTTGTGTGTATTTTTAGAATATAATCATATTCATCAAGATTAACATCTCTTATAATATTTATAAAAGGTAAAATATCGTACCCTCTATTTTCAACTTTTATAAGATGTGCATCAGATTTGAATTTTAAGATTCTATTTTTCGTAATTTCGTCAATATTGCAGTATGTTATATACAAATCCCATTCACAATTTGTAATATTACGGAGCTTTTTGAGCATAAAATTAATTTGCTCCGGATAATATAGATGAAGATGTACCAAAAGTTTTGCTTTAGCCATATTTACTCCATGGCGCCTAATTTATGTAAATCAAATTTTATACCAAGCAAGCATATATTGACTTTGAGACGTTTTCTGTCAATTTGAATATTAATTAAAAATTTTCTCAAAGATTTGTATTTTATTTTAAATTTAATTAAGGCTTGGACAGGTTTTGATGATCTGCCGAGTGAAATAAAAATCAATCCCGGATTTCTTACAGAGGTAAAATAACTTAGCAGATTATATGCAGGAGCGCATTCTTTTATATTAACTTCTTTACCGGTATCGCAATAAGGTATACTGCCGAAAATATCGGCTGTTTCTTTATCAATATTTTTCATTATAAAGTTAAAATATTTATAATAAAAATCTACGTCTTTAACAATATCAACCGCCAAAAAATTCCTTGTAAAATCCAATATCCCGTTTAAGTAGTCATTATATCCCCAGTTCAGAAGAAATTGCGGATTTATTGTTTCAAATATCGGTTGAATTTTGCCGTTAATATCTTCGTAACCTGTTGTTTGTCCGTATAATGTTCTGCACAAAAGTTCAAGCCAATAATGTCTGTATGTTTCTGAGCACATGAAAATTTTTTTAGCTGTATTTTTATATTCACTAAGATTTAATTCCACACAGAAATAAAATGTATTAATTGTGCCTTTATATGATGAAGGAATTAAATTGCGTAAAATGTCCTGTGTTCTTCCTGAACCGTTCATATCAACAAAAGCAAAGTTGTCTTTGGAAAAATCTATTTCCTGCTGCAGATATAAAGCTGCTAAATTTGCTCTGTCTTTGTGTTTATTTACTAAAAATTTCTTAAAAGAATCGTCATGAATAAGTTTGTCAAATAGCTTTTTTCTCTGTTTATTTTTCAATATTTTTGAGCCTGCTTTCAGCCCTGTATATTGTTCAAGTTCAGAAGAAGTTATGCTAAATCTCTCGCATAAAAATTCAGTTGAAAATTTGTCAAAATATTCTGAAAAAATATAAGTTATAAAATCATCAACAGTTGTTTCTGTCGGAATTCTCCAAGCTTTTCTCGAGCCATAAAGATAGTGTGTTTTTACTGGTAATTTTTTTTCTTTGATTATGATATCAGCTATTAATTTAGGTATATATCCGTCACGTGCAATAAAATAAAGATGTTCAATATTACTTTTCAAGGTACTTTCCAATATCCAATTTACATATTGGTATAAAATAGGGCCTGCAAATGACGCACCAAAGCTGTATTTAGCGTTGTGGGACTTTATTCTCAGATTTTTAGCGGTTCCTATAACAAATTCAGTTGACAAATTATCATTTTTTAAAGCTTCTTTTTCATAGCCTTTAAATTTCGGATAATCATACAAATTTGCTTTTATTTTGTGATGTTTTGCGCTTGCAAAATCAGCATATTTGTTATCTCCTGTATGTTCCCAATAAACAGGATTTAATACTTCTTTTATGGTTTTATAAAGCCACCCTCTTGATTTTGTTTTTCTGTAGTGTGAAGACACGTATATTTCTGTTTTGAAAAATACCGGATCTATATTTGTCAGTATTTTCTTTAATACCGGTTCACTGTGATACATGTCAGATATTAAAATAACTTTTTCACCTTTTGCAACAAGATTTTTGACTTTACTTACATTTTCTTCTATGGGGATAAGATTATTTATCTCACATTGAATTTCAAGATTTTTCAGAAATTCTGTTTGTTCATTTGTAAGACTGTGATTAATTTGTATTTTTTCATAAATTTCATCAAAAGTTATATCCTGATAGCTTTTATTTTTGAATAACCAAATTCTTACAAAGTTTTCTGTTTCACAGCGTATATTTTTAAAATTAGCTCTGAAAAATTCTGTGTAATTTGTATTGCTTTTAAGCATTTCCTGCATAAGATAAAAAATACCTCGAGGAGTCGCTGTTTTTCTTGTGATAAGAGTGTCAAAAATATCAAAAGAATACAAATTTTTTATTCGAGTTTTTTCTATTAATGCTTCCATTTTATAAAACCTGTCTGCCAAATAAAGTCATATCAATTTTTCCGTTTTTAAAATTCAAAGTAATTATATTCTGTCGTATTCTTTTTAATTTGTTGTTTAGTTCCGTTCTTTTTAGAATTTTTAAATATTTTTGCGGCTCGTTTATGAGTGTCATAAAATCTTTTTTATTAATCCTTTTGAAAAACTCATCTTTTAAAAGCCCTGAATTGTAAGCCTTTTTAAAATCTTCTGCGAAAAACTCCAAAAACTCGGACTTTAATGAATCTTCAAGGCGTAATGCGGAACTCACATAGCTTGTGTATTTTGTAATTTCTTCAATTTCTTTATAATTCGCCTTTAACTGCGGATATTCGTCCAAAAATCTGTCAATTTCATTGTATTCATCGCATACACAATAAATTTTTGTTTTACTTTTTACAGATGAATTCATATTGTCCTGCCTGTAATAAAGGTATGCTTTGTCGGTTAAAATTACACGTTCGGCAAGTGCAAAAACTTTAAAGGTAAATGCGAGATCCTGATAGCTTGCACCCGGAGTTTCCATAAATCTTATATTAAATTTGTTCAAAAATTCCTTTTTGTAAATTGCACTCCAAACAGAAGGATTCAGGCGTAATAAGGTTTTATCCAGTTTAGAATTTGTAAGTTTAAAAGTTTTGGCGGAGGAAATGTTGTTGCGTTTTCTTGCAAATCTGTTTTTGCTCCAGTATAAATACCAGTTGCTTTTTGCAATGTCTGCATCATATTTTTTGGCAAGATTGTATAAATCTTCAAACATGTGTTTATCAGCAAAATCATCAGATTCAATAATCCCGATATATTCTCCTGTTGCCGCATTTATCCCCGTATTCATGGTGTGCCCGTAACCGGAATTTGATTTGTTAATAACAACTATGCGTTTGTCGGTTTTGGCATATTCTGTTAAAATTTCAAGTGAGGAATCCGTTGAACCGTCATTAACGCAGATGATTTCTATATCTTTAAGAGTTTGATTAATAATGCTCTCAATACATTCGCGAAGATATTTTTCAACATTAAAAACAGGGACGACAACGCTTACTTTAGCCATTATTTATCTCCTCAAATAAATTCAAAGCTCTTTCAACCGCTTTATCCATATCATAGTATTTGTAATCACCCAGACGTCCTAAAAAATATATATTTTCAGATTTTTCTTCAATATATTTATCGTAAATCTTTTGTGTTTCCAAAGTGGCTATAGGGTAGTACCTTTCATTTTTGCCATTTTCAAATTCTTCTGAATATTCTTTAGCTATAACTGTATTTTCTGATTTGTCGTTAAGATAATATTTATATTCATGTATTCTTGTAAAGTCGTAGTTGCAAGGATAGTTTACAACCGCATTTGACTGGTAAAACTCCCTGTTATGCGTTTCAAATTTAAAATGAACGCTCCTGTATGGGAGTTCGCCGAATTTGTAATCGTAAAGTTCATCAATTGAGCCTGTGTAGAAAATCCGGCAATTTTTTATTAAATCAGGATTTTCCGATGTAAAGTTTTTGAAATCTGTATTTAATTTAACTTCAATATTGGGATGGTTCAAAATATTTTCAACCATTTTGGTATAACCGTGTAACGGTATTCCCTGATATTTGTCCTGAAAATATCTGTTATCTCGGCTTATAAACACTGGCACACGTGAGGTTACCGCTGAATCTATTTCGTCAGGATTTTTGCCCCACTGCTTAGAGGTGTAGTGCAAAAACACTTTTTCATAAATATAATCCGCGAGAAATTTCAAATCTTTGTCGTTCTGCGTTTGAAATTTAAGTATAGGAACTTTGGTATTATATTCAAAGTTATTTAACAGTTTTTCTTCAAGCCTTTGTGCCAATGTTTTTGGAAAAACGTCATAAAGCGTATTTAGATTAAATGGTATAGTTGTTTCAATTCCGTCAATAAGCGCAACAACTTTATGCATATAAATATTAAATGATGTAAAACGCTTTAAAAATTGCCATACTTTTTTATTGTTAGTATGAAAAATATGTGAACCGTATTTGTGGATAACAATGCCGTTTTCATCTTTATAATCGTATATGTTACCTGCAATATGAGTCTTTTTGTCAATTACAAGAACATTTTCACCGTTATCAGCCAGAAGTCTTGCGATTACCGCACCTGAAATTCCACATCCCACAACTAAATTTTTGTCATATTTCATCATCATACTCTCTTGTGTAAGATGATATTACAAAAACAAAAATTTGTCCATTTGTCAGCAATAGCTGTTACTGAAATATTTTAATAATTCATTTCCCAGTTGGCAGCCTCAAGAGTTGAATAGCAGAACCTCCCCATAGCTGATTTTGTACAAGAATTTTGACATAATGCAGGTGATTCATTCTGTTTGCAAGCCACAAGATTATCTACAGCTGCCGGAGCTTCTCCGCTAACTGTCCCCTGTTTGTCAATGTAGAAGGTAAACATGTCTCTCCCGCCGATATTTGGACCTTTCGTACCGTTAGTATCCATTAACACCGTTAAATATGGCCGCCCTGCTATAAATGGTTCATTTCGACCATCATTTTGTCCTACCACGTTTATGCAAATTGCTGCTGAATTGGCAAGTACGTATGAATTGCCGCCGCAGCTTACTGTACCGCTATTGCCGGTTATTGAACGATAACTCGGGGCAAAACATGAAGTATCATTACTTGAGCATGTTTTTAATATTTTAAGATTTGAGGTAACAAATGAGTTAATACCGCCACCTTTGAATATCCCGGTAGATGCAAGGCTTGTTTTACCTTCTGCCGTAATATACATGTCAACGGCATTGGCAAGTTCCTGTGAAGCTTTCCTTATCTGAACTGTTTGTGCTTCTTTGCGGTAATCAGATATTAAAGCAGGCATTGTAAGTGCGGAAATAACTCCGATTATACTTAATGTAATTAATATTTCAGCTAAAGTAAATGCAAATTTTTTATTCATAATTTATCCTCTTTTATTCGTTTACCTGTTTTTTAGGTGAACATTTTTAGTAATTTATTTTCCAGTCATCATTTAGTATTTTCCCGAAACAACCGACTCCTGTACTGGATGTAAGACATTTGGATTCAAATAAAGTATTTCTTTCTGCTTCTGCCGTACCGTCTTTAATTTTTTCGGGGCCGATATAAGAATCCTCGTCACCGTCATCAATGGTATAAAAGTCATATATATAGAATGAAAACATATCCAGTCCGCCGATATTGGGTTTTTCTGTTCCGTTTACATCCAGATATACATGTGCAGGAACTGCATCTTTTGCTTCTATATCTTCCTCTTCGTCAGCACTGACCGGCGCTTGTCCGGGTATTATACAAATTGCAGCTCCGCCTTTGACAAGAACACTTTGCCCGCTGCAGGAAAAAGGAACTTGTGTTGCAGATCTAATCGAACGGTAAGAATTTGCAAAACAAGGCTGGGCTGTAGAACCACAATCAGTTGTTATTGTATAATAATCATCTAAATACCCGTTTACATCTGTAACTAATTTTGATTTATAAAAACTTTTATTATAATTGTCAGTATGCAATAATACCAGATTCTCCTGCATCTCGACATAATTTTTTTTAAGCATTGCAAGCATAGAACTATTTTGATAATTTGCAACGACCGCAGGTACCGTAATTGCTGCAATTATGCCGATAATGGCCATTGCAATAAGCATCTCCGATGTGGTAAAACCAAAATAAGCTTCACTTTTCATAACTAAAACTTCCCTAATGTAACTGTTTCCATTATAAACCGTTTTATGAAAAAAGTCAATGGTTTAAGGCCTAAACCTCGATAAACAGACGCTGTCCGACTATATTTTGTTTCCCGTTATAATAGCCGGCAAAATAACCGCCCCTTACCGGAGTATTTTTTGCATAATTATTAAGATTATTTCCGTTATAGTTTACAAACGGATTATTGCTGTACGGATTGTTATTCCGTACAGGTACTGTTACGCCTGTAGACTGGGGAACAAACATCTGTGATAATAAATTTACGATACCTGCCATTTCTACGCTACCTCATTTTATAATAACTTTTTAATAAAAGATTTTATTTTGTCATTATTATAGCACAATGTACAAATAAATCTTAAATTTTCTTAATAAAATCATATATAAAGATGAGTATATTTGTTGTATAATAATTCTATGGAAGGCAGTATAAAAAATGTTTTAATAGTTGGTTCCGGAGCTAAAGAATACGCTCTTATAAAAAAGTTAAAAAATTACGGGTGCAATATTTTTGTTGCTCCAGGTAATTCCATGATTGCTGAAATTGCTGACTGTATTGATATCCGGGAGGATAATATTAATGAACTTTTAATGTTTGCGGTTAAAAATTCAATTGATTTAACTATTGTGCCTTCTGAATCTGCAATAAAAAATAATATAACCGAACTCTTTCAGGCTAATGACCAGTTGATTTTTGCTCCGTCGGCTAAAAGTGCGGAATTTGCGCTTAGTCGGTCAGCTGCAAAGAAGCTTTTATATAAGCTGAAAATTCCGACTCCGCGCTTTGCGATTTTTGATAAACCTCAGCCTGCATATGACTATTTAAAGAACGCTGTAATGCCGCAGGTTATAAGAACTGACAGAAATGCTTTGATTCAAGACCGGCTTGTCTGCACAACTTTTGCCTCTGCAAGAACATTTGTTGATGATTTATTCTCAAAGGATGAAAAAACAGTTGTGCTGGAAGATTATGTTTATGGACATGAATTTACGCTATATGTCGTTACAGACGGCTATAATGCCTTGCCGTTAGCTGTGGTTGCTAATTACAAATTTATGGAAGACGGTGAGGGCGGAATTTTAACAGACGGTATCGGTGCTTTTACGCCTGATTATAAAGTGGCAAAAGAAATTGAAAATTCAATTATGCAAAATGTTGTTGAAAAACTCCTTGTTTCTCTTCAGAATCGTGAAATACCTTATCTCGGAATTTTAGGTCTTAATTGTGTGTTAAAAGATGGTGGTGATTATGTCATTTTAGACTTTAAACCCTTTTTGTCCGATTTTGATTGTGAAGCTGTGTTAAACCTTGTTAATGAAAATTTGCTTACTCTGTTTCATGCCTGTGCTATCGGTTCTTTTGCAGATGATTACAATAGTATAAATGTTTCTGATAATGCTTCTGTTTCGTGTGTTTTGTTATCGCGTTGCGAAGGCAATATTATAAAGGGGCTTGATATGGTAGATTGCGATATTACGTATTTCCCAATCAAAAAAAATAAGTACCTTGAACATGAAACTGCTGCCGGCAAAAACATTGTATTGACTAAAACAGCAAAAACACTGGCAAGAGCAAGAAAATATTTATATGAAGATATTGAACTTATAGATTTTCCCGCAAAAAAATACCGAACTGATATTTGCATGCAGGTTGATAATTTTTAAAACTTCATTATATATAAAAATATGAAGAATTATTATTCTATTCTTGGAGTTACACCTGACAGCAGTGATGCTGAAATTAAGTCGGCATACAGACGTTTGGCGCGTAAATTTCACCCTGATGTAAATCCTTCAGGTGCTGAGCGTTTTAAAGATATATCCGAAGCTTATGAAACTCTTTCAAATCCGAAAAAGAAACTGCAATATGATACGATAAACGGATTTTTTAAATCTGCTAAATCAGAAGAAAAACAACATACATCATCTAATCAGGCTCAAGCTGAGTACAAAAAACAGTCTCAACAGGAGAGTAAAGCGAATTTTTCTAAAAAAGTAAATGATATATTTGAAGAATTTTCAAAGCCAAAAGCCAAAAAAGAAAAACTTACACCTAAAAAGGGTGATGATATTTTGGAAGAAATTTCTATTCCAATAAAAGATTCTCTTAAAGGGTGTCAGAGAGTTGTTAATGTTATGCATACAACCCAGTGTCCCAGATGTAAGGGGCGAAAATTTATAAACGGTTCTGTCTGTTCTATTTGTAATGGCAGCGGAGAAGATAGTTTGCACAAAAAAATTACCGTTAAAATTCCTAAAAATGTTAAAAACGGGACAAAACTCCGTATACCGGGTGAAGGTGGTGCGGGCGTAAACGGAGGAAAAAATGGAGATTTGTATATAAAAATCAAAATTGAACCAAATTCCCGAATAAATTTTGAGGACAATAATGTTATATACAATGTTCCAATAACCCCGTTTGAAGCGGTTTTGGGCGGTAATATTTTAATCCCGGCATTTGAGGGAGATTTATCTTTGAAAATTCCATCAAAAACTCATTCAGGCCAAAAATTCCGTCTTGCAGGACAAGGACTTAAACAAAACGGAAAAATCGGAGATATGATTGTCGTAGTGCATATTGAAATTCCTTATTCTTTGTCGGATGATGAAATCAGGCTTTATGAAAAGCTCAAAAAATTGTCTGCACAAAATATTAGAGAGAATTTGTTAAATGAGTAAAATTAAGATAAAAGAAATTTTTGAATCAATACAGGGTGAAGGCCCTTATGTGGGTTATAAGCAGCTATTTATCAGATTCTGTAATTGTAATTTAAAATGCAATTATTGTGATACGGAATTTTCCGCAGGGAATGAATTTTTCGAGTATAACCCCTGTGAACTTGCAGATGCTGTCATTAAATATCGAAATATTCACTCTGTATCTTTAACGGGGGGAGAACCGCTTTTAGCTGTTGACTTTTTGAAAGAATTTTTGCCCCGTGTAAACAAGAAAATTTATCTTGAAACAAATGCTACACTTGCTGACAAATTTATTGAAATAAAATCTTTTATTGACATTGTTTCAGCTGATATAAAACTTGAAAGTGCAACAGGGATAAAAGATTCTTATAAATTCCATGACAAATTTTTTGAAGCCTGCACGGGAGTTGAAACTTTTGCGAAGATAGTTTTTAATGACAGAATATCTGATGAAGAAATTTTAAATTGCTGTGCACTGGGCAAAAAATACAATATAGAATTGATTTTGCAGCCTGAAATGATTGGAGATGAAATGGCAGTATCTTCAGAATTTTCATCATTTGTTCTTGATAAATTTATTGAACAATATGAAAAAGTAAGGCTCATACCGCAGGTTCATAAGTTTTTAAATCTCAGATAAAAATTATTTTTTCATCATTATTTTTTACTAGGGAGATATATCGCAGTTTACACAAAACAATGTCTAAATTGTCACCCTGAACTCGTTTCAGGGTTTAACTGTTATGAGATGCTGAAACTAGTTCAGCATGACGTTTTCACACATAATTGGTGTAAACTGCGATATAATTCCATTTTACTAATTGTTGTCTTTTGTAAAGTTTTGTTATACAATTTTTTATAAAAGAAGGGAATAAGAATGTCTGTAAAAAAAGTTTTGCAATACGGTGAAAAGTCTTTGAGAGAACCATCTAAAGAAGTTCATAAGGTTTCTAAAAAAATTCAGGAACTTGTCCAGGATTTACTTGATACAATGTATGCTAAAAACGGTGTAGGTTTAGCTGCTCCTCAAATAGGAGTCAACTATAGGGTCTTTGTTGTTGATGTCTCCAAAAATGATGAACCGTTAAATCCGATTGTTTTTATTAATCCTAAAATTATTAAAAAATCCGGAGCTATTATTGCTCAGGAAGGTTGTATAAGCTTTCCGGAAGCCTACACTGATGTCAAACGATATAAAAATGTTATGGTTAAGGCTCTTGATATTCACGGCCGTTCCTTTGTACTGGAAGCAAAAGACGGATGTCTGTTAGCGCGTGCAATTCAGCATGAAAACGACCATTTAGATGGAATTTTATTTATTGACCACTGTGTTAACAGATTTGAAACTGATGAAATCCTTTCTAAACATCATCTTCCACCGGTGGAACCGGCCAAATTAGTTTCAGAGCCTGAGCTTGACAAGGAGCTTGAAAAAGAACATGATTAATATTGTTTTTTTCGGAACCCCGAAAATAGCTTTGAATTCTCTTGAATATCTTTATAATTCTAAAGATATTAATGTCCTTGCAGTTGTTACACAGCCGGATAAACCGTCAGGCAGAGGACACAAAATATCGATGTCTCCGATAAAAGAATTTGCTATTGCGAAGGAAATTCCTGTTTTCCAACCGAAGTCAATAAGAAAAGAACCTGATATTCAAGATAAATTGAAAAAATTAAATCCTGACTTTTTTGTAACATTTGCTTTCGGACAAATATTGTCTCAGGAAGTTTTGGATATACCTAAATATGAAACAATAAACCTTCATGCTTCGCTTTTGCCGAAATACCGCGGTGCAAATCCGATTCAGCGTGCAATAATAAACGGTGATAAACAAACAGGAATCTGTACAATGATAACAGAACTCGGACTTGATTGCGGTGATGTATGTCTGAAAGAAGTCATTGACATCACGGATAAGATGACTTGCGTTGATTTATTTGACATTATAAGCGAAAAATCTCCGGCTTTGATTGAAAAAACTTTAACAGGTCTTCTCAATAATACAATTATCCCTCAAAAACAGTGTGAAGAAGGTATTTGTATGGCAAACAAACTTACTAAAGAAGAAACTCAAATCGATTGGAATAAATCAGCTGATGAGATACATAATTTAGTAAGAGGAATATATAAATTCCCCTCAGCCTATTTTATGCATAACGGGAAAATTATAAAAGTTCTTGAAACAATTGTTGTAAAAGAATCCGGAAAGTGCGGTGAATTTATGAGGATTTCTAAAGACGGAATTTTAGTCGGCTGCGGTAAAGATTCTATTCTTCTGGTTAAAGTTAAACCGGAAGGAAAGGGGGAAATGTTTGCAAGAGATTGGGCTAACGGCCTGCATAAGTAAAGGGAGTTGTGATGATTACAAAAGGTATCAGGGGTGCAATTACAGTAAACTCAAATACTGAGTATGATATAAAAAATGCAACTTTAGAATTGCTTTCTGAAATGGTTAAGGCAAATAATATTGATAAAAACTTGATTTCTCATGTTATATTTACACTGACAAATGATTTAAACGCGGCTTTTCCTGCTAAATTTGCAAGATTAGATTTCGGATGGGATGATGCTGCAATGATGTGTTATCATGAACTTGATGTACCTGCTTCTTTGCCTATGTGCCTCAGAGTGCTTGTTGTTTTGAATTGTAATGATAATTTTAAACCGCAGTTTGTATATTTAAAAGGCGCACAGAAGCTAAGATAATTTTGTAATGTCGCTCATTGAGGGGTCAAGCAGTCTTCTTCCGATGTTTGGGAATTCTATTGAACAAAGCATTTTATTACCGTATTTTATCATTTTTTCAACAACGCCTTCTCCGTATTTCGGAGTAGACACTCTGTCTCCGGGTTCAAATTTTTGAGAATTATCGTTGTCAGATTCCTCTCCTGGGTAAATAGGAAGCACAGATGAAGCGGATTCGCCTTCGTTAAAGTCAATATCCGGTGTGCTGTCAGAATTTATATCGTCAATTAAATTTAAATCATCTTCAGTAAGTTCATCTGCATTAAAATCTTCCAGTGAAACAGTTTCGTTATCGTCAATTTTTTCATATAATGCTTTGTCTATGTCTTTAGCTACCTGTTCCACTATCTCATCATGTGACTGATGTTCAGTGCTTTCTGGTGCAGTAATTTCATTTATTTCCTGCTCATCAATTGTAATTTCTGAATTTGTGGTTTCAATCAGTGTGTCATCAAAGAGCGGCTCAACTTTAATATCTTCAATTTGGGTATCTTCACCATCTTCAATAACTGTTTCGTCAATCACCGTTTCATCTTCGTTATCTTCTAAAATATTAGGGATTACAGTTTCTTCAGTGTTGAGTTGCTCAATTACTTCGGATTCAGAATCAGTTTCAGACTCTGTAATATCAATCGGTTCTTCAATTGTTATATCAGGATATTCAATGTTTTCAGGATAATCGGATATTGTATCTTCTTCAGTTTCTTCATTTTCTTCCGTTTCAATAACATTGGGTTCTTCAACTGATATTTCAAGTTCTTCGTCTTCAATATGAGGTTCTTCCTCAATTTGATCTTGCTCAGGCTCCTGAATTTCAATATTTTCAAGCTCAGGTTCAACAGATTGCTGAGTTAAATCTTCTTGAATAGTTTCTTCTGTTTTTTCAACTGATTCTGGCTCTTGTACCATTTCTTTATCTTCTTCAAAAGAATCCGGCAGTTCAACAATCAGCGGAATATTTTGTGTATGTGCACCGTAAATTATAAATTCATCAGCATTAAGTTTATTCATAAACGTGTTATAGCTTGCAAAATCATGCTGCAGCGTCAGCGGCGCAAACAAAATCATATTTTGCGCATTTTCTTTGAGCAGATTTAAATATTTGTATTCGTGCGGGCAAATAATTGTTGTAAATACATTATTTCTCTGCAAAAATGTTTTCAACAATTTTTTGTTTGTGTTTTCATTGTCCGCTTTTACAAAAGAATAAATATTAAAATTCTGTGCAGCTAAAACAGTATAAGCATAAGAAAGAATTTCTTTTTGCAAAACAGCGGGCATATCTGATATATCAACGGTTAAAATGTCATTCTGTTCAACAGCTATAGTGAAATTCAAAATATCTTTTAAAGTTTGTGCAAATACATTTAGTTCTTTGTATTTCAAGAGTTTATTTTTAAGAAGAACAAGCTGAGTAATTTTAGTTTCCCTGTACTGCTGGTCTACAACATTTAAAAAAGTTTCGAACGGAAGATATCCTTCAGGGAGTGTTTTTGTATATTCCTGAACTTCTATAAAAATATCCTGAATTATCGCTCTGCTTGTTGCATCTACATCATCAAGATCATTATCGTAAATAAAATTAATTAAGTCATAATTAAGCGGAAGTCTAAAATCTTTTCCGAATTTTATTTTTTGCCCGAACTCAAAATTACCTTCAGTGTCAAAAATAATACATTTTTCTTTAATTTGCCTTACAAAATTGTTGATTAAACGGGATGTATTATCAGTATTATTTGAGCAGACTAACAGATTGTTGTTAAGAATGGATTTATCAAGACTTAAGACAGTTTCCTGTTCAGCAAGAACGCCTATTTGGAGAGGATTGTCAATCGGAATAATATCTAAAAGTTCATTGGAAGGAAGTTTTGTTACGGTTGATTTTAATGAAGGTATTGTTCCGTTGTAATTTTTTAAGATACCTTCTTCATTGAATGTAAAAAGTAATTTTACGATAGCAAAGTTTGAAGCAGCATCGGCTTTTAAATTCATAACCTGTGCAACGTACGGAGTATTAACATCTTGGATTACAACAAATCCTGAAAGCGCAAGGTTATCTTCTGCTTCATAGGCAATTTTTACCAAATTATTCTTAATTTCCAATACATTCATTTAGACTTCCTCACTTTGAAAATATTTTATCACGAACATGCTAATTTTGAACTAAATCTTGAAGTTTGTTGTAAATTTCTACAGTCAGCAGGCATATTTTTAAATCCCGTTTTACAAGGCTTTTCAGTGTTTCTTTGTAGCATACAAGGAGTGCTTTATTTAATCCGTTTTTTTCGTTAAGTATTGTAATAATTTTTTTTGAATACTCTTTATCTCTTGTGTTAGGTTCAATTTTATCGGCAAGAAAAACTATTTTTTCAAAATCTGTCATATCAAGTTTCCCTAAGGTGTGCCAGCGTATTGCTGATAAAATTTCTTTGTCGGTTATTTTGAATTCTGTATTTGCTATATATGCGCTTACAGGTGCGTGCAGTGTTTTATAATTAAGCATTTCGCTTTCTTCCACATCCAAATGTTGTTTAATTATATCAAGGAGTTTTTCTTTTGAAAAACACTTGGCACAATCATGTAAAAGTCCGGCAAGATAAGCTTTTTCTTCATCAAGATTATATTTTTTTGCAAGCTCTCTTGCGCAATCTGCCGTTCCCAGTGTATGAAGGTATCTTTCTTCATTTAAATTTTCTCTAAGCCATTTTTTAATTTCTGTATAATCCATTTTCTTTTATATAATCCTCAACTTCTTTTGTTACAAAACCGGTAATTGCTTTCCCGGCGGCTATTTTTTCCCTTAATTCTGTAGATGAAATGTCAGTAAATTCCATTTTTGCAAACCGGAAATTGTAGCCTTTATTTTTCAAGCAGGTTAAATCAACTTCACCATTTTCCCGTATAAAAACAATAAATTCAACAAGATTTTTCAATTTATCAGCTTCATGCCAGGTTTCAATCTGTTTAAATGCATCCGTTCCGATTATAAGATTAATTTTTCCGTCAATGTTAAATTGTTTATAAAGTTCAAGAATTGTATCGTATGTGTAAGATTTATTTTCCCGTTTAAATTCGATATCAGATATTTCAAAATCAGTATTATTTTTAATAGCAAGTTTTACCATATTATACCTGTGAATACACATAGTCCCGTCGTAATTTTTATGAGGAGGCTTGAATGCGGGAATAAAAAGAATTTTATCAAATCCGAAATTTTTTAAAACATAATCAGCCATTCTTAGATGAGCAATATGAATAGGATTGAATGTTCCGGCAAATATGCATAATTTCATATAAAAATTATAGCATAAAGAAAACCTGATTTCGGGAATGAAATCAGGTAAAAATTTGTAGGGGAAAAATTAATTGGAGTTAAATTGTTAGATTAAATGTAAAGCTTGTTTGTTTGCCATTGCGATAAAGTTCATCTGTGCAAATAATAATTCAGAACGATCTTCAAACGGTTGATTATTGTTGACTGTTACTTCATTTTCATAAATGTTTTTTAATTTGTCATCAATTTTTTTTAAATTTGTAACTGCCATTTTATGCCTCTCATTCTTCTTATTTAATTCTGATGTATATATAAAGTATATAAAAAGTATTTAATTTCACAAAACACTCAACTTGTTACATTTCTTTACATTAATTTTAAAAAAGCAATTATTTAATAGTTTTTGTTTTTATATTTATATAGGGGAAAATAGGAAAATTATGCTCGAAAACAATATAAACAATCAACAGAAACTTCCTCAGTTTCAAGCAGTAAATCCGCAGACTGTTCAAGGACAGCAGGTTCCGATGCAGGCTATTAATCCAGAACTTTTGAAACAAAATGTTCAGGACAGTTACGTAAGCAACAGAGTTTCCGAAACAACAGACGATCCGCAAGGAATGATTTATACTGGTTTACTTGCAATTCCTTCATGGTTTGCTATTGCTAAGGGAATGGATAAATTTTCCGAAAAGACCCGTGGGGATTATAACAATACTATTTACCATAAAGTCGGGCAGTTTGGAGATGATATTACCAATGCTGTCAAAAACAGTGCATTCGGACGATCTGCTTTCGGGCAGTCAATAAACAAAGGTTTTAAAAATTTAAGTGAATTTTTCAGAAAGAATTTAATAGACAGATTTAGAATTACGAGAGCAATGGCCTATACTCCCTCCAGACCTGAGAATGCTATGGTATTGTCTCAGGCTGACGGTATGCTTGGTTTCTTGGCTGGCGATTATCAGCAGGTAGTTGAAAGCTTTTTAAGACCTTCTGCCTCTGTTGATGATCTTGTCCGTTACGGCGCAGATGCTGATGATATCAGAAAATATAAAGATTTATATGCTAGGGCAACATCTCCTGAGGCGCGTGCGTTAGTTTTAGAAAAGGCTGAATTTGAATGTTTATCCAAATACACCAGAGACAAAAGTAGGCTGCATGATATTGATTCCTTTACTAGCCTCGGATCGGAAGCGCGTATTAAAAAACTGAAAGAGATGAAAGCTTTCGAATTTGGAGCTGGAAGTCTTGATGAGCTTGAAATGTTGAAAACAAATGTTCACAGCAATCCGGCAAAAATCATTGAAGTATCCTCAAATGCCAATAAAAGAATGTTTGCCAGAGCATTTGCCAAAAAGACTGGGTTATTAAACTGGATAAAATTCAATTTACTTAATCGTGATGTTTACGCTTCTGAATTTTCGAACAAGATGGCCGCATCAGTAGGTAATATGGATCTTAATGCTGATGCCAACAAGGCATATAAGCAAGCTCTTGAAAGAACAGGACTAATTGACAAAATACCTAAATCAGCTTTGGGCAGATTTTTGAATAAATACATGAATATTGTTCTTGAAGGTGCAACAAACAGAGTTGCCGGCGGAAAAATTATGGTATTGATGCAGGCATTTTACTTTGCAGATGTTTTGTACAAGAGTATGAAAGCTGATGGTGTCGGCGAAAAATTAAAATCATTTGCAGAGCGTTTCACTGAAATGATTGCGTTTTTCGCTTGCATGCCTATGGCTATTAAACTAATGCACAGTATAGGCGGTCTGCAGTATGCCGGCATGACAAAAGAACAGGTTGAACTCTATCGTAAACATTTAAAAGCTCATAATATGAAAGCTATGTCAGGCGGGTTTGCCAATAAAATCGAATGGAAGGTAAGTAAGGACAAACTGGTAGAAGAATTGAATGCCGGGGTTAAAAATCCGATAACAAAACTGTTTAAACGCATAGGTCGTATTGTAACAGTCGGACTTGAGCAAATCAGACCTTACGATAAAACTGACATTGGTGTAATGAAAGACGGTGTAAAAACTTACCGCAAGGGCGTTTGGAACAAGCTAAAAGATTTGTGGCGTCATCCAAAATTTGGTATTAAGCAAATGGCAGGCTACCCGATGAGGATTGGTCTAGGTATGATGATTATTCTGCCTTTCCTAGGCAAACTTGCCGTAAAAGGTTCGCATTTGCTGTTTGGTAAGCCTAAAAATTCTCTGCTTGATGAAGGAAAAGAAAAGCCGCAAGAACAACAACAGCCTCAGTCCGTCCAGCAAACTCAGCTCCCGCCTCAGTTACAACAGCCGATGCAACAACAGCCTGTTCAGCAAACAACTGCCACTCAATCAACAACAACTGTTACGCAGCCCGGGCAGAGCCCGTCAAATTTGTTAAATAAATACCAAAACGGTTCGACAACTACAACAACAACTACTACTCAAACTCAAACGACTACCCCGAATCTTTCTGCACCAAATGAGCCTGTGAGAACTTATATCCCTTCACCTCTTGGTGTTCAAATAATAAATCAGCAAGAAGATACATCTGCTGCAGATCAAGCAATGCTTAGTGCTGACAAGGCAGCGAAACTTGCAATGCAGACATTAAAAATGAATTAATTTTTAAATATATAATTCCAGTTAATAAGTAGTTGAATTTTTATAAAAATATATGTTATAATAAATTAGTATTACAATATTAGGAGTGGATTTATGAAAAGTTTGTTAAGATTTGTAAATTTCGGGGGGGGGGCAATCTAAGCTCATATCAAGGGTTTAAGTCTGCTTACACCCTTCAGGAAATTATAATTGTCATGCTTATAATTTCAGTAATTATTGCATTGACTATAGGAGTAACCGCAAAAAAGCTGGATAAGATCGTTTCTTATACTTATTATGCTGCTTATTCAACTTTGTCAGATGTCAGCCGACAACTTTTGGGTGATTTTGATCCAAACAATGAAGTTTATATGGCAATACATAAACCCGCGTTTGTTGAAAAATTGTTTAATTCTTTCTTTGGAAAAGCTGTTGCTGCCGGCGATGAAGTCCCCGTAAACTGGGATTTCGCTCAAGTAGATTGTGATGTATGCATTACTACTGCCTACAGTGGTTGGCTTGAAGATTGTGTTGCAACTTCATATGATTCCGAAGGTTTTCCAAAAACCTTTGCCTGTCCGTATTTTGATGGCGCCGATATATTGCAACACAGTAGACTGCGTAGAAATACCAATTTTAAAGAATGCGGTAATGCTCTTGGAGCAGACGGTACTCCCGGACAAGGTCCAATGACTTATGCTTACAGAAGTGATGTGGCCGCAAGGAGTCCGTTCAAAAATATTTATAAAACAACTTGTAACTATCCATGTTATACCCAGGAACAATATAATAACTTTGATAATGCTAATACAGATTTGGAGCCTTGTATCGGGGAAAACTGTAACTGCGGCTCTTATGTTGAGACAGAGTACCGAGTATATACAAATTCTTTTCCCTGTGGAACAACTTACGGGGTTCCAGATCCCGGGTTATGTATCACTTGTCCGAGCGGTTATAGAATAAAAAGAGGCAGCGGGTATAGTGAGGAAGCTCCACTGAAAAATATATCATGTGTCCCGATTAATCCCCAGCCGCCTGTCAATGATGATACTACGCCAACTACTCCGGATGATTCAAATAATCCTGATAACTCTGGAGGGCATGATAATACCGGAGGAGATACGGTAACTGAGCCGACTTGCGATATCCCAACTCCTTCTTTGGATGCGACCCCTTGCGGCAAACGCTGGGACGGGTCACCAGAAGTGTGCGGGTTTGTTGATATTAATCCGTGGCCTCCGGCATGTAAAGATTCTGAAGAATGGAATCAATCATCTTGTTCTTGCATTCCAAAGGCGCGTACTTTGCCGCGTAAAGGGCAAAATTTTTGCGAGCAATTTGAAGCCCGGATAAATTCAAAATCCGGAACTACTGTATGTACCGGAGATTTAATTAATTCAAATACAACGGATTTTTCATCAAAAACACCTGATATAGTTTTACGAAACGGCATGGCATTATACAATGTTCGTCAAAATCCGACTCAAATAGCAGCTCTTGCTAATAATACCCAGGCCGGCTCTTATACTGGCGTTCCAAATACAAATGAATACGGTTATACTGTCTATGTTGATATTGATGGAAAAAGCGGTGATTCTAAACTTTGGGAAGATGTTTATCCTTTCTATATGACTTTATCAGGAAGAGTAATTCCGGCTTATGATAAAGATGTAAATCCGCAAGGTGCAGGTGGAGACAGTTCTAAATATCTTCAGGTAAGTGTTCAACAGGAAGGTATAAATGTACGAGGCAATAGAACCATTATATGGCTGGAAAAAAGCGTTCCGTTTAATGTCGGAGCATGCAGGATGGGTTATGTTGGTAAAAATACTCCTTACTGCAGCGGGTTAGAATACGAAGAGGGCTGCGGTGTCGACGGAATAAACTGTAAATTGAAAAAAATTGTACCTATTAGATTTTTCTAACTCCTTTTATTCAACGATATCACTTAAAAACATACAGAGTTAGAATAAAGTTCCGGAGGTTCCTCCGGGACTTTCTCTTAAAAAATTAAACTTGCCCAAATATCTGCAGCATGGTATAATTATTTAAGGAGGGTTTTATGGCTGCTACATTTGATTATAAAGATTTTGCAAAAGATTTGACTAAACAGGCTGAAGAAGTTATTCCTGAAGATATTGCGTTAAAACATAAAAAGGAATTTCTTGATAAGATTTATAATTTTACTTATATTGCAGGCGAAGCATTTTCAAATGATGATGCCATTGAAAACTCTGATACTGCTAAAGTTCTAACACAGATTATATCCGAATGGACTTTTCATAAGTATGTTGATTTGTTGCGTTCTGGAATTCCTGATATGTATCATGAAAGTATATTGCAAAAACTTGCTTATGTTGCTTTTGAAATGACAAAAGAATCAGCTGTCGGTAACCTGTCAAAAGAAGAAATGCTTAAACTCGTTGAAGTTCAGTTAAATAAAGCTTATGAAAAATCATGTCATCGTTTGTTGGAAAATAATCAGATTTCGCAATCTGTGTTTGATAAGGCAATGAGTCTTTCAAATGTTGATTCTATGAACAATAAGCATCTTTATCATAATATAAAAGTTGTTAAAAATAAGAAAAGTACTTTTATATATACTGCTGCCGCCTTGGTTTTAGCAATAGTAACAGCATTATTAAACACATTTTTTGATGAATCCCCGAATTTAATAATTTTTAATACGGCCGCAATAATTATTTTATCTGTATATGTAGGTTTTTATATCGGTGCAAACAGATTCTCAAAATAAACTCAAGCATTTAATTGCTAGATACTGAAACACAGAAGTTAATCTTCAGCATAAGCAGTATTTGCTAATATTTGATGTAGAATGCGATATAAATTTCTCCTGCTTCATATTGAATTTGTAAATAATATATGTTATAATGTATTAGCTCTGTACGGATGCTCATTTTGTTCCTACATTTATTTTAAAAGGGAGAATTGACTCTGACAGGATGTGAAGTATACCCGCCGATACTTGTATCGCCAGCGGGAAACGGATAATCCGAGGCGTTCACCCACCTGCGAGACCACGCAGGCAACAAAATCACATCTGTGCAGGGCTTTTTTAATGTTCTATAATGTCTTCAATACTGTATCTTATAACTTTGCTGAGATTAGTAAGGCTTATTTCAACCTGATAGCCGATTTTTCCAGCACTGAAAATAATAGTTTCAAATTGTTCTGCGCTTTTGTCAATCACTGTTGTAAAAATTTTTTTCATCCCAATAGGTGAACATCCTCCGTGAATATATCCCGTCAGAGGCAAAAGTTCTTTTGATTTAATCATGTCTATTGATTTTTCCCCAACGCTTTTGGCAGCCTTTTTTAAATCTAACTCATTTGCAACTGGCACCATAAAAATGTAGATTTTTTTTGATTTGCCAATAGTCACAAGTGTTTTAAATACTTGTGACGGATTTTGATTTAAAACTCTTGCAACATCGATGCCGCTTATGGCATCAGTATCAACATAGCAATAATGTCTGTACTGAATTTTAAGCTTATCAAGTTCACGCATTACATTTGTTTTGTGTTCCATAACACTCTTTTATCAAATTTTTAAAATTTATGCAACAGGTATTTTTATGGAACTTATATAACAATAACAATTTAACTAAAAAACTCTTATATCTCATCTTTGAAATCAGATGCTGAAACAAGTTTAGCATGACATTATTGTAGCTTCTTGTGTAAACTACGATATAAAAACTTTTTTAGTATAATTATCTGTTACATATTGTTCTTGCAACGTGTACACCGGAAGCCGAAGCTTGTATCAAACCTCTTGTTACACCTGCACCGTCACCTATTGCAAACAGATTTTTAACACCTTCTGTCTCAAGTTCATTTGTTAGTTTAACTCTTGCTGAATAGAATTTAACTTCTATACCATAAAGAAGTGTATATCTTGAAGCTGTGCCGGGGCATACTTTATCGAGAGCCTGAAGCATTTCTATGATGCTTGTCATTTGTCTGTATGGTATTACAAGGCTTAAATCGCCTGGAGTTGCACATGTAAGTGTCGGTTTTATTATGCTTGATTTGATCCTCTCAGGTGTAGAACGGCGTCCATCAAGCAAGTCGCCGAAGCGTTGGACAAGAATTCCGCCTCCAAGCATATTTGCTAATCTTGCAATGTGTTGTCCGTACTGGATAGGTTCTTTAAATGGTTCTGTAAATTTTTCGCTTACAAGAAGCGCAAAATTTGTATTGTTTGTAGTTTTTTCAGCATAGCTGTGTCCGTTTACCGTTGAAATTCCGTTATAATTTTCCTGAACAACTTCACCGTTGGGGTTCATACAAAAAGTTCTGACCTCATCCCCGAAGGTCGGTGAATTGTATATTAGTTTCGATTCGTACAGCTTATCTGTCAGCGGTTCAAAAACAGGGGCAGGAAGTTCAACTCTTACGCCTACATCAACAGCATTGTTTACCATGCCTATTTTGTGTTTTGCAAATTCCTGTGTAAGCCAGTCAGCACCTTCTCTACCGGGGGCAATAATTGTGTATTCAGCACAAATTGTTTCTCCGTTATCAAGTTCAATACCTTTTACCTGCTCACATTCTACAATAAATGATTTTGCTGCTACATTGTTTAAAATTGTTATTCGTTCACTCAGATAGTCCTGCATGCTTTTTAAAACATCAAGGCTTCTTTCTGTTCCGAGGTGTCTGACAGGAGAATGTACGAGTTTTAATTCTGCAAGAACAGCTTGCCTTTCAAGTTCTCTGAACGTTTTCATATCAGTCCCGAAAACTTCTTCAGTTGCGCCGAAATCAAGATATAATTGGTCTGCATAATCAATTAAATCTTCAACATGCTTTCTGTCCATATAATCAACAAGATGACCGCCGACATCAGGTGTGAGAGTCAGCTTTCCGTCAGAAAAAGCTCCTGCACCGCCCCAGCCGCAGAGAAGACCGCATTTTTTACAGGTAGGGCATTTTGCGTAGCCTTCGCGCAACAGACATTTTCTTTTTTCAATTTTTTCACCTTTTTCTATAAGTACAACTTTCCAGTCGGGTTTTAATTTTGTTATTTCTAATGCCGCAAAAATTCCTGCAGGTCCTGCACCGATGATTGCCACGTTATACATCTCGTTAATCTCCATATCTTAATTTTCCAAACCAGTTAAATATACATTAAACAATATTATTTTTAAAGAGATTGTGAAGATATTGTTAAGTGCCAACAGGTTTAAAATCTATACTGTCAAGTTCCATTTTAAAGCTTTTCTGCCCGTATTTTTTATTACTTGTCATATTTATATGTAATTCAACAGGTTTTCCGATTCTGATTTTTGTTTTTGTATCAAATGTTTCTTTTATTCTGAGTTTTAAGGAACGCATAAAATTTCCTATAACAAATCCGTAATAGTGCTTTGCAGTCTGTAGATCAAAACTGTTTGCAACTTTTTTGGATTTGCAGACTGCTTTTTCAGAGCCTATAGATTTTCCCAGTTCTCTTAACTTTTCTGCCTGTGCTCCAGTGAACAAAAAGCTTCCTCCGCCTGAAAAAATATCAAATATACATCTGAAATAGTCTGATGGACGAATATTTTTTTGATTTTTCTTTTTTGGATATCCGTTAAATCCGTATTCTATATTATAATCCGGATCGTGCTTGGCAAATTTTCTTATTATCGTTAATTTTTTACTATCTCCTTTTGCCGGCCCCGCGAGAATTGCAGTAAGACTATGCGCTGCGGATTTTAGATGCTGAGTATTGTACGTTTCCATTCCGTCTATAAATACGCGTAAAGGTACAACACTTGTAAAGGAAATATTATTTTTGTCAATTGAATCAATTGCAGAAAGCATAACAACCCCTTTTTTATATTTTAAAACTCGTAAAAAATTTTTTTGCCGTTTATTTCATAAAATTTTTATCTTTAAAAGGTTTATTTTTTGACGATTTTGCGTGGTTTATATTTGTTATTAGATCTTTTATTTCTTCTGAATTACTTATATTTTGTGCTTCTTTAGCATACATCAATGCTTTGTCAAGTTTTTGGTTATTCATATATAAGGTTGCAAGGTTATAAGTGACCATATATTTTTCATTATCCGATTTTGCGAGTTCCAGAGCTTTACTCATCGCTTTAACCGCTTCTTTTGGCTTTTCTAATTCTGCGTAAGCAATTCCTAAATCAATATAACCTCCAGCTATATCCGGTGCATTTTTTATGTAATTTTTAGCTTCTTCAAGTTTTCTTGAGGAAATATCTTCGGAAGTCCCGAGAACTACCGGTGCATATATAAGACCTTTTGTTTCAAACTCTTTCAAAGGTGTGTTGGTTATATCCGGAATAAGTTTGTACAAAAGCTTAATTGTATTTATGTCTTTTGTTGAAAGATACTGGAAAGAATTTTTGTATGGAGCATAAAAGCTGTTTTCAGTGGACATATACATTAAGTCTTCAGAACTGTAGCTGTGCCCCATAATCCCTAAGGCATGACCTATTTCATGCAATATTGTATTGTATAATTCTTTATCGGAAAAATAATTTCCGTAAGGGTCTTTATCATACAATGTGATTATCATTTTTTTGAGTTGTGACCCTTGATATTTTGGTATCGTAAATCCTACAACATATCTGCATACTTCATTTTCACAGACGTTAGCCGGCAGAGGAACTATTTCTATAATAATATCGGCATCTTTATCATTTGTAACCTCAGCAAATTCTAAAAAGCCTGAAGAATTTTGCCACTGAGCAAAAGCCTCTAAAATCTCAGATCTGTAATACGGCGGCAATTCAATGTTGCTTTTGTCAGATATTAAAACTTTCAAAGGGAAAGTTTTTTCGTCCCACCTTATAATTTTGTTATCAATCGGAACCTGTTCAATATAGTTTTCTCCTATATTGGAAATGATATTATCCTGCCATTTCGCAATTTCCAATTCAGCAAGCTGGCGTGCCCCATCATTTTCAGCGCTTTCAGCTATTTCAAAAAGTTGTTTTTGAATCTTTACTGTCGGTGTAAGATTAACAAGTGACTGTGTATATCCGTAGCGGAAATCTTTATTGTGTCTGTTAAATTTGTATGCCAGACGCATGTTTTTGTAGGCCTGTATATAATCACTATTTTTAAGATTATTTTGTCCCATCTGGTAAAAATATACCGGCAGAAGTTTCCAAAATACCGCAACTACTATTAAAACAAATATTATTGTTATTATAAATTTTTTTGAATTATTGACGGATGTCATTATCCTTTACGCCTTTATCTATTTCCAAAATTTTTGCAAGAGAACGTGTATCCCCTTTGAGTTTAAAATATTCCGCGAATTTAGAAGTTGTTTTAAGATTGAAACTCCTACCGTTTTTGTCGCGCGTTTTTGCAACAAGCCCCTTTTCAACAAGTTCCTGTACATGCTCATAGGCAGTTGAACCCCGCAGTTCTTTTAAATCGGTTTGTCTTATAGGTTCTTTTAAAGCAATAACGGAAAGAGTCCTCAAAACTGCAGGCTTCAAATCAACCGGACAAAGTAGTTCAACTAAATCCATATAATCTTCTTTGACCTGTAATATGTAACCGTTTTCATCATCAATTTCCAGAGCACCTTCTCTTGTTGAATAATCCATAATAAGTTCAAGAATTGCTTCTTCTATTGTTTCTGTATCTTCTCCCAGTATCGTTGCTATTTCGTCCAAGGAAACTGCTCTTGCTGTTATAAATAAAACTGCTTCTATTCTTGATTTTAACTGTTCGGTATTCATTTTTTTACCCTTTTGGCAATCCTTATCTTTTTAGACCGTCATTCTGAACTTATTTCAGAATCTCAATTCACTTGCACATGTTTATCTTCACCTTTTACAACATACAGATCAGAATAAAATTCATCCTGTTTTAAATCGTAATCAGTTTCTGCAGTCAGAAATAAAAGAGCAATATACGCACTTATTCTGTCCATACCCAGAAGTGTTAATTCGTTTAATTCTATTTTCTCATTTTTTTCAAAAATTTGTCCGAGATTTTCTTTTAATGTTAGCACACATGATTCTATATATTCTTCATGTGCAAGATTAACAATATCGTCAGGAGTAAGTTTTGAATATGACTGTACTCTCCTTTTTGCTCGTTCATGTGCGCTTTTTAAAGATTGTTTGTGCTCCAGCTTCTCGTAAAATTGCAGCTGTCTGATTAAATCTTTCAAAGTAACAACGCGGTTGTGATTTAATCTTACACTTGTACGTCTTTGAAGAACTTCATCAATTGAAATTACGTTATTTGTCGGGACATAATCATCTTCTCCGTAATCTACAATAAAGCCGTCATCGTCGTATTCTACATTGTCAGATTCCTGTGATTCAAACTGCATTATGTCAATACCTTCAAGCACATTTGACTTGAGCTTTAAAAGGATTGCGGCAAATAAAAAAGTTCTGCCGGTAACTCTCAAGTTTTGTGATTTCAACTGAACCATGTGCGCTAGATATTTGTCAGTAACATCAACAATATCAATGTTCCAAGGGTCAATTTTCCCGGCTTTTGCCATATCAACCAGAATCCCTATCCCTTCACTTTTAGGCTTGCCGTCTTTTGATAAGCCTAAATCAGGTAACTCAATATTATAATTTAATAATGCCTCTGTGCTCATATATCCTGATTATTCGTCCCTTAACTTAATACCCGTAACTTTAGTTATGCCTTTTTCTTTTTGAGTTACACCTAAAGTTCTATTAGCTGATTCTATCATAGGTTTTCTGTGGCTAACTACTATAAATTGCGTATCTTTTGATTGATTCTGCACCATTTGGGCGATACGTTCAACATTCATTGTATCCAGACTTGCATCAACTTCATCAAACGCATAGAATGGTGAGGGCATATAGCGCTGGATTGCAAAAACAAATGCGAGAGCTGTTAATGATTTTTCGCCGCCGGACATACTTTCAAGTCTTTGAAGCTTTTTATCTCTGGGTTGGGCCTCGATAGTAAGCCCACCTGAGAGGGGATCGTCCGGACATTCAAGTTTAAGCTCACCTTCACCTTCAGAGAGTTGATGGAATACTTCTTTAAAATTTTCGTTTATGTGATTATATGTTTTCATAAACGTTTCTTTTTTTAGTTGTTCATAACCGTGCATTCTTTCCAGAATTTCTTTACGTTCTTTAGAAAGCGTTTCAATCTGCTCTTTTAGTTCGTTTTGACGGGTAAGAACTTCTTCATAAGCGGCTAAAGCGCGCATATTAACGTCCCCGAGTTCTGCCATTCTGCTTTCAAGACGTTTAATTTTTGAGGTTATTTCATCTATTGAAATCTCTGCAGGTTCGAGTTTGTTGACATCTTCTCCGGCATCTTCAAGATCTTTTTTAGCGTTTTCAAGTTGCGGTTCAAGTTCCCGTCTGCGGGCCTTAAAGGATTCTATTTGTTCCGCAATTCTTTCAATATCGGCGACTCTTATATGTTTTTGTTTTTCAAGCTCAATTAATTCGCTGTTAATATCATCACGTTCTTTGAGCAATTTGCCTAACTTTTCTTCTATTTGTTCAATTTGCTCATGAAGTTCTTCCATTTTTTTGTTTAATTCTTCAATATCATTTTTGTAACGTTTTTTATCTTCCTCGAGCTTTACATTGTTATGTTCAATATTTGTTATTTCTTCTTCTTTTGTTTCGATGAGATTATTGTGGAATGCAATCTGTCTGTTAAGTTCATTTTTATCGTTGTTTGCATTCATAAGGTTGGTTTGAAGGCGTTTGATTTCGTGCTCGACGCCTTCAGTTTTTTCTTTAAGCTCTTTTAAATCTTTGTCATTAATAAGTTTTTCTACTTCTTCTATCTGTTCCTGACAGAGTGTCATATCATCATAGATTTTTACATTTTTTTCTTCAAGTTTGTCTAACTTTTTGTTTAACTCTGCAATTTCAGGCTCTGTTTTGGCTATAAAATCAGATTTTTCTTTAAGAATATTTTCACTGTTTTCAAAGTTTTGATTCATATTATCAAGTTCGGCTTTTGATTTTGAAAATTCACTCATTGAATCAGAATATTTTCCTCTTACATCTTCAAGTTTTTGTTCAAGTGAAGTCTTTTTGTTTTCAAGAGAGCCGAGCTTTTGCTCCATTTCTTTCAAACGGTCTTTAAATTTGTTTAATTCATCATCATCATTCTGGCTGAAGCTTAAACCTGTTTTCAATTTTGTTCCGCCCGTCATTGAACCGGATTTTTCAAGAAGTTCTCCCTGTAAGGTTACCATTCTGTATCTGCCTATAAGTCTTTTAGCAGATTCTAGATCTTCTACAACAATTGTATCGCCAACAGCATAATAAAATGCGTCAATATATTCATCATCAAAATCAATAAGATTAATTGCAAAATCAATAACGCCTTTGTCTTTAGGAAGCTGCAATTTTGTGGGAGCTTTTTTAATTTTGTTAAGCGGAATAAAGGTTGCTCTGCCCGCATTTGAAGATTTTAAAAGTTCTATCGCAACTGATGCAACGTGTTCATCATCCACTACAATATGCGCCATTCTTCCGCCAAATGCCACTTCCATTGCAACAGAATATTCTTTATCAACTGTACCCAGTTTTACAAGAGGTGCATGAACCCCGCGAAGTTTTGCATTCATTACTGTATCTATTGCACGTCCGAAGTTGGCATCTTCCGCTGCTTGTTTTTTAGCCTCCATTGTTGAAATTTTTCTGTATGCCATCTGGATATTATAATTTAAATCGTTGATTTCATTTTTTGTTAAATCCAGATCGTGCATTGCATTTTGCTGAATGATTTTAAAATCAGCCATTTCTTTTTGTAACTGTTCAACAAGAGTTTTTTTCAAGTCTTGATTTGATGCAAAATTTGCTTTCATTTCGTTTAATTCTTCAAGTTTTGCTTTTGCATCCTCAAGGTCGCGTTGAAGATTTTTTAATTCACTTTCCAAGGGAAGTTTAGTCTGAATAAGCTTTGTTTCTTCATCTTTTAAGGCTTCTAGCTGTTTTCTTAAATTGTTTCTTCGTTCAATATGCTGGTCTGCAGTTGCATTAAGGCCTGTCATGTCTTCCAGAATTTTTTTCAGTTCTGCTTCCCGAGTTGAAATATTTGTTTTTATACCTTCTATTTCATCATCTTTAAGTCCGATTTTTAATTTAAAATCTTCTATTTTCTTTTTAAAACCTTCTATACCGTTTTTTGCATTTTCAATAGAACGCAGTCCGTCATGAATTTGTTTGTCGGCATAATTTGATGCGTTATTTTTCCGGTCAATTTCGCCTTTTAGGGTTTCTTCCTGTTTTTTTAATTCAATTTGTTGTGCTTCCCCTTTTTCTTTTACAAGTTCTGATACTTCCTGATATTTTTGTTTAATCAGGTTTAATCTTTCATCAAGGTCTTTATTTTTAATTTCTTCTTCTTTTTTCTTTTTTGTAAATTCTAAGATATTTTCATGCGCCTGTTCAAGATTGCGTTTCAAATCAAAAAATCTGACTTTGTTAATTTGGCTTTCAAGGGTTTGTTTTTCTTCTCTTAATTTTTGATATTTGAGTGCAACCTCACGTTCTTCTTTAAGCTGTTCAAGGCGATTGTCTACTTCATTTAAAATTACGGTAGAACGTTCAACTCTCTGTTCAACAGTTTCAAGCTCTCCGGTTGCCTGTTCTATACGCCTGTCAAAGTCTGCAATTCCTGCTATTTCATCAATTATTTTTCTGCGGTTTTTCGGCGAGCAGTTTGTAATGCCCATTACATCGCCCTGCATCATAACATTATAACTGTTTGGGGTAACATTATATTTTTCTAATACTGCATGTACATTGGTAAGCGTTGTAACGCTGTCATTTATATAGTATGTGCTGGCGTAACCTTGTGTTGTTTTTCTGATTTTTCTGCCGATACTTAAATCGTCACCGTTTTCAGTGTCTCCGAAGGTTACTTTCACAAAAGCTTCATTTCTTTTTGTATAAGTCGAGATAAAATGGGATAAATTTTCTGCACGAAGTTCACTTGCATTTGCAAGTCCTAGTGCAAATAATATGCTGTCTATGATATTGCTTTTGCCTGATCCGTTAGGCCCGGAAACTGTAGTAAAACCCTTAAGCAGGGGGATTTCCGATTTGTTGGCAAATGATTTAAAATTATCTATCTCCAGTTGTTTTATGTACATAAATTCCTACCAAGTCTTATTCTTATTGAACAACAACTTTTTCAGCATGTCAAAAGATTAAAGAAATCTTTACGTTTTATCAGGCGCTTTGATGTTCGCAAGATTAGAAGATAAATTATTTATATAAAATGAATGCCCTCAGATCTTTAGCATTTCTTGCCGTCAAATAATAATTTGCTATAATGTGAATTTAATGTTATTATTTTTCTATGCTTGATTTTAAGGAATTTAATGATAAAGAAAGAGAATATTATAATCAGGATTTTTCTGTTGTAAATGAACTTTTGAAGCGTGTACGCAGCGCCATTATTGATGGCAGTTCTGTAAAGATTGATGATTTAAATTTTAACGGGATTATTGATTTTAAGCCTGATGAGACCTTCACTTATATAACTCTTTTTCAGTCTGGCAAAAAATTTTTAAGATATGGCAGCAGAAAGGCTGATTTTGAAAAGACTATAAACCGTAATATAGAAATGCTAAGGCAACATAAAAGACTTGCCGAATTTGATGTTGAGAATAAAAATGCCTGCAGAATAATGCTTGAATGTATTATTGACAGAAGGAAAATAAGAGCATCTGAATTGAATACAGAACATTTTAACGATGCGCGATTTGAAATTGGTGTTAACGGTTTGGAATTGAGAAGTGACGGAGTGTCTTATTGTTATATGCCGACCGATGCAATTACATTGAATCATCTTGCTTTAAGATCTGTTTTGAATACTGTTGTGAAAAAAACTCCGATTGGTAAAATGACAAACAGTATATCAGAAAGGCTAAAAATTCTATCCGCATCGAAAACTTATGAATATTTTTTATTCCGTTCGCGTGCATTTATAACTTTTAACGATTCCTGTATTCCCTTATATCGCGGAAATATTTTGTATAATGATTTCAACTATGAAACTTTATATAATCAAATTATAAAATCCTCTCAGTTTCTACTTGATAATATGTATGAAGACGGAAGATTTTTGTATTATTACGATTGTACGGATGACTCCAGAAAAGACCATGAACATCCGACAAGAAAAGAAGACAACCTTTATTACAATGACTTAAGACATTGCGGGGGGATAATTTCATTAATAAGGGCATATCAGCTTACTGCAGATGAAAAATATATTGTTGCTGCAAAAAAAGCTATTGACTGGAGTATTTCAATTACCCGAGAGCATGAAACCAAGTGGGGTAAAGCTTATTATGCTTTTTATAACAGAAAATCAAAACTTGGCGGCTCTGGAGTTTTTCTTGTTGCATTGATGCAGTACAGAAATTTTACCGGAGATAAAACCTATGATGAATATATAAAAGGTTATGTAAGACACATTTTAAGCAGAGTTTATAAAAACGGAGAAATTTTGGGATATTATATTCATCCGGCTTTCCAAAACGGGCAGCCTCTTATTAATATGACTGATGAAGAAAGAAAAGCTACTTTTTCTTTCTATTATCCTGGTGAAGCTCTTTTAGGCTTAGCATTATTTGCCAATAATTTCTTTGATGATGAAAAACTAGTAAAAGAAACAAGAAAAATTGCTAAAAAAGCGCTGGACTGGATTATAGAGGAACGACCGAAAGTATACGGAGATTTATTCACTGCTTTACCGTCAGATGCATGGCTTATGCAGGCAATTGAAGAATGGGCAAAAGATAAAAATTTCAAAAAAGATAATTATCTGAATTTTGTATTTACTGATGCAAATACTATGATGGAAAAAATGTACAAACGTGATGATTCTCCATATATTGACTATGAAGGCGGATATTATTACAATTACGGAGATCATTATTATCCTGACGGTGCACGTTCTGAAGGCCTTGTTGCAGCTTATTATCTTGCAAAATTTTTAGGTGAAGAAAAGCTTGAAAAAAAACTTTTAGAAGCCTGTAAAAAAGCTGCAAAATCACAATTTTCGCTGTTTAATTGCGAAGAAAATAATTATTCTCATAAAAATCAAACGCGTTCACTTTATTCAATAAGATTTAAAGCTACAAGACAGTGGATAAGAGTAGATTCAATTCAGCACGTTGCTTGTTTTTTTGCAAGATTGTATAAAGCCGAAAACTAAAAAAAACGACCTTTTGGGTCGTTAGATTTATAAAGGGAAAGGAAACAAATCTATTATATGAATACGCCTCCTTACACAAATTTAGGATGACGTAACTTCATACGCCGGTGTGTAACCGTAAACTATCTTCAATTATAGTGCGATACTATTCTATCCGAACGTTTTGAATGAACTTTCCGTGTTCTTTTCAATAACTTTTTGTACAGCTTCAATTTCTGTAGAAATTGCATCTTGTTCTGTATCCAGTTGTTTTAACCTTAATTCAAGGTTTTTATCCTGGGCTTGTA